>NZ_JAIUHZ010000001.1:0-1064722 GCF_020165355.1 Mesorhizobium sp. BR1-1-6 | reverse complement strand
CCGACAGCACCAGCCTGTCCGAGGCCGAGGAATCATCGCCGAGTTCTGTCTGGATGAGCAGCAGGCCGCCAAGCCCGGTGTAATTGCCCGAAATCGTCAGCCGATCCGTCGCGCCTGTACTGCCATTGGTCAGGTCGATGCGGCCGGCATTGACGACGTCCGCAAGCTGGCCCGCCGTAAAGGCCTGTATCGACGCGTTGAAGCCGCCGCCATAGAGCGTGCTTGCGGCATCGACGCTGAGCGAGCCTGTGCCGGTGCCGCTGTCTCCCAGCACCAGATTGCCGTCCAGCGTTAGTTCGGTGTCATTGGTGGCGTCGATGCTCTCCCAGTTCTGCACCCGGCTGATGCCTTTGAGCTTGACGTTGTCGAAACTCAACGTGTCGGTGCCGAGGCCGCCATTCAGCGCGTCGGCGCCGCCCAGATTGGAATTGGTCAGGTTGCTCAGCTTTGCCGTGTCGTTGTCGGCGCCGAGGTCGACGGCGCCATAGATGATGCCGCCGCCATCCCAGACGAAATTGTCGGCTCCGAAGCTCATCAGCACGTCGCCGCCGACCGTGCCGCCGGTAATCGTCACGCTGTCATTGCCGCCGCTGACGCTGATGTTGCCGCCGATCGTGCCGCCCGAAAGGATGATCGTGTCCTTGTCGAAGCCGGTGACGAGGTTGCGGTCGATGGCGCCGCCGGACATGTTGAAATAGTTCTGGTCGAGCTTCATGTTGACGCGGCCGATGCGGCCGCCCGTCATCACCGCATGGTCGCCGTCGTCGAAGAAATCGACAATGCGTCCGTCCGTCATGGTGAAGGTGTCGAGGCCATCACCCTGGTTAAGTGAACCGATCTGGCCGCCGCTTATGTTGAAGTCGTCTATGCCCGAGCCTTGCTGCACATTGCCGATGACGGTGCCAGCGCCGATGGTGAAGAAATCGGCGCCACCGCCCTGGTCGACCGTGCCGGTGATGGTACCGGATTGCATGTTGATGCGGTCCGAACCAACGCCGAAGGTGACATTGCCGCTCACCTGGCCGGTGCCGCCGGCGGGAAAGGTGAGCGTGTTGTCGCCGTTCAGATCGTTGAGGCTGCCGCCCGAATCGCCGCTGTCGCAGATGAAGGTGTCGTTTCCGGCGGTCGGAACGAGCAGGCATGCGGCGAAGGCGGCGGAATTGGGCAGCAACGCCAGCAACGTCGCGGCAAAAACGCCAAGCATTCGAGGAAGAAACATCACCGGCATATGCCGTTTCAGAACAACTAATTTAGCGATGTCTTCCGAATCGCCATTCGGAAGCCTGTTTTCAAAGCGCCGCACCGCGTCCCTCCAAGATTCGCGATTGCAAGCCCCCACCCTACGCCGCAATGAAGACACAATTCGTTCCGTTTTACAAAGCCTAATCTGCCCGTCATGGTTGATGAACTGGAAAACGGGCCGGACAGAGCTGTGCTTTGATTGAGCCAGAATTGGTGCTTGGCGTGCGTCTCGCCAACCCTCCAAAGCGTGTTGGTGGCGGCGCGTACGCTGGCGCGGCCACACAGCCCGCCGTCGGCGTTGTTTTCGTGATGCGCGGCCGATTGTCAGAGAATTGACCCGCGGCGGATCTTGGCTTAAAAACTGCCTCGGCCAGATTTTTTCGAGATCCGAAAAAAATAATGGCAAGGGAGGAAAACATGTATCTCGGCCTCGACCTTGGCACGTCCGGCGTCAAGGCGCTGCTGATCGATGCCGAACAGACCGTCATCGGTTCCGGCCATGGCGCGCTCGACGTTTCGCGGCCGCATCCCGGCTGGTCCGAACAGGATCCAGCCCACTGGCTACGCGCCTGCGAAGACGCGATTGCCGAACTGAAGGCCTCCCATCCCTGGCAGTTCGCGGCGGTGAAAGGCATTGGCCTATCCGGTCAGATGCATGGCGCCACCTTGCTCGATGCCTCTGACAAGGTGCTGCGCCCCTGCATTCTGTGGAACGATACGCGCAGCCATGCCGAGGCAGCCGCGCTCGACGCCGATCCGCGGTTTCGCGAGCTGACCGGCAACATCGTCTTTCCCGGTTTCGCCGCGCCGAAGCTCGCCTGGGTGAAGAACAACGAACCCGCCATTTTCGCCAAAGTGGCCAAGGTGCTGCTGCCCAAGGATTTCCTGCGGCTGTGGCTGACCGGCGAACATATTTCGGAAATGTCGGACTCGGCTGGCACTTCCTGGCTCGACGTTGGGAAGCGGCGCTGGTCCGCCGACCTGCTCGCGGCCACGTCGCTCGACGAAAAGCACATGCCATCCCTGGTCGAGGGTACGCAGAAGGCCGGTGGGCTGCGCGGCGAGCTGGCGTCGAAATGGGGCGTCGAAGCCGGCATCCCGATTGCCGGCGGCGCCGGCGACAATGCGGCTTCCGCTTGCGGCATGGGCACGGTCCGTGCCGGCCATGCGTTCGTGTCTCTGGGCACGTCAGGCGTGCTGTTTGCCGCCAATGCCTCCTATCTGCCCAACCCGGCAAGCGCGGTCCACACTTTCTGCCATGCGCTGCCTGACACCTGGCATCAGATGGGCGTCATCCTGTCGGCCACCGATTCGCTCAATTGGCTGTCCGAGATTACCGGCAAGGGCGCAGGCGAGTTGACATCGGAACTGGGCGATACACTGAAGGCGCCGACCGGCGTGTCCTTCCTGCCCTATCTCTCGGGCGAGCGCACACCGCACAATGATTCCGTCATTCGCGGCTCCTTTACCGGACTGGCGCATGAATCGAGCCGCGCCGTCCTGACCCAGGCCGTGCTGGAAGGCGTGGCCTTCGCCTTTCGCGACAGCCTCGAGGCGTTGAAGACTGCGGGCACGAGCTTGATGCGTGTGACGGCGATCGGCGGCGGCTCGCGCTCGCGCTACTGGCTGAAGGCCATCGCCACCGCGCTTCAGCTGCCTGTCGACATTCCCGCCGACGGCGATTTCGGCGCCGCCTTCGGCGCCGCCCGGCTCGGCCTGATCGCAGCGACGGACACTGATCCGCTCGATGTCTGCACGGCGCCGAGGACCGATGCAACGATCGAACCGGATGCCGGCTTGGATGGTGCATTTGCCGATGCCTACCAGCGCTACCGCGGGCTTTATCCGGCGATCAGGGCGGCAACGGCGTGAGCAGGCGCCACGCGCCCCCCTCTGCCCTGCCGGGCATCTCTCCCTCTAGGGGGAAGATCGGCAGCTTTGGCGGCTACGCTAGCCTTGCAAGGCCGGAGGTTGGCGAAGGTATAAAAATCAGCCAATCTCCCCCCTTGAGGGGGAGATGGCCGGCAGGCCAGAGGGGGGCGCCTGGCGCCTACCTTAGCCGTGAAGCCTCACTGCGCCGGCACCTTGTCGAGGAAGCCGGTGATGCTCTTCAGGCGGCCGTTCTCGATGACGCCGATATCGGTGCCTTCGATGATGGACGGTGTGCCCTCCGGGCCGAGGTTCCAGGAAAAGCGGATTTTGTCGGCAAACCCGTCCGGTGTGCCTTTCAGCGAGAAGCGGAAGCCGGCAAAGCGCTGCTGCACGCCGTCGATCAGCGCCGCGACGCCTTCATGGCCGTCGCCCTGCATGATGGGATCGCGATAGCTGACGTCTTCGGTGAAAGTCGCCTTGAGCAGCGCCTGACGGCGCGCGGCGTCGCTCTCGTTCCAGGCGGTGATGTAGCTTTCGGCGATCTTGTTGAGATCGGTCATGATCTGTCTCCTTCGTTGGCTTTGACATGACCCTTTTCACCCAACGGACGAACGGAACCAATTACGCCTGAGGTAATCAGGCGGAGCCATTTCGGAGAGGAAGGAAATCCATGAGCAGCGGCTTTTTCGGCGACATCCAGAAGATCAAATATGAGGGGCCGGACTCGGCCAATCCGCTGGCTTACCGGTTCTACAACCCGGACGAGCTGGTGGCCGGCAAGCGGCTGGAAGACCATCTGCGCTTCGCCGTCGCCTACTGGCATTCCTTCGCCTGGCCGGGCGGCGATCCGTTCGGCGGCCAGACCTTCGATCGGCCGTGGTTCCCCAAGGCCGGCGGCATCGACACGATGGAACTGGCAAAACTGAAAGCAGACGTCGCCTTCGAGATGTTCTCGCTGCTCGGCGCGCCTTATTTCTGCTTCCACGATGCCGACGTGCGGCCCGAAGGCAAGGATTTTTCGGAAAGTTCCGCGCGCCTCGACGAGATCGCGGACTATTTCGCCACCAAGATGAAGCAGACTGGCGTCAAGCTCTTGTGGGGCACGGCGAACCTGTTCTCGCACCGCCGTTTCATGTCGGGTGCCGCGACAAACCCCGATCCGGATGTGTTTGCCTATGCGGCGGCGACGGTGAAGAGCTGCATCGACGTCACCAAGCGGCTGAAGGGCGAGAATTATGTGCTTTGGGGCGGACGCGAGGGCTATGAGACGCTGCTCAACACCGACCTTGCCCGCGAGCAGGAGCAGGCCGGCCGTTTCCTCAACCTCGTCGTCGACTACAAGCACAAAATCGGCTTCAAAGGCACGATCCTGATCGAGCCGAAGCCGCAGGAACCCACAAAACACCAGTACGACTACGATGTCGCGACCGTCTATGGCTTCCTCAAGCGCTTCGGCCTGGAGAAGGAGGTCAAGCTCAACATCGAGCAGGGCCACGCCATCCTCGCCGGCCATTCCTTCGAGCACGAGCTGGCGTTGGCCAATGCGCTCGGCATCTTCGGCTCGATCGACATGAACCGCAACGACTACCAGTCGGGCTGGGACACCGACCAGTTCCCCAACAATGTGCCGGAGATGGCCCTGGCCTATTACCAGGTCCTGCAGGCGGGCGGCTTCAAGACCGGCGGCACCAATTTCGACGCCAAGCTGCGCCGCCAGTCGCTCGATCCGCAGGACCTGCTGATCGGCCATATCGGCGGCATGGATGCCTGCGCGCGCGGCCTGAAGGCAGCCGCCAAGATGGTCGAAGACAAGGCGCTGTCGGCTCCACTCGCCGAGCGCTACGCAGGCTGGAACAGCGGCGAGGCCAAGGCGATGCTTGCCGGCAAGCGCACGCTGGAGGACATCGCCGAGCGCGTGGTGAAGAAGAAGATCGAACCGCAGCCGCGCTCCGGCCGTCAGGAACTGCTCGAAAACATCGTCAACCGCTACGTGTAAGGGATGAAAGGCGGGCGGCGGCTCGTTCAGCCGCCGCTCCGCTTACCCACGCCGCTTCGCGGGGAGAAGTTCCCGGCGTCGCGCTTATTTGCCTGCCGCCCTGTTCGCCATTGAACGGAAAAGGTGCCGGCGGGCGGACGAGGGTGGCGCCGAGACCGGGTGAAAGGGCTTTGCGCCAGTGCGGAATCGACGACAAGGTTTTGCCCACTGACGCCCCTCAATCGCCTCTCTCTTGCCTTCAAACTGCCGTCACGAATCTCCTATAAGAAGGTGCTCGTGGCGGGAGAGGAAGAAGGAGGCGAACCGATATGCAGAACGAACGTGAAATCGACGCCCTGCTCTCAAATGGCGAGGCCGGGTCGATTATCGACCGGCTGATGGCAATGCCGCATCCGAAGGATGGTGCGCGCCGCTCCAACGAATGGGACCGCGCCGTTGCCAGCCGTTTCGAGACCCATCTGGCAAGACAGATGCGCTCGCAGATCGATAGTGGCGGCGACCGGCAGAACGCTGCCTGATCAACCGCTTCCCACTTTGGACGACATGTACATCAACCCCGGCGTAGCCTGACCGGGGCTTCACCGAAAGCTCTTGAAAACGCCCTCGAAAATGCCGCGGCGGATGAAAATCCGGTCCGCCCGGCAATGTCGGCCATGGCCACTCTGGTGTCGATCACCAGCCGCCGCGCAGCGCCCAGGCGCAGCCTGAGATAGTAGGCGCCGGGCGTCTCGCCGATCGACTTGCGGAAGATGCTCTCCAGTGTCCGTGCCGTCACCCCGGCGCGCTTTGCTACGGCGGCGACCGTCAACGGCTGGTCGACATGCGCTTCCATCAGCCGGATGGCTTGCGCCAGGCGCGGATCATAGCCGTCGAGCCGGCCAAGCGAGACCAGGGGCTGAGCGTCGGTGGCCGCACGGGCCTGATCGTAGATGAAGACGCTGGCCACATCGAGCGCCACGGCCATGCCGAGGCGGGTGCGAACGAGGTGCAGCATCAGGTCGAAGGTGGGCGAGGCGCCACCGGAGGTGAAGACCGGCCCGTCGATGACGTAACGGTCCGGGCGGACGTCGACGCCCGGAAAGGCCGACGAGAAATCTTCCATGTCTTCCCAATGGGTCGTGGCGCTGCGGCCTTCGAGCAAGCCGGCCCGCGCGACCAGCCATGTACCGGCCTCGACGCCGCCGCAGGCGCGCGCCGAACGGGCGGCGCGGCGCAGGCCCGAGAGCAGAGCCGACGTCGCATAATTCTGCGTGCCGAAACCGGCGACGACGACAAGAACGTCGGTCGGTTCGGCCGCGTCGAAGCGGCCGCTGACCGCCACTGGAAGGCCGCAAGTGGTGACCGGCGCCTCGCCGGTTACGGAAACCAGCTTGAAATCGAACAATGTCTCGCCGGAGATGCGGTTGGCGGCGCGCAGCGGGTCGACCGCCGAGGCCACGCACATGATGGACGAGCCGGAAAACACCAGCATCGTCACCTTGAGCGGCAGACGCTCGGCGCGAAAGATCGTCAGTTTTTCGCCTTTAGTCATGGAAGCTTCGTAAAACGCAAAGCAGTTTTCGGCAAGTCGGGCGATGCTTGGCGCCTGTTTCGACTGGGAGGAGAGTTCCATGCCGCTTGCGATGAACCGTGAGGTTTTCATTACCTGTGCCGTGACCGGGTCCGGCGGCACGCAGGACCGCAGCCCGCATGTGCCGCGCTCGCCCAAAGAGATCGCTGATTCGGCCATCGACGCGGCCAAGGCGGGGGCGGCGATCGTGCATTGCCATGTGCGCGACCCCGAAACCGGCAAGCCCAGGCGCGACGTTCATCTCTACCGCGAGGTGACCGAGCGCATCCGCGAGGCAGACGTCGACGTGGTGCTGAACCTTACCGCCGGCATGGGTGGAGACATGGTGTTCGGCTCGCCCGAAGCGCCGCTGCCGCTCAATGAGAAGGGCACCGACATGGGCGGCGCCACCAACCGCATGGAGCATGTACGCCAGTGCCTGCCGGAGATCTGCACGTTGGACTGCGGCACAATGAACTTCGCAGAGGCCGACTATGTCATGACCAACACACCCGGCATGCTGCGCGCCATGGGCGGCATGATGACCGCGCTCGGCGTCAAGCCGGAGATCGAGGCCTTCGACACAGGCCATCTGTGGTTCGCCAAGCAGTTGGTCGAGGAACAGGTTCTGAAGCCGGATGCGCTTGTGCAGCTCTGCATGGGCGTGCCATGGGGGGCGCCTGACGACCTCAACACTTTCATGGCCATGGTCAACAACGTGCCGTCGACCTGGAGCTGGTCGGCCTTTTCGATCGGCCGCAACCAGATGGCCTATGCCGCCGCCGCAGTGCTGGCCGGCGGCAATGTCCGCGTCGGTCTCGAAGACAATCTCTGGCTCGACAAGGGCGTGCTTGCCACCAACGCGCAGCTGGTCGAACGTGCCGCCAGCATCGTCACCAATCTCGGCGCCAGGATTCTGGGGCCGGAGGAAGTGCGCAGGAAGCTCAACCTCACCAAGCGGCCGCCGATCGCGGCATAGAGAGGGGAGCTTCAGATGGCCACCGTCAAATTCACCGCAATGAAGGATGGCGACAAGGACGACTACGAATTCCTGACCGCCCATGAAATCGACTATGCCGCCAAAACCGGTGATCGGTTGCTGGAAGCCCTGGTTCAACTCGACGAGAGCCTTTCCGGCTACAAGATCACCCGGCTCGGCCATTCGCTGCAGGCGGCAACACGCGCCTGGCGCGACGGCGCCGACACCGACTGGATCGCCTGCGCGTTGCTGCACGACATCGGCGACATCTACGCACCCTACAACCACGACGAATACGCCGCGTCGATCCTGAAGCCTTTCGTGCGCGAACAATGCACCTGGGTGGTGGAGAAGCACGGCGATTTCCAGCGCCTCTACTATGCCCATCATCTTGGCGGCAACCGCCATGCGCGTGACCGCTTCGCCGGTCATGCCTATTTCGACGATTGCGACCAGTTCTGCGAGCGCTGGGACCAGTCGAGCTTCGACCCCGACTACGAGACGCTGCCGATCGAGTTCTTCAGGCCATTCGTGCTCGAAGTCTTTGTCCGCAGGGCCTACGACCCCGCCATTATCCGCGCCGGCGAGCGCGTGCCGCTCACCGATCCCGAAACAGCCAAGACAAGAACCGGAGCCTGACCATGAGCATCATCAACAAGGCGGCCGCCATCGGCGGCGGTGTCATCGGCGCAGGCTGGGTGGCGCGCCTGCTCTTGAATGGCATCGACGTGTCGATCTTCGACCCTGATCCCGAGGCCTCGCGCAAGGTCTCAGAAGTGATGAAGGGCGCGCGCCGCGCCTACAAGCAGATGGTTCCGGGCGGCCTGCCGAAAGAAGGCAGGCTGACCTTCGCCAAGACCATCGCCGAGGCGGTGGCCGATGCCGATTTCATCCAGGAGAGCGTGCCGGAACGGCTCGACCTCAAGCATAAGGTCCTGTCCGAGATCGATATCCACGCGCCGGCCAACGCCATCGTCGGCTCGTCGACCTCCGGCATCAAGCCGACCGACATGCAGGTGGCGATGAAAAAACACCCGGAGCGGCTTGTCGTCGGTCACCCGTTCAACCCGGTCTATCTCTTGCCGCTGGTGGAAATCGTCGGCGGCGACCAGACATTCCCCGAGGCGGTCGAAGTCGCCAAGGAGATCTATGCCTCGATCGGCATGAAGCCTGTCGTCATCCGCAAGGAGATTGAAGCCTTCGTCGGCGACCGACTGCTGGAAGCCGCCTGGCGCGAGGCGCTGTGGCTGATCAAGGACGGCATCTGCACCGTCGAGGAACTGGACGACATCATGCGCTATGGCTTCGGCCTGCGCTGGGCACAGATGGGCATGTTCCAGGTCTATCGCGTCGCCGGCGGCGAAGCCGGCATGCGCCACTTCATGGCGCAGTTCGGCCCCTGCCTGAAATGGCCGTGGACCAAGCTGATGGACGTACCGGAGTTCAACGACGAGCTGGTCGACCTGATCGCCACGCAGTCGGACGACCAGGCGCATGGCCTGTCGATCCGCGAACTGGAAAAGATCCGCGACGATAATCTGGTCGCCATCATGGATGCGCTCTCGAAGCAGAACAAGGGCAAGGGCTGGGGCGCCGGCGCCCTGCACAAGGACTATACCAGGCAGTTGGCCAAGCTGGCGGCGAAAAAGCCGGCCGCCTCCAAGGCGGCCGAGAAGGCGAAGGCATCGAAGCCGGTGAAGAAAGCCGAAAAACCGAAGAAAAAGAAGAAAGGCTGAGACCATGGATTTCGGTCTGTCGGAGGAACAGAAGCTCATTGTCGAGACGACGCGCGCCTTCGTCGAGAATGAGCTTTACCCGCATGAGCGCGAGGTCGAGCGCACCGGCGTGCTGCGCCGCGAACTGATCGAGGAGCTAAAGGCCAAGGCGATCGAAGCCGGTCTCTATGCCGCCAACATGCCGGCCGATGTCGGCGGCGCGGGGCTCGATACGGTGACCTGGCTGCTCTACGAGAAGGAACTCGGCCGCGCCAACTACGCGCTGCACTGGACCTGCGTCGCGCGCCCCTCCAACATCCTTTTGGCCGGCACGCCGGAGCAGCGCGAAAAATATCTGTTCCCGTGCATCCGCGGCGAGAAATGGGATTGCCTGGCGATGACCGAGCCGGGCGCCGGCTCCGATCTGCGCGGCATGAAGGCGACCGCCGTGCAGGACGGCGACGACTGGGTATTGAACGGCACCAAGCACTTTATCTCCCACGCCGACCTCGCCGACTTTGCCATCGTCTTCATGGCCTCGGGCGAAGAGGATTCGCCGCGCGGCAAACGCAAGAAGATCACCGCCTTCTTCGTCGACAAGGGCACCAAGGGCTTCACGGTGCGCGACGGCTACCGCAACGTCTCGCATCGCGGCTACACCAACGCCATCCTCGAATTCGACGATTGCCGCCTTCCGGCAAGCCAGGTGTTGGGTGAAGTCCACAAGGGTTTCGACGTCGCCAATTCCTGGCTCGGCGCCACCCGCCTGCAGGTCGGCGCCACCTGCCTCGGCCGTGCCGAGCGGGCGCTTGGCCATGCGGTCGAGTACGCCGCGCAGCGTCAGCAATTCGGCCAGCAGATCGGCAAGTTCCAGGGCGTGTCGTTCAAGCTCGCCGACATGGCAACCGAACTCAAGGCCGCGGACCTGATGGTGTTCGAAGCCGGCTGGAAGTACGATCAGGGCACCGTCACCGACCAGGACATGGCCATGGCCAAGCTGAAGGCCACAGAAATGCTGGCTTACGTCGCCGACGAAGCGATCCAGATCCATGGCGGCATGGGGCTGATGGACGACCTGCCGCTGGAGCGCATCTGGCGCGACGCCCGGGTCGAGCGCATCTGGGAAGGCACGTCGGAAATCCAGCGCCACATCATTTCGCGGGCGCTGCTGCGCCCGTTCGGGGCCTGATCCATGCACAAACTTGAACGCCTTCTGCGCCCTAAATCGATCGCCGTGTTCGGCGGCGCGCAGGCCGCCGCGGTCGTGGCACAGTCGATCAAGATGGGCTTTGCCGGCGAGATCTGGCCGGTGCACCCGAGCAAGGAAGAGGTCGCCGGCCGCAAGGCCTATCGTTCGGTCGCCGATCTGCCCGGCGCGCCGGACGCCGCCTTTGTCGGCGTCAACCGACACCTGACCATCGACGTGATCAAGGCCCTGGCCGAACGCGGCGCCGGCGGGGCCGTCTGCTTTGCCGCCGGTTTCCTCGAAACCGAAGCCTATGACGCGGATGGCGAGCGCCTGCAGGCCGAACTCGTCGCCGCCGCCGGCGAGATGCCGATCATCGGGCCGAACTGTTACGGCCTGATCAACTATGCCGACGGCGCGCTTTTGTGGCCCGACCAGCATGGCGGCATAAGATTGGCCGACGGCGGCAAAGGGGTGGCCATTATTACCCAGTCGTCCAACATCGCCATCAACATGACGATGCAGAAGCGCGGCCTGCCGATCGCCTTCCTGATGACCGCCGGCAACCAGGCGCAGACCGGCCTCTCCGAAATGGCGCTCGGCCTGATCGAGGACGAGCGCGTCACCTCGCTCGGCCTGCACATCGAGGCTTTCGATTCGGTAGCCGGCTTCGAGCGGCTGGCGGCACGGGCGAGGGAATTGAAAAAGCCGATCATCGCCATGAAGGTCGGCCGCTCCGAACAGGCCAGGCAAGCGACCGTCTCGCACACCGCGTCGCTCGCCGGCTCGGACGCAGCGTCCGGGGCCTTCCTGAAACGGCTCGGCATCGCGCGCGTCGATTCCATCCCCGCCTTCATCGAGGCGCTGAAGCTGCTGCATGTCACCGGTCCGCTGCCCGGCTACAGCCTGTCATCGATGAGCTGTTCGGGCGGCGAGGCTTCGGTCATGGCCGACAGCGCCGAAGGCCGCTGGGTCAACTTCCCGGTGCTGACGGAAGAACACCGTGCCCATGTCAAGTCGACGCTCGGGCCGCTGGTCGCGGTCGCCAATCCATTGGACTACCACACCTTCATCTGGAACAACGAGCCGGCGATGACCGCCACCTTCACCGCCATGGTGTCGGGCGGCTTCGACCTCAATATGCTGGTGCTCGACTTCCCGCGCCCGGACCGCTGCTCGGTGACCGACTGGTGGGCGACGCTGCGCGCCTTCGAATCGGCGCTCAAGACCAACAAGGCGCATGGCGCGATCGTCTCGTCGCTGCCCGAGAACCTGCCCGAGGAATACACCGCCGAGCTGATGGCGCGGGGCATGGTGCCGCTGTTCGGCATTTCCGAAGCGATGGATGCCGCCCAGGCGGCCGCCTTCATCGGCTGGGCCTGGCGCGAGCCGCAGGCGCAGCCGGTCGACACCTCCGCTTCCGGCGCTGCCGGCGGCGAGCATGTCACGCCTGACGAGGCGCAAGCCAAGGCGCGGCTGATCAAGGCCGGGCTGCCGGTGCCCAAGGGCGAGCGCGCCGACAGTGCCGTCGAGGCGGTGATCTCGTCCATGGCGCTCGGCTTCCCGGTGGCGCTGAAGGCCCTGGGTGTCACCCACAAATCCGAGGTCGGCGCTGTCAGGCTCAACCTCAGGGACGCCGAATCCGTCAGCACCGCCGCGCACGACCTTTTGCCGCTCGGCACCGGCCTTTATGTCGAGCGCATGGTGCGCGACGGCGTCGCCGAGCTGATCGTCGGCTTCACCCGCGATCCGATGTTCGGCGCTGTCATGACGCTGGGCACCGGCGGCGTACTGGTCGAATTGCTGCGCGACAGCGTCACCTTGATGCTGCCGGCGACCCGCGACGACATCGAGGCAGCACTTCGCGGTCTCAAACTGTTCCCGCTGCTCGAAGGCTATCGCGGTCGGCCGAAGGCCGACGTCCAAGCTGCCATCGACGCCATCGCGGGCATTGCTGCCTTCGTGCAGACGAATGCCGGCGAGATCGAGGAACTCGACATCAATCCGCTGATCGTCTGCAGCGAGGGCAAGGGCGCCTGGATCGCCGATGCGCTTTTGGTGCTGGGAGAGAACAAGAATGCCTGACGTCGTTTCGACCCGCCGTGAAGGCTCGATCCTCGAGGTCACGCTCGATCGGCCCAAGGCCAACGCCATCGACCTGAAGACCTCTCGGCTGATGGGCGAGACCTTCAAGGCGTTTCGCGACGACCCCGGCTTGCGCGTCGCCATCGTCAAGACCGCCGGCGACAAGTTCTTCTGCGCCGGATGGGACCTGAAGGCCGCCGCCGGCGGCGACGCCGTCGACGGCGACTATGGCGTCGGCGGCTTTGCCGGGCTGCAGGAACTGCGCGACTTGAACAAGCCTGTCATCGCCTGCGTAAACGGCATGGCGGTGGGGGGCGGCTTCGAGCTGGCGCTGTCCTGCGATCTCATCTACGCCTCCGATCACTCCTCCTTCGCATTGCCCGAGATCCGCGCCGGCACGCTTGCCGACGCCGCGACCATCAAGCTGCCGAAGCGCATTCCTTATCATGTCGCCATGGACCTTTTGCTCACTGGCCGCTGGATGGACGTTGCCGAGGCGCATCGCTGGGGCCTGGTCAACGAGGTGCTGCCGAAGGAGAAGCTGGAGGACCGCGTCTGGGAGATCGCCCGCCTGCTCGCCAGCGGCCCGCCGCTTGTCTTCGCCGCGATCAAGGAAACCGCGCGGGTGGCCGAAGCGCTGACTTTCCAGGACGCGATGAACAGGGTGACGCGCCGGCAGTTGCCGACGGTCGATGCGCTGTACGGTTCCGAGGACAATATGGAAGGGTTCCGGGCTTTTGCGGAGAAGCGCGACCCGGTTTGGAAGGGGAAGTGACTCTGCGGAAATGACAGCGCGAGGCACCCCCCTCTGGCCTGCCGGCCATCTCCCCCGCAAGGGGGGAGATTGGATGTCATTTCCGCTTTCGCTAATCGTCAACGCTGCAAGAAGGGCGATACCGATTGAACTGCCAATCTCCCCCCTTGCGGGGGAGATGTCCGGCAGGACAGAGGGGGGTGCCTGGGCTCGCCGTTCACAGTCGGCGCGGCCATGACCGACTACAGCAAACTCATCGATGCCGAGACCCGGGCCTTCATCGAGCGGACCAATTCCTATTACCCGCCGGATACGATCGACTACACGATTGCCGAGCAGCGCGAGATCTACGACCGCATGTGCCGGGAGTTCTTTGCCGGCTATCCCGAGGGGGTGACAGCGGAGACCACCGCTATTGCCGCACAGGCGTGCAATATCCCGATCCGCATCTATCGCAGCGCCCCGCAGGCATTGGCAACGGTGCTCTATTGCCACGGCGGCGGGTTCATCCTTGGCGGGCTCGACAGCCATGACGACGTTTGCGCCGAGCTTTGCGGCCGCACCGGCTATGACGTCGTCTCGGTCGACTACCGGCTGGCGCCGGAGCATCTGCATCCGGCTGCGTTTGACGATGCGATGAACGCCTTCGAGTGGGCGGCAGCCACCCGCGATCATCCCGTCCTGCTCTGCGGCGACAGCGCCGGTGGCAATCTCTGCGCCGCGGTCAGCCATGCGACGCGCGGCCATGCGAAGAAACCGATCGGGCAGGTGCTGATCTATCCCGGGCTCGGCGGCGACCGTTCGCGTGGCTCCTATCTGAAGCATGCCGAAGCGCCTATGCTGACCACGCGCGACCTCGAATTCTACAAGCACATCCGTACCGGCGGCGTGGACCAGACCGGCGACATCACGCTTCAGCCGCTGGCCGACGCCGATTTCGCCAACCTGCCGCCGACCGTGCTGATCACCGCCGAGTGCGACCCGCTGTCGTCGGACGGCGAGGCCTATCGCGACCGCATCGTGGCGGGCGGCGGGCGAGCCACTTGGTTCGAGGAAAAAGGGCTTGTGCACGGCTATCTCAGGGCGAGGCACACGGTCGGCCGCGCCCGCGCCAGCTTTACCCGCATCGTCGAGGCGGTGTCGGCGCTCGGCAAAAGCGAGTGGATCTGGTGAGGGCCTCCTCGCATGACAATCGACAGAAGATGATCAACCCAGCGACTGCCAAGCCGTTCGGCGCTCAGCCTACCGAACGAGCCGCCGCCCGGCCGGCGCTGCGGCCGGAGAAGATACAGCCGCCCAGGAACGTGCCTTCGAGCGCCGCATAGCCATGCACGCCGCCGCCGCCGAAACCGGCGGCTTCGCCGACCGCATAGAGGCCCTGAACCGGCTCGCCATCGCTCCCCAGCACGCGGCTTTCGAGATCGGTCTGCAGGCCACCCAGCGTCTTGCGGGTCAGGATGTTGAGGCGAACCGCGATCAGCGGGCCGTTCGCGGGATCGAGCATCTTGTGCGGCCTGGCCGTGCGGATCAGCCGGTCGCCGAGATAGGCCCGCGCTCCGCGCAGCGCGGTGACCTGCATGTCCTTGGAGAAGGGATTGTCGAGTTGCCGGTCGCGGGCGCGGATCTCGCGCTCGACATGGGCGACGTCGAGCAGCGGTTCGCCGCCGGCCAGCTTGTTCATGCGCGCCACCAGATCGGGCAGTTCGGCCTCGATGATGAAATCCTCGCCCTTCTCCATGAACGCCTTGACCGGGCCCGGAATGCCCGACGTGGCGCGGCCGAGCACCTGGCGCCAGCTCTTGCCGGTCAGGTCCGGGTTCTGCTCGGAGCCCGAGAGCGCGAACTCCTTCTGGATGATTTTTTTGGTCAGGATGAACCAGGAATAGTCGAAGCCGGTGCTCATGATGTGGCTGAGCGTGCCGAGCGTGTCGAAACCGGGGTAAAGCGGCACCGGCAGGCGCTTGCCCCTGGCGTCGAGCCACAGCGACGACGGACCGGGCAGGATGCGGATGGCATGATCGGTCCAGATCGGCGCCCAGTTCCTGATGCCCTCGACATAGTGCCACATGCGGTCGCGGTTGATGACGCTGCCGCCGGCCTGTTCCGTGATCGCCAGCATGCGGCCGTCGACATGGTCGGGCACGCCGGTGATCATGCACTTCGGCGCCGCGCCCAGACGCTTCGGCCAGTTTTCCCGGACCAGCTGGTGGTTGCCGCCGATGCCGCCGGAGGCGACGATCACGGCCTGCGCATGAACCTCGAAATCACCTGATATCTCACGCGAACTCTTGTGGCCGCGCTCGACGGTGCTTGGTTGCAGGATGTCGCCGCGCACCCCGTCGATCCTCGTGCCGGTGCGGATCAATTCGTTGACGCGGTGACGGAACTTGAAGCGGATCAGTTCCTTCTTCTCGGCCTCGCGCACGCGCAGCACGAAGGGCTCGAGCACCCCGGGACCGGTGCCCCAGGTGATGTGGAAGCGCGGCACGGAATTGCCATGGCCAATGGCATTGCCGCCGCCGCGCTCGGCCCAGCCGACCACGGGAAAGAATTTCATCCCGCGCTCCAGCAGCCAGGAGCGCTTCTCGCCGGCGGCGAAGCCGACGTAGGCCTCGGCCCATTTGCGCGGCCAGTGATCCTCCGGCCGGTCGAAAGCGGCGGTGCCCAGCCAGTCCTCGAGCGCCAGCTCGTGCGAATCGCGGATGCGCATGCGCCGCTGCTCGGGCGAATCGACGAGGAACAGACCGCCGAACGACCAGAAGGCCTGGCCGCCCAGCGACTGCTCCGGTTCCTGGTCGACGATGACGATCTTCTTGCCGGCCTCGGCCAGTTCGGCGGCGGCGACCAGCCCGGCAAGGCCGGCGCCGACGATGATGACATCCGCGTCGTCAGCCAATTTCCCCTCCCGTTAGCTGGCTACCGTATGAATCTCGAACCGGAATTATATCAATGATGGTCAGACCGCCTCCCAGCCGTCCTTGCCGCCGGCGCGGAAGATGGCATCGATGACCTTTTGGTTGAGCACGGATTCCTCCAGCGTGAAGACGCGCTCCTTGCCGCCCTGGGCCGCCCGCGCGAAGGTCTCGACCTCGAGCCGGTACTGCTGCGTGCCGGGAAAGCGGAACACCTGCGCCTCCGTGTGGTTCTGATTGTGCAGCTCGACGCGGTGGTGATCGTAGAGCCCGGCATTGAACGGCGAAAACACCTCGATGAACCCGTTCTCGCCATGGAACACCATCACCTGGCGCGCGGCCATCTGGGTCGAGAGATAGAAGGACAGTTCGAAGTCGCCGAAATCGGCGCGGATCGAGGAATAGATGTCGGTGCCGAATTTTTTGTCGCGCTCGATCGTCGCCTGCACGCGCAGCGGCTCCTTGCCGGTGGAAAAGCGCGTCGACACGGTCGGGTAGACGCCGATGTCGGGCAGCGCGCCGCCGCCAAGGTCGAGCTGGTTGCGCATGTTGTTGGGATCGACATTGTAATAGGAGAACGCGCCCTGCACATGGCGCAGCCGGCCGATGACGCCGCTGGCGATCAGGTCGCGCACCTTGATCCATTGCGGATGGTAGACGACCATGAAGGCTTCGCAGACCAACACCTTGCTGGCATCGCGCAGCTTGATCAGCGGCGGAATGTCCTTGGCGTCGAGCGCCAACGGCTTTTCGACCAGCACATGTTTTCCCGCCTGAATGGCCTTGGCCGTCCATTCGACATGCTGCGATGTCGGCAGCGGGATATAGACGCCGTCGACCTCGTTCGAGGCGAGCAACTCCTCATAGGAACCGAAAGCATGCGGCGCGCCGAAGCGATCGGCCAGCGCACGGGCCTTCGACTGATCGCGGCTGGCGATTGCCGACAGCACGCCATTTTCCGCCTCCACGATCGCAGGCAAAAGCTGCTCGCGACCGATCTTGGCCGTCGATAACACACCCCATCGGAACATCAGGCTTCTCCTCTCGATTACAGGCGAGGAGGTTTGCCTGAAATCGGGGCAAAAGCCAATGCGGGGGCCAAGTTCCTCGCCCCACGGAGCGGGGAGCGATGGCTCAACCCCTCTTCCCCGTCAGCCTCATGTCGAAACCCACGACGTTGGAATAGATCGGCGTGCCGACATCCATTCCGTAGCGCGACCGCAGCACCTTGCCGGTGACGTGGAACCCGATCGTGCCGGACTTCAGGCCATCGAGCTCGGCGGTGAACTTTTCCGCAAACGTCTTGCCGCGCGCCGTCAGCCGGCCGGTGACAAGCGCCGTCGTATCGCCGGTGCGGGTCACGCTGGTCGAGCGGAACTGGATTTCGGGGCTGTTGGCCGCATCGAACACGGCGTCTGAACGCAGGAAAGCGTCGATGCGGCCCTGGCCGGTGCCGACGCTTTCGGGAAAAATGGTAAGGTTGACCTTCGAGCGGCTGACGTCGTCATTGTCGATGCGGATCGTGCCTTTGAAGTGGGCAAACGCACCATCGAAACCGCCGCCGCCGGCCTTGCCGATGGTGAAGCGGATCGAGGAGTCAGCCTGGCTGATCGTGTAACTGCCGGCGGCATCGTCGAGGACAACTGCTGCCCAGACAGGCACGGCAAGGCAAGCGGCAAGGGCCGCCGATCCGAGGAGTCGCGCATACATGAGATTATTTCCTTCTTCGGAGGCAACGCTCTTCGCGCCTCGCTTACAAACGAGGCCGAAGCCCGTTCTATTCCCCGCCTGCGGAAGGCGTGACGATGCGTGTGAGCACATTGTCCCTCAGTCGGAAATGATGGCGCAGTGCCGCCGTGACATGCAGCGCCACAAGTGCTGCGCCGGCATAGGCAAGGTACCAGTGGGCTGCCGCCCAAAAACTCTCGGCGGCATCGGATTCCGCGAGCGGCAGGTTGGGCATCACGAACAGGTTGAACGGCATGCTTGGAATTTCCAGCGTCGAGACCGAAACCAGCGCCCAGCCGGACAGAGGCAAAGCGATCTGGAAGGCATAGAGCGCCAGGTGAGCGAGCGGCGCCGCCAGGCGCTCCAGGGATCCGACCGAGGATGGCAAGGCCGGCGCGGCATTGCCGAGCCGCCAGGCGACGCGCAGGATGATCAGGCCGAGCAGCAGGAAGCCCAGCGATTTGTGCAGCTGGATGAGCTCGAAAGCCGTGCGCTGGCTGCTGATGCGGACCATCGCGAAACCGAGTGCGAACTGGCCGATGAAGACCAGGCCGATCAGCCAATGAAGCAGGATTGCCGCCCAGCCGTAGCGGGTCGGGGTATTTATGATCGAAGCTCGCATGGAAGGCGAACGAATGCCGCGTCGGCTTTCTTCCACCCTCCCACAAGGGAGAGGGCAGCCTATCCGCTCACCCTGAAGAAATCGATGAAGGCCCTGAGCGCAGGCCGCATCTGGCGGCGACTCGGATAGTAGACGAAGAAACCCTCGAAGGACGGACACCAATCCTCCAGCACGCGAACCAGCCGGCCATCGCGGAGCGGCTCGCGGACATAGTCCTCGAAGACGAAGGCAAGCCCCGCGCCGTCGACCGCCGCCTGGGCGATCAGATGGTCTTCGTCGAGGATCAATGGTCCTTGCGCGGCAATCTCGATCTCCTCGCCATCCCTGGCGAATTCCCAGCGGTAGAGGATGCCGCTGGAGAAGCGGAAGCGGATGCAGCGATGGTCGGACAGGTCACGCGGGTGGCGAGGCCTCGGCATGGTGTCGAAATAGGAGGGCGAGCCGACCACGGCGCCGCGGATATCGGGCCCGATGCGCAGCGCGATCATGTCGCGCTGCAGGCTTTCGCCAAGCCGCATGCCGGCGTCGAAACCGCCTTCCACGACGTCGGTGAAGCGGTCCTCGATGACGATCTCCAGCACGATATCGGGGTAAGCCGCGGCAAAGGCGCCGAGCCGCGGGGTCAGCACCAGATGGGCTGCCGTGCGCGGCACGCTGAGCCGCAAATTGCCGGCCGGCCGGTCGCGCGCCTCGACCGCCGTCTCCAGTGCCAGGTCGATCTCCGACAGCGCCGGCCGCAATCGTTCCAGCAACCGCGCGCCCTCTTCGGTCGGGGCAACGCTGCGGGTGCTGCGTGCCAACAGCCGCACGCCAAGCCGCGCCTCAAGGCTGGACACGGCATGGCTGACCGCCGACGGCGCGATCGCCAGTTCCCTGGCCGCGCCGCGAAAGCTGCCGCATTGGGCAACAGTTGCCAGCACCGCAAGCTGTGAAAGATGTGCTCGGTTCATTGATCTATTTTCTAGAACGCCCCGTGCACAGATGAGCCGATTATCGAACATAAGGCAAGGCGCTATTTCCTGGGCATCGCAACAAGGAGACGCGTGATGAAAACCCGCAAACTCGGTACTGAACTGGAAGTTTTCCCGGTCGGCCTCGGCTGCATGGGCATGAGCTTTGGCTATGGGGGCCAGCCGGAAGCCGAGGCGATCGCCACCTTGCGCCGCGCCGTCGAGATCGGCGTCAATTTCTTCGACACGGCAGAGGTCTACGGGCCCTACGAGAACGAGATCCTGCTCGGCAAGGCGCTGAAGCCGGTGCGCGATCAGGTGACGATCGCAACCAAGTTCGGCTTCAAGATCCTGGAGGAAGGCACCGGCACCGACCGCATGGCGGGCGTCGACAGCCGCCCCGAACACGTCAAGGCCGTCGCAGAGGCGTCACTGAAGCGGCTGGGCACCGACGTGATCGATCTCTATTACCAGCACCGCGTCGACCCGAACGTGCCGATCGAGGACACGGTCGGCGCCATGGCCGAGCTGGTGCGCGAGGGCAAGGTGCGCGCGCTCGGCCTTTCGGAAGCGAGTGTCGCCACCATCCGCCGGGCACATGCCGTACATCCGATCGCGGCGGTCCAGAGCGAATATTCGCTGTGGAGCCGTGACCCGGAAGACGAGGTGTTCGCCGTCTGCCGCGAACTCGGCATCGGTTTCGTTCCCTATAGCCCGCTCGGCCGTGGCCTCTTGACCGGCACGATCGCCAAGCCCGAGACGCTTGATGACGACGACTGGCGCCGCACCTTGCCGCGCTTCCAGGCCGACGCCATGGAAGCCAATGCCAAAGTCGTGGCCACGCTGGAAAAACTGGCGACCGAAAAGGGAGTGACCTCGGCACAGCTGGCGCTCGCCTGGGTACTGCACCAGGGCGATTTCATTGTCCCCATCCCGGGCGCCCGAAAAATCCGCCATCTCGAGCAGAACACGGCGGCGGCTGATATCGAGCTGAGTGCCGCAGAGGTACAGACCATCGGCGATGCACTGTCGCCTGATAAGGTCATGGGCAAGCGCTACACAGAGGAGCTGCTGGCGCTGGTGAATGGGTGAGCTTTCACCCTCCCCCCTGTGCGGAGGTCGGCTCGCTGTCGCAGCGAAGCGAAGACAGGGGTGGGGTGGCGATGCGCGATACAGAAGATCACGGATGTCCGCGCGAGGCACCCCCCTCTGTCCTGCCGGACATCTCCCCCGCAAGGGGGGAGATTGGCAGCTTCGCTGTCTCGTCTACCTTATGCCGTCTGTAATTCGCGAAAGCGGATCAGAGCCGATCTCCCCCCTTGCGGGGGAGATGGCCGGCAGGCCAGAGGGGGGTGTCTCGCACCCGCATTTCCTACCATGGCACGACCGTAACCTCCGGCCAGTTCTCCCGCGCCCGCTGGCCCTTCGCCTCATGCGTCCGCTGATTGTCCATCGCCCGGTTCGGCGTGACGCGGAATGAGAAGACGTCGTCGAGACCGAACGGCGCCAGCAGTTCCAGTTGACAATCCGCGTCGTATCGCACCCCGACCGCATGTGTCTTCGACGCAAAAAACCGGACCGACTCGCTCGAACTCGTGTAGCGCGGACAGGGCCGCCCGAACTTCTGCGGGTACCACAAATGCACCCGCGCTTGGTTGCGCACCTCGACGGGCAGCCCCTGGAAATGCTTCGCCGCCCGGCGGATGACGGCGTCCTCGGCCTCGTAGGACAGGTCGCTATCGTCGAAATAGAACAGGTCGACATCCTTGATGCCATAACCCGACGGCTTCCCCGTCAGATGGTTCCAGACCGAGTTATAGAGCACGCCGGAGACCACCAGCCAGTCCGGAAGATCGAGCGTGCGGGCACATACCAGCGCCTGGCGCACGAGCGCATCCGACAGCAGGATGTCGAGAAACGCAGCGCGTTGTGCTTCGAACGGGAGCCCGGAATAGTGCAAATGGTCCATCGCTCTTTGGAGGGCGATTCGCCGTGCTCCCGCAATCCCGGAAAGAGGCTATGCCCTGAGCACGCCTCCAGTCTGCTTGCCGACATTCTCGACGACGCGCCTGGCCAACGCCTCGAAATCCTCGTCGGTCAGCGTCTTCTCGACCGGCTGGATCGACACTTCGATGGCGATGGACTTCTTGCCCTCGCCGAGCGCCGCACCTTCGAAAACATCAAAGACCGAGACGCCGGTGACCAGCTTCTTGTCCGCGGCGAGCGCCGCGCGTACCAGCGTGCCGGCCTCGACCGCCTTGTCGACGACGAAGGCGAAGTCGCGCTTCACCGCCTGGAAGGCGGAGAGATCCAGCCTGGGCTTGGTTTTCGTCGGCTTTGCCTTGGGCTCGGGCACGGCATCGACATACACTTCGAAGCCGCAGAGCGGGCCGGAGACGTCGAGCCCTTCCAGCGTTTTTGGATGAAATTCACCGAACGTGCCGAGCACCGTCTTCGGTCCGAGCTTGATCGTTCCGGAACGACCAGGATGGTACCAGGACGGGCCGCCGGCCTCGATCTGCAGCCGCTCGACCGGCGCGCCGCAGGCTTCGAGTGCGGCGATGGCATCAGCCTTGGCGTCGAACACGCCGACCGGACCGGAATTGCCAGCCCAGTTGCGGCCGGAACCGTCGAGCTTGGCGGTGCCGCGCCGCACGCCGGCGGCAACGCGCCGTTGCTGGTCGGCGCCGTCGCCCTCATAGGTGCCGGAGACCTCGAACAACGCCACGTCGCCAATGCCCTTGTCGGCATTGCGCTGGGCGGCTGCGATCAGGCCGGGCAGCAGCGAGGGCCGCATGTCGGACATGTCGGCGGCGATCGGGTTGGCGAGCTTGAGCGAAGCCTGCCCGCCGCCGAATAGTTCGGCGTGCCTGGCGGGGATGAACGACCAGGTGACTGCCTCCATCATGCCGCGCACGGCCAGCGCCCGCTTGGCCGCGCGGGTGCGGATCTGCAGCGTCGTCAGGATCTTGCCGTTGACCGCGTCATGCGCGCCGAGCGGCTGCGAAGCGATGTTGTCGACGCCGTGGATGCGCATCACCTCCTCGACCAGGTCGGCCTTGCCGTCGACATCGGGACGCCAGGACGGCACGGCGATTTCGACGACATCGCCCGAACCCTCAGGCTTGAAGCCGAGGCGCGTGAGAATATCGAGGCTTTCCGCCGTCGGCACTTCTATGCCGGTCAGCCGCTTCACTTCCGACAGCGGGAAGGAGACGATCTTGGGCTGATGGCCGGCATAGCCGGCCACCTCGATTTCCGTCGGCGTGCCGCCGCAGAAATCAAGCACCAGCCGGGTCGCAAGCTCAACGCCCGGCACCATGAATTCGGGGTCGACCCCGCGCTCGAAACGATAGCGGGCATCGGTGATGATGCCGAGCGCGCGCCCGGTGCGGGCCGTGGTGATCGGGTCCCAGAGTGCGGATTCGATCAGCACGTCGGTCGTGTTCTCGTCGCAGCCGGAACGCTCGCCGCCCATGATGCCGGCGATCGATTCCACGCCATTGTCATCGGCGATGACGCACATCTCCGGCGTCAACGTGTATTCGCGGCCGTCGAGCGCCAGTACCTTTTCGCCATCCCTGGCGCGACGCACGACAAGATTGCCGGCGACCTTGCCGGCATCGAAGACATGCAGCGGCCTGCCACGATCGAAGGTGACGTAGTTGGTGATATCGACCAGCGCGCTGATGGGCCTCAGCCCAATGGCGATCAGCCGCTGCTGGAGCCATTTCGGGGACGGGCCGTTCCTGACGCCGCTGACCAGATTGAGCGCGAAGCCGGGGCAGAGTTCCGGCGCGTCGATCGTCACCTTGACGGGGCACATTCCATTGCCGACATGCGGCATGATCGCGCCGCCGACGAGGCGGCCGAGACCGCTCGCCGCGAGATCCCGGGCGATGCCGTAAACGCTGGTGGCATCAGGCCGGTTTGGCGTCAGATTGATCTCGATGACCGGATCGTCGAGATGCGCGTAAGCGGCGAAGCTGGTGCCGACCGGCGCATCTTCGGGCAGGTCGATGATGCCGTTGTGCTCGTCGGAAAGTTCCAGCTCGCGCTCGGAACACATCATGCCGTGGCTTTCGACGCCCCTGATCTTGCCAACCGTCAGCGTCACATCGATGCCGGGCACATAAGTGCCGGGCGCGGCGAAGGCGCCGATCATGCCCGCCCGCGCATTGGGTGCGCCACAGACGACCTGCACCGGCGGCTTGCCGTCGCCGGTGTCGACGGTCAGCACCCGCAGCCGGTCGGCGTCGGGATGCTGCACCGCCGTCAGCACCCTGGCGATGACGAAGGGCTTCAGGCTCGCCTTGTCGTCGACATGCTCGACCTCGAGGCCGATCGAGGTCAGCCGCTCGACGATCTCGCCGAGCGAGGCGTCGGTCTCGAGATGATCCTTGAGCCAGGAGAGGGTGAATTTCATGATGCTGTTCCGTCTGGTCTTTTGACGCTTGTTTTCAGATGTCTCGGCAGGTCGTCGGACATGTGCAGGAAGGGAAGCTGCTCGCTGAGATAGGCATGCAGCGTCGGCTTGAAATCGGCCGGAATGTCCATGGCGCCGAGCATGAAATAGATGTCGTCCTCCAGCCGCTCGTCGACATAGGCGATGGGTGAGCCGCAGACGCCGCAGAACGAGCGCGTCACCGGCCCGTTCTCGAACATCTTCAGCGCCTTGCCGGTGAACGCGACCTGGCCGGCAGGGAAGCCGACAAAGGCCGACACCGGCGCGCCGGTCGCCCGCCGGCAATCGCCGCAATGACAATAACTGACGTGGTGCGGTTCGACTGACGCCTCGAACCGCACGGCGCCGCAGCGGCAGCCGCCGGCGTGGGGCGCTGTCATGCGCTCAGGCCTCCGAACAGCGTCGGCATGTCGAGCGGCCGGAAGCCGTAATGCGACAGCCAGCGCACATCGGCGTCGAAGAAGGCGCGCAGGTCCGGCATGCCGTATTTCAGCATGGCGATGCGGTCGATGCCCATGCCCCAGGCAAAGCCCTGATATTCATCGGGATCGAGCCCGCCAGCGCGCAGAACGTTGGGGTGCACCATGCCGCAGCCAAGGATCTCCATCCAGTCCGAGCCTTCGCCGAAGCGCACCTCGCCTGGCCGCGAGCGGTCGCACTGGATATCGACCTCGAGGCTTGGCTCGGTGAACGGGAAGAAGGACGGCCGGAAGCGCATCTTGACCGACGGCACCTCGAAAAAGGCCTTGCAGAACTCTTCCAGCACCCACTTCATGTTGGCGACGTTGGCCGATTTGTCGATCACCAGCCCTTCGACCTGATGGAACATCGGCGAGTGGGTGGCGTCGGAATCCTGCCGGTAGGTCTTGCCCGGAATGACGATGCGGATCGGCGGCTTCTGCTTCTCCATGGTGCGGATCTGCACCGGCGAGGTGTGGGTGCGCAGAAGCTTGCGCTCGCCCTTCTCGTCCGGCTGGAAGAAGAAGGTGTCATGCATCTCGCGCGCCGGATGGCCTTCCGGGAAATTCAGCGCGGTGAAATTGTAATAGTCGGTCTCGATGTCGGGCCCTTCGGCGATGGCGAAGCCGAGATCGCCGAAGATCGCCGCGATCTCGTCGATGACCTGGCTGATCGGATGAATGCGGCCGCGCTCGGCCGGCGACTGCCGCACCGGCAGCGTCACGTCGACCTTCTCCGCGGCGAGGCGGGCAGTGATGGCAACATCCCTGAGTTCCGCCTTGCGCGCGGTGAGCGCATCGGTGACGCGGTTCTTGAGGCCGTTGATGGCGGGGCCTTTGACCTGGCGCTCCTCAGCGCTCATCGAGCCGAGCGTCTTCAGCATTTCCGAGATCGACCCCTTCTTGCCAAGGGCTGCCACGCGCACGGCTTCTATCGCGGCCTCGTCAGCAGCCGACGCTATGTCGGCGAGCAGCGAAGCTTCCAGGCTTTCAAGATTTCCAGCGGTGGCGTTCACGGCGAAACTCTCTCGATCGGGCAACCCACCATCACCGGGCGTGTCACCAATTTGGTTACATCAGGCATAAGAAAAACCCGCGCCAGCCGTGCCAGCGCGGGTTCCCCAAATCAGAATTTCGAATGCTTGGGAAGCGCTGGTCTTAGGCGACAGCGCTTTCAAAAGCATTCGGGGTGGTGTTCTTGAGGTACTCAAGAGCAACCTTGGCCTTGGCCACGAGCGCGGCGAAAGCCTGCGGCTCGTGGATGGCCATATCCGACAGGATCTTGCGATCGATCTCGATGCCAGCCTTGTTGAGGCCGTCGATGAAACGGCCATAGGTCAGGCCGTGCTCGTGCGTCGCGGCGTTGATGCGCTGGATCCACAGCGCGCGGAACGAGCGCTTGCGGTTCTTGCGGTCGCGATAGGCGTATTGCAGCGACTTTTCCACCGCCTGCTTGGCGATGCGGATGGTGTTCTTGCGGCGGCCGTAGAAGCCTTTCGCGGCTTTCAGGACCTTCTTGTGCTTGGCGTGCGAGGTGACGCCTCTTTTTACGCGTGCCATGTCATGATCTCCTTAAAAGCAATTCCAGGAAAAGTGCCTTGCGGTTTTCCGTTCGGAATTGCGTAAAACAAATTCGTGTTCGGCCGAATGCTCAGAGGCCGTTCGGCAGAAAATTCTTGATGACCTTCTTGCCGTCCGGTTCAGCCAGAACCATCGTGCCGCGGGCATTTCGAATGAACTTGTTGGAACGCTTGATCATGCCGTGACGCTTGCCGGCCGCAGCCGACAGGACTTTACCCGTACCGGTGATCTTGAACCGCTTTTTGGCGGCCGATTTGGTCTTCATCTTGGGCATTTTGCTACTCCGTATTGTGGCGCACCATCGCGCTTCTTGTTCGCTTCGGGCCGACCAAAGCCCGAAAAGCAAATGAAACCGCCACGGCATGCCCTGCCGGGCGGTTTTCTTGGAACGGCGGTCCTATACGTCAAAGCAGGCGACTGTGCAACACCCACCGCGCCGCGCGTTTCCCCGAACGCCGGGATGCGGCGCCCGGTCCTTCTTCAAGGGAGCGTAAACAACACCGGCAGCATACCCGACTGCTGGGCGCCGTCGATCAGTTCGAAGGCCGGCAGCGCGATGAGGAACACCAGGCCGTCGAGAAGCGTGGTCAACAGCAGGCGCGGCTTGAAGCTGCCGGTGTCGCCTTCCTGGTAGAGGGAAAGCTTCGGAAAGAATCGCGGCACTCTTGCCAGATAGGCCTGATAGGGCTCGCCGAGCGTTTCCTTAAGGAATTTCTCCTCGCGCAGGATGACGATATGGAAGGCGCCCGCACACAGGACAGCGAACAGAATGATGCCGGAGAACGAGCCGATCTGCGCGCCGACGCCGGCCGCGGCCACAGTCGAGAACACATAGAGCGGGTTGCGGGTGATCGAATAAGGCCCGCCCGTCACAACTTCGGAAGATTTGCGCCCACCTATGTAGAGCGTCGACCAAAGGCGACCGCAGATACCTAGGAAAATCAGCAGCACGCCGAACATCTCGATCGTTTCATGCATCGCCGTATCAGGCGGAAAGCTCGATTGCCCGAACAGCAGGGCTGCGAACAGCACCACCACAAGCACGGCAAGCACCAGCCTGCGCGTGCGCTGGTAGCTACCCAGCCCGTATTTGAGTTTTTTGTCCAAGGGAGGAATCCGATCGTCGAGAACTTAGCCGGCGACCGCAGCTATGGCCGAGAAATGGGCGTCCCGCCGATCGCCGGGACGCCCTGTAGCACAATTCAGGCGGAATTGGAGCGCGTCGGTCGCGCTAACCTTATCGTGATCTAGCGCGGCGCCAGCACCATCATCATCTGGCGGCCTTCGAGCTTCGGCTCCGCTTCCACCTTGGCGATGGTAGCCACTTCCTCACGCACCTTGTTCAGAAGCTGCATGCCGAGCTCCATATGCGCCATCTCGCGGCCACGGAAGCGCAATGTCAGCTTGACCTTGTCGCCTTCCTCGAAGAAGCGGCGCACCGCCTTCATCTTGGTCTCGTAGTCGTGGCTGTCGATGTTCGGGCGCATCTTGATCTCCTTGATCTCGATGACCTTCTGGTTCTTGCGCGCCTCGGCCGCCTTCTTCTGGTTGGCGTATTTCAACTTGCCGAGATCGAGGATTTTTACGACGGGCGGCTGCGCGTTGGGCGATATCTCGACGAGATCGAGCCCTGCCTCTTCGGCGAGCAGCAATGCGTCGTTGATGGAAACATCGCCACGGTTCTGGCCTTCGGCGTCGATAAGCTGGACCCGGGGAACCCGGATGTCACGATTGGAGCGCGGCCCATCCTTGGTCGGCGCCGCTGCTTTGAAAGGTCTGCGAATGGTCGTGGTCTCCTTGGCCGTTTCGTTCTGGATTTGCAGGTGTTGATATGTGGACGCGCCAATGTGGTGAGCGCGCGGGCGGAGTCAATAGCACAGCATTGACAGAAAATCACCTGATCGCTGCCTGCGGCAAACAAAGAAAGATGGCGAGCACTTTTCGCCACACCACTGGCTGTGTCACAAGACCCTGCGCCGAAAGTCGGCGTGAGGAAAAAGCCATGACTGCCCCTGTCTTTCTGGATGTCGACGGATCGAGCATCGCGGTGCGCCATATTGCGGGCGCGACGCCTGGCGTCGTCTGGCTCGGCGGCTACAAGTCGGACATGCTGGGCACGAAGGCTGAAGCGCTTTCGGACTGGGCGGCAAAAGACGGCCGCGCCTTCCTGCGTCATGACTATTCCGGACACGGCGAATCCGGCGGCGCCTTTGCCGACGGCACGATCTCAAAATGGCTTTCGCAAAGCCTGGCCGTGTTCCGGCATTTCACCAGCGGCAGCCAGATCCTGGTCGGCTCGTCGATGGGCGCCTGGATCGCCCTGCGCATGGTGCAGGAATTGCGCAAGGCAGGCGACGCAAGCGTCGTCGGTCTGGTGCTTCTAGCACCGGCGCCGGATTTTACCGCAGAACTGGTCGAACCGGTGCTGACCAAAGCGCAGAAGCGCGACCTTGCCAAAAAAGGCTTCTTCGAGGAGCCGTCGGACTATTCCACCGAGCCCTACATCTACACGCGCGCGCTGATCGAGGATGGGCGCGACAACCTGGTCATGACAGGCCCGCTCGACACGCACTGCCCCGTACACGTCTTGCAGGGCCTGGCCGATCGGGACGTGCCGTCGAGCCATGCGCTGAAGCTGGTCAGCCTGCTGCCGGCCGACGATGTCACGCTGTCGCTGATCCCGGACGGCGACCACCGGCTGTCGCGGCCGCAGGATCTCGACATGCTGGTGCGGGCGGTCGGCGACATGGCTGCGCGGGGCAAGTGACGATGCGCCTTTCCATCCCGATCTCAGCCTTTGTCGCGGCCATCGTCGGTTTCGGCGGCACGCTGGCCATTGTCATTGCCGCCGCCCACGCGGTTGGCGCGACGCAAATCCAGACGGCGAGTTGGGTGACCACGATCTGCCTGGCCATGGCGGTCGAAAGCCTGTGGCTGTCCTGGCGAACGAAAATGCCAGTCATCACCGCCTGGTCGACGCCGGGCCTGGCGCTGATGGCGGCGTCGAGTGGTTTTTCGATCGGCGAGGCCGTCGCCGCCTTCATCGTTACCGGCATTCTTTTGGTCGCCACCGGGCTGTTCCGGCCGCTGACGAAACTGATCTCGGGGATACCGCCCTCGGTCGCTTCAGGAATGCTGGCCGGCATTGTCGTCACCTTCGCGCTCAATGCGGTCAAAACTGTTCCCGCCGATCCCTGGCTGATCCTGCCGTTGATCGCCGCCTTCTTCGTCATCCGCCTGTTCAATCCGGCGCTGTCGGTGCTGGCAGTGCTGGTCGGCGGCGGTCTCGCCGCGTTTCTCACCGGCCGCGTCGGCGGTTTGCCCACTCCTGAACTATCGACGCTCACTGTGATTGCGCCTGTGTTCACCGCCAAGGCGATAATCGGCCTGGCAGTACCGCTCTACCTGGTCACCATGGCTTCGCAGAACCTGTCGGGCCTCGCCGTGCTGCGTGCCGCCGGCTACCATCCGGAACCCGGTCCGCTGATCGGCATCACCGGCCTGTTTTCGCTACTTTCGGCGCCGTTCGGCGGCTCGACCACCAATCTGGCGGCAATTTCGGCGGCTATCTGCACCGGACCCGACGTTCATCCAGACCCAACGGAGCGCTGGAAGACAGGGCCGTTCTATGCCCTTGCCTATCTGATCTTCGCGATTTTCGGCGCCTCCCTGGTGGCGATCTTCGCCGTCCTGCCGCAGAGCCTGATCGTGCTGGTTGCGGGTCTTGCGCTGATGGCCTCGCTGGCCAACGCGCTGGCGATCGCGCTCAAGGACGAAAGCGAGCGCATGGCCGCCACCGTCACTTTTGTCGTCACCGCCTCCGGGCTGACCTTGTTCGGCGTCGGCGCCGCATTCTGGGGACTGATTGCCGGGCTGGTCGTGCTTTTCCTCGATATGCTCAAAAAGCGATAATCATTTCAGCAGCTTGTCCGGTTTTAGCCGACATTGTCTTGAATCGCCGTTTTTGCCTTCCCATTTCGATTCCACGCAGCCGGTCCTGGCTGTCTCCAACCGAAGGAATGGGAGAAAATGAACACATCTGCATTGATCCGCCCGGCCTGGACGCCGGCAACCATCGCGTTGATGGTGATCGGCTTCATGGTGTTCTGGCCGCTCGGCTTCGCCATGCTCGCCTACATCATCTGGGGCGACCGGCTCGAGGGCTTCAAGCGTGATGTCAACCGCGCGACCGACGGCATCTTCGCCGGCTGCCGCCGCGGTTCCGACAAAGCCGCGCGCTGGGGCCACGGCTCCGCCCGGACCGGCAACGTCGCGTTTGACGACTGGCGCGAAAAGGAGCTTGAACGCCTGGCCGAGGAACGCCGCAAGCTCGACGACATGTTGACCGAGTTCGACGACTACGCCCGCGAATTGCGTCGCGCCAAGGACCAGGACGAGTTCGATCGCTTCATGGCGAACCGCAACAAGTCGACCGCTCCGGCAAAGAGCGACCCGAGCACAGGCACGACCCCCACCAAGCGTGGCAAAGGCTCGAACCTGCTTGACGACTGAGGCTGAGCGACAGGCCCGATCGTGAAAAAACGGCGTCGCGCGAGCGGCGCCGTTTCTTTTTTGTTCTATTCGTTTTTCTCGAATCGCGTATCGTCCGGCCATGACCCTCGGATTCTTCCGCAATCTGACGAAGCCCAAGCCCACGCCTGTCGTGGAGAGAGAATACTGCGTTGCCGGCCGCACGCTGCCGCTCAAGATCGTCGAGAGCGCCAGGGCGCGGCGTCTGACGCTGCGCATCGATTCCAGCGGCCAGGGCCTGCGTATCACCGTGCCGCCGGGCCTGCACCGCGGCGAGGTGGAGCGGTTCCTCGATCGTCATCAGGACTGGCTGGAGCAGCGGCTGGCCAAGGTGCCGACACGGCCGCAGGTACGGCCAGGCATCAAGATACCAATCCGCGGCGTGCCGCACCGCATCGTGCATGAGCCGTCAAGGCGCGGCACCGTCACCGTGTCGCGCGACGAACGCGGCCCGCTGCTGATCGTGCATGGCGAGCGCATCCACCTGCCGCGCCGCATCGCCGATTTTTTGAAGCGCGAGGCCAAGAAGGAGATCGAGAAGCTGGTGGCCAGGCACACCGAAGCGCTTGGCAAGCGCGCCAAGGCGATCCGCTACAAGGATACGTCCAGCCGCTGGGGCTCGTGCACCTCCGAAGGCAATTTGTCCTTTTCCTGGCGCATCATGATGGCGCCGCCGCCCGTCATCAACTACCTCGTCGCGCATGAAGTAGCGCATCTGAAAGAGATGAACCACGGCCCGAAATTCTGGAAATTGTGCGAAAAGCTCTGCCCCGACACCGACCGCTGCAAGGACTGGCTGAAGCGCAATGGCGGGGCCTTGCAGGCGATCGTTTTCGAGTAGCGCAATGAAGCGTCGTACGGTGCCTGAGGATAGCTGTTGCGTGGTGATCCTTCACACCTCCTGTCGCGCCAGCGTTTACGTTCTTACTGGCCGCACGAACTCAATCGTCATTCGCGGCGTTCAGCTCTTCAGGCCGCAGCCCCTCTTCGCTATGATGCGGCCACGGTAAAAAATTCCGATCGAAGGCGTCGGTGTCGAAATAATCGAGCGCCCGATGCGCCTCGGCGCCGTTGAAGGCGGCCTTGTCCATCAAATGCGCGATCACCTCGCGCGCTTGCGCGATCTTCTGCCTGAGTTCGGCAACGGTTCTGTCAGTCATGATGTTCTCCCGCCTTGCATGCTTTCCCATGATAGGTAGCGCCTTTGGCCCTGCCGGCAAACAACATGCTTTTTCTCGACTCTGCCTCGATTTCATGTCAATTCCCGCGCCATGGCACTCGACGTCAAAATCTGCGGCTTGAAGACCGACCAGGCAATGGCCGCGGCGCTGGCCGGCGGCGCCAGCCATGTCGGCTTCATTTTCTTTGCCAAGAGCCCGCGTTACATCGAACCGGCTGCAGCCGGGCGGTTGCGCGAAGCGGCGCGCGGCAAGGCTTTGGCGGTTGCCGTTACCGTCGACGCCAACGACACTTTCCTGGACGACATCATCGACAGCATGCGCCCGGACATGCTGCAGCTGCACGGCTCGGAAACGCCCGAACGGGTGGCCGAACTGAAAGCCCGCTATGACCTGCCGGTCATGAAGGCGCTGCCGCTCAGCGAAGCCGCCGATCTCGAGCGCATCAAACCGTTCGTCGGGGTCGCGGACCGGTTCCTGTTCGACGCCAAGCCGCCGAAGGGCTCCGAGTTGCCGGGCGGCAATGGCGTTGCGTTCGACTGGCGCATCCTGACCGGCCTTGACGCCGGGCTCGATTACATGCTTTCCGGTGGGCTCAACGCCGCCAATATCGGCGATGCCCTTCGGCTTGCCAGCCCGCCCGGAATAGATATTTCCTCAGGCGTGGAAAGCGCGCCGGGCGTCAAGGATCCGGCGCTGATCGAGCAGTTTTTCCGGGCCGTCAAGGCAGTGCGAGACGACCGCGCCGCCTGACCGCCTCAAACCCGAGCATGTCCCGGAAAAGTGGAAACCGGTTTTCGACAGGACATGCTCAAGAAAATCGAGATGCCAGGAGATCGGCGATGAACAAGCCGGCGACACCCAATTCCTTCCGCACCGGACCCGACGAACAGGGCATGTTTGGCATTTTCGGCGGTCGTTTCGTGGCCGAAACGCTGATGCCGCTGATCCTCGACCTCGAACGGCACTGGAACGAGGTCAAGAACGATCCGGATTTCAGGGCCGAGCTCACCGATCTTTCGACCCATTATGCGGGGCGGCCGTCGAAGCTTTATTTCGCCGAAGGACTGACCAGGCATCTTCGTGAGGTTTCCTTGGCGAAGGGCATCGGGGGCGGCGCAAAGGTTTATTTCAAGCGCGAGGACCTGAACCATACCGGTTCGCACAAGATCAACAATTGCCTCGGCCAGATCCTGCTGGCCAAGCGCATGGGCAAGACGCGCATCATCGCCGAGACCGGGGCCGGCCAGCACGGCGTGGCGTCGGCCACCGTCGCGGCCCGTTTCGGCTTTCCCTGCGTCGTCTACATGGGTGCCACGGACGTTGCCCGCCAAAGCCCCAATGTCTTCCGCATGAAACTGCTCGGCGCCGAAGTGCGGCCGGTGACCGCTGGCCACGGCACGCTGAAGGACGCCATGAACGAGGCGCTGCGCGACTGGGTGACCAATGTCGAGGACACTTATTACCTGATCGGCACCGCCGCCGGCCCGCACCCCTATCCGGAGCTGGTGCGCGACTTCCAGTCGGTGATCGGTTCGGAGGCGCGCGCTCAGATCCTCGAGCAGGAAGGCCGGTTGCCCGACACCATCATCGCCGCCGTCGGCGGCGGCTCCAATGCCATCGGCCTGTTCCATCCGTTCCTCGACGACAAGGATGTCCGCATCATCGGCATCGAGGCTGGCGGGCGTGGCCTCGACGGCGTCGAGCACTGCGCCTCGATGAACGCCGGCGCGCCGGGGGTGCTGCATGGCAACCGCACCTATCTCCTGCAAAATGCCGACGGCCAGATCATGGACGGCCATTCGATCTCGGCCGGCCTCGATTACCCCGGCGTCGGCCCGGAGCATTCCTGGCTGCGCGACTCTGGCCGCGTCGAATATGTGCCGATCCTCGACGACGAGGCGCTGGAGGCCTTCAAGCTGACCACACGCGTCGAAGGCATCATCCCGGCGCTCGAATCGGCGCACGCCATCGCACATGCGGTGAAGATCGTGCCCGCCATGGACAAGGACCAGATCGTCATCGTCAACCTGTCCGGCCGCGGCGACAAGGACGTGCATACGGTGGCTTCGATGCTGGGCATGGAGATCTGATCATGGTGACCCGCATCGATCGCCGCATGGCAAAGCTCAAGAACGAAGGCCGCCCGGCGCTCGTCACCTATTTCATGGGCGGCGACCCGGACTATCAGACCTCGCTGTCGATCATGAAGGCGCTGCCAATGGCCGGCGCGGACATCATCGAACTCGGCATGCCGTTCTCCGATCCGATGGCCGATGGCCCGGCGATCCAGGCCGCGGGCTTGCGGGCGCTTAGAGGCGGCCAGACGCTGGTCAAGACGCTCAAGATGGCGGCTGACTTCCGCACCGGCGACAATGAGACGCCGATCGTTTTGATGGGCTACTACAATCCCATCTACATCTACGGCGTCGACCGCTTTCTCAAGGACGCACTGGCCAGCGGCATAGACGGGCTGATCGTCGTCGACCTGCCGCCTGAGATGGACGAGGAACTGTGCATCCCGGCGCTGAAAGCCGGCATTAACTTCATCCGGCTGGCGACACCGACCACCGACGACAAGCGCCTGCCCAAGGTGCTGCAGAACACGTCCGGCTTCGTCTATTACGTGTCGATGACCGGCATCACCGGTTCCGCGCTGGCCGACACCGGCAAGGTGGCTGCGGCGGTCAAGCGCATCAAGGGCCATACCGATCTGCCGGTCTGCGTCGGCTTCGGCGTCAAGACCGCCGAACAGGCGCGCGTCATCGGCGCCAATGCCGACGGTGTCGTCGTCGGCACCGCGATCGTCAATGCGGTCGCCAATGTGCTGGGGCCGAAGGGTGAAAAGACCGCCGACCCGGCCGAGGCCGTCGCCACGCTTGTCAGCGGCCTCGCGCAGGGCGTGCGCTCGGCCCGCCTTGCTGCCGCCGAATAGTTTTCCTACCTCAGATCTTGTGCACGTCGCCATCCCGGGCGGCATGCGCTGGATCGGTTTGCCGTTTCACGGAAACGCCGAACCGCTCTATCTTTTTGTTTTATCGCAATTCCGGACGGAAAACCGGTTCACACTTTTCCTGGAATTGCTCTAACTCTTCGTCAGGACAGGAGCCGAAGCGATGAACTGGATCACCAACTACGTTCGCCCGAAGATCAATTCGATGCTCGGCCGGCGCACCGACATGCCCGAGAACCTGTGGATCAAGGATCCCGAGACCGGGGAGATGGTGTTCCACAAGGATCTGGAATCCAACCAGTTCGTCATCCCGTCTTCGGGCCATCACATGAAGATCTCGGCCAAGGAGCGGCTGAAATACTTCCTCGACGACGGCAAGTACGAACAGCTCGAAAATCCCAAGGTCATGCTGGACCCGCTGAAATTCCGCGACGAGAAGCGCTACACCGACCGGTTGAAGGACGCCAAGGCCAAGACCGGCCTGGAAGATGCCATCGTCAACGCGCTGGGCACCGTAGAAGGCCTGCCGGTGGTGGTGACGGTTCAGGATTTTGCCTTCATGGGCGGTTCGCTCGGCATGGCCGCGGGCGACGCCATCGTTCATGCCTTCGAGGTGGCCGTGCAGCGCAAGCGGCCGCTGATCCTGTTTGCCGCTTCCGGCGGCGCGCGCATGCAGGAAGGCATCCTGTCGCTGATGCAATTGCCGCGCACCACGGTCGGCGTCGACCGGCTGAAGGAAGCCGGCCTTCCCTACATCGTCGTGCTGACCAATCCGACGACCGGCGGCGTCACTGCCTCCTACGCCATGCTGGGCGACGTGCATATAGCCGAGCCCGGCGCACTGATCGGCTTCGCCGGACCGCGTGTCATCGAGCAGACCATCCGGGAAAAACTGCCGGACGGCTTCCAGCGCTCCGAATATCTGATGGAGCACGGCATGGTCGACATGGTGGTGTCGCGACTGGAGATGCGCCGGACCATCGCGCGGCTCTTGAAGATGCTGCTCAAGATGCCGGAAGAGCACAAGCCCCTGGAGCCGGAAATCCTGCCGCCGGCGGTGGTCGCGACGGAAGCACGGCCGCAGGCCTGACGCGACACTCTTTGCCGCGAACCGCGATTGCGCGCGATCCATCGCGCGCTTAGGACTCTTACATGACCACGCTTGCCGCCGACCGTGAAATCGAAGCGCTGATGGCGCTTCACCCGAAAGGCTTCGACCTTTCGCTCGACCGCATTTCACGGCTGCTGGAGCGGCTGGGCAATCCTCAGGACTTGCTGCCGCCGGTGATCCACATCGCCGGTACCAACGGCAAGGGCTCCTGCGCCGCCTTCTCGCGGGCGCTTCTGGAAGCGTCCGGCCGGCTCGTGCACGTGCACACCTCGCCGCATCTGGTCAGCTGGCACGAGCGCTACCGGCTGGCGGCCGATGGCGGCGGCAGGTTGGTCGAGGACGATATCTTCGCCGAGGCCATCGCCCGCGTCGCCAAGGCCAATGGCGGCGAGAAGATCACCGTTTTCGAGATCCTCACCGCCGTCACCTTCATCCTGTTTTCGGAGCATCCGGCCGATGCCGCCATCGTCGAGGTCGGTCTCGGCGGCCGCTTCGACGCCACCAATGTCATCGCCAGGCCGGCTGTCTCGGTGATCATGCCGGTGTCGATGGACCACGAAGCCTATCTCGGCGACCGCGTCGAACTGATCGCGGCCGAGAAGGCCGGCATCATCAAGCGCGGCTGCCCGGTGGTCATCGGGGCGCAGGAAACCGAGGCGGCGCAGCAGGTGCTGATCGAAACCGCCGAGCGGCTCGGCTGCCCGACCCTGATCTATGGACAGGATTTCCTCGCCTTCGAGGAGAACGGCCGCATGGTCTATCAAGACGATGATGGCTTGATGGATCTGCCTCCGCCGCGGCTGCCCGGGCGCCACCAGTTCGCCAACGCGGCCGCCGCGATCGCCGCCGTCAAGGCAGCCGGCTTCGAGATCAGCCACCGTGCCGCCGAGAAGGCGATGACCACTGTCGCCTGGCCGGGGCGGATGCAGAAGCTGTCGCAAGGCAGGCTGACGGAACTGGCGCCCAAGGGCGCCGACATCTGGCTCGACGGCGGCCACAATCCGGGCGCCGGCGTGGTCGTCGCCGAGGCGCTGGCCGAACAGGAAGAGAAGAACCCCAGGCCGCTTTTTCTCATCTCCGGCATGATCAACACCAAGGACCAGAGCGGCTATTTCCGCGCCTTCAATGGCCTCGCCCGGCACGTCTATACGGTGCCGGTGAGCCTGAGCGACGCCAGCGTGCCGAACGACGAACTGGCGGCCCGCGCCACGGAGGCCGGGCTTACGGCCGAGCCGGTGAGTTCCGTCGCCAGCGCGCTGATGTTGCTGCGCGACACCTGGGACGGCCCGCCGCCGCGAATCCTGATCGGCGGCTCGCTCTATCTGGCTGGCGCGGTGTTGGCGGAGAACGGCACGCCGCCGACGTGACGTGGCGATAATCGGAAATCTATCCTACCCGCCGCCGGAAAACGATCTCGGCTTGGGAAAACGTCATGGCACAACGTATCAAAGACGCTTCGCGTGAATCCGTTTCAACGCTAGAAATCCCACGGTGAGATCAGGTCGAGGTTGGCCGCGCCAAAATCATTGAGGTTGCGCGTCGCCAGCCGACCACCATTTACACGCACGATCGCGGCGATCATGCCATCGGGAGCCGACATTCCACGGCCCAGGCGGCTGGCGGTTCCCATAATCTCCCCGTAAGCCAGCGCAGCCTCTTCCGTCAGCCCAAAAATCCGGTCGGCGAAGCGACGGCGCCATTGAGAAAGCCCCTGCTCCAGGCGATCCGCACGCTCATCAGGTCGGATTTTGTGAATGCCGAAAGCGACTTCAGCAATCGTCACCGTGGGCCAATTCAGCATCGTTGCGGACAAGCCAGGCGAGAACGGCTTCGTCCGGTGCCTTCTTGAGTGTCTCCGAAATCACATCGGTGTCGACGAAAATCAAAGCTCGGGTCCAGCATGAACCAGGCGGCCGTCGCGGATGATTTCCTTCAGATCGATATCGACGCCACAACTGGCCGTGAGGCGGGCGTAGAAGGTGGTGGCGGGCTCGCGTCCCGCCTCACGGATCTCGTACGATTCAAGCGCTCGCTTGACGACATCTGCTATCGAGCGATTTTCGCGACGAGCAAGTCTATGAGCCAGGTCGCGTGCTTTTGCGCTACGGACCGAGAGCTGAGGTTCGGCCATCTCAAACTCCGTTGTTGGAAGACATATATACCGGTTTCCGCTGCGGTATTCGAGGCGAACGCCGCTATTTCAGCTCGATCTCAATGAAGGCATATTCGCCCTCATTGGCGCTGATGACGTCGTGCTCGACGCCTTCCCTGCGGAAATAGGGCGCGCCTTTCTTCATTTCGGCGAAGGATTCGCCGTCCTTGGTCAGAAGCTTTACCTTGCCGTCCATCAGCGGCACGACAACATAGTCGTGGCCATGGCGGTGCCAGCCGGTGTTGTCGCCCGGCTGAAAGCGGTATTCCGTGACGATGACGCGCTCATTGTCGATGAAGACGGTGGCCTTGGCGGATCCGGTCATTTTTCCTCTCCCTGCATCTGCTGCCAGCAGAAGACATGGAGGCCCCGGACGTCAGGGCCAGAGCGGGCGACCAATGACGCCAACAAAAAGCCCGGCGCGATCGGCCGGGCTTGATGTCAGGAATTTCGGATTGATCAGGCGAGATTACCGTTGATCCAGTGCGACAGCGCGGTCTTGGGCGCGGCGCCAACCTTCACATCGGCTCTTTCGCCGCCCTTGAAGATCATCAGCGTCGGGATCGAGCGCACGCCGAATTCCGCTGCCAGTTCGGGATTCTCGTCGATGTTGAGCTTGGCGATCTTCACCTTGCTGCCGAGCTCATTGGCGATGTCTTCCAGCGCCGGCGCGATCATCTTGCAGGGACCGCACCATTCCGCCCAGAAATCCACCACGACCGGCTCCTTGGCGTCGAGCACAGCGGTCTGGAAATTGTTCTTGTCGACCTTGACGGTAGCCATGCGGAAATCCTTTCGAAATTTTTCCTCGCACCAAATGTGGTGGTTGCCGCGCCCTTCTTCAAGCAGTTCTTGTGTCACGCTCGCGTGAGTCGGGCAAGAGCGTCATCCATGGCCCGAGCCGGCAGTTCGATCAGCCGCGGCGCCTCCGTGAACAGCAAGGCCGCCGTGACTTCGCGGCCGGGATAGAGCGGCCGCAGCAAGGCGCGATAGAGCGCGAGCTGCAGCAGATAGGCGGGCGGAACCTCGCCCAGCGAGGCGGGCGCCGGCCGATTGGTCTTGTAGTCGATGATGGATACGCGGTCCGGCGTCACCGCCACCCTGTCGATCTTGCCGGAAATCGAGCGTTTCGTGCCCTTGACGTCGAGGCTGCCCATGACCGCCACTTCGGCGCGCGAAGAGGGTCCGAAAAGCGGCGCGAAACGCGGATCGGCAAGGATCGCCATCACCGAGGCGACCGCCTTTTCGCACTCGCCGGCCGGCCATTGCGCGCCGGCGCGGGCGAGATAACGTTCGGCTGCGCCCTGGCGTTCGTCTTGCGCCACGCCGGGCAGCATCTGCAGCAGTTTGTGCAGCGCCAGGCCTCGCATGACGGCGAAGCCGGGTTCGGCGTCGCCGTCCAGCACTGGCGAGCCGGTGTCGATGACGCTTTCCTTGCCCTCGTCGATCAGGGCGGAGGCTCCGGATGGCGACAGCGGGCGCGGCAGGTCCTCGTATGGCGGCAGCGGCTTGAACAAGATTTCGGGCGGCGGCCCGAAGTCCCGCGTCTGCCTGGCTTCGCTCTCGGCGACCGGTGCAAACGGCGGCAATCCGGTCACCTGGAAGCGATGCACTGAGACGCCGCCGCCGGCCGGATGCGGATACTCGGCACTCTCCGGCGCCCCGACCAGGGCACGGCTGACGAGCGAATGCCAGGTGCCGGTGTTCGGCGCGCGCTTGCCGTGATAACCGCAGACGATCAGCCTGTCCTCGGCCCGGGTCATGCCGACATAGAGCAGCCGCCGGTACTCGTCATCGGCGAGATCGCGCGCCCTTGCCGCGGCAGCCTTCGAAATGCCGTTGGCGACGTCGCTGGCCGAGCGCCAGAGAAAGCCCTTGCCGCTCCAGTTCAGCCCCGAACCCTCGAACGGCATCAGGCGCGGCAGGTGCTGATCGCTGAACGGAGCCGAACCGCCATCGACCAGGAAGACGACAGGCGCTTCGAGCCCCTTGGCTGCATGCACGGTCATGACGCGGACCTCGTCGCGGGTCTGGTCCATCTCGCGCTTGATTTCTGGGCCGGCGCTCTCCAGCGTCGACAGGAAGGCTGCCAGCCCGGGTAAGCCGGCCCGCTCCTCGGCAAGGCAGAAACTCAGGAATTCGTCGAGAATGTCGCCGGCCTCCGGCCCGAGCCGCGCAACCATCTTGCGGCGCACGCCACCGCGTGCCAGCAGGCCGGCATAGAATTCGAACACCGGCTTGAAGACGGCCTCGTTGGCCCAGATGTCGAGTTGAGCGGCGACCGCCGCGAGCGCTTCGCTTTGGCTGGCATGCTGGCGCAGGGACCCGGCCAGCGACAGGCCGGGTGGTCTTTGCGCGGCCAGTGTGAAAAGCATCTCTTCCGACAGATCGAAGATCGGGCTCCGCAGCACGGCGGCGAGCGACAGATCGTCCTGCGGCTGGATCAGGAAATGGCCGAGCGCGATCAGGTCCTTGACCGCGATGTGGCCGGGCAGGCTCAACCGGTCCGCGCCGGCGACCGGGATGTCACGACGTTTCAGGGCACGCGTCAGTGCATGAACGAAGCGATCGCGCTTGCGCACCAGCACCAGCACGTCGCCAGGGCGCAGCCTCTTGCCGCGGCCTTCGATGACCTCGCCATTGCCGATCCAGCCGGCAATGGTGGCGGCGACGTTTTCGGCAACCCTAACCGCCGGCGCGCGGGCATGGTCGACCGCCTGCGTCCAGTCGTCCGGCTCGTCGACGACATCGGCGCCGATGGATGGCCAGACCTCGACATAGCCCGGCGCATCGGTGCGTATCGCCTTGTGGCTCAGCGGGTCGGGGTCATGGCTGATGCCGCGCCGCACGACCGGATCGGCGAAGACACGGTCGACAGCGGCCAGAACATCGTCGGTCGAGCGGAACGACCAGGTGAGCTTCAGATCGGCGAAGGGCGCATCGGCGTCGCGCACCTTGCTTGCAAACAGGAGCCTGCTGTCGGCGAAGGAATCCGGCGCCGCTCCCTGGAAGGAATAGATCGACTGTTTTTCGTCGCCGACAGCGAAGATCGTCCGATGCGCGGTGTCTCGGGCGCCGATGCCGGCAAAGAATTCCTCGGCCAGCCGCTTCACCACCTCCCATTGGTCGGGGCTGGTGTCCTGCGCCTCGTCGAGCAGAATGTGGTCGATGCCCTGGTCGAGCTTGTATTGCACCCACGGGCCGGCATCGGGCCTGGCCAGGAGACTGACGGTGCGGGTGATCAGGTCGTTGAAGTCGAGGAACCCGCGGCCACGCTTCAACTGCTCGTAGCGGGCGACCAGCCAGTCGGCCAGCGTCAGCGCGGCGCGCGTGCCCTCCAGCATCCGGAACAGGGCGAGCCGGTCGACCGTCTCGACGATTGCGGTGGTCGCCGAGAGATAGCGCTCCGCCAGGTCCGGCAGCCGGTCGAGCAGCGCCTTCTTGAAGGCCTTGGCTGGATCGTAGACGTCGCCGTCGGCCTTCAGGAAAGCCCGCGAAAGCAGCTGCAGGCGGCGCACGGGGTCGGTTTCCGCGAAAGCCAGGCGCGCATGAGGCAAGATGTTGTTGAGCACCGTCCTGGCGTCGGCGGCCTCCGCCGCCTGGGCGAAGCCGGCAAAATAATCCGGCAGGAAGCCGGGCAGCGGCCAGATGGCGGCCGCTATGCCTTCGGCGGTCTGGCCGGGGCGGAATTGGAATTCGTCGAACAGCGTCTGGAAGTTCGGGCCGCCTCGATCGATTTCACCGATGAAGGCGCCCAGTTCGTCGCGCTTGCGGACGATCTCACCCAGCAAAGCGTCGAGCCCGGCCTCGCCACCGCGCTCGAGCACGGCGGCGAAAGCTTCGGCGAGGTTCGGCCGATCCGCCGCGCTGCCCGAAATCATTTCACGGCGCGCGGCGGCGAACAACGATGCCTCCATCTGCGGGTCGAGCATCTCGAAATGCGCGGGGATGTTGGCTTCCAGCGGGAACTGGTGCAGCACCGATTCGCAGAAGGCATGAATGGTCTGGATCTTCAGGCCGCCGGGCGTTTCCAGCGCCTCGGCAAACAGGCGGCGGGCGCGGCGCATGGTTTCGCGGTCGGGCCGGCGGCCATCGAGCGCCTCGACCCTCACCGCCAATTCGGCATCGCCGAGCGCGGTCCATTCCGACAATGTCGAGAAAACCCGGTTCGACATGTTGGCGGCGGCGGCGCGCGTATAGGTCAGGCACAGTATCTTCGACGGATCGGTGCCGCGAAGCAGGAGGCGGATGACGCGCTGGGCCAGCACATGGGTCTTGCCGGACCCGGCATTGGCCGACACCCAGGCGGAATTCCTCGGATCCGAGGCGCTGGCCTGCCTGGAGGCGGTTTCGCCGGGGATGGGATAGGCTTTCTTCATGCCTCCCCTCCCTCGTCATCCGCATCGCCGCCCGCCGACCATTCGAGCACGCGGGCGAGATGGTCGTAGTTGCCGTCGGTCTCGCCTTCGCGGAACGGCAGTGCCCGCGACAGGTAGCCGGCCGCCGGATCGGCATAGTGGATGAGCAATTTCTCCAGCCGCGCCCAGGCCTCCTCGGCGAGGTCCGTGGCGGTGCGTGGCTGCCGGTTGTATTCGAGGATCGATTCCTCGAAAACCTCGCCATTCGGCTTCAGCCTGACAAAAGCCAATTGCGAGGGCTCGCGCGCGCCGAGTTCCTGGAAAGCGCCGCGCCTGAGCAACGCGCCCTCCAGGGCCAGTTGCGGCGACAGCAGCGTGTGCGCCTGCGCCTTGGAAGGCGAGGAGCCGGTCTTGTAGTCCAATATGTCGGCCATGCCGCCATGGAGAAGATCGACCCGGTCGGCATAGCCCGACAGGGTGATCCCGGATTGGCCGACCATGGTCTTGCCCGCTCGCGCCTCGGCGTGGCGCCGGGCCACGGCTCCAGCGCGGCCGCGTTCCCATTCGATGATGCTGGCGGCGAGCTTTTCGAAACGCGGCCACCAGACCGCCTCGACATCGGTGGGAAGTGCTGCCTCGGCGAAGCAGGTTCGGCCGGCGGCGAGCAGGCCGGCCAGCGCATCGGGAGCACGCGGATCGGCCACGCTGCCCGAGAACAGATGCAGGATGGCGTGGAACAGCGTGCCGCGCTCGGCCGCACCCGGGTCGCGGATGACCGGGTCGAGCGGCAGCAGGCCGAGGATGCGCCTGGCATAGATGGCGTAGGGATCGCGACGCAGCGTCTCGATCTCGGTGACCGAGAAATGGGTTGGACGCAGCGCGACCGGCGGCTTCGGCTGCGGGCGCGGCGCGAAGTCCCGCCGCGGGCCGGTATCGAGCGCGCGCGCCCAGGCGATGAGCTCGTCGCCGCGTTCGGCAAGCTTGGCTGCCTGGTCCTTGCCGATATAAGTGAGAATGCGCTGCAGCCAGCGCGAGGGCACGGCGGGCGCGTCACCGGCGCGTGCGGAGCGCGACAGCACCACCTTCGCCGCCCCCATGGCCATCTGGAAATCATGCGCGGCAAGCCCAATGCGCCGTTCGGGCGGCTCCAGGTCGATGCCGGTCTTCATCAGCCGCGACATGAAGCGGTCGCTTTCGGGTTTGCGCGGCCACACGCCTTCGTTCATGCCGCCGATGACCAACGTGTCGACATTCTGCAAGCGGGCTTCCAGCGCCCCCCAGATGGCAACGTTCCTGTCTGTGCCTTGCGCCGGCTTGACCGTCTCGGGCGCGATCAGCGCCGCCATGACATCTGGCCATTCGTCGGCGGCAAACGACAGCGGCACGGACGCCGCGACCAGTCCACGCAACAGGTCGGCCAGTTTCTCTCCGGCATCGCCGGCATAGAGTGCGCCAAGCCCGCCATCGGCCGCACGGCCTAGATTTTCCAGCACCACGACGCTGGCCTCGACCAGCGCCACAAGACCGGCGTCGGCCTGGCCGCGAAAGGCGGCAAGCGGCGCCAGCGCTTCGTTGAGATGTCCAAGCAAATTCCGCGCGCCTTCGATGGCGCGCACGGTCAGCCGGGCAAACCAGAAAGGCCGCCTGCTGTCGCCGCCGAGATCAACCAAGCGGGCCTCGAACAGATCCGGCAGCGACGCGATGTCGGGGCGGCCGGTGCCGCCGCGCAGCGCCACCAGCTCGATCAGTTCCGCCGCATGGCGAACGCTCGCCCGGTCCAGGCCAAGGGCAAGCAGGGGATGCTTGAGCAGCGACAACAGGCCGACCGGGTCACCGGGGCGGAACACCGCCTGCAACGCCAGCCCAAGCAGGCCGGCGGCGGGCGTGTTGGAAAGCGGCACACCGCCGGAATCGTCGGCGACGACGCCGAAGCGGGCGAGTTCGACCGAGACGCGGCGCGCCAGCGCCCGGTCGCCGGTAACGAGAGCCGCCCTTTGGCCGGGCTGCTCGACGGCGCGCTTGAGCGCAACGGCGATCGCCACGGCCTCATCGCGTTCGCCGGCCGCTTCCAGCAGGCTCACGCCGGAGAATGCCTGCTCGATGTCGGAGGGGGAAAAGCCGCTGCGCGTCTCGGCCCACAATTCGGTGGTCTCGGCCGGCCGCAGCGCTTCGCCGACGAGGGCGGCGCGAAGCGCGAGTTCATGTCCGGCCGCGCCGATCTCCTCGACATCGCCGCGCAGCACACCGATGGTGCCGATCAGCTTGGCGAGGCCGTATTGCGGATGGCCGAGCACGGCCGGACGTGCGCCCGGCGCCGTGATGGCCTGGAAAGACGGTTCATCCATCGTCCGGTCGAGGCCTGGCAGCACGATGGCTCCTCCCGCCAAGCGGGCGATTGCGGCCAGCAGCTCTGCCGTGGCGGGGATGGAGCCGGTGGAACCGGCGGCGATAACCGGCCCGGCGGGCGGATTGCGCCGCAGCCGCGCCGCTTCCAGCCGGATCAGGGCGCTGCGATGCGCGGCCGGGTTGGAGAGGTTCCGTTCCCCAAGGAATTTCGGCCAGGCTTCGGTGACGATGCCGAGGAAATCGAGCGTGACCTGCCACCATCCCGCGAGATTGCCGCTCACCAGATCGGCGAGCCGCGTCCAGTCCGTGCCTTCCGTCTCGATCTCATCCATAAGCCGGGCGAGATCGCGCGCCAGCCAGATCGCATCGGCGGCGGAGGCCGGAATGACGATCTCCTCATCGAAAAGCGCCGCCACATGCGCCGGCAGCCGGCGTTTCCAGGCACGCACCAGCGGCGCCAGCAGCAACAGGCGTTCGGTTGCCGCGATCGGCGGCGCGAGGTCGATGGCGGCCGACGCTTCCGTCTCGAACGCGGCCTCGTCCTCATCGAACTCGCCGAGCGGCCGGATGACCGGCAGAATCGCCGAACCGCCGCCGCCCCTCGCCGACAGGCTGTCGACGAAGACGCCGCGCAAGGCGCGCGCGGCGCGCCGCGTCGGCACATAGATGGTGACATCGGCCAAGGCGAGCGGGTCGCCATCGAAGCGAAAGCCCGGAACAAGACGCCCGGCCAGCAGCGCCTCGGCAAGCGTCGGCAGAAACGGCGCACCGGGGGGAATGGAGAAAACGCGGCCCGGGCCGCTCATTGCGACTCGGCTAGCGCGTCGGCGACCGCCGCTTCCGCGCTCGCAATGGCGTCAGGCGTGCCGACGGTGATCCAATGGCCATGCATCGGCATGCCGAACAGCCGGCCGGCGGCGATCGCCTTGTCGAAGTAGGTGTTAAGCGAATGAGGTTCCGGCAAGGCACCCTTGAAGATGCGCGGATGGACGATCGCCGCCCCGGCATAGATCAGGCCCGCCGGATCGCCTTTGGAACGCCGCAGGGTGCCGTCCGGCGCCACCAGGAAGTCGGTGCTGCCGCAGTGTCCGGTCGCCTGATGGAGATCCGCCAGCATCAGCAGAATATCCATTTTCGCGGCATCCCATGCAAGGGCGAGACGGTTGAGATTGAGCGTTCCTTGGTCGATCCAGAAGGTGTCGGCGTTGAGGATGTAGAAGGGCTGTTGGCCGAGCTCCGGCAGCGCCTTGACGATGCCGCCGGCGGAATCGAGCAACCGCTCGCTCTCGTCCGAAATGACGATCCGCGGAGCATGGCGCGCGCCGAGATGGGCGACGATCTGTTCGGGAAGATAGTGCACGTTGACGACGGCCTTGCCGATGCCGGCCGCGGCGAGACTGTCGAGGCCCCAGTCGAGCAGCGTCTTGCCGGCGATCCTGACCAGCGGCTTGGGGATCGTGTCGGTGATCGGCCGCATGCGCTTGCCGAGCCCTGCGGCAAGCACTATCGCAGTTTTGGGCACGATCGCTGCGTCCGGTATCGATGTCACGGCGTTTGCTCCTCCAGCAGACCGTGAGCGGTATAGAACTCGCGAAGGCCGGCCAAGGCAGGATGAGACAGCGCCCGGCGCAGATAGTCGCGGATACGCGGCAAGTGCTTCAGATAATAGGGCTTGCCGTCGCGTTTTTCGAGCCGGACGAAGATGCCGAGGATCTTGGAATTGCGCTGCGCCGCCATGATCGCATAGGCCTCGAGGAATGCCGCCTCGTCAAATGGGCCGGCCGCGTGGCGGGCGGCGACATAGGCATCGAGCGTGCGTTTCTCGATGCCTGGCGGGATGGTGACGCGCGCGTCCATGGCCAGCGAGGCCACGTCGTAAGCGGCGGGGCCGATCAACGCGTCCTGGATATCGACGATACCGAGCCGGTCATGGCCGGAGCGCTCAGCGCGCCAGATGATGTTCGGCGAATGAAAGTCACGCAGCATCAGCGTGTATTGGCTGTCAGCGAGGCGGTCGAGAACCGCGTTCCACTCCTTGTGGTAGCCGACGCGCAAGGCATCGCCCGCCGGAGCGCCCGTCAGCATCGGCACGTACCAATCGACCAGCAGGTCCGCCTCGATCAGCATGGCGTCGCGGTCGAAGGGCGGCACATCGTGAAACAGGCCGGGCGCGGCCTCCATCCGGTGGGGCCAGGTCTTGCCATGCATCATGGCGAGCAGTTCGGCCGCCGCCTCATAGCGCCCGGCGACCGGCCTGCCATGCCCGTCCAGGAAACCTTCGGAGCCCAGATGTTCGAGCAGCAGGAATCCCTGGTCGAGATCCTGCGCATGGATTTCGGGAACGCTGACCCCGGCGGCGAGCAGCGCGCGGTCGATGGCGGCGAAGGCTGACACCGACTGGGCGGTGTGGGCGATGACGCCATAGGGCTTGCCGTCGCGCACCGGCGGGCCCAGCACCAGCCGCGGCGAGTTCATCAGCACCCTCGCGGCATGGCCTGGAAGCGAGACAATTTCGTAGGAGCGGGCAGAGGCATCGCCGATGAAATGGCGGCGGCTGGCCTCGCCCCATCCAGCGCCTTCGAGGAAATCACGCATGGCGAGCGACCGCGCCACCCGATCGTAGGCAGCGCCTTGCCCGGACAGTCTCGCCAATCGGCCATCGCCATGCTGGACGAGTTCGATCAGCACGGCGGTCCCAGGCAAATAACCCTCGGCCCGTTCCGGCCATTCGACAAGGGCCGCGCCTTGCGCCAACGCCTCGTCGAAGCCCAGTTCATCGAGCTCGGCTGCCGAGGACAGGCGGTAGAGGTCGAAATGATGGACCGGGATGCGCGTATCGTAGCTTTGCACAAGGGTGAAGGTAGGACTCGGCACGTCGAGACCGGCATCGTCGGCCAAGGCCCTGATCAGAGCCCGCGCCAGCGTCGATTTGCCCGCGCCGAGATCGCCCTTCAGCGCCAGGACGTCGCCGGCGCGCAACGCCAGCGCCAGATCCTCACCCAGCCGCGCTGTCTGTGTTTCGTCGGCGAGTAAACGCTCGAGCATCAATGCGGCCATCGAGTGCGCTACTCGGCCGCGGCGCGGATGCCCGGCATGTCGGGAAAGGTGCAGATGACGGTCGTGCCCTTGTCCTTGCCGGTTTCGATGCGGACGCTGCCGCCATGCAGCTCGACGAAGCTCTTGACGATCGACAGTCCGAGCCCGGCGCCGCGCCGGCGGCCGCCATTGGCGCGCGGCTCGAAGCGGCGGAACACCGAGTCAAGCACGTCGGGCGGCATGCCGGGTCCATCGTCATGGACCGAGAATTCCACACCGTCCGCCAACTGACGGCAGGCGAGCCGGATGGCGCTGGCCTCCGGCGCGTAGTTGGCGGCGTTGCTGAGCAGGTTGTAGAGGATCTGGCGGATGCGGATTTCGTCGCCGTGGAAGGTCTTCGGCGCCGCCGCGGCATCGACCTCGAGCCTGATTGAATGCTCTTCCAGCCGGTCGGCAACCAGCTCGGCGGCGGCGGCGATCGTGCGGTCGACATGGACCTCGGAAATGTCGAGCTGCATGATGCCGGCATCGACCGTGGCAAGGTCGAGTATGTCGTTGACGATGGTCAAAAGCACCGAGGACGACGAGCCGACATGCTCGACATATTCGCGCTGCTTCTGCGTCAGCGGACCGGTGACCGGCAGCGACAGCAGTTCGGTGAAGCCGATGATGTTGGTCAGCGGCGAGCGCAGTTCGTAGGACACGTGCTGGACGAATTCGTTCTTGAGCTGGTCGGATTTCTCCAGCGCCTCGTTCTTGTCCTTGAGCGCGCGTTCGACACGGACGCTGTCGGTAACGTCGACGAAGGTCATCATCACCTGCCCGTTGGGCAGGGGGATCACGGCGTAGCGCAGCACGGTGCCGTTGTTGAGCTCGGTCTGACCGTGGCGGTCGCGGCGCTCGTCGTCGAAGCCGGTGATGGCGGCGACGAAGCCGCCCCACGGGCTGTCGATCGCTTGCAGGTCGCAAAGCTCACGGATTGCGGAAACATGGACATTGGGCCGGGCGGTTTCGGCGTCCAGGCCCCACAAAGTAGCAAATGCCGGGTTCGACAGACGCAGCCTGCCGTCGGGACCGAACACCGCCACGCCTTCGGCGAGGTTGTCGAGTGTTTCGCCCTGGACCCGCACCGCGGTGCGGTAGCGGCTTTCGAGGTCCATCTTCTCGGTCAGGTTCTCGAACACCCAGGTGACGCCGCCCTTGGGCTGCGGGTTGGCGACGACGCGGATGGTCTTGCCGTCGGGCAGGTGCCACCAATGCTCCTGCGATTCCACCGCGCGGTAGGCGCCGAGCAGGCCTTCCTTCCAGCGACGCCACTCCGGCTGCTCGGCGATCTTGCCCTCGCTGCGCAGCCGATCCAGCAGCAAAGCGTTATCGGGCGCGCTGTGCAGGAAGCCTGCATCGAGGCCCCAGAGCTTCTGGAAAGCCTGGTTGAAGAAGCGCAGCTTCTCGTCGGTGTCGAAGATCGCGACCGCCGTGTTGAGCTGGTCGAGCGTGTCGGCGTGGCTGCGCACGGTGCGCTCATATTCGCTGCGGATCGTTTCGATGGCGCTGGTGTCGCAGGCAAGCCCGGCCGAACCGTCGGCGCCGGCGAAATCGGTCACCGCGAAAACGCGGCGGTCGCCTTCGATCACCGTGGAAAGCGTCTGTTCGAAGACCGGGTGCGACTTGTGCTGGGCAGCGATCGCGTCGCGCGCTTGGCCGCCGAGGAATTCCTTGGCGTCGCGGACGGCCATCTCCGCGCTTTCGGCCTCGACCGCTTCGGCATAGGCCCGGTTCACCCATCTCAGGCGGCCGTCCTCGCCGCGCAGCCATGCCGGCATCTTCAGCGCCTCGAGCAGGCCGATCATCGTATCATGGTCGGCGGCCAGCCGCTGGTTTTCGATCTTCAGCCGGGCTTGGCTGCGTTGCGTCTCGGAAAGAGAAACGAACCGCACCAGCACATGCGCCGCGCTCTTGCGGCCATGCACTTCCAGCGGAGCGCCGGTCTGCGTTTCGATGACGAGGTCGAAGGACACGGCTCTTTCGCGCAGCCCCGCGACGGCATGCTCGAGTGCCGCAGCCGAGCGCGGCATCAGCCAGCGGCCGAAGGCAAGGAAGGCGGCCCGCTCCTCGGGCGCGCCGCTTTCGACCGGCAGCGTGCCGATGAGCTCGGGTTTCTTGTTCTCCGAGGCCCAGACGACGACACGCTGGTCGCGCAAGTTGAGCAGCGCCTCCGAACGGCGCAGCGCCGCGTTGATGTCCGCGATGCGGCTCCTGAGCTCGACATTTTCGGCCGAGGTGCGCGCTCTCTCCCGGATCAGAACGATCGCCGACAGGAATGCCGCTCCCATCACTCCGACAAAGACGGCAAGCTGCACGACCTCGACCGTGCTCACCGATACGCCGGCGGCCTCCGCACCAGCAGCCTGGGCATGGGCCACCGTGCCGGCCAAAGGCCAGCCAAGTGCGGAGCCGGCAAGGAACAGTCCGGCGCGCGCGCGCCATGAAGGGCGCCCGCCTCGCGTGGCGGTGCCGGTAGTCCTCGAATCGTCATGGCCGCCGGAAACGGCCCGTCCCGCGTAAAGCGGGTTATCCCCCGGCATGTCTTGGTCCTCTTCGCCGCCTGAATGCAAGACCGCCCTGATGCGTACGCCGGTCCTCGTCCCCGGACCGCGAATCACAACAATAGCGCCTGCTGGAATCGGCGTGAAGAATCATTCGGCGCAAAAATAAAGCCGGGCGAAAAGTCAATCGCCCGGCGTCAATATCTGGTAGTAAATTCAGCTTTGGTTAATAGCGGTAGTGTTCCGGCTTGAACGGACCCTGCGGGGTCACGCCGATATAGGCTGCCTGTTCGCCCGACAGTTCGGTCAGGCGAGCGCCGAGCTTGTCGAGATGCAGGCGCGCGACCTTCTCGTCGAGATGCTTGGGCAGCACGTAGACCTGGTTCTGGTACTGCTCGCCCTTGGTGAACAGCTCGATCTGCGCCAGCACCTGGTTGGTGAAGGATGCCGACATGACGAAGCTCGGATGGCCGGTGGCGTTGCCGAGGTTGAGCAGGCGGCCTTCCGACAGCAAGATCATGCGCTTGCCATCGGGGAAGGTGATCATGTCGACCTGAGGCTTGACGTTGGTCCATTTCAGGTTGCGCAGCGATGCCACCTGGATCTCGTTGTCGAAGTGACCGATGTTGCCGACGATCACCATGTCCTTCATCGAACGCATGTGGTCGAGGGTGACGACATCCTTGTTGCCGGTGGTGGTGATGACGATGTCGGCGGTGGGTGCGGCATCTTCGAGCGTGACGACCTCGAAGCCGTCCATCGCCGCCTGCAGGGCGCAGATCGGATCGACCTCGGTGACCTTGACGCGGGCGCCGGCGCCCTTCAGCGAGGCGGACGAGCCCTTGCCGACGTCGCCATAGCCGCAGACGACGGCGACCTTGCCGGCCATCATGGTGTCGGTGCCGCGGCGGATGCCGTCGACCAGCGATTCCTTACAGCCATATTTATTGTCGAATTTCGACTTGGTGACGGAGTCGTTGACATTGATGGCCGGGAAAGGCAGGAAGCCCTTCTTCTGCAGCTGGTAGAGCCTGTTGACGCCGGTGGTCGTCTCTTCGGTGACGCCCCGGATCGCTTCCTTCTGCTTGGTGAAGAAGCCGGGCGAAGCCTTCATGCGCTTCTTGACCTGGGCATAGAAATATTCCTCCTCCTCGCTGTGCGGATTGGACAGCACGTCCTCGCCGGCCTCGGCGCGCGCGCCGATCAGGATGTACATGGTGGCGTCGCCGCCATCATCGAGGATCATGTTGGAGGTGCCGCCGTCGGCCCACTGGAAAATCCTGTCGGTGTAGTCCCAGTACTGCTCAAGCGTCTCGCCCTTAACGGCGAAGACCGGGATGCCGGCCTCGGCGATGGCAGCAGCCGCATGGTCCTGGGTCGAGAAGATGTTGCAGGAAGCCCAGCGTATATCGGCACCGAGCGCCTTCAGCGTCTCGATCAACACCGCGGTCTGGATGGTCATGTGCAGCGAGCCGGTGATGCGCGCGCCCTTGAGCGGCTTCTTGGAGCCGAATTCCTCGCGGCAGGCCATCAGGCCCGGCATTTCGGTTTCGGCGATCTCGATTTCCTTGCGGCCCCAGCCGGCAAGCGAGATGTCGGCGACCACATAGTCCTTGCTACCCGTCATGGCAGTGCTCCGATGCGAATTGTTACGCTATTGAATTGTTTGCGGATGCGCCCGCGCCGGCAGGCGCGTCGAAGGGCGCGAATTGCCCGCCTGACTAGCAGATCGGCGTCAAGACGACAATGGGATATAAAGAAATCTTTATCCCTGCATGTCTTTCATGCGGAGGTAAAGGATCAGCATTCCTCGCCGAAGCGGGACGCGACCAGCTGCTCCAGCGCATTCATGACCTCAAGCGCTTCGGGACCGCTGGCGGTGACGCGAATCGAATAGCCCGGACTTGCCGCCAGCATCATCAGGCCCATGATCGAGGTGCCGCCGACCTTGACGCCGTCCTTCTCGACATGGACCGATGCGTTGTAGCCGCTGGCGAGCTGTACGAACTTGGCCGAGGCGCGCGCGTGCAGGCCGCGCTGGTTGACGATCGGAAATTCACGGACGATCTGGTCCTTTTCCGACGACATCGTGCTCATTTGCTGCTCAGGAGCTGGCTGGCGACATTGATGTATTTGCGCCCCGCCGCCTGCGCCTCGTCGAGGGCCGCCGCCATGTTGTCGCTCTTGCGGATCGAGGAGAGCTTGATCAGCATCGGCAAATTCATGCCGGCGATCACCTCGGTGCGGCCGGACTCCATCACGGAAATGGCAAGGTTCGAAGGCGTGCCGCCGAACATGTCGGTCAACACGATCACGCCCGCCCCGGTGTCGACACGGGCAACGGCGTCGACGATGTCGCGCCGGCGCTGCTCCATATCGTCGTCAGCCCCGATCGCCACGGTTTCGAAATTGTCTTGTGGCCCGACGACATGTTCCACGGCATGTCGGAACTCGGTGGCCAGTTGACCGTGCGTTACAAGCACGAGTCCGATCATTCTTTGGTGGCTCCCGTCATCGCCGCTTCACAGGCGCATTTTATGCTCGCCAGCCATTCCAGGCGGCGGGAGCGCTATCTTGTCGACGCGCGGCTCGTTGACAAGCCCAAAATTGCGCCGGCCCATGCCATTTTGACGCATTGCAGCAAAAAACCCGGTCGCATCATAGAAAAGGCGCGATCGACAGATGCGCCATCACGGCGGGCAAGGCAGCGGCAATATTGCGTTCCGCAACGTCAATCCGCGGCACCAGGCAGCCGGCGATGGTGTCGTCGGCATCCTCCTGAAAGCGTGCTACTTCGCCGGCCGGCAAAAGCCTGACATGCAGATCGATGACGGCACCCGCTTCAAACGGCACGGATCGCGGACCAAGCCCGGGCACCTCGACCAGGCCCTCGATCGCGGCGGGCGCGCGGCACACCAGCCGTCCCGCATGTGCCATGACGAAAAGCTGGTCGTCGCCGACGAGCCGTGAGAACAAGCCTCGCGGGTGGCAATGGTCAATGAGCGCCAGCGCCAGCGTCGTCTTGCCCGAACCGGATGCGCCGCTGACGAGAACGCCGCGCTCGCCGATCAGGATGGCCGTTGCGTGGATGTTTTCAGGCTGCATGAGCGTGCCCGCTTGTGTATTTCGGAAATCCTGATCCAACGCCGTCATCCCGAGGATCTGCAGGCCTTCCAATAGTGTTCGCACCATAGCCACGCTGTGCGGCGGGTCCTCGAGACAAGCCCGAGGATGACGGCCGTAAGGCCGCGATATCCGGGATCATTTTTGCATGAGGCATGATCTGATCCGAAAACCGGTTCCCACTTTTCGGGATCATGCTTCGGCCGGCAGCGTAACCACGAAGCGGGCGCCCTTGATCTCGCCTGGCTTGGTGCCGGGGATGTTCTCGGCGGTCAGCGTGCCGCCATGGGCCTCGACGATCTGCCTGGATATCGACAGGCCAAGGCCTGAATTCTGGCCGAACGCCTCGCCGGCGGGCCGGTCGGTGTAGAAGCGTTCGAAGATGCGATCGATGTTGTCGGCGCGGATGCCGGGACCATTGTCATCGACGGTGAGGATGTTGAACTTGCCGGTGCGCGCCAGCGACAGGATGATGTGGCCGCGCTCCTCTGGCACGAAGGAGCGGGCGTTCTCGATCAGGTTGGTGATGACCTGGCCGATGCGCAGGTCGTGGCCGACGACGAAATAGCCTTTGACGCCCTGCGGCAGCTTGGCGACCCTGAGCTCGATCTCGACCGCCTTCTTGTTGCGCGTCGTTTCACGCGAGACGGCGACGAGGTCGGTGATGAACTTCTTCAGGTCCACGGTCCCCGCGTCATCCCGCGCCAGCTCGGCGTCGAGACGGGAGGCATCCGAAATGTCGGTGATGAGACGGTCCAGCCGCCTGACGTCGTGCTGGATGATCTCCATCAGCCGGCTGCGCGAATTGTCGTTCTTGGCCAGCGGCAAGGTCTCCACCGCGCTGCGCAGCGAGGTCAGCGGGTTCTTCAATTCATGGGAAACATCGGCGGCGAAGCTCTCGATCGCCTCGATGCGCGCATAGAGCGCGTTCGTCATGTCGCGCACGGCAATCGACAGATTGCCGATCTCGTCCTGACGGTCGGAGAAATCAGGAATTTCCTCGCGGCTCTTGACGCCGCGCCGTACCCGCACGGCCGCCGCCGACAGCCGGCGCAGCGGATTGGCGATGGTGGAGGCCAGAAGCATCGACAGGATGGCGGTGACGAGCGCCGCGATGCCAAAGACGCGCAGGATCGCCTTGCGTTCGGCGGCGACGATCTTGTCGATGTCGCCGCCTTCGGTCGACAGCATCAACACGCCGAGAACGGCGCGGAAGCGCTGGATCGGCACCGCGACGGAAACGATCTGCTCGCCCTGTTCGCTGATCCGGACGATGGTCGACGGGCTGCCGGTCAGCGCCTTGACCACTTCCGGGAAGGCGGCGCCATTGCCGCCCGGCTGCTCGTGATAGACCGGCAGATCGGTGTTGCGGAAGAAGTCGAAGATGAACTTCTGGATGCGTTCGACAAGGTCGGGCTCTTCCTCGTCGACCGGGGGCAGATCGTACCGAAGGATCTGGCCGCGCGAATAGAGATGGCGCGAATCGAGCAGCAAATTGGCGTCGCGGTCGTAGATGCGGGCGCGGGTGCGGGTCGGCGAGATCAGCCGGCGCAGCACCGGGGCGACGCGTTCAGGATTGATCGGGAAATCCAGATTGTCGAGCTGGTCGGAGCCCGGTCCCAGGCTTTCGCCGGCCTGCAGCTCAAGCAGCTTTTCCGGATCGATGCTGATCGAATCGGTCTCGACCGTCGCCGAGGCAGCGATCGCGCCGGCGATGATCTCGCCCTGGGTCATGAGGCTTTCGACGCGGGCGTCGATCAGCCCGTCGCGGAAGGTGTTGAGATAGAGAATGCCGGTGACCAGGACTGCGAGGCCGGCGAGATTGAGGAAGAGGATACGCCGCGTCAGGCTGGAAAAGATGTGATGGCCGAGGAAGCGGCGCATGGGCACGGTGAGCTTCGACAGGAACGCGGGCATGATGCGCGCCGGCCGCCTTGCAACGCCCGCCGATCTGCTCCGCTGTGCTTCCACTGCCATCGAACAGCAGTTCCCTGCTTAGTATTAGTGAGTAGCGGGTAGCGAATAGAGAAATGGTTGGCTGAGATCGCGGCGATGCACGGGTGGCCGCTCGCACCATTCAAAACTGACTACCGACTATTCTCTATTGCCTACCCGCCTATTCACGCCTCGCGGAACCGGTATCCGACTCCGTAAAGGGTTTCGATCATCTCGAAGTCGTCGTCGACGGCCTTGAACTTCTTGCGCAGCCGCTTGATGTGGCTGTCGATGGTACGGTCGTCAACATAGACCTGCTCATCATAAGCCGAATCCATCAGCGCATCACGACTTTTTACGACGCCGGGGCGCTGTGCCAGCGAATGCAGGATCAGGAATTCGGTGACGGTGAGCGTCACCGGTTCCCCCTTCCAGGTGCAGGTGTGGCGTTCCTGGTCCATGACGAGCTGGCCGCGCTCGAGCGAGCGCGCCTGCTGGCTGGGCGCTTTTGCCGCGGCCTCACGGGCGCTGGCACGACGCAACACCGCGCGCACCCGCTCGACCAGCAAACGCTGCGAGAAGGGTTTGCGGATGAAGTCGTCGGCGCCCATCTTGAGGCCGAACAGCTCGTCGATCTCGTCGTCCTTGGAGGTCAGGAAGATGACCGGCAGGTCGGATTTCTGGCGCATCCGGCGCAAGAGTTCCATGCCGTCCATGCGCGGCATCTTGATGTCGAGGATGGCGAGATTCGGCGGGCGCGCCGCCAGGCCTTCCAGCGCGGACGCACCATCCGTGTAGGTTTCGACGCGATAGCCTTCCGATTCGAGGGCGATCGACACCGAGGTCAGAATGTTGCGGTCGTCATCGACAAGCGCGATTGTTGCCATTTCAAGCGGCTCCCTCATGAGCTGTCCCTTCTTTGGTAGAGAAGGGGCTTTTGCAGGACAAATTAGGTACAAAATGTGGCATAGGCCTTCGCCGCTGTCACGGGCGGCATGCCGGCGGCCACGATCGCACCTCGATATGGATTGGACGAACCAGCGCCGCCAATCCTTTGGGCAACCACGAAACTTTTTGCACATATAAACGATTTAAACAACTTTCAAAATATTTAAATCGATTAATGATTTGATATCATTCGGCTTTTCTGGTTCTGACCATCTAAGCTCGCGTAGTGGGCGTGCCGGAAAGGCGCCGGCAAAGATGCGGCAAATCGGAGAAGGGTCACCCATGTCGGAAGTCGGCAAACGCAATCCTGCCTGCGCGATCGATCGTATCGGTCTCAGAATCTCTGGCCTGGTGCGCTACAATTTCGGGGCGGCCGCCCTCTACGAGGAATCGATCAGGCGCGGCGAAGCGCGGCTGACCGCGCACGGCGCGCTGGTCGCCGAAACAGGCCAGCACACCGGCCGTTCGCCCAAGGACAAGTTCGTCGTCCGCGACGGCGCCACCGAGCATGACATCTGGTGGGACAACAACAAGGCGATCTCGCCGGAGCAGTTCGAGACGCTGTTCGAAGAGTTCCGGGCGCACGCCGCGGACAAGGATCTCTACGTGCAGGACCTGGTGGGCGGCGCAGACCATGAGCTGAAGCTGCCCACCAGGGTCATCACCGAGTTTGCCTGGCATTCGCTGTTCATCCGTAACCTGCTGATCCGTCCGGAAGCCGCGGAGCTCGACCATTTCGTGCCCGAGATGACGATCATCGACCTGCCCTCCTTCCGCGCCGACCCCGCCCGCCACGGCACCCGCACTGAAACCGTGATCGCCGTCGACCTCACCCGCAAGATCGTCCTGATCGGCGGCACTTCCTATGCCGGCGAGATGAAGAAATCGGTGTTCACAATGCTGAACTACCTGCTGCCGGCCAAGGGCGTGATGCCGATGCACTGCTCGGCCAATGAGGGCCCTGGCGGCGACGCCGCGATTTTCTTCGGCCTGTCGGGCACCGGCAAGACGACGCTGTCGGCCGATCCGTCGCGCACGCTGATCGGCGACGACGAGCACGGCTGGGGGCCGCACGGCATCTTCAATTTCGAAGGCGGCTGCTATGCCAAGACCATCAAGCTGTCGGCGGAAGCGGAGCCTGAGATTTTCGCCACCACGCAGCGCTTCGGCACGGTGCTGGAGAACGTCGTTCTCGACGCCCATGGCGTGCCGGATTTCGACGACGGCCGGCTCACCGAGAACACGCGCTGCGCCTATCCGCTCGACTTCATACCCAATGCCAGCAAGACGGGGCGCGCCGGCCATCCCCGGAACATCATCATGCTGACCGCCGACGCTTTCGGCGTGATGCCGCCGATCGCACGACTGACCCCGGCGCAGGCGATGTATCATTTCCTGTCCGGCTACACGGCCAAGGTGGCCGGAACGGAGAAGGGCGTGACCGAGCCCGAAGCGACGTTCTCGACCTGTTTCGGCGCGCCGTTCATGCCGCGCCATCCCTCGGAATATGGCAATCTGCTGCGCGAGCTGATCGCGCAGCACGGTGCCGATTGCTGGCTGGTCAACACCGGCTGGACTGGCGGCGCCTACGGCACAGGCAGGCGGATGCCGATCAAGGCGACGCGCGCGCTGCTTGCCGCGGCACTCGACGGCTCTCTGAAGACGACCGGTTTCCGTACCGACGCCAATTTCGGTTTCGAGGTGCCGGTGGCGGTGCCGGGCGTCGACGCCGCCATCCTCGACCCGCGATCAACCTGGGCCGACAAATCCGCTTATGACCGGCAAGCGGCAAGGCTGGTCGGCATGTTCGCCGTCAATTTCGAGAAGTTCGAAAACCATGTCGACGCCTCCGTCCTCGGCGCGGCGCCGCACATGCGGGAAGCGGCGGAATAATCGCCCGCCAGGCTCAGCCATCCTCGCAAGGCCCGGTCCCGATCGGGCCTTTTCTTTTTTCGTGCGCCGCGCCATGACTGCGGCATGACGAGCGACGACACAATCATCATTGCCGACGATGCCGTGATCCATCCGGGTGATCTGCACGAGGATTTCATCCGCTCCTCCGGCCCCGGCGGGCAGAACGTCAACAAGGTGGCGACGGCGGTGCAGCTGCGCTTCGATGCACGCAACGCACCCGGCCTGTCGGAGCGCGTGCGCGAACGCACGATCAGGCTTGCCGGCCAGCGCGCCACCAAGGACGGCGTCATCGTCATCGAAGCCGGACGCTTCCGCACGCAGGAGCAGAACCGGGCGGATGCACGGGCGCGGCTGACGGCGCTGGTCGCCAAGGCGGCCGAGCCGCCACCGCCGCCGCGCAAGAAGACGAGACCGTCGAAAGGCGCGGTCGAACGGCGGCTGAAGAGCAAGGCCGGACGCGGCACCATCAAGAAACTGCGCGGCCGGGTAGAGAACGAATAAGCAACACACCAATCGCGCGCGTGAACCCGCTTTCAATTTCGCTTTGCAGATGCAAGGTTTACTCATTGCCACAGCAAGGAGACCTGGAAATGGGTATGTTCGATTTCGTCAAGAGCGTCGGCAAAAAGCTCGGCATAGGCGGTGACGAGGAAGCGGCACCCAGCGCCGACACGCTCAAGAAAGAACTCGATTCGCACAAGCTCGGTACCGACGGCGTGCAGGTCGTCGTCCAGGGCGACACGGCGGTGCTGAAGGGCGTGGTCAAGGACCAGTCGGTTTTCGAAAAGGCGGTCATCGCCGTCGGCAACACGCTAGGCGTCTCCAAGGTGCAGGCGGACGAGTTGCAGGTCGCGCCGGCCTCCGGTTCGGCGGCGGCCGCGGCCAAGGAACCGACCTTCTACACCGTCCAGAAGGGCGACAATCTCTGGAAGATCGCCGAGAAAAGCTATGGCAAGGGCAAGGGCGCCAAGAACACGGTCATCTTCGAGGCCAACAAGCCGATGCTGACCCATCCCGACAAGATCTATCCGGGGCAGGTCCTTCGCATTCCAGACCTCACCTGATCAAGGGAGACGCGAATTTTTCGGGAACGGCGGCTTTCGGGTCGCCGTTTTCATTTTCAGATGGCATGCTCGAACCGACGAAACGGAGCTAGCGACCGACCTCATGCTCGTTCTGCCCAATGGCGTCCGCCACATGCCGGCCTATCTGTCCCGCGACGTGCAGGAGGCGCTGGTGGAGGATGTGAGAGGCATCGTCCAGCAGGCGCCGCTATTCGTGCCGGCCATGCCGCGCACCGGCAAGGAAATGAGCGTGCGCATGACCAATTGCGGTCCGCTCGGCTGGGTCACCGACAAGGAACGCGGCTATCGCTACCAGCCGATGCACCCGGTGACAGGGACGCCGTGGCCGCTGATCCCTGATGTGCTGATGCGGTTGTGGCGAGAGGTCTCGGCCTACCCGCATCCGCCGCAGGCATGCCTGGTCAATTTCTACGCGGCGGATGCGAAGATGGGCCTGCATCAGGACCGCGACGAGGAGGATTTCTCAGCACCCGTCGTCTCGGTCTCGCTGGGCGACGACTGCCTGTTCAGGGTCGGCCAGACGACGCGCGAGGGGGCGACCCGGTCGTTCAGGCTGAAGAGCGGCGACGTCGTCGTGCTCGGCGGCGAGGGACGCCTCTGCTTCCACGGCGTCGACCGCATCTATCCCTCGACCTCGGCGCTGCTGAAAAATGGCGGCAGGATCAATCTGACGCTGCGGCGGGTGACGAGGGGTCAGTGAGCACTGCTGCGCCGCGCATAGACCTCGATGTAGTCTCCTAGCGCGATCTCTTCGTAATTGCTCATCAAGGCCTGGAAGTCAGCGTTCTGACGCATCCAGGTAGTCCATATTGGAGGATAAGTCGCCGCCAACGACAACACGGATTTCTTCTTGTCCAAGCGATCGACAAGGATGATGTCCGGCTTGTTGTCGCGGATCAAGGAGTTGACATAAAGCGTATAGTTGTCGAGGTCGTGCCGCGCTATTCGTTCGTCTTCGCCGTGATAGTTGCCTTTCATCAAACCCCAAAGCGCATGGGCGCCAACCCAATCATGAGCGTAGGCTGAAAGCCAGCGGCCATTGACCATCCTCGCCAGCGGATTCCCGACGGAAAGATCCGAACTGACCTGAACAATGGACGGCGAGGAGTATCGGGCCTTGATTGCATCGACCAGGCTCTTTTCCGGCATCTGGTAAAACTGGTGGTGCGTTACCGTGAGAGCGACAACCACGGCAAAGGCGGCGCTAGAATGAAGTCTTGCATTGGCGCGCTCCGAAGCCGCTTCTTCTCCTGAAAGCGCGAGCACTTTTTGCCGTCGCGATGCAACAGCCAACAGCATCGCAACCAGCAACGCAAGCTGATACGGATACTGGTGATTGGGCCAATATTTGCCAAGATATGCCATTGAGACAAAGAAGCCTGCGCCACTTGTTACCGCAATTGCCACATCACTTCGCCAAGCAGATTTCCGCATCTGGAAGGCTATAAAAACGACGAACACCGCAAAGGTCGGCAGCGCCAACAGAATATTTATGTTGGCCCGCAGACTGACATAGTAGCGCATCAGCAAAGGCAAGAATGTATCAAGAAATTCTGGGAACCATATTCGCACGCTGGCGAGATACCCCGTGCAGATCGCGCCTATGACGATATTCTCAACAGTCAGGCAGGCCAGAAGCGACCGCCTTCGCCAGGCGATGACAACATAAGGCAGTGCGATGCCAAGTGCCCAGTGGGGCTTAACGAGCAGCAACACGCTTGCCGCCAGCCCAACGGTGAATGCAAGTGCAAATGGTATATGCTGGCCTGGACTATCGTTAGAACGCCACATCATCAGGAACAGCATCGGCATGAACAGCATCATACCGATATGCTCGCGTTGTCCGAAAATATTCCCTGGCATGATCAGAAGCAGAACCGCGAGCATGGGATAGACCCACTGGGTTCTGAGATCGACAAAGATCCTGCCTTTCTCGATCACAAGGGCCGACAACAAAATCGAAACGACGAAGATAAGATAGATGAAATATTCGATCACCAATTCCGGCGAAATTCCCAACCTATGGGACAACCACACTGGTCCGATATACAGAGCGACCGAAAAAGGCGGGTTGGTTTCTAAAATGTCGACATAGAGTTTCTGACCAGAAAAAATCTTCTCGCAGATAATGATTATCCAACTCACATCGGTGTTGTCACCCGCTGTCCAAGGCATGAAAAAGGAGATCACGACGACCAGTCCAACGAGCGAGAATTGCCGCAGACTGCCGATACGGTACTGGGATGCGACCATCGCATCGAACGTTCTTGCGCCCGACAAGCTCATATGATTGCCTCTAAAAGGACGAGCCTCCGCAAAAGATTAAAGGTCATGATCGAAACTGGGACAGAGGCATAGCTGCTTGCGATCCCATTAAGATTGCATCGGAAACTAGCTCGGATAGCCTAAAGTGCCGTTAATCGCGCCAGCTAAAGCTTCCTGAGCGCCACTTCCTCGACGAGGTGGTCGGCGCCTTTGCGTAAGATCAAGTCGGCGCGGGCGCGTGTCGGCAGGATGTTTTCGCGCAGGTTCTTCAGGTTGATGTTGGTCCACAGGCCTTCGGCAATCGCCCGCGCTGAATCCTCCGACAGTTGCGAATAGCGATGGAAGAACGATTCCGGATTGCGGAAAGCGGTCTCGCGCAGCCGCATGAAGCGGGAAATGTACCATTCGTGGATCAGCTTCTCGTCGGCATCGATGTAGATGGCGAAGTCGAAGAAGTCGGACAGGAAAGGCACGATCTTGCCGTCCTGCGGCAGCTTGCCCGGCTGCAGCACATTGATGCCCTCGAAGATCAGGATGTCGGGCCGGTCGATGGTGACGAACTCGCCGGGGATGACGTCATAGGTGAGGTGCGAATAGACCGGCGCGCGGATATCGGGCAGCGCCGACTTGATGCCCGAGAGGAAGCGCAGCAGCGCGCCCACGTCGTAGCTGTCGGGAAAGCCCTTGCGCTCCATCAGGTTTTCGCGGCGCAGCACCTCGTTGGGCAGCAGGAAACCGTCGGTGGTGATGAGATCGACCTTGGGGCTGGACGGCCAGCGCGCGAGCAGCTCCTTCAGCACGCGCGCCGTGGTCGATTTGCCGACCGCGACCGAACCGGCGATGCCGATGATGAAGGGCGTCTTGACCACGTCCGAGGCGTTGAAGAAAGCCTGGCGCTGGCGGAACAGCAACTGGCTGGCCTCGACATGCGCCGACAGAAGCCGCGACAGCGACAGATAGATGCGCTTGACCTCTTCGAGATCGATTGGATCGTTCAGCGAACGCAGGCGGCGGAATTCATCCTCGCTCAGCGTCAGCGGCGTGTCGGCGCGGAATTGCGACCATTGCTCGGCCGAGAAAAAGCGAAAGGGGGAATATTTCTCGGTCGGTGCGAGCTGATCCATCGAGATTCCTGCCCTCCTCGCGGTCAGCGCTTGGACCGTGACGCCTTCTCGGCGATACCCGAACGCCCGGTGCGGCTTTCGAGCTCCCTAAGCACGTCGTCCAACGGCACACCCGAAATGCCGAGGACGACGAGCCAATGATATATAAGATCGGCACTTTCCGAAACGAGCGCCTGTTTGTCACTCTTGATGGCGGCAATCACCGTCTCGACCGCCTCTTCGCCGAGCTTCTGCGCCGCCTTCTCGATGCCGCGCGCGTAAAGCTTGGCGGTCCACGAGTCCGGATCGCCGGAATGGGCGCGTTCGCTGACGATTGTCTCCAGGTCGGAGAGTGAAAACCCGGTCATGGCGCCTTGGCCCTGTTTCTTAGCCGCAAGCCTCTAGGGCCGATCGCCCGAGGAGTCCAGCCGCATCGGCAGGCCGGCTTGCGCCATATGGGCCTTGGCCTCGGCGATCGTATAGGTGCCGAAATGGAAGATGGAGGCCGCCAGCACGGCACCTGCATGACCGTCGCGAATGCCTTCGACCATATGGTCGAGCGTGCCGACACCGCCCGAAGCGATTACCGGGGCGCGCACCGCGTCCGATACCGCGCGGGTCAGCGCGATGTCGTAACCGGCCTTGGTGCCGTCGCGGTCCATCGAGGTCAACAGGATCTCGCCGGCACCGCGATCGACCATTTTCCGGGCGAATTCGATCGCATCCATGCCGGTTTTTTCCCGTCCGCCGTGGGTGAATATCTCCCAGCGGTCGGCCTCGCTGGCGCCCGACACTTTCTTGGCGTCGATGGCGACGACGATGCACTGGTTGCCGAACTTGTCGGCGGCCTCGGCGACGAAATCCGGGTTCTTGACCGCCGCCGTGTTGATCGACACCTTGTCGGCGCCGGCCAGGAGCAATTTCCGGATATCGGCGACCTGGCGTACGCCGCCGCCGACGGTGAGCGGCATGAAACATTGCTCGGCCGTGCGGGCGACGACATCGAAGATGGTCTCGCGATTGTCCGATGACGCGGTAATGTCGAGGAAGCAAAGCTCGTCGGCGCCGGCCGCGTCATAGGCCTTGGCGGCCTCGACAGGATCGCCGGCATCGACGAGATCGACGAAGTTGACCCCCTTGACGACGCGGCCGCCCTTGACGTCGAGACAGGGGATGACGCGGGCTTTCAGCATCAGCGGCCTTCTATCGTGGCTATGAGATCGTTGAGCAGCTGCCCGACCAGCGGCGGCACATCGGCCTGCGCATCGAAAGCCGGATCGTAGGCGGAAACGGTGATGCCGACGATCGGCACCGCAAGCGCCATAGCGCAGGTCGCGTCGCGCAATTGTTCCGGGTTCGGCCCGCCCGGCGCTACATAGCGGTTGGCCTGCAGCGCCTCAGGGTCGTGCACGTCGAGATCGAGATGCAAGTGCACGCGTTTAGCGCCGGCGACCTTGAGTTTTTCGGTTGCCGCTGCCGCTCCCGGACATTCCGTGCGGATCACCGGCAATGCCTCCAGAAGCTGTTTCTCGTCCGGGTCGAGATCGCGAGCGTTGACGAGCACGCAGCGCGACGGATCGATCGGCTGGAAGCCGGGAATGGCCGCCGCCATCGGGCGCCAGCACAGGCCAAGCACGGTGGCCAGCGCCATGCCGTCGAGAAACCCGTATATGGATGTGTCGGGCGTGTTGAGGTCGCCGTGCTGGTCGGCCCAGATGATCGCGTCGGCGCCTTCGCCGGCGACCGCGCCGGCTGATGTCAGGCAGTTTCCGGCCAGCACGATGGGAAAGCGTCCCCTGTCGCGGGCAATGCGGACCTCGCCCGAAACGGCATTGCAGACAGCGAAACCGGTGGCGATCTCACGCTCCTGGGCATCGCCGACCTTGCCGATGTCCTCGACCGCGACATCGTGGCCGGCCATGGTCAAGGCTTCGACCAGTCCGCCCGCAATCAGCGCGTCCGGCCCCTGCCCCATGCCGCCATGATAATGGCCGCTGTCATAGGAGGCCAGGATGATCGAGACTTTCAAGATCGCATCTCCACCGGGGGCGCGCCTTTCAGGATCGCCAATGCTTCGGCCGGGTCGATACGGCCGTCGTAAAGCGCACGGCCGGAGATCGCCCCTTCGAGCTTTTGCGCGTCGGGCATGGTCATGCGCACGATGTCGGCGATCGAGGCGAGGCCGCCAGAGGCGATGACGGGGATCGACACGGCGTCGGCGAGGCTGATCGTGGAATCCCAGTTGATGCCGGTCAGCACGCCATCGCGGTCGATGTCGGTGTAGATGATGGCGGCGACGCCGGCGCCTTCGAATTTCCTGGCTAGCTCAACGACGCCGAGGCTCGACGCTTCGGCCCAGCCCTCGACCGCCACCTTGCCGCCCTTGGCGTCGATGCCGACGGCGACCCTGCCCGGAAAGGCCTTGCAGGCCTGCCTGACCAGGTCCGGATCGCGCACGGCCACGGTGCCGAGAATGACACGGGCAAGCCCGCGGTCGAGCCAATCCTCGATCTGCTCGAGCGTGCGGATGCCGCCGCCGAGCTGCACCGGGTTCTTGGTCGCCTTGAGGATGGCGCCGACCGCGGCGCTGTTGACGCTCTGACCCTGGAAGGCGCCATTGAGGTCGACGACATGCAGCCATTCGAAGCCCTGCTCTTCAAATGCCTTTGCCTGGGCGGCCGGGTCGTCGTTGTAGATGGTCGCGGTCGCCATGTCGCCGTGCCTGAGGCGCACGCACTGGCCGTCCTTGAGGTCGATTGCCGGAAACAGGATCATTTTCTCAGGCGCCTTCGACAATGACAAAATGGCCGGTCGAGGCGGCAAGCCGGAATTTAGAGGCCTGCTGATATTCCGGCGAATGATAGCATTCGACCGCCCTGGCGTAGGATTCGAACTCGACCAAGACGTGGCGGTTGCCGGTTGGCCCTTCCGGGCTCTCGTGGCGTCCCGCCCGCACGACGAATTTCGCGCCGTACTTGGCGAAGGCAACGGCATTCGCCTCGATATACCGCTTGTACAGATCGGGATCGCGAACATCGATCATCGCCATCCAATAGCCCTTCTTGCTCATGGCTTCTCAAGGCCTCCAGCGCAGGAAATTGGTGATCAGGGCGAGGCCCAGCGCCTGGCTCTTCTCTGGGTGGAACTGCGTGCCGACGAGATTGTCGCGGGCGACGGTCGCCGTTACCGGGCCGCCATAGTCGGCGATCGCCAGCACCTCGTCGGGCTTGCGCGCATCGAGATGATAGGAATGGACGAAATAGGCGTGCAGGCCGGTTGGCCCGGTTGGAACGCCGGAGAACAGCGGATGCTTGCGCATCAGCTCGATCGTGTTCCAGCCGATCTGCGGGATCTTCAGTGCCGGATCGGCCGGCGCGATCTCCTTCACGTCACCTGATATCCAGCCAAAGCCATCGGTGATCGTCTTTTCGAGGCCCCGCTGGGACATCAGCTGCATGCCGACGCAGATGCCGAGGAATGGACGCCCCTTGGCGATGGCGACTTCCTCGACAGCTTCCCACATGCCGGGGACGGCACGCAGTCCGGCGGCGCAATCGGCATAGGCGCCGACCCCGGGCAGCACGATGCGATCGGCCGTGCGCACCCGCTCGGCGTCGGCCGTCAGATCAATGCCGGCGGCGATGCCCGCCTCGCGCGCCGCGCGCTCGAAGGCCTTGGTGGCCGAGCGCAAATTGCCCGAGCCGTAATCGATGATCGCAACGCGCATGTCAGCGTCTTCCCGGAATGTGGGTCAGCCCCAGCGCCATGCCCGGCTGCGCCGGGCGCGCCAGGGCGGCGTCCGGCACCATGCGCGGCACAGGCTCGGCTCCATCCGCATGCCGCTCGGCCTCCAGGGCAAAGCGCGCATCGGCATCGTCGAGCCAACCGGCTTCGACCACCCCCCATTCGCGCCAGCCGCGGCGGCGGAGCGCCGCGATGCGCAGCGCCTGCCCTTCCAAGCCGACATAGAGCGAGACAAGCAGGGACAGCAGCGAACCAGCCAACCCGAGACCGAGCCTTTCGCCAAGCATCGAAAGCACCGCCATGACAATGAAGGTGAGTGCCGCTTCGATCCACAGCCGATGCCAGGCGAACCACAGCGGCGGCACCAGCAGGCCGAGCCAGGTGAAGCCGTCGCGGACAAGCGCCGTCGCATCTGCCTTTTCGCCAGGGCCCGGCGGTTCCATCACCACATAGCTGGCCATGACCTATCCCTTCAACGATCCCTTGGTGGAGGGAACCGCGTCCGGCTGGCGCGGATCGCGCTCCAGTGCTGTCCGCAGCGCACGCGCCACCGCCTTGAAGCAGGTTTCGGCAATGTGGTGGTTGTTGGCGCCATAGTGATTGGTGACATGCAGCGTGATGCCGGCGTTCTGTGCCAGCGCCTGGAAGAACTCGCGCACGAGTTCGGTGTCGAAGGTGCCGATCTTGGGCGAGGAAAACGAAACGTTCCACACCAGGAAGGGACGGCCGGAGACATCGATCGCCGCGCGCGTCAGCGTCTCGTCCATGGCAAGATCGATCGAGGCATAGCGCATGATGCCGCGCCGCTCGCCCAGCGCCTTGGCCAGCGCCTGGCCGAGCGCGATGCCGGTGTCCTCGACCGTGTGGTGGTCGTCTATGTGCAGGTCGCCCGTGGCCCGAACGGTCATGTCGATCAGCGAATGGCGCGCAAGCTGGTCGAGCATATGATCGAAGAAGCCGACGCCGGTCACGATGTCCGATTTGCCGGAGCCGTCGACATGGACCGACACGGCGATGTCGGTTTCCCTGGTCTTGCGGCTGATTTCGGCGGAACGGGGCGACATGGCCTTGTCCTTGTCCGTGAGTTTAAGCGCTTCAGGCGTTCGCCTGCTTGAAAACGAAAGCCTTCTAGCAGCATGATCCGGCGATTGCCAGTTGCCATCCGGGTCGGTATCGAGCGTTTGCAATCACCGCCCCCATGCATACATATGGGCCGATCAAAGTCACTCGTACCGCGCCGATCGCCTTTTTAGGAATGGCGCGAATCGGAGCAGCAAATGTCCAATGAACTGACCATGCACGCCACGACCATCGTGACGGTACGCAAGGGCAACAAGGTGGTGATCGCCGGCGACGGCCAGGTCAGCCTTGGCCAGACCATCATGAAGGGCAATGCCAGAAAGGTGCGCCGCATCGGCAAGGGCGGAAACGTGATCGCCGGTTTCGCCGGCGCCACGGCGGACGCCTTCACGCTTCTGGAGCGGCTCGAAGCCAAGCTCGAACAATATCCCGACCAGTTGACGCGCGCCTGCGTCGAACTCGCCAAGGACTGGCGCACCGACCGCTATCTGCGCCGGCTGGAAGCGATGATGCTGGTGGCCGACAAGTCGGTCTCGCTGGCGCTGACCGGCACCGGCGACGTGCTCGAGCCCGAGCATGGCGTCATGGCCATCGGTTCAGGCGGCAACTATGCGCTGGCTGCGGCCCGCGCCTTGATGGACAGCGACAAGGATGCCGAGGAGATCGCGCGCAAGGCGATGCAGATCGCCTCCGACATCTGCGTCTACACCAATAACAATTTCGTCGTCGAAACACTCGATGCCGCCTGAAACAGGCCGGCGTCCATGATCCCGATCCGAAAGACCGCGCAAGCGAAAAATGGAGGCCGGCTTCGGAGAAGATCATGGAAAGACACGACCATAGCTACGATTTTCGGCCGGTGACCCAGAAGGACCTGCCGATGATCGCCGGCTGGCTCGCCGAACCGCATGTCGCTCAGTGGTGGGACGATCCCGAGACGGAAATCGCCGAGATTCGCGATCATATCGATTCGATTTCCGTCGAGCCGCTGATCGTGGAACTCGACGGCACGCCGATCGCTTACCTGCAAAGCTACGATCCACACCTGGAAGAAGACCACCCTTATGCCGACCAGCCGTTCGGGACGCTCGGCATCGACCTGTCGATCGGCCGGCCGGAACTGGTCGGCATCGGCCATGGTTCGGCGATCGTGCGGCAGTTCGTCGAGCAGTTGTTCGAGGAAGGCGTGCCGCGCGTCATCATCGATCCCGACCCATCCAATGGACGCGCCATCCGCGCCTATGAAAAGGCGGGATTCCGGACAATTGATCGCCGGCAATCCAGATATGGCGACGTCTTGCTGATGGCAATCGATGCGCACGAGAGGCAAGCGGGCGACACGGAAGCGGGGAACTGACGGATGAACGCAGTTGGCGAGGACAGAACGCTCTCGGCCTATGAAGACAGCTGGCGGATGGGGCTTCTGCTCGTGCTCGCCCTGGTCATCTTCCAGGCTGGAGCCCTCTATGGCATGGGGCATCCGCCGATCTGCACCTGCGGCTATGTCAAGCTCTGGCACGGCGTGGTGAACAGTTCCGAGAATTCCCAGCATATATCGGACTGGTACACGTTCTCGCACATCATCCACGGTTTCCTGTTCTATGCGCTGGCCAGGTTCCTGTTTCCGCGATCGCCGGTCGGCTTAAGGCTGGCTTTCGCCGTCTTCATAGAGGGCGGCTGGGAGCTGATCGAGAACAGCCCGTTCATCATAGAGCGCTACCGCGCCGGCACCATCTCGCTCGACTATTACGGCGACAGCATCATCAATTCGGTGTCCGATACACTGGCCATGGTGCTGGGATTTGTGATGGCGCGAAGGCTACCTATATGGGTGATCGTCAGCCTCGCCATCCTTTTCGAACTGGGTACGGGCTACCTTATCCGGGACAATCTGACACTCAACGTGATCATGCTGCTGCATCCGTTCGAGGCCATCAAGCAGTGGCAAAGTGGAATTTAGTGATATGAGCACATTTTCTCCCCGCGAAATCGTTTCGGAACTCGACCGCTTCATCATCGGCCAGAAGGACGCCAAGCGTGCCGTGGCCATCGCCTTGCGCAACCGCTGGCGCCGCCAGCAGCTGGAAGGCCAGATGCGCGAAGAGGTGATGCCGAAGAACATCCTCATGATCGGGCCGACCGGCGTCGGCAAGACCGAAATCTCGCGCCGCCTGGCGCGGCTGGCCGGTGCGCCCTTCGTCAAGGTCGAGGCGACCAAATTCACCGAGGTCGGCTATGTCGGCCGCGATGTCGAGCAGATCGTGCGCGACCTCGTCGAGGTCGCCATCGGCCTGGTGCGCGAGAAGATGCGTGAGGACGTCAAGGCGCGCGCCCATGTCAACGCCGAGGAACGCGTGCTGGAGGCGCTGGTCGGCAAGACTGCCAGCCCTGCCACGCGCGATTCCTTCCGCAAGAAGCTGCGCGAGGGCGAACTCGACGACAAGGAGATCGAGATCGAAGTGGCCGACACCGGCAATGGCGGCATGCCCGGTTTCGAGATTCCCGGCATGCCGGGCGCCAATATCGGCGTGCTCAACATCAACGACATGCTGTCGAAGGCGATGGGCGGCAAGAAGACCAAATTGCGCAAGACGACGGTGAAGGAATCCTACGACCTGCTGGTCAACGACGAGTCCGACAAGCTGCTCGACCAGGACGAGGTGGTGCGCCGGGCGCTGGACGCCGCGGAAAATGACGGCATCGTCTTCCTCGACGAGATCGACAAGATCGCGGCCCGGTCGGACATCTCCGGCGGCCCTTCGCGCGAAGGCGTGCAGCGCGACTTGCTGCCGCTGGTCGAAGGCACCACGGTGGCGACCAAATATGGACCGCTGAAGACCGACCACATCCTGTTCATCGCGTCGGGTGCGTTCCACGTCTCGAAGCCGTCCGACCTCTTGCCAGAGCTGCAGGGCCGCCTGCCGATCCGCGTCGAATTGCGCGCCCTGGAGAAGGAGGACTTCGTCCGCATCCTGACCGAGACGGAAGCGAGCCTGATCAAGCAGTATATCGCGCTGATGAAGACCGAAGGCGTCGACCTGACCTTCACCGACGACGCCATCGATTCGCTGGCCGGCATCGCCGTCGACCTCAACGCCAGCGTCGAGAATATCGGCGCAAGGCGTTTGCAGACGGTGATGGAGCGCGTGCTGGACGAGATCTCCTACGACGCGCCGGACCGCAACGGCACTGCGGTGACCATCGACGCCGCCTATGTGGAGAAACATGTCGGCGACTTGTCGAGGAACACCGATCTGTCGCGCTTCATTCTTTGAGCAGGCGCGCGCCGGATCGTTCCGGCGCCTGTCGGGCGAATGGATCATGTGTGGCCGGATGGTATCATTCGGCCACCTTTCGTTCTGCCGAGCGCAGGGCCGCTCTCGACTCGACCAGGAGCTTTACCTAGTTTGCGCGGCAATTCTCTAGGCGGCGGGGCGCATGAAAAAACTCATCCCAGTCATTCTCGGCTTGACGCTGGCGGCAACGCTGTTCGGCGCCGACGCGGCAACCCTGGTGCCGCCGGGAAACCGCAATGCCGAGCAGCCCAGCATTCCGGGAGCCTCGAGCCGGCGCACGCAGGCCACCAACACCACGTTCCAGGCAAAATACCGCAAGGTCTACGCGCTGCTGCAGAACGACGCCGACCTGCGCGGCAAGATCAAGAAGGCGGCAAGCGTCTACGGCATCGATCCAATGCACATTGTCGGCGCCATCGTCGGCGAGCACACCTACAATGTCGACGCCTACGACCGGCTGCAGACCTACTACGTCAAGGCGATCTCCTATCTCTCCAGCAAGCTGTCCTTCGCCTATGATGGCGAGGACATCACGGATTTCGTGCAGCGGCCGGAATTCAGGAAATGCGCCGGAATGTCCGACAGTTACGATTTGTGGGAATGCCGCGAGCAGGTGTGGAACCGTTCGTTCCGCGGCAAGACCGTCGGCGGCGAGGATTTCCCCAACGACCGTTTCGGCGCCACTTTCTTCCAACCCTACTATGCCGGCCAGACCTTTGGTCTCGGCCAACTCAATCCGCTGACCGCGCTCCAGATGAGCGATCTCGTGCACAAGGTTTCCGGCCTGCCCAAGCTCGACGTCGGCGATCCCAATGCGGTCTACAAGACCATCATGGATCCCGACCTGACGCTGCCCTACGTTGCCGCGACGATCCGGAAATCGATCGACGCCTATAAGAGCATCGCCGGCTTCGACATTTCGGGCAATCCGGGCCTGACCGCCACGCTCTACAATGTCGGCAATCCCGAGCAACGCGCCTATGCGCTGAAGGCGGAGAACGACAAGCGCAGCGCCGCCGGCGAGCCGGTGAAGCTGCCGGCGGAGAATTATTACGGCTGGCTGGTCAATGACAAACTACCGGAGCTGAAGGCGCTGTTTTAGGGAGCTCAGGCGCGCTGACGTTAATTTGCCAACGCCTGCGCCGCAGACCCTGACAATTGGCGTTGCATCCTACGCCGCCAGCAGCGACTTCAATTTCACCGCCTGCGAACCGAGCGCTTCCGGCGCCGGCCTCGCCCGTTTGCCGATCAGCATCTCCGCCAGCCTGATATCGCGGGCGACCGCATTGCCCGGCCCGATGCCGCTGGCGGCCACCAGCCTGCCGTCCTCGGCAAGATGAAAGAGGATGAAGGCGTGCTCGCCGAGATCGCGGCGCACCGTGCTGCGGCCTTCGTCGGAAAGCCCCGCGATCTGCAGGGACAGGCCGTATTGATCCGACCAGAACCACGGCACCGCCGCATGTGCTTCGCCGGCGCCGAGCATGTTTTTTGCCGCCAGCGCGCCTTGTTCCTGGGCGTTGCGCCAGGCCTCCAGCCGCACGCGACGGCCGCCATAGACGGCAAGCGGGAACGAACAGCAATCGCCGGCAGCGAAGATGTCGGGGTCGCTGCTGCGCAGTTCGGCGTCGACTGATATGCCGTTGTCGATGGCCAGTCCCGCTTCGGCGGCAAGAGCCGTCACCGGCACGGCGCCGATGCCGATGATGGTGAGATCGGCGAGGATTTCGCGGCCGCCGGCAAGCGCGATGCGCACCTGCCTGCCGTCGTCGGCGATCAAGGCAATGCCTTCGCCGCACGCTATGTCGACGCCTTCGGCGACGTGGGTGTCATGGACGACCTTGGCTATCTCGGCCGGTACGCCGCGCATCAGGATACGCGGCTGCGCCTCGATGACGGCGACCGCAGCACCGAGCTTGCGGGCCGCCGCGGCGAGCTCGAGGCCGATGAAGCCGCCGCCGATGACGGCAATGCGGTTACCCGCCTTGAGATGGGCGCGGATGGCCAGCGCATCGGCGAAGGTCCTGAGGTAGACGCAGCGCCCGCCAAGGCCGGGCATCGGCAGTTTGCGCGGCGTCGAGCCGGTCGCCAGCAGCAGCTTGTCGTAGGGCAGGACCGAACCGTCCGACAGGCGCACAGTATGCGCGGCGCGATCGATCGCTGCAGCCTGAATGGAATGGATATGCCGGATGGACTTTTCGGCGAGGATCTCGTCGCTGGCGATCGCCTTGATCTCGGGCACGCCGCCGGCCATGGCGTCCTTGGACAGAGGCGGCCGTTCATAGGGTAGATGCGGCTCGTCGCCGACCAGCGTCACCGGTCCCTCATAGCCGAGGTCACGCAATGCAAGCGCTGCCCGGCCGCCGCATTCCCCGGCGCCGATGATGACCATTCCGCGCGTCATACCGGTCATCCGATCTGGACGAGGACGCTGCCGGCCTCGACCTTGACCGGATAGGTCCTGAGGTTGACGCAGGCCGGCGCACCCTTGGCCTGGCCTGTCTTGTAGTTGAAGCGGCCATTGTGCTTGGGGCATTCGATGATGTCGTCCATGACGAGCCCGTCGGCGAGATGCACCTTTTCGTGCGTGCAAAGGCCGTCGGTGGCGAAAAACTCGTCATCGGGGCTGCGATAGATGGCGTAGCTGCGGCCGCCGTGATCGAACCGCATCACATCTTCTTCGTCGATGTCTCCCACGGCACAGGCCTCGACCCAGTCGCTCATACATTTCTCCCGCGAAATTTCCCGATCGCGCCTCACGGGCGGATATCACTCCGCCGCGGCGTTGAAGGCAGCATTGTCGTTGTGCAGATCCTCGCGATACGGCCTGGCCGTTGGCGGCAGCTCGCGCTTGAGGAAATAATCCTCGTTGCGCAACTGGCGCCAGAAGACAGGCAGCATCTCGCGATAGCCGGCCAGGATCGACGGCGTCGGCGCCGGCAAATCATGCTTGATCAGTTCATGCAGCTTCGGCAGCGCATGGTAGGGCACCATCGGGAACATATGATGCTCGACGTGGTAGTTCATGTTCCAGTAGATGAAACGGCTGATCGGGTTCATGTAGACGGTGCGGCTGTTCAGCCGATGGTCGGTGACGTTGTCGGCAAGACCGCCATGCTGCAGCAGGCCGACCATGACGTGGTGCCAGGCGCCATAGAGCCTGGGCAGGCCGACCAGCATCAAGGGCAGGAACGAGCCGGTATAGAGCGCCAGCGCGATGGTTGCGGCATAGATCGCGGTCCAGATGCGGGCGATGCGGATCGCTTTCGGCTGTTCCTGCTCGGGAATAAAGGTCTTTTCGGCCGCGCTGATGTTGCCGGCGGCGTTGCGCAGCATGTCTGACATCGCATGCCAGGCGTCGAGCACGCCGACAAAGCCGAGGATGGCGCGCACCAGGTCCGGCGGCCGCATGACCGAGATTTCCGGATCGCGGCCGACGATGATAGTGTCGGTGTGATGGCGCGTGTGGCTCCAGCGCCAGGTCACCGGGTTGCGCATGATCATGAAGCAGGCGACCTGATAGACCCAATCATTCATCCACTGCGTGCGGAAGGCCGTACCATGGCCGCATTCGTGCCAGCGGGAATCCGTGGACGAGCCGTAGAGCACGCCATAGGCGAAGAAGAACGGCACGCACCACCAGGTGCCCCAGAACCAGGCACCGCCGGCGCCGCTGACGATGAGCGCGGCGATCCAGATCGCCGTGTCGCGGAGCGCGGGCGCGTCGGAGCGCTGCATCAGCTCCTTCATCTGCTTGCGGGGAATGTCGGTGTGATACCATTCGGCCGCCGACAGGCCGGTCTCGACGGCCAGCCTGGCGTCGCGGCCGATCAGGCTGTAGTCACGCCGGGACGGCGCAGCATGCATGGTTGCCTCCCTCGGCAAGGGCATCCGCCACGCGAATGCCCGACATTTCCTGACTTCGAGGCTGAAAATAACGCTAGCTCATGATAGACTCAACATCATAAAGATAGTTTCTATCATTTCCTATCATAAAGATGTAGGAAAGATGCACGGTCAAATGAGGACAGACATGGCGAAACGGCCGACCATATCAGATCTGGCGCGCATCTCCGGCGTCAGCGTCGCCACGGTGGACCGGGTGCTCAACAGCCGCCTGCCTGTGCGCGAGGAAACGGCGCGCCGCGTCTATAACGCCGCGACCGAGATCGGCTATCACGCCGCAGGCCTGATCAAGCAGCGTATGCGCCAGGAATTGCCCGAGTATCGGCTGGGTTTCCTGCTGCTTCGGGGCAATGACGTTTTCTATGGCGATTTCGCGCGGGAACTCGAACTCGCGGTCGCACAATCGCAGCGCTTCCGTGGCGTCGCAACCATCGATTTCGCCAGTTCCCTGGCCCCGGATGAGATCGCTGCCCAGATGCGCAGGCTGGCGGCGAAATCGCGGGCGATCGCCGTGGTCGGCCCTGACCATCCGACGCTGACGGCGGTCGTGGAGGCGCTAAAAGCCAGGGGACAGCCGGTCTTCTCCCTGCTGTCCGACTTCGCCGCCGGCATCCGCGAAGGCTATGTCGGGCTCGACAACCGCAAGGTCGGCCGCACCGCCGCCTGGATGATCTCGAAGGCTGCGAGGAAGCCCGGCAAGGTCGCCCTTTTTGTCGGCAGCCATCGCTTCCACGGCCATGAGCTGCGTGAGATCGGTTTCCGCTCCTTCTTTCGCGAGCATGCGCCGGACTTCAACGTGCTGGAGACGCTGGTCAATCTGGAGGCCAACCAGGTGACCCATGATGCGATGATCGATCTTCTGGCGCGATATCCGGATCTTGTCGGCTGCTACGTCGCCGGCGGCGGCATGGAAGGCGCCGTCTCGGCGCTGCGGACAGCGAAGCCCGCAAGCATGCCGGTGGTCGTCTGCAACGAGATCAACGCCGAATCGCGCGCCGCGCTTGCCGACAACATCCTGACGATGGTGATCTCGACGCCGCTTGCTGCGCTCTGTCGCGAGCTCGTCGATCGGATGGCGCATGCCATCGAAACCGGTGCGGCCAATGCGCCGGGCCAGACATTCCTCCCCTTCGACATCTATTTGCCGGAAAACATCTGAAGCCATTTCAGGAATGCGCGCAGCGGTTTTCCGTCCAGGTCGCGTCAGGACGGAAGGTAGAGCGTTTCCATGAAACGATAAAACCCTCGGGCAGCCCGGTCTGCCGCAAACCGGCCGCCTGAAATGATAGAATCCATCAGAGGCAGCCGAAAATCGCACGCCCGGATTCGGAATCTCCCTTGACGCCCCGATCCGAAATGGAATAAATATTTCACTGACTGTACATTTTGGTTCTTTCGTTCCGACAACATCTGGTTCGAGCAGGCAGTTCGGCGTTCCAGCCAGTGGTGAACCCCGTTGGAACGAAATGATATCAGGGAGAGATTCCCCGAGGAGATCGGGGATTCCGGATAGATCGGTGCGACCGGACACCCAAAGTGGAGGAGAGATACAATGAAGAAAATGATTTTGGGCGTCGCTTTCGCGGCGCTGATGAGTTCGTCCGCCATGGCCGCCAAGATCGGCGTGTCGATGGCCAAGTTCGACGACAATTTCCTGACCGTGCTGCGCAACGGCATGATCGAGCAGGCCAAGGGCATGAGCGGCGTGGAGCTGCAGGTCGAGGACGCACAGAACGACGTCGCCAAACAGCTCGACCAGATCAAGAACTTCGCCGCATCGGGCGTCGACGCCATCATCGTCAATCCGGTCGACACCTCGGCCACGCAGGCGATGTCGGATGCCGCGGCCGCCGCCAAGATCCCGCTGGTCTATGTCAACCGCGAACCGGTCAATGTCGACACGCTGCCTGACAATCAGGCCTTCGTCGCTTCGAACGAGGCCGATTCCGGCACGCTCGAAACCAAGGAGGTCTGCCGCCTGTTCAAGGAAGCCGGCAAGAAGGAAGCCAATGTCTATGTGATCATGGGCGAGCTTTCCAACCAGGCAGCCGTGCAGCGCACCAAGGACATCGAGGAGGTGATCGCGACGCCGGATTGCAGCTTCATCAAGATCATCGACAAGCAGACGTCGAACTGGAACCGCGACGAGGCCCAGAACCTGATGACCAACTGGCTGTCGACCGGCAAGCCGTTCGACGGCGTCATCGCCAACAATGACGAAAGCGCCATCGGCGCCATCCAGGCAATGAAGGCCGCCAATGTCGACATGAAGACGGTTGTCGTCGGCGGTGTCGACGCCACGCAGGACGCGCTCGCCGCCATGCAGGCAGGCGACCTCGACGCCACCGTGTTCCAGGACGCGGCTGGCCAGGGCGCCGGCGCGCTCGACGCGGCACTGAAACTGTCCAAGGGCGAGAAGGTCGAACACAAGGTCTACGTGCCCTTCCAACTGGTGACGCCGGCCAACATCGACAAGTTCCTGAAGAAGAACTGAGCGGCGGAACGGTTCACCTCGGGGCGGCGCTCAAAGGACCGGGCGCCGCTCCTCCTCTCGGCGCTTTCATGGCGCCAGGAGCGACCGCGGCTGACGGAGGATAGACGAGTGGCACAGACATCTCATGGCGTCGGCGGGGTCAGCTATGATGCGAAGAAGCGCATATGGCCGGCGGAATTCAACGTCTTCCTGGCGCTCGTCATTCTTGTCGTCATCTTCGAATTGATCGGCCGCGTCTTTCTCGGCGACAGCTTCCTGTTCAACACCCGCAGCAATGTCGGCGGCCTCTTCAACGAGGCGCGGTTACAGATCATCATCCTGCAAGTATCGATCGTCGGCATCATCGCCATCGGCGTGACGCAGGTTATCATATCGGGCGGCATCGACCTGTCGTCGGGCTCGATCGTCGGCGCCACCGCCATGATCGCCATGAGCTTCGCCCAGGTGGCGACGGTCAACGGCAACCCCAATCCCAAGGCGATGTTCCTGGCTCAGGGCTGGACCGACCTGCCGGTGATCGTGCCGTTGCTGGTCGCCATCGGCTGCGGGCTGCTGGCAGGCCTGGTCAACGGCGCCCTGATCGCCTACACGCGCATTCCGCCCTTCATCGCCACGCTGGGCATGATGGTGACCGCGCGCGGCATCGCCAAATGGTGGTCCAAGGGGCAGCCCATCTCGTTCCCGACCGAGAGCTTCGCCGCCATCGGCAAGGGCCTGATGCCCGTCATCATCTTCCTGTCGCTGGCCGTGCTGTTCCAGCTGATCATGACCTACACACGATACGGCAAGCATTGCTACGCGATCGGCTCCAACGAGGATGCCGCGCGCATGTCCGGCATCAAGATCGCCAACCACAAGATCCTGGTCTACGTCATCGCCGGCATACTCGCGTCGCTCGCCGCGGTGGTGCTGTCTTCCAAGAACCTCACCGCCCAGGCCGGCATGGGCGTGATGTACGAACTCGACGCCATCGCCATGGCGGTCATCGGCGGCGTATCGCTGTCGGGCGGCCGCGGCTCGATCATCGGCACGGTGATCGGCGCGCTGATCTTCGGCGTCATCATCTCCGGCTTCACCTTCCTGCGCCTCGACGCCTACTACCAGGAGATGGTCAAGGGCGTGATCATCGTCGGCGCCGTCGTTCTCGACCAGTGGCGCCAACGCCTGCGGGCATTGAGGGCTTGACCATGTCAGACATCGTCCTGAAGACCGAAAACCTGACCAAGCGCTATGGCGGCGTGCAGGCGCTGGAAGGCGCGAATTTCGAGCTGCGCAAGGGCGAACACGTCGCCATCATGGGCGACAATGGCGCCGGCAAGTCGACCTTCGTGCGCCAGATCACCGCCGTCGAGCAACCGACCAGCGGCCAGATCTGGTTCGACGGCAAGCAAGTCAATTTTTCGGGCCCTATCGAGGCGCGCGAGGCCGGCATCGAGACCGTGTTCCAGAACCTGGCGCTGGCCGACGACCTCGACGTGCCGTCGAACCTGTTCCTTGGCCGCGAAAAAGTGCTGTTCAATCTGGGACCGTTTTCGATCCTCGACCGCCGGGGGATGCGCAAGGCGACCGAAGCCGCGCTCGTGCGCACGGCGGTGAAAATCCCCAACCTGTCGAACACCATCCGCCACATGTCGGGCGGCCAGCGGCAGTGCGTGGCGATCGCCAGGACCGCGACCTTCGCCTCCAAGTTGATCATCATGGACGAGCCGACGGCAGCACTCGGCGTGCAGGAGACCGCGCAGGTCGAGAACATCATCCGCACGCTGAAGGACAATGGCGAGCCGCTGATCCTGATCAGCCACAATATGCGCCAGGTGTTCGACCTTTGCGACCGCATCGTCGTGTTCCGGCGCGGCCGCATCGTCGCCAATTTGCGCAAGGAGAACACCGACGGAAACGATATCGTTTCCTACATCACCGGCGCCAAGACCGGAGAGGCCGAACTCGCGGCCTAGGCCGGGCGCGGAGGCGGCGGTCATCGCCTCCCTGTCGATCTTGTCTTGACCGGAAAAACACCTGCGCGCATGACCGGCGCCCCGCCAGCTTCGAACCATCCCCAGAGGAAATTTCCATGACTCTCCGCTTCGCCCTCCTCGGTGCCGGCCGCATCGGCAAGGTCCACGCCCGCGCCGTCGGCTCCAATCCGCAGGCCAAACTGGTCGCCGTTGCCGACGCTTTCGAGAAGGCGGCGAGCGAACTCGCCACGGCCTACGGCGCCGAGGTGCGCACCATCGATGCCATCGAGAAATCCGGGGACATCGACGCGGTCGTCATCTGCACGCCGACCGACACCCATGCCGACCTGATCGAGCGCTTCGCCAAGGCCGGCAAGGCGATCTTCTGCGAGAAACCGATCGACCTCGACGTCAAGCGCGTCGAGCAGTGCCTGGCCGTGGTCGAGAAGGCCAAGGCGACGCTGATGGTCGGCTTCAACAGGCGCTTCGACCCGCACTTCGCTGCGGTGCGCAAGGCAATCGATGACGGCGCCATCGGCGTGGTCGAGATGGTGACCATCACGTCGCGCGATCCGGGCGCACCGCCGATCGACTACATCGCGCGCTCCGGCGGCATTTTTCGCGACATGACCATCCATGATTTCGACATGGCGCGCTTCCTGCTCGGCGAAGAGCCGGTGGCGGTCAGCGCGCATGCCTCGGTGCTGGTCGACAGGAAGATCGGCGAGGCCGGCGATTTCGACTCGGTCAGCGTCATCCTCGAAACCGCGTCGGGCAAGCAGGCCGTCATCTCCAATTCCCGCCGCGCCACCTATGGCTACGACCAGCGCATCGAGGTGCATGGCTCGAAAGGCATGGTCGCGGCCGAAAACCAGCGGCCGGTCTCAATCGAACTGGCCAATGAAAAGGGCTATACCCGCCCGCCGCTGCACGATTTCTTCATGACCCGCTACCTCGACGCCTATGCCATTGAGATTGCGTCCTTCATCGCCGCCGCGACGTCGGGCAAGAAGGCGGCACCGAGCGGGACGGACGGACTCATTGCACTTCGGCTGGCGGATGCGGCGCTGAAATCGGCGACATCAGGCCAGACCGTCCGCCTCGACAAGTAACGACTTAAAGCACAGGAGCAGAGCGATGAGCGCATCAGCCGATCGCAATTCACAAACGCGCGCCATCGTCACCGGCGGCGCACAAGGCATAGGCTTCGCGGTCGCCGAGGTATTGGCGGACGAAGGCTGCCGGGCGCTGGCCCTGATCGGCCGCTCGCAGGAAAAGGGCGACAAGGCAGTCGCCAGCCTCAAGAAGTCGGGCGTCGACGCGATCTTCATCAGCGCCGATGTCTCCAAGGTGGCCGACTGCAAGCGCGCCGTCGCCACCGCGCTTTCGCATTTCGGCACCATCAACGCCCTGGTCAACGCCGCCGCCACATCCGCGCGCGGCTCGTTGGTGGAGACTAGCGAGGAGCTGTTCGACACCATCTTCGACACCAATGTGCGAGGACCCTTCTTCCTGATGCAGGGCGTTGTGGCGCATCTGCTTGAGAAAAAGGCCCCCGGATCGATCGTCAACGTGCTGTCGATGTCGGCGCATACCGGCCAGTCGTTCCTGACGCCCTATTCGACCAGCAAGGGCGCGCTGATGACGCTGACCAAGAATGTCGCCAATGCCTACCGCTTCAACCGCATCCGTTGCAACGCCGTGCTGCCCGGCTGGATGGACACCGAGGGCGAGGACATCGTGCAGAAGAAATGGCACGATGCACCCGACGACTGGCTCGAGAAGGCCGAGGCCGCGCAGCCGATGGGCCAGCTGGTGAAGCCGGACCAGCTTGCCCGGCTGATCAGCTACATGGTCAGCCCGCAGTCCGGCGTGATGACCGGCTCGCTGGTCGACTACGACCAGAGCATCGCTGGGGCGTCGCCGGAGTAGCGGCCGCGTAAGCGAAACCGTTAACCAGGTGGTCATCCACGGGCGGAGCAAGGAGCGCAGCGACGCGGCGCAGACCCGAGGATCCATGCCGCGACTTCCGGGCCGTCGCTACGGCGCAAGATTCTGCACCGCAGCACTCTCCCATCTAGGTCGCGGCATGGATCCCAGGGTCTCCGCGACGGAGCTTCGCTCCTGCTTCGCCCTAGAATGACGAAATCGCAAAGGCTCGGCCCTCACCTGAAATTGCTTGCTACCAGGGTACGTGACAAACGCCGCCGCTTCGACTATATGAGCCGCATGATCCACCTGACCGCCACCTATTGGTACTTTAGCAGCTCGCTGGCGGCGGGAGGATTGCGCTCGATCTGAAGATTGCAGCAAACAGTCCGACAAGCCGCCAGACCTGGCGGCTTTTTTGTTTTCAGCCGGCAGGTCTCCCAACCAGGAGCAGAAGCCGTGTTGACCACCACAGACGACCTTCGGGTCAAGGAACTGAGACTGCTGAGCACGCCGGAAGAGGTGATGCGCGAGATACCGCGCTCACTCACGGCGACGCGCACCGTTGCCGCCTCGCGCAACGCCATCCACTCCATCCTGACCGGGGCCGACGACCGACTTGTTGTCATCGTCGGCCCTTGTTCCATCCACGATCCGGTCGCGGCCGTTGACTATGCCAGCCGTCTGGCGGCGCTGCGCGAAGCTCTGTCCGACCGGCTCGAGATCGTGATGCGGGTCTATTTCGAAAAGCCGCGCACGACGGTCGGCTGGAAGGGCCTGATCAACGACCCCGACCTCGACGGCAGTTTCAACATCGACAAGGGGCTGCGGATGGCCCGCAATGTGCTGTCGGCCGTCAACAATCTGGGCCTGCCGGCGGCGACCGAATTCCTCGACATGACCACGCCGCAATACATTGCCGACCTCGTCGCCTGGGGCGCGATCGGCGCGCGCACGACCGAGAGCCAGATCCATCGCGAGCTGGCCTCGGGCCTGTCCTGTCCGGTCGGCTTCAAGAACGGCACCGACGGCAATCTCAGGATCGCTGCCGAGGCGGTGAAATCCGCCGCCCAGCCGCATCATTTCATGGCGGTGACCAAGGGCGGACGCAGTGCGATCGCGGCAACGACCGGAAACGAGGATTGCCATGTCATCCTGCGTGGCGGCGTTCAGCCCAACTATGACGCGGCAAGCGTCGAGGCCGCCTCGGTCGAACTCGCCCGCATCGGTATCGCGCCCCGCCTGATGATCGATGTCAGCCATGCCAACTCAGCCAAGAAGCCGGAGAACCAGCCCAAGGTCGCGGCTGACGTGGCGGGACAGGTCGCGGCGGGGGACGAGCGCATTATCGGCGTCATGATCGAGAGCAATCTCGTCGCCGGCCGGCAGGATGTCGTGCCGGGCAAGCAGCTCGTCTACGGCCAGAGCATCACCGATGGCTGCATCGACTGGGCGGCCACGGAGACGGTGCTGCACGGCCTTGCCGGCGCCGTGGAATGGCGCCGGTCGGCGCGCCGCGCCTTGATGGAGAGCCGGCAGGGCGCCGCCTGATCCGGTTGGAGCATAAGGGCGGCGTTTCCGGTTTCAGCCCAGGACCACGCCGCCCTTAGAGCAGTTCACCGTTTCATGGAAACGGCGAACCGCTCTAACTCTTTGTTTTGACGCAATTCCGGACAGAAAACCGCACGCACTTTTCTTGGAATTGCTCTAGGGCCGCAGCCCTCCACCTCCCTTGCATGCCACCGATCCCCGTGTTACATACTGAACCAAATGGTTCAGTATTCCGCGACCCGCCTGGATGCCTCGTTCGCCGCGCTTTCGGACGCCACCCGACGCGGGGTTCTGGAGCAGCTCGGCCGTGCGGACGCTTCGATCACGGACCTGGCCCAGAAATTCCACATGACCCTCACGGGCATGAAGAAGCATGTCGGCGTCCTGGAGCAGGCGGGACTCGTCACGACGCGGAAGGTCGGGCGCGTGCGGACCTGCAAGCTGGGCCTGCGCCGCCTGGAGGATGAGGCGGAATGGATCGAGAGATACCGGCAGCTCTGGGCCGCACGCTTCGACGAGCTGGACAAGGTTGTCGAGGAATTGAAACGCAAGGAGGAAGTCGATGGACGCAGGAAGAGCGAGTGAGGCCAAACGCACGACGGTGGAACGGAGGTCCGACCGGGAGTTGGTCGTTACGCGAAGCTTCGACGCGCCTGCGCGCATCGTGTTCGAGGCGTGGACCAAGCCTGAGCTGTTCAAGCAGTGGTGGGTGCCGAAGTCGATGGGCATGTTCCTGCGTTCCTGCGAGATGGATGTTCGTGTGGGAGGCGGGTACCGTTTGGTGTTCGGGCATGACGGCTCGAACCCTGCCGAGTTCTTCGGCAGGTATCTCGAAGTGACACCGCACTCGCGCCTCGTCTGGACCAATGACGAAGGGGGTGAGGGTGGACCCGTCACCACGGTGACCTTCGAGGAAAAAGGCGGCAAGACGCTGCTGGTCATGCGCGAGCTCTATCCCTCGAAGGAAGCCCTCGACGCCGGCGCCGGGGCGGCGGATGCGATGTCCGAGCAATTCGAGCAGCTGGACGAGCTTCTCGCCACGCTGCAGGGCGCCGCCTGATCCGGCCGGCGCCAGAAGGGCGGCGGTCCGGTCTAGCCCGGCATTACGCCGCCCTCAGCCCTTCCCATGCGGTGAACACGGACACCGCGAAGAGCAGCAGCCCGGCCGCCCGGCCGGCAAGGATGGTCGCTCGCGGATTAGCGATCAGCAGCTTGCGGCTGCGGCCGGCCGATATTGCGAGCCCGCCATAGATCGCGGCCTGCGTCAGCACGGTCAGCAGGCCCATCACCGTCGCCTGCATCCAGATCGGGCCGTAGTCCGGTTTCAGGAACTGCGGATACACGGCGAGCACGAAGAGATAGGCCTTCGGGTTGATCAGGCAGGTCACGAGGCCTTGGCGAAACGCCTTCCATGCAGAGCGGCTGCCGGCGGGCCCGTCGTGACCGACAGTGATGGAGCTGCGCATCAGCGTGATGCCGATGAAGGCCATGTAGGCGGCGCCTGCAATCAGCAGCGGCTTGAACAGGATCGGCATGAAATGCATCAGCAGGCCGACGCCGATCGCGCCGTTCAGCGTGTGCACCAGGCCGCCGACCATGATACCGCCGGTCGCGGCAAGGCCCCTGTCGCGCCCGCCGGTCAGCGCATTGGCCAGCACGAACAGCATGTCCATGCCTGGAACGGCGATGATGCCGAACAGCAGGATAAAGAACAGCCAGAGATTTTCGGCATAGCCCATGTCAGTTGCCTGTCGCCCCGCTCGGCCCAGCCGCAGCGGAACCTGTTGATTTTCAACCCGATAGGCGGTCCTATAGGCCGACGCAACTGACGATGGTGTGTCAGTTGTGATCGGCACCGGGTGAGAAAAATGCGCAAGGCGTCGCGCCTGTTCGAGATCATCCAGATCCTGCGGCTGGCGCGGCAGCCGGTGACGGCGGCAATGATAGCCGCGCAGCTGGAGGTGACGATACGCTCGATCTATCGCGACATCGCAGCGCTTCAGGCCATGCGCGTGCCGATCGAGGGCGGGAGGGGCATCGGCTATATCCTGCGCCCCGGCTTCGACTTGCCGCCTCTGATGTTTTCGATCGAGGAGATGGAGGCGATCGTGCTGTCACTGGCGCTGCTGGAGCGCACGGGCGACGACGAGCTCAAGCAGGCAGCCAAGCGCGTCGGCGCCAAGATCGCCGGCGCCGTACCGCCGCCTTTGCGCCAGACGCTCGACGCCAATGCGCTGCATGCGTGGGGATTCGCTGCGCCCTCTGCAGGTGCGATCGACCTGGCGCTGGTGCGCCGCGCCATACGCGACGAGGAGAAGCTCGACCTCTCCTATCGCGACGAGCTTGGCCGCGCTTCCGAGCGCCTCATCCGCCCGATCGCGCTGATCTATTATGCCGAGACCGCCAACATCGTCGCCTGGTGCGAGCTACGCCAGGCGATCCGCAATTTCCGCAGCGACCGCATCGAGGATTGCCGGCCGACCGGACTGCGCTTCAAGGGCGAAGGCGATCGGTTGCGGCAGATCTGGGTCAATGGATGGGAGGTCAATGCAGCGGCCGCCGGCTAAACCGACCAGGGTAGCGAACTCTATCTTACATCCACCCAGCGCTTTTCCTCGAACGATCGCGCCATCGCATGCACGGTGCGCTCGATCTCCAGACCTTCGTCGAATTCGATGAGCCGCGCCGGTCTGCCGGCGAGCCGGGTCAGCAGTTCATGGCATTCGATGATCTTGAGATCATTGAAGCCAAGACTATGCCCGGGCGCGGGGACGAACAGGTCGTAGGGCTTGTGCTGTGGCGACACGAGGATGGTGCGATAGCCCTGTTCGGTCGGGCGATCCGATGTGAGGTAGAGCTGGAACTCATTCATCCGCTCCTGGTCGAACAGGATCGAGCCCTTGGAGCCGAAGATCTGGACGGCGATGCGGCCCTTGCGGCCCCAGGCCGAACGGTTGACCAGAAGCGTGCCGGCGATGCCGTTCTCCAGATGCATCAGCACGGAGGCAATGTCGTAGGTCTCGACCGCGCGGCGGCCGCCGGCGGCCAGCTTGCGGTCGGCATAGGGCTTGGCCATGTCGCAGATGACGCTGGCGACGCGGCCGAACAGGGTCGACACCAGCGACAGCGGATGCACGGCGAAATCATCAAGCGCGCCATAGCCGGAAGATGCCTCGTGCTTCCAGAAGAACAGCGCCTCGGGATCGGCCATGAAATCCTCGTCCATCTCGATGCGCAGATGGTTGACCTCGCCGATGATGTTTTCGTCGAGCAGCGCGCCGATGTGGCGGATGGCCGGGCTCTGGATGTAATTGTAACCGAGCGCCGCGACCTTGCCGGATTTCTTCGCCGCGGCCGCCATCGCCTCGGCTTCGGCGAAGCTCGGCGCCATCGGCTTTTCGCACCACAAATGCTTGCCGGCCTCGAGAACTGCGATGGCCATTTCCGGATGGAACTGGTTGGGCGTGGTGAGCGAGACGACGTCCACTTCGGGATCGTTGACGACGGCGCGCCAGTCACCGGACGCCCTGGCGAAACCGAACTCGCCGGCCTTGCGCCTGGCGAGATCCTCATTGACCTCGCCGAGATGGACAAGCCGCGGTTTGGTCATGTCTGGAAAGACGGCGCCGACGGCACTCCACGCGATGGCGTGGCACTTGCCCATAAATCCCGTGCCGATAAGACCGACGCCGACCATTTTCCGTTCCTCCACCGTCATAGATGCTCCGTGGATGAATTAGTCCATTTTTGTTCGGAATGGAATGTCTGCCTCATTTTTTATGGTGTTCTTGCGCAGCCTCGCTATGATGGGGCAGAGAGGACGCTTCACCGATGAGCTTGGACGGGCCGACGATGGACGAACGGGTACCTCGCGACTTCGAGACGCTGCGCGCCACGATCCTCGATCGGCGCGAAAGCCTGCCCAAGCGCATCGCCCAGATCGCCGCTTATGCGCTCGACAATCCCGACGATATCGCCTTCGGCACCGCCGCCAGCATCGCCGCCTCGGCCGGCGTGCAGCCCTCGACGCTGATCCGCTTTGCCCAGCAGCTCGGCTTTGACGGCTTCACCAGCCTGCAGCAGGTGTTTCGCGAACGGCTGCGCGAGCGCAACTCCTCCTATGACGAACGGCTGCAGGCGCTGCGCGCCAAGGCCGAGGGCGGCGCCGGCCACCGGGCGATCTTCGACGGCTTCGTCGCCGCCGCCAGCACCTCGCTCAACGACATTTCGCGCACGCTGGACGACGCGCATCTGGAAGAAGCGATTTCCCTGCTGGCCAAGGCACAGACCATCTATGTGCTGGCCAAGCGGCGCTCCTATCCGGTGGCGTCCTACATCGCCTATGCGCTTGGCAAGCTGAAGATCCGCAACCAGCTGATCGAATCAGCCGCCGGCCTCAACGCCGAGATGGTCAGCTTTGCGACGCCCGCGGATGCCGTCGTCGCCATTTCCTTCTCGCCCTATGCGCCGGCCACGATCGAGGAGGCGCGCACGATTTCCGAACAGGGCGTGCCCATCATTGCCATCACCGACAGCTCGTTTTCACCGCTTGCTCAGTTCGCCAGCGTCTGGTTCGAGGTTGCCGAGGCGGATTTTGCCGGCTTCCGCTCGCTATCGGCGACGATGGCGCTGGCCATGGCGCTGACCGTTGGCGTCGGCGAGAAGCGGCGCAACCCCGGCAAGGGGCGCAAGGCCTGAGGGGAAGGCAAAAGGCGATTTTAGATCGGGGAATGCTCATTCCATATTGACTATGGATTGGAATTATTATTTCATATTTTTCGGCGCCACGCTGCCGCTCGCGCGTGTACCCCAACATAACAGGCCCGACGGGAGGTTCCAATGAGCGAAGCCGTGGACGCGAAATACGCTGCGCTCGACGTCATCACCATCGGCCGGGCTTCCGTCGACCTCTATGGCCAGCAGATCGGCTCGCGGCTGGAGGACATCACCTCCTTCGCCAAGTCGGTGGGCGGCTGCCCGGCCAACATCTCGGTCGGCACGGCGCGGCTCGGCCTGCGTTCGGCGCTGCTGACGCGGGTCGGCGACGAGCAGATGGGCCGCTTCATCCGTGAACAATTGAAGCGCGAAGGCGTCAACACCGACGGGCTGAAGACCGACAAGGAGCGATTGACCGCGCTGGTGCTGCTTTCGGTCGAGAGCGAAGGCGTTTCGCCGATGATCTTCTACCGCTCCGACTGCGCCGACATGGCGCTGGCCGAGGAGGACATCGACGAGACGTTTATTTCCTCGGCTCGCGCGGTCGTCGTCACCGGCACGCATTTTTCCCGGCCCAACAGCGATGCCGCCCAGCGCAAGGCGATCCGCATCATGAAGGCCAAGGGCGGCAAGGTCGTGTTCGACATAGACTACCGGCCGAACCTCTGGGGCCTGGCCGGCCACGCCGAGGGTTTTGAGCGCTACGTCAAGTCCGACCGCGTCTCGGCGCAGTTGAAGACGGTGCTGCCCGATTGCGACCTCGTCGTGGGCACCGAGGAAGAGATCATGATCGCCTCGGGCGCCGACGACTGCCTGAGCGCCCTGAAGACGATCCGTTCGCTGTCCCCGGCCACCATCGTCTTGAAGCGCGGCGCCATGGGTTGCATCGTCTATGACGGGCCTATCAGCGACGATCTCGAGGACGGCGTGGTCGGCAAGGGTTTTCCGATCGAGATCTACAACGTGCTTGGCGCCGGCGATGCCTTCATGTCGGGCTTCCTGCGCGGCTGGCTGGGCGGCGAAAGCCTTGCCACGGCGGCGACCTGGGCCAATGCCTGCGGCGCCTTCGCCGTGTCGCGGCTGTTGTGCGCGCCGGAATATCCGACCTTCGAGGAATTGCAGTTCTTCCTCGAGCACGGCAGCAGGCATCTGGCCTTGCGCAAGGACGAGGCGATCAACCACATCCATTGGGCAACGACGCGCCGGCACGACATTCCCTCGCTGATGGCGTTCGCCTGCGATCACCGGGTGCAGCTCGAGGACGTGGCGGCCAAGACCGGCGCCGATGCCTCGCGCATCGAGGACTTCAAGGTGCTGACGGTGAAGGCGGCGGCCAAGGTCGCCGCCGGGCGCGACGGATACGGCATGCTGCTCGACGAGAGGCATGGCCGCGAGGCGATGTTCGAATTCGCCAGGCATTCCTTTGCCTGGCTCGGGCGGCCGGTGGAGCTGCCGGGCTCGCGGCCGCTGCGCTTCGAATTCTCGCAGGACATCGGTTCGCAGCTCACCGAATGGCCGGTCGACCACTGCATCAAATGCCTGTGCTTCTATCATCCCGACGATCCGCCGGGCTTGAAGGAGGAACAGCAGCAGAAATTACGCACTCTGTTCGAGGCCGCGCGGAAAGTGGGCAGGGAGCTTCTCATCGAGATCATCGCCGGCAAGCACGGCAAGCTCGACGACACGACCATCCCGCGTGCGCTGGAAGAACTCTATGCGCTCGGCATCAAGCCGGATTGGTGGAAGCTCGAGCCGCAGGCTTCCGCGGGCGCCTGGATGAAGATCGAGGCCGTGATCCTGAAGAACGACCCCTGGTGCCGCGGCGTCGTGCTGCTCGGCCTGGAAGCCCCGCAGGACGAGTTGGAGACCGCCTTCGCAGCGACGGCCAAGGCGCCTATCGTCAAGGGTTTCGCGGTCGGCCGCACCATCTTCATCAATGCCGCCGAACAATGGCTTTCCGGCAGGATGTCGGACGACGAAGCGATTGCCGACATGGCATCGCGCTTCGAGCAGCTGACCGAGGCATGGCTTGCCGCGCGCGGCCGTAAAGCAGCATAAGAAGGCGCGGGCACAGGGACTGCGGAGGAAACCAATGAGCAAGACAATCCGCCTGACGATGGCGCAGGCGCTGACCCGTTTCCTGAGCAAGCAGATGACCGAGATCGACGGCGCAAAGGTGCCGATCTTCGGGGGCGTCTGGGCCATCTTCGGCCACGGCAATGTCGCCGGCATCGGCGAGGCGCTCTACCAGGTGCGCGACGAACTGCCGACTTTCCGCGCCCACAATGAACAGGCGATGGCGCATGCGGCGATTGCCTATGGCAAGGCCAATTTCCGTCGCCGCTTCATGGCCGCCACCTCCTCGATCGGACCCGGCGCGCTCAACATGGTGACGGCGGCGGCACTTGCGCATGTAAACAGGTTGCCTATCCTGTTTCTGCCGGGTGACGTCTTCGCCAACCGCGTTCCCGATCCGGTGCTTCAGCAGGCCGAGGATTTTTCCGACGGCACGGCGACGGTCAATGACTGTTTTCGTCCGGTGTCGCGCTATTTCGACCGCATCACGCGGCCGGAGCAGATCATCCCTGCGCTCAACCGCGCCATGGCCGTGCTGACCGACCCGGCCGAATGCGGGCCGGTGACCTTGTCGCTCTGCCAGGACGTGCAGGCCGAGGCCTATGACTATCCCGAGAGCTTCTTTGCCGAACGGGTCTGGCGCCAGCGCCGGCCGCGCCCGGATCGGGCTGAATTGGCGGCTGCGGTTGCAGCGCTGAAGAGCGCAAGCAAGCCGCTGGTGATCGCCGGCGGCGGCGTGCTCTATTCTCGGGCCTCGGACGAACTGATGAAATTCGTCGAAGCCGCCGGCATTCCGGTCTGCGAAACGCAGGGCGGCAAATCCTCGCTGCCGGACGATCATCCGCTCAACATGGCTGCGATCGGCGTCACCGGCACGCCGGCCGCCAACCGGCTGGCGGAAGAGGCCGATGTCGTGCTCGCCATCGGCACGCGCCTGCAGGATTTCACCACCGGCTCCTGGGCGCTGTTCAAGAATTCGGGCAAGACCATCATCGGCTTGAATGTGCAGCCTTTCGATGCCGGCAAGCATCGGGCATCGCCGCTGGTCGCCGACGCGGCCGAAGGCTTGGCCGAACTCGGTGCCGCGCTGAAGGGTTGGAAGGCGCCATCCGCCTGGACCGACAATGCGGCAGCCGGCAAGAAGGAATGGCAGGCCGAAGCCGCCAAGGTGACGGCGTCGACCAATGCCGCCTACCCTTCCGACGCGCAGGTGATCGGCGCCGTGCAACGCGCCATGGGCTCCGGCGTGACGCTGCTCAACGCCGCCGGCGGGCTGCCGGGCGAATTGCACAAGCTTTGGCAGGCCGGCGCGCCCGGCTCGTATCATGCCGAATACGGCTTCTCGACCATGGGTTACGAGATTGCCGGCGGGCTCGGCACCAAGATGGCCAAGCCCGGGGAAGAGGTCGTCGTCATGATCGGCGACGGCTCCTACCTGATGCTCAATTCCGAGATCGCCACCTCGGTGATGCTCGGCCTGAAGCTGACCATCGTGCTGCTCGACAACAGGGGTTTTGGCTGCATCAACCGGCTGCAGATGGCGACCGGCGGCGCCAACTTCAACAATCTCCTGAAGGATGCGCGCCACGAGGTGCTGCCCGACGTCGACTTTGCCGCGCACGCCGCGAGCATGGGGGCGATCGCCGAGAAGGTTTCGTCGATCGCAGGGCTGGAGACGGCGCTGGCTCAGGCGAAAGGCAACGACCGCACCACGGTACTGGTCATCGACACCGATCCGCTGGTCTCCACCGATGCCGGCGGCCACTGGTGGGACGTGGCGGTGCCGGAAGTCTCCGAGCGCAGCCAAGTGAACGCGGCGCGCAAGGTCTATGACGAGAAGCGGCGGATGCAGAGCGTCGGCGATTGATCTCGGCGCTGCCCACCCCCTACCTCTCCTTGTGGGGAGGTCGGACCGAAGGTCCGGGTGGGGTCTGGCGCCGCACCCCCACCCCGCTGCTTCGCAGCGACCCTCCCCACAAGGGGGAGGGTGAACAAGAACCGGAGTGACGACTTGAAAGCCAAACTGGGCATGTCCCCCATCGCGTGGTGGAACGACGATCTTGCGGAACTCAGCGACGACGTGTCGTTGGAGGAGTGCCTACGCCAGTCGCGTTCGGCCGGCTTCACCGGCATGGAGATGGGACGGCGCTTTCCCAAGGACCCCAAGGTGATGCTGCCGATCCTGAAGGCGGCTGACGTCACACTGTGCGGCGGCTGGTTCTCGGGCACGCTGGTCGACGAGGAGATGAGCAAGAACAAGGATCGCATCCAGCCGATGATCGACCTGTTCAAGGCGGTCAACGCGCCTTGCATCGTCTATGGCGAGGTTGGCCGTTCGATCCAGGGCGACCGCTCGAAGCCGCTCGCCACCAAGCCGAAACTCTCGAGCGACGAGATGAAGGCCTATGCCAGGCGCCTGACCGAATTCGGCGAATGGTGCGCCGAGCAAGGCATGCCGCTTTCCTATCATCACCATATGGCGGCGGTGGTCGAGACCGAGGCGGAGCTCGACGCCTTCATGCGCCATTCCGGAGCGGGCATTCCGCTGCTGCTTGACGCTGGACATCTGGCCTTTGCCGGCGGCGATGTGCTGCGCGCCATCGACAATCACCACAAGCGCATCAGCCATGTGCATGTGAAGGATGTACGCATGGGCGTGATCGAGAAGCTCGACCGCACGAAGCAGTCCTTCCTCGATGCGGTGGCTCTCGGCGCCTTCACCGTGCCGGGCGACGGCTCGCTGGATTTCGGCGCCATCGTGCAGCGTTTCGCCGACCATGGCTATGAAGGCTGGTTCGTGGTCGAGGCCGAACAGGACCCGAAGAAGAACCCGCCGCTCAAGATGGCGCAGGTGGGCCACAAGGAGTTGATGCGGGTGATGACGGCGGCCGGCTACACGGTCGAGACCCAGGGCTTCCCCGATGTCTGATCGGGTTCTCGCCAGGCCGGGCTTGCTGTAGGTTGCCGCGATGAAAGATTCCGAGCACCCCTTCTTCCGGCCCCTATGGCGGCGTGTCGCCGTCGTCGCGGTCTGCGTCATCTGGTCGATCATCGAATTCGCGAGCGGCACGCCGTTCTGGGGCGTGATCGCCCTGGGCTTCGCCGGCTATGGCGTCTGGCAGTTTTTTTATCTCTATAAGCCGGCGGAAGAGAACAAGGCGCCCGCCGAAGTCGAACCGAAGGAGTAACCGGATGTCGAAGCTGCTGGTCAAAGCCGACAAGGGCCATGGCCGTGTCGCGCATGTCACCCCGCAAAGCGCCGGGTGGACCTATGTCGGGTTCGACCTGCATCGGCTGAAATCAGGGCAAACGGCTTCGGGAACAACGGACGATCGCGAAGTCTGCCTGGTGTTCGTCACCGGCAAGGGCACGGTCACGGCCGGCGGCAAGGATCTCGGCCTGCTCGGCCAGCGCATGTCGCCGTTCGAAGGCAAACCATGGTCTGTCTATGTGCCGCAGGGATCGATGTGGTCGGTGACGGCTGATAGCGGACTGGAACTGGCGGTCTGCTCGGCGCCGGGATTGAACGGCGGCCTGCCGGTTCGCGTCATCGGGCCTGACGACCTCGGCCAGGAGGTGCGCGGCAAGGGCACCAATACGCGCTACGTCACCAACATCCTGCCCGAGGGCAAGCCGGCCGATTCGCTGCTGGTGGTCGAGGTCATCACGCCCGGCGGCCATACGTCGAGCTACCCGCCGCACAAGCACGACCAGGACAATCTGCCCGACGAATCCTATCTCGAGGAAACCTATTATCACCGCCTCAACCCGCCGCAGGGCTTTGCTTTCCAGCGGGTCTATACCGACGCCGACAAGGACGGCTCCCGCGCGCTGGACGAGGCGATGGCGATCGAGGACGGCGACGTCGTGCTGGTGCCCAAGGGCTATCACCCCTGCGCGGCTTGCCATGGCTACGACCTCTACTATCTCAACGTCATGGCCGGCCCGAAGCGGACGTGGAAATTCCACAATGCGCCCGAGCACGAATGGCTGATGAAGGCCTGACCGTTGCGCGTTCACGGCTGAACCTGTTGGTCCAGATCAGAAAAATCGTCGGCTAAGGACCGGCGGGGTCGATTTGCCTTCGAAAACCCTTCAAAGCTTCGTCAATCCGTCATGGAAATCACCTATGGCAACGGGCTGACGAGGATCTTCGATGCGCTACGCCATCTACTTCACCCCCCAACAGGACGAAAAATTGGCGCGGATCGCCGCCAACTGGCTGGGCCGTGACCCGTTCGGCGCCGCGACGCGACCGGTGGAGGCGGTGGGCGATTTGTCGGCGGCGGAAGTCGCCTTCCACACCGCATCGGCACGGCGCTATGGTTTTCACGCAACGCTGAAAGCCCCTTTCCGGTTAGCGGCCAACGAAACCGAAGCCTCGTTGCGCGCAGCGCTCGACGCCTTTGCCGAGGCGACGCCCGTTGTAATGATCCCGCGTCTCGTCGTCAGCCAGATCGACGGTTTCTTCGCGCTGGTGCCGGAGGCGCCATTGCCTCCGCTCAATCGCTTCGCCGATGATGTGGTGCGCGATTTCGACCGCTTTCGCGCGCCGTTGACGGAGGCCGAGATCGAGCGGCGCAGCCCGGACTCGCTGAAGCCGGGCGAATTCCGCAATCTCTGCCAATGGGGCTATCCTTACGTCTTCGAGAGCTTCCGCTTTCACATGACGCTGTCCGGCAGGGCCGGGCCACAGGAAAGCCCTCGTCTTCGCCTGGCAATCGAGGGCCTGTTCGCCGAGGTGCTGCGCCAGCCGGTTCCGGTGGACGCGCTGACGTTGTTCATCGAGCCCGAACCCGGCGCCCCGTTCATGGTGCTTTCCCAGCACGCGCTGGGGCGCCGTCCGGCCAGAAAAACCGCCTGAAGCAACAAGCCGTAAAGGCCAGAAAAAACCAAGGACTGCCTGAAATGACCGCCGAGACCATTCTGAGCAACGCCCGCATCGTTCTTGCCGACGAGATCATCGACGGCTCGCTCGTGATGCGTGACGGTCTGATCGCCGACATATCCGCCGGCGCCGTCCGAGCCGGCGAGGACATGGCTGGCGACTTCATCATTCCGGGACTGGTCGAGCTTCACACCGATCATCTCGAAGGCCATTATGCGCCGCGGCCGAAGGTGCGGTGGAACCCGATCGCCGCCGTGCTCGCCCATGACGCGCAAGTGGCGACCGCCGGCATTACCACCGTGCTCGATGCCTTGCGTGTCGGCATGGACGAGGATGCCGATCTCAACGCCGCCGACATCCGCAAGCTCGCCGATGCGATCGAGGACAGCGTGCGGATGGATCGATTGCGGGCCGATCATTTCATCCATCTACGCTGCGAGGTCTCGGCGCCGGATTGCCTCAGGGCCTTCGCCAATTTCGAGACGGACGAACGGGTGAAGCTCGCCTCGCTGATGGACCATGCGCCAGGCCAGCGCCAGTTCGTCAACCTCGAAACCTATGCCTACTACTATCAACGCAAGCTGAAGCTGACCGATCGCGATTTCCAGAAATTCTGCGAGAAGCGGATGGGCGAATCGGCACGGAATTCGGGGGCGAACCGCGTCTTCATCGCCGCCGCCTGCCACGAGCGCGGCATCGTGCTCGCGAGCCATGACGATGCGACGACGGGCCATGTCGACGAAGCCATCGAGCAAGGCGTGCGCGTTGCCGAATTCCCAACCACCGAGGAAGCCGCCAGGGCTTCGAAGGATGCAGGGCTCGGCGTGCTGATGGGCGCGCCCAATGTCATGCGGGGCGCCTCGCATTCGGGCAACGTCTCGGCGCGCACGCTGGCCAGCGACGGCCTGCTCGACATATTGTCGTCCGACTACATCCCCTTCAGCCTGATCCAGTCCGCCTTCTTTCTCGGCGACGTCGTCGATAGCATTTCCCTGCCGCAGGCGGTGGCAATGGTGTCCAAGAACCCGGCCGAGGCCGTCGGTCTTTCCGATCGCGGCGTCATCGAAGAGGGCCGCCGGGCCGACCTGGTGCGCGTGCGCCTCGACGACCACGTTCCGGTGGTGCGCACGGTCTGGCGGCAGGGGCGGCGGGTCGCGTGATGGTGTCGGCGTTGATCGAGCGTGAACTGTCGGCCGAGGCGTTTCCGATACGCGACGGCGTCTTCGTTGCCGTGGTGGGCCCGAGCGGCGCCGGCAAGGATACGATCATCGGCCATGCCAAGGCGCTTTTCGCCGACGAGCCGCGGCTGGAGTTCGTGCGCCGCGTCATCACCAGACCGAGCGACACGGCAAGCGAGGATCACGACACGCTGGCGGATGCCGCCTTCATCGAAGCCGAAGCCGACGGCGCCTTCGCCGTCTCCTGGGAGGCGCACGGCCTGCGCTACGGCCTGCCGGCCGAGGTCGATTGGGCAGTGGCCAACGGCCATGTCGCTGTCGCCAACGTATCGCGCGCGATCATCCCTGCCTTGCGAAAGCGCTATGCCAATCTGGCCGTCGTCGAGATCACCGCTTCGCCCGATGTGCTGGCCGGGCGGCTGGCGATGCGTGGCCGCGAGTCGCGCGGGGAGGTTCTGGCACGCCTGGCGCGCAGCGCCCCTGTGACGCTCTCCGGACCCGGCGTCACCTCGATCGACAATAGCGGTTCGCGCGAAGCGGCAGGCGAGCGCTTTGCCGAGGTGCTGCGCAAGGCCATGGCGTTCTCCGACATGTCGGGGCTGATCGACTAAAGGTGTTGATGGTCAGGTGGCGCTCGCCTGACCTGAACATCGAAACACCTTCGTTTTATGCCGCGTGCCGGTCGTGATCGGCACGACGCGTGCCGGCCGACGGCGTTGCCGAAGGTTGTGTCGGCGCGTCCAGAACCGCGACGTGATGGCGGTACACCATTTCCCAGCCTTTCCAGCCGGTAAACAGCAGGATGCAGACAACGATCAATGAAAGCAGCACTCCCCATGGGCGAACTGCCGCTTCGGCGCCTTGGCTGTAGCGAAGATAGAAATTGATCAGCGCCAGAACGACGGCGGTCAAATTGCCGACCATATGGTACCAGGCGTCCGTCAGCGCGCGGATGCGCGGCTCGCTCAGGAAATCGATAAAGCCGGCAATCGCCGCCAGGAGAGCCATGACGATGGCTGCTCCAATCAGCCACATCGACGCGCGTGCCCAAAAGGCGTCGGCAGTCCCCCAGAACATCAAATCGGTGAGAAACGCGCCGACAAGGAACGCGACAGGAAAGGGAATGAGCATCGGATGGATGGGATGACCTCCCACCTTGGCGGTGCTTAGCGGATTCGCGGCCATGACAATGCCTCCGAATAGAAAAGCTTTGAACAACGCCCAGACAAGGGTTTCGTTCCAATCCGGATGGAAGCTCGCAAGACCGTTTTCGCGATGCCGCCCCCCTTTTGCACTCAAGTCACTTGGGGCCGCACAGATACGGCCGACAACAGATCGAGCGGAATTGCGGGGCGGGCGAGATAGAGCGGCGTTATCTTTCGACGGCCACGGCGGATGGTGGCTTTTTGCCCCTGACTATTCCGCCGCTGCGCCGGCGATGCTCTTGCGGCTGGCGTCGACCATGCGCCGCCGCGCGCGGAACACACCCCATTGCTGGTCGATCAGCACGCCGATGAGGATGACGCCACCCATCACCGCGAAGTTGAGCGAGGACGGGATGCCGAGCAGATTGACGAGGTTCTGCAGCTCCTGCAACAGCACGGTGCCGAGGATGACACCAATCAGCGAGCCCTCGCCGCCGCGCAGCGAGAAGCCGCCGAGCACGGCCGCGGCAATGGCGTAGAGCTCGTAGAACTGGCCGTGGCTGGCTGGCGAGATGGAGCGCGTGTACATGGCGAAATAGATCGCCGACAGCGCCGTCAGTACCCCGCAGATGACGTAGGCGGCCATGACGACACGCCCGGTGCGGATGCCGGAATATTTCGCCGCCTCCTCGTTCTTGCCGATGGCGTAGAGATAGCGGCCGAACACCGAGCGGTGCAGCACCACCCACATGACGATGGCGATGACGATCAGGGCGAAGAAGGAGTTCGGCACGCCCCAGGAGCGGCCGGCGGTCAAGAATTCGAGCTCCGGGAAATTCTGGCCGAAGGCGAAGCCGGCGGTGCCGTCGGCGGTGTAGAAGCGGGCGACGCCGCGATAGATCAAAAGGCCGCACAAGGTCACCACGAAGGGCTGCAATTTGAGCCGCGTGATCAGCCAGCCATGCGCCAGGCCGATGATGGCACCGAGCACCAGGATGAGCACGAAGGCCAGCGGCCATTCCATGCCGCGCACGGCGATGAAGTCGATGAAAAGCGTTCCCAGCAGCGCCACCAGCGAGCCGACCGACAATTCGATGCCGCCGGTGATGATGACGAAGGCCTGGCCGATCGACAGGATGCCGAACAGTCCGATCAGGTTCGAGGTGTTGGCGAGATTGATCGGCAGCAGGAAGCGCGGATTGATGATGGCGACGATGGCGCCGACCACCAGGATCAGGATCAGCAGGCCGAGATCTTTCTTGCTCATCATCTTCTCCCCAATGCCGGCCCGAGCGCTTCCGCGGCGCGGCGGCAGAATCATTTCGGCTGCTTGCCTACCGCCAGCAGCAGCACGTTTTCCTGGCTGAACTGGTCCTTGTCCAGAATGCCCGAGATCTGGCCCTCATGCATGACGGCGATGCGGTCGGACACGCCGATCACCTCCTCCATGTCGCTGGAGATCATCAGCACGGCGACGCCGGCGTCGGCCAGCGCACGCATCAGCCCGTAGATCTCCGCCTTGGCGCCGATGTCGATGCCGCGCGTCGGCTCATCGAGGATCATCACCTTGGGGTTCATCGCCAGCCATTTGGCCAGCACGACCTTCTGCTGGTTGCCGCCCGACAGCGTGCCGGTGCGCGTCTGAACCGAGGGCGCCTTGATGCCGAGATCTTTTTTCTGCTTCTCGGCGGTTGCCGTTTCGGCGCTGGTCGACACCAAGGAGCGCTTGGCATGCGCCGGCAGGTTGGGCAGCGAAATGTTCTGGGCGATCGAAAGGTCGAGCAGGATACCGGTCAGCTTGCGGTCCTCCGGCACCAGGAAGATGCCGTGCGCGACGGCATCGGCCGCCGAGCCCAGGGAGAGCGGCTTGCCGGCGAGCTCGAGCGTGCCGCCGAGGCTGCTTTCGATGCCGAAGAACACCCGCGCCAGCTCGGTGCGGCCGGAACCGACAAGGCCGGCAAGGCCGAGGATTTCACCGCGCCTGACGTCGAGATCTACCGGGCGGCCGGGATAGGTCGGGGTGCGGATGGCCTTGGCCGACAGGGCGACGGCGCCGGGGGCGCGGGCCGCCTCGGAAGCCTTCTCGCGCTCCTTCAGCATGCGGCCGATCATCAGCTTGACCATCTGGTCGTGGTTGATGTCGCGCTTGGGCAAGGTGCCGGCCAGCATGCCGTCGCGCAGCACGATGACGCGGTCGGCGACGCGCTCGACCTCGTGCAGGCGATGCGAAATGAAGATGACGCTGATGCCGTCCGCCTTCAGCGCCTTGATGACGTCGAGCAATTTGTCGGTCTCGGCGATCGGCAGGCTCGACGTCGGTTCGTCGAGGATGACCAGCCTTGCCTTGATCGACAGCGCCTTGGCGATCTCGACCATCTGTTGCTGGGCGAGCGACAGTTCGGCGACGGGCGTGTCGGCGGAGAAATTGGCGCCGACGCGCTTCAGGAGCGGCGCCACCATGGCGCGCAGCCTGGCGCGATCGACGAGCCTGAGCGGCCCGGCGCGCAGCGGTTCGCGGCCGAAGAAGATGTTGGCAGCGACGTCGAGATTCTCGAACAGGTTGAGTTCCTGGTGGACGAAGGCGATGCCGGAGCCAAGGCTGCCCTCGACGCTCAGGCCGTCATGGGCGGTGCCGTCGACGGTGACGGTGCCGCTGTCCGGCCGCGTCACGCCGCCGAGGATCTTCATCAAGGTGGATTTGCCGGCGCCGTTCTCGCCGACGAGACCGATGACCTCGCCCGGCCTGACCTCCATCGAGAAGCCATCGAGCGCTACGACGCCCGGATAGGTCTTGCGCACGTTCTCGAGGCTGAGGAACGCGGTGGTCGCGGCGATGGATGTGTCGGAATAATTCATCATGCCTGACAGCGTTGGCGGGCCGACCTCTTGGCAGACTGACTGGCCTCGAAGGGTTCGTCAATGCAAGAGCAGCCGGCTCAAGCGACGTTGAGCCGGCTGAACTGCCTTCGGTCTTAGTTTCCAGCCATCGCCTTCAGATTGGCGGCGTAGGCGTCGACGTCATCCTTGCCGATGATCTTGGTCGGGATGATGATGAGGCCGTCGGCCGGGATGCCCGACTTGTCGCCCTTGAGATAGGATGCCATCAGCTTCATGCCCTGATAGGCCCACTCGAAGGGCTGCTGCACGACGGTGGCGGCAATGGTGCCTTCCTTGACGCCGCCCAGGGTGATCGGATCGTCATCGAAGCCGACGACGGTGATCGAGCCGAGCTTGCCGGCATCGCGCAGCGCTTCATAGATGCGCGGCGTGTTGTAGGAGTAGAAGCCGACCATGCAGGTGACGTCGGGGCTGGCGACGAGCGCGTCCTCGACGTTCTTCTTGGCGCGGGCCTGGTCGATGTCGTCGCCGCGCACGTCGACGAGCTCGATCTTGGTGCCGGCCAGGCCATCCTTCATGCCCTGGATGCGCTCCTTGGCATTGTCGGCGCCGAGCAGGCCGACGAAGCCGAGGCACTTGCCGCCATCCGGCATCGCCTTCTTGGCGATTTCGGCCGCCTGCTTGCCGGCATCGACATTGGACGAGCCGATATAGGCGACGCGCTTGGTCTGCGGAGCGTCGCTGTCGGTGGTGAACAGCGCCGTTTCCGAGGCGATCTTGTTCAGCCCGTCGGTAGAGGTCTTGGGATCGACGGCCGAAACCATGATGCCCTTGACGCCGGCGGTGACCAGATCGTCCATCAGCCGCTGCTGGATGGCGACCGAGGACTGCTCGGGATATTTCAGCTCGAGATTGTAGTCGGGCAGTTCGCCCTGCGCCTTCTTGACGCCGGCTTCGGCCGCCTTCCAGAAGTCGGAAGCGCCGTTGACGACGAAGGCCAGCGTCGGCTTGTCGTCGGCGCGCGCGATCGTGCTCGCCGTCAGGCCAAGCAGCAGCGCCGCGGTGGCCACGGATGCATTGCGTATCAAGGATTTCATGTTCAACCTCCCGTTTTGGCCGGTCGTCGGACCGGCCGATCCTGCACTTGTCTGATTTGCCGTTCGCGGCTTGGACGCCCTCCTCCTCAAGGGTTCCCGGCACTGAAGATGGCGTCGTTCCAGCCACGGCGACGGACTTTAGAGACTCATCCCCCGTTCGTAAATAGTCCGATTTGTCTGACATATCACATGTCCGCGACAAGGCTTCGCGGGGTACTATCCGCTTGCCATCGGGCCATTCGCATGCACCGCGCCCCAGGGAAAACGGACGCGACGGACCGACGTTACAGCGCATTTTCGTATTAGTAAACGGTATTAGTTGCGTTCGATGGCGACCGCGCCGGCGGTGACGCCGTTGGCTTTGCCGAGAACGCAAGGGCTTGGCGCAAAAGGGATAATCGGCTCATATGCTGTGATTTTAAGCTGCCCGAGCCCCTTAGCCAGTAGACCGGTCGCCCGCTAATAGATATAAGTCGGCCGATATTTCTATAAACCGGCGCGGCCTTGATGGTCGCCGGGCAGGCCGGACAGGCCGGGGAACACGAACAGCATGAGCGAGACCACCGATATCGCGACGGCAAGGCGCCGCAAGGCGCCGGTGAAGCCCAAGGGCCGGGTCACCATGACCGACATTGCGCGCGCCGCCGGCTGCTCGCAGGCGACTGTTTCCTTCGTGCTCAACAATTCGCCTGGCATAAAACTGTCGCGACAGACGCGCGAGCGGGTGATCGAGGCGGCGCGGGCGCTGGGCTATAGTGCGCCGGCCTTTTCGGCGCTGAAGGCGCCGGCCGCCGCCTTCGACGGGCTGGACGGAGTGATCGGCTTCGCCGTCGACCAGCTCGCCACCAGCCCGGAAGCCGTCGTCGCCATCGAGGGCGCGCGCCAGGCCTCGTGGAACGCCGGCAACGTGCTTCTGGTGGCGCAGACCATGGGCGACGCCGTGATGGAGCCGCGCGCCATAGAGGCGCTGACCAGGCGGGGCATTTCGGCGCTGATCTACATGACCATCTTCACCCGCGAGATCACGGCGCCCGACTTCCTCTACAGCCTCGACATCCCGGTGATCCTGCTCAACTGCTACACGTCGGATTACGCCTTCCCCGCCGTGGTGCCCTCCGAGATCGCCGGCGGCCAGAGCTCCACCTGGCACTTGATCAGCCACGGCCACCGCCGCATCGCCACCATCACCGGCGAGCCCTGGATGCAGGCGGCACAGGACCGCCTGAAAGGCTACCGCCGCGCTCTTGCCACCGCCGACATCCCTTTCGATCCCGAACTGGTGGTCGAGGGCGACTGGTCGGCAAGTGCCGGCTATGCCGCGACCGTCAAGCTCCTGGCGCTGAAAGACCGCCCGACCGCCATCTTCTGCCAGAACGACCGCACCGCGATCGGCTGCTACGAAGCGCTGAAGGAAGCCGGCCTGCACATCCCGCAGGACATCTCCGTGGTCGGCTACGACGACGAGGAAATCGCCAGGCATCTGTTCCCGCCGCTGACCACCTCGATCCTGCCGCATATGGCGATGGGCCAATGGGCGATCGAACAGCTCGAAGCGCCGGCGACGGTGGGACGGGGGCGCTATCCCATCACCAAGCTGGAATGTCCGCTGGTGGAGAGGGAGAGCGTACGGGCCGTGGCAGGCTGACCGCCGGGCCGACAAGGCAAGCATTTGGGCGATGAAAACCGGCGCCGCGAGCGGCGGCAGGCCACGGACTTTCCCGTCGGACTTTTCCGCTGTCGGGCCAGCCAGGCGTGCCCTTTCAATTGGCACAGCAAGTGGTCTGGCCGCCGGCCCCGAGGCCGCGAGGGCGTGGAAAATGCCGGCCAGCGACGCCGCGAGAGCCCTATTGCGCCAATGTTCGAGGACATTTGTTCCAAGCGCGGCGTGTTGGTTGAACAGACTGGGTTGCAGGCATAGCCTTGGGTCGTCCACCGGGGCTCGCCTCGAGCTTGCGGGGGCAACAGGCGGCGGATCGCGGCGTGCCGCTGATCGAGGAGACGAACATGCAGCTCGAACAATCCCTTGCCGGCATGCGCCGGCGCGACCTTCTCAAAATGATCGGCATTACGGCGGGCAGCGCCGCAATGTACCAGGCCATGACCAGCATGGGGCTGGCGGCAGAGTCCGATTACAAGGGACCGATCAAGCTCGAAGGCGACCCGAAGGGCGCTTCGGTGCTCGTCCTGGGCGCCGGCCTGGCCGGCATGCTGGCGGCCCTGGAACTGCGCCAGGCCGGCTACAAGGTGAAGATCCTCGAATACAATGCCCGCGCCGGCGGCCGCAACTGGACGATACGCGGCGGCGACACCGTTACCGAACTTGGCGGCTACACGCAGAAATGCGAGTTCGACGAGGGGCTCTACCTCAATCCCGGCCCCTGGCGCATCCCTTACCATCACAACGGGCTGTTGGCCTACTGCCGGAGGCTCGGGGTGACGCTGGAGCCGTTCCAGCAGACCAACCACAACGCCCTGCTGCACTCGACGGAGGCCTTCGGCGGCAAGCCTAAGCGGGTGCGCGAGATCCAGACCGACTTCAAGGGCCACACGTCGGAGCTGCTGGCCAAGGTGGCCAAGAAAGGCCAACTGGAAGGGCTCGTCTCCAAGGAGGACCAGGAGGTGCTGCTCGAGGCGCTGCAGTCCTGGGGCGCGCTGGACAAGGACTACAGCTACAAATCCAGCCTCGCGACCGCCGAATTCCGCGGCTACGAGAAGGAGCCGGGCGGCGGCATCGGCGCCGAGCCGGTGGCGGGTCAGGTCATCGGCGCGTCCGACGTATTGAATTCGCGCCTGTGGGGCAGCCTCGCCAACTTCTCGCTCTACGAATTCCAGACCACCATGTTCCAGCCGGTCGGCGGCATGGGCAGGATCGGCGAAGCCTTCGCCAAGCAGGTCGGCGACCTCATCACCTACAATGCCAAGGTCACCAAGATCGCCCAGAACGACAAGGGCGTGACGGTGACCTATGAGGACGCGAAAAACCCCGGAACCGCCCAGGAAGCCAGCGCCGACTGGTGCGTGTGCACCATTCCGCTCACCATCCTTAGCCAGATCGAAATCCAGGTCGGCGGCGCCATGCAGGCGGCGATCGGGGCGGTGCCCTATGCGTCCTCGGTCAAGGTCGGCCTGCAGATGAAGCGCCGTTTCTGGGAGGAGGACGAATCGATCTTCGGCGGCGTCAGCTACACCAACTTGCCCATTTCGCAGATCTCCTACCCCAGCACCGGCTTCAACGCCGGCGGCAAGGGCGTGCTGCTCGGCTGCTACACATGGAACGGACCGAACTCCTACGAATTCACCGCCATGACCCCGCAGGAGCGCGTGCAGAAGGCGGTGGAATACGGCGCGCAGCTTCACCCGCAATACAAGCAGGAGTTCGAGACCGGCGTTTCCTGGGCATGGCACCGCTCGCCCTTCACGCTTGGCTGCGCGGGCGACTGGACCGAGGAGGCACGCAAGGAGCATTACGACAATCTGTGCCAGATCGACGGCCGCATCGTGCTGGCCGGCGAGCATGCCTCCTACATTCCCGCCTGGCAGGAGGGCGCGATCCTGTCCTCGCTCAACGCCATCACCCGCCTGCACCAGCGCGTCATGCAGGGATGAGGCCATGCCGATCCCTTCGTTCACCCCGTATCCCGCGAGGCATCCCATCATGAGCAGCTCCTTCAAAAGACCCAGCGGTCTCATCGCCGCCATGGCCGTCGCCATGGCGTTCACGGCCCCCGGCGCGTTCGCCGATTCGGCCGGTGTCACGTTCAGCCAGGGCGATACTTTCACCGAAAAGGACGGCGCGGCGCTCTATGCCAATGTCTGCGCCGCCTGCCACCTGGACAAGGGGCAAGGCGCGGTCGGCGCCGGCCACTATCCGGCGCTGGCCAAGAACAAGAACCTGGAGACCGGCGGCTATCCCGTAAGCCTCGTCCTGCACGGGCAAAACGGCATGCCGCCGGTGGGGCAGATGATGAGCGACGACCAGGTCGCGGCCGTGGTCAACTATGTCAGGACGCATTTCGGCAACGACTACAAGGATGCCGTGACGGCGCAGGACGTGAAGGATGTCCGCTGAGTGGCGGATGTCGCCCGCACATGCGGCAACGCAAACCGCGCGGCGGGCATTCCGGCGCTCGCCGCCCTCTCGAATGGAAGGAAACGGGTCATGAAACCATCGATCGGGAAATCATGGATTGGGGCCGCCGTGCTGGCGGCGGGAATGCTGGCGGCCGGCGCGGCCGTGGCCGACGACGTCGTTCGCCACAAGATTCCGAATTCGGATTTTCCGATCCTGCGCGCCGTCGAGGTGCCGGCCGGCAAGACCACGGTCTATCTCAGCGGCGCCGTGCCGTCGGTCATCGACGAGAAGGCCGACAAGGCGACGGTCGCCGCCTATGGCGACACCGAGGCCCAGACCGGCTCGGTGCTGAAGTCGATCGACAAGACGCTGGCCGATCTCGGCCTGAAGATGGGCGACGTCGTCAAGATGCAGGTCTTCCTGGTCGGCGATCCCGCCAAGGGCGGCAAGATGGATTTTGCTGGCTTCATGAAAGGATACACGAAGTTTTTCGGCACCAAGGACCAGCCGAACCTGCCGACGCGTTCGGTGGTGCAGGTCGCGGGCCTCGCCGGTCCCGGCTTCCTGGTCGAAATCGAAGTGACCGCCGTGCGGCCCTGAAGCCGGGCGTTCGGCCAGCCCGTTGCGCCAGGATGCCAAACGGGCTGGCGAGGCGCGGATCCGGCGGGCCGGGAATCGTACGGTTGAAGTGACCTTCAGGCACCCACCGAAAGGCGGAGTTGGGCGATGTTGACCCGCCAGTGAGGGCTAAACCGCGCGGAGCCCACGCCCAGGCACTAGCCATTCGTCGAAGGCAGGTCGCGCGACCGCGGACGGAAAACCGCCTCACACCTTTCCCGGAATTGCCCTAGCCTCGCCTCTTCAGCGCAGGGAGAGCGAGATGACATCAAGTTTCACCGTTCATGACGCCAGCGGATATGAGCAGCTCATGGGCCGCTGGAGCCGCAAGCTCGCGCCCAAATTCATCGACTTCGCCGGGCTTGCCCGCGGCGAAAAGATCCTCGACGTCGGCTGCGGCACCGGCAGCCTGACATTCGAGCTGGCCAAATCCGCCGAGCTCGCGGCGATCGCGGCAATCGACTTTTCGCCCGTCTTCGTCGAGGCGGCGAAGCGGCGCAACACCGACCCGCGCATCGAGATCCAGCAAGCCGACGCCACCGCCTTGCCGTTCGCCGACGATGGTTTCGACCGCGCGCTGGCGCTGCTCGTGCTCCACTTCGTGCCGGAGGCCGGCAAGGCGGTGGGCGAGATGCGCCGCGTGGTGCGGCCGGGCGGCGTGGTGGCGGCCGTCGTGTGGGATCATCTCGGCGGCATGCCCGGCATGCGCATGATGATCGACACGGTGGCCGCGCTCAGCGAAGGCGGACGCCAGATGCGCAGCCGCTATTGCTTCCAGCCGATGATGCAGCCGGGCGAAATGAAGCGGACTTTTGTCGAGCAGGACCTGGCCGACGTGACCGAAACCGAGCTGATGATCCGCATGGACTACCGCGACTTCGACGACTATTGGGCGCCGATAGCGGCCGGCGAAGGCCCGCTCGGCAAATACATGATGACGCTCGACCCAGCCGAGCGGACGCGCAGCGAGGCCGCCGTCCGCGATGCCTATGAGGCCGGCCGGCCGGATGGCGCGCGGTCGTTCGCGAATGTTGCCTGGGCTTGCAGGGGCGTGGTGCGGTAAGGGCGCCGAAGAACCGCCCATCCGCCATCTGCCGCCCAGGCCGGTCTCCATGAAGACGCGCCGGCGCTACTGCGGCAGACCGGCGGCCTGCAGCGCCTCGCCGAGGCATTGCGCGAGCGCCGGGGCACAGTGCACGGCCGCGAACTGCCGACCGTAGCGAAACGTCGGATGCAGCTCACGCACCCGCGCCGCTGCCGCCATCGCCTCGTCCAGCCGGCCGAGCTTGGCCAAGGCGGCGGCCAGTTGCACATAGGTGATGCTGTGGGCGGGATTGGCCTGCACCGACCTGTATGCGGCACGGCAGGCCTCGTCATAGCGGCCGCGCAGCAGATGGCTCATCGCCTGCGCGTCGAAGGCGGCGAAGGCCCAGGGGTCGAAGGGGCTGAGCCGCATCCCGCGCTCGCTCCACGCGATGGCCTGCTCCGCTTCGCCGCTCCAGCCGAGGATGACGCTGCCCAGAATGTAGGTCAGGGCGGATGACGGGCTGACGGCAAGCGCGGCTTCCAGGGCGGTGAAGGCGGCCTTGCGGTCATGTCCATCCATGCCGATCGAAAACCCCGCAAGGGTAAGCGCGGCCGCGTCGTCCTGTCCGTGCAGGATGGCCAGCCGGGCATGGCGTACCGAAGCCTCGCGATCGGCTTCCTGCAGGCCGGCGCGAAGGAACAGGCAATGGTGGCACATGGCGGCATTGCCGTGGGCAAGCGCATAGGTCGGCTCGAGTTCGATGGCGCGTTCGAGCAGCACAAGCGCCTGCGTCACCCGTTCGGGCATGCCGGAATCCACGTCCGGCTGGGCGCGCAGCACGAGATCGTAGGCATCGAGACTGTCAGGTCGCTTGCGCCTCACCCTTTCGATCTCGACGCGCCGCAGGCTGGGCGCGATCGCGCCGACGGCCGCCAGCGCGATCTCATCCTGCAGCGCGAAAATATCGGCGGAGGCGCGGTCGAAGCGCTCGGCCCATATGTGGGCGCCAGTCGAGGTGTCGATCATCTGGCCGGTGACGCGCACGCTGCCGCCGGCCCTGCGCACGCTGCCTTCCAGCACATAGTGGACGCCGAGCTCGCGGCCGACCTGCTTCACGTCCACCGCGCGCCCCTTATAGGTGAAGGAGGAGTTGCGCGCGATGACGAACAGCCAGTTGATGCGCGCCAGGCCGGTGACGATGTCGTCGACGATGCCGTCGGCGAAATAGTCCTGCTCCGGATCACCGCTGAGGTTCGAGAACGGCAGAACCGCGATCGAAGGCTTGCCGGGCCAGGTGAGCGTTGCCGCCTCGGGGCCCAGACCACCGATCGCGACCTCGGGCCCGACATAGCGGTAGCCGTGCCGCGGCAGCGTCTCGATCCAGCTTCCGCCGCCGGCCGCGCTCTCCAGCATGCGCCTGGCCGCCGCGATCTGCACCGTCAGATTGCTGTCCTCGATCGCTTGCCCGGGCCATGCGGCGTCGATCAGCGCCTGCTTGGGAACCGGCTTGCCCGTGCGTTCGACAAGCAGCGCCAGCAGCGCGACGGCCCGTTGGCCGAGCGGCGTCGGCTGGTCGCCGTGGAACAGGATCCCGGCTTCGCCGTCGATGCGAAAGGGGCCAAAGGCGAGGCTTGTTGCCATTCCCGAAGGAGATACCGTTTGCAATCTTTTCGCAATGATTTCGCAACGGCTTCACGACTGGCCGGCCGGGTAGAGGCATCCTGTGCCGGTGGCTGCGGGAAAAAGCAGCGAACCGATGGAGGATCAAATGAGCGCCGCACCTGTCATCCGCATGCCCGACGAGACCAAGGGGGTCATGCTGCGTGGCCAGCCGATGGTGTTCCTCGTCACCGGCGCGGATACCAGACACACGAGCATGTTCGACTGGACCATACCGGCCGGCTTCGCCACCGGCCTGCATGTCCATCGCGTGCAGGAAGAAACCTTCTATGTGCTTGAGGGCGAATGCGTCTGGCACGTCGGCGCGCAGGTAATCCGGGCGACCCCCGGCACCTTCCTGTTCATTCCGCCCGGCGTGCAGCACAACATCACCAATGTCGGCGAAAAACCGGCCCGCGTGCTGATGACCGTCTCGCCGCCCGGGCACGAGCACTATTTCGAGGAACTTGCGAGGCTTGCCGCAAAAGGCTCCCCGGATCCGAAGGCGCTCGCCGCGCTGCGGAACCGCTACGACACCGACCAGATTTCCACCCTGACGGCAAGTGCATAGGCGTCGTTGGCCTGCTTCCGGCGCAATCGCGGCCTCCGATGCCAGCGATGCCTGGACACGGCAAAGATGATCTCCACGGCCGAGAGGTGGCCCTCCAACGCGGGGAACCCTGCATCTGGATAAAAGCGAGCAGTGGTCTAATGTCCCTCGGGCTTCCGACGTCTTTCGCAAAGGATTCCCGAATGGCACTGAGCGGACCGCGCCCGACCTGGCTTACTTTCGACTGCTACGGCACGCTGATCCAATGGGATGAAGGGCTGATGGCCGCGATGGAGACGATCCTGTCGCGCAAGGGCCGCAGGATCGAGGCCGAGACATTCATCCCGGTCTACGACCGGCACGAACACCAGCTCGAGCATACCAGGCCGCACCTCTCCTTCGCCGAGGTGACGGCCAAGGCGCTGCATCTGGCGATGCGGGATTTTTCGCTGGAAGCGGAAGCCGGCGACGCCGAACTGCTGACATCCTCGATCGGCCGCATGCCGCCCTTCCCGGAGGTCGTCGCGACGCTGCAAAAGCTGAAGCAAGCCGGCTTCAAGCTGGCGATCATCTCCAACACCGACGACGCCATCATCGCCGGCAATGTCGCGCAGCTTGGCGGCGCCATCGACCGGGTCATCACGGCGCAACAGGCGCAGGCCTACAAGCCGTCGCGGCAGATCTTCGAACACGCCTGGCGCACCCTTGGCGTGACCAGGGACGAGCTGGTCCACATCTGCGCCAGCCCGCACCTCGACCTGACCGCCGCACGCGACCTCCACTTCCGCGCGGTCTGGGTCGATCGCGGGACGGGACGACGCCCGCCGGCGGATTATGAGCCGGACGCGGTGGCGCGGGGGCTGGATGATGTGCCTGGGTTCTTTGAGGCGGCTGGGTGGGTTTAGGATATCGGAGGGTTGGGCGCGTAGGCTCGAACCACTCCAAAGCCCTTCGGGCCAAAAGTGTCACCCATGTCTCCGGTATAAACCGTAACCTATGTGTCCGGAACGGACCCCTTGTGAGTTGGCGCACCCGACAGGATTCGAACCTGTGACCTCTGCCTTCGGAGGGCAGCGCTCTATCCAGCTGAGCTACGGGTGCTTCCCGGCGGGCCGGAAAACGAACCGGGTGAACCGGCAAGTCACGGCTTCTTAGCGGAAGCGGGCGCGGGCTTCAACGGGCAATTGGGGATTGGCGGTTTCCAAAGAGCCTCGCAGGCGGGAGCCTGTCGCGTGCGGCGCTCCCTCTCCGTCTCGGCTTCGCCGCGCCACCTTGCCGGGGCGAGCCACGGGGTCTCGCCCGTCCTTCGGACCCACTTTGTGGCGGAGAGGACCCCAAGCTTGCCAGAGGCGAGCTTTGTGTGTGTCTGCAATGGCGGTCGCGTTTCTTCCGATCATGCCTGCTGTGCGTTCCTTCACCCCGCCGGCTCACCCTTCACCGCCCGCCTCCTCCGCACCGCCCTCTTCGCCTTCTTCGCGCCGGTCAGCTCGTGCATGGCGTCGAGTTGCATCTGCTGCATTTCGGCCAGGCGCGTCCATTGGCGCGAGATGAGGTAGTCGAGCTTTTCGTGCAGGTGGCGCACTTCGAGCTCGGCCTTGAGGTTGACGCGGTAGTCGTTGAAGGAGCGCAGGCGGTCTTTCACCTCCTGGCGCTTCTGGCTCATCATGATGATGGGCGCCTGGATGGCGGCGATGCAGGAGAGCAGCAGGTTGAGCAGGATGAAGGGGTAGGGATCGAAGGCGCGATTCAAGCCCTCGAACAGGTTGATGGCGATCCACACCAGGAGCACGCCGGCGAACGAGATCAGGAACCACCAGCTGCCGCCGAAGGCCGCCATGTTGTCGGAGACGCGGTCGGCGAACGAGCGGTGCTCCTCGAACTCCTCTTCCGAGTTTTCCGAAATCGTGTCCTGCCTGGCGATCGATTCCACCACCTGGCGGTCGAGCTCGGAGAATTCGCCGTGCTCCTGCTGGAGCAGCTCCTCCATGTAGCGCATGCGGTAGCGGCCGAGCTCCTCGCGGCTGATGCGGGCGCCATGCGGCAGGTCGGGATGGTCGGAGCGGATGCGGTCGGCCAGGCTCGGGCGCAGATCGTCGATGCGCACCAGGTCGCGCTTGCGGAATTTGCGGCCCGAGATCGCCGACGGTCTTTTCTTGGGCTTGGCCCGCGAAGCGCCGGGCAAGGCCGGCTCGGAGTCCGGCACCTCCGGCGTGTCGAAATGCTCGTCCGAAGCCCCGTGCAGGTCCTCCCCCGTGGTCGGCGCCTCGAAATATTCGCCGCCGCTGTCATTGTCCGCCTGCTGCTCGGACGCCTTGGGGAGGGTGCTCATGATGCGGGCTCCTGCTGTGGTGGAAGACGATAGACCGATGCGGCGATGCTTAGCCAGCATCGCGGCGATTTGGCATGCCTATGCCACGCCTTGCGGACGATTGCGTGACAGGAAGGGGCAGCGGGCCGCCTTTCGGGGCTCGCCTGGTCGAGAGACATTCGAGGTTGGCGGCGGCTCCATGAAATCGTCATCAACCCCCTGGGGAACCATAACGGGGGCGAAGCTCCGTCGCGGAGCCTGGATCCATTCCATGACATTGGCCTCAGTGGAGCAGAATTGCGAACCGTTGCGGCGCTTGCCGAGTCGCGGCATGGATCCTCGCGCCGCGTCGCTACGCTCCTTGCTCCGCCCGTGGATGACGAAGTGATTGGCCGGCGCCTGGGCGACGGCACAAAAAACCCGCCTTGCGGCGGGTGGCTGGCGCAAATCAGCACCATAGCGAGAATAGTAGCACAGTTGCCTTCACCCTGTCAAGAAAAAATTCCTATCGGGTCAAGTCGACGCCATCGCCCGCTTTCGAGCGACTGCGCCGCCCCTTCACTGTCCTGCCGGACATCTCTCCCCGTAGAACGGGGAGAGGGGCTGTTATCGCCGGTTTCGCCCATCACCAACGCTGCAAAAGGGTGCCGAGGTTGCGGTCAGCCTCTTCTCCCCGTCACTATACGGGGAGAAGTGCCCGGCAGGGCGATGAGGGGCGGCACTGACTTCGATAGTTGAGCAAGCTGGTCCGAAGCGAGGCAGCCCGAAGCTCGCCCGCTCACTGCTGTTCGGCGTACATCACCCTGGTCGGGGCGTCGGCAACCGCCGGCGATAGGTTGCGCTGGATCAGCGCCTCGACATGGTCGTTGCGCTGGCGGGCGCTGTCGGCGCCCATCACCACCACGATCAGTTGGCGGCCGTCGGCTTCGTAGGAGGTGACGATGTTGAAGCCGGAGGCCCTGATATAGCCGGTCTTGATGCCGTTCACGCCGCGCACGCGGCCGAGCATGTCGTTGTGGCCGCGCACCAGCCGGCCGCGGAACATGAAGTCGCTCTCGGAAAAATAGTGGAAATGCTGGGGGAAGCGCTGGTGCAGCGCCATGCCGAGCACCGCCATGTCGCGCGCGCTGGTGACCTGGCCGTCGTCGGGCAGGCCCGAGGCGTTGCGGAAAATGGTGCTGGTCATGCCAAGCTGGCGCGCCTTCGACGTCATCATGGCGGCGAACTCGTCCTCCGAGCCGCCGAGATATTCGCCCACCGCCACCGCCACGTCATTGGCCGACTTGACGACGATGGCGCGGATGGCGGAATCGACGTCGATCGTTTCCCCGCGCCGGAAGCGCATCTTGGTCGGCGGCTGCGAGGCGGCGTGGTCGGAGACCGGGATCTGCGTTTCCTTGGAGACGCGGCCGCTCTCCATCGCCTCGAACAGGAGGTAGAGCGTCATCATCTTGGTCAGCGAGGCCGGATAGCGCGGCGCCCTCGAATTGACCTCGAACAGCTGCTTGCCGCTCCTGATATCGACGACGATGGCGGCGTATTTCTGCGGCGGCGCCGGCACGGCGAGCACAGAGTCCGGCGGTGTCGTGGTCGAGCAGCCCGCAGCCATCAGCAACAGGCCAAGGGCGACGAAAAGTCTCTGGACGAGCGGAAGGCGACGCAAGGGGGACAAGGACAGGTCTGTTCTGGCTGGGCTGTTGCTGAGATGCGGCGAAGCTAACGTAACCCGCCGGCTGCGTCCATTTGGTTAATAGCGGTAGCCCCAGCTTTGTCTGCTTTCGCAAGCTTGCGTTCCAAGGTGATGCAAAATGCCGGTCGCGACGCTTGCGCAACCGGTGGCGAACGGTTCTTGTTGCGCCTTCGGGATTCGATGAGAGCGCTATGGATACGGTCACCCTCAAGGCACGCGGCATTTCGGTTTCGCTGGACACCACGGTCGGCCATGTCGCCGACATGGTGATCGAGAATGGCGGGCGCCAATTGCGGCCGCTGCACCGCGCGCCCTGGGTCGGCGCGCCACGCGACACGCTGCCGGCCGACTTGCCCGAGGGCACGGTGCGACTGTCCGGCGATTTCCTGTGCGCGCCGTTTTCGCGCAGCGACGTCGAGGAAGCGCCGCTGCATGGCTGGCCGGCCAACAGCGCCTGGGACGTCACCCAGAGCAGCGCCGTGGACGGCGGCTGGCGAGCCGTTTTCCGGCTGCGCCGCAAGGTCATGGGCGCGACCGTCGACAAGATCCTGACGCTGCGCGACGGCCATGCCTTCCTTTATCAGGAACATGTGTTTTCCGGCGGCCACGGCGCGATCTCGGTCGCCCATCATCCGATGACGGCGATGACGGATGGCGGCCGGCTGGCCTTTTCGCCAAAACGCTTCGCGGCCTCGCCCGCCGATCCGCTGGAGCCCGATCCCAAGCGCGGCCGCTTCCTGCTCGCCTATCCCGGGCGCACCAGCGATCTCGGCCATTTTCCCGCCGCCGACGGCGGCACGCTCGACCTGACGGATTACCGCATGGATGACTGGCGCGAGGATTTTGTCACGCTGGTCGAGGCCGATCATGGCGGGCCGGGCTGGACGGCCCTGGCGCGCCGGGCCGAGGACGACTTAATTCTGGTGCTGAAGAACCCGGCGGAGCTGCCGGTCACCATGCTGTGGTTCAGCAATGGCGGCCGCGACTACGCGCCCTGGAGCGGCCGGCATCTGGGCGTGCTCGGCATCGAGGACGGGCGCACGGCGATAGGCCATGCCGCCTCGATCGGCGACAACTGGCTGACGCGCGAAGGCGTGGCGACGGCGTTCGCGCTCGGCGAAGGCGCCAGCGTCTCCTTCCGCCATGTCATCGGCGCACTGCCGCTGGCGGGCGGCGAGCCGCCGCAAGAGGTCACCACGGCGGAGGGCCGCATGCGGCTCTTGGGCGGAGGCTCGGCGCGGGAGGTGCCGTTCGACAGCGGTTTCCTGCGCATCGGGCAGGCTGCGGCTGGTTGAGTGGATGCTTCGAACGTCGGCTTTTCGACACTTGACCACCGCACCTTACCCAAAATGCCGGTTTGAAATTTCCGCCGAGTGCGGCCAGAATAACGGTCGCTCCAACCATCAGGGGCAAGCGAGGCCGCCATGTCCGAAATCGCCCATCTCGCGGCCACCATCTTCAAGCGCGCCGGCAAGGCAAAGCGCTTCGTCGTCGCCATTGCCGGGCCCCCGGGGGCCGGCAAGTCGACATTGTCGGCGAGCCTGCACGATCTGTTGCCGGAAGGCGCCGTGGAGGTCGTGCCGATGGACGGCTTCCACTATGACGACGTCGTCCTCAACCGGCGCGGGCTGCGCACGCGAAAGGGGGCGCCGGATACGTTCGACTTCGGCGGCTTCGAGACGCTTCTGAAGCGCATCCGGGCGGGAGAGCCCGACATCGCCATCCCGGTGTTCGACCGCACCATGGAACTGTCGCGCGCCGCGGCCGCGATCATCGGCGCGGAGACCAAATTCATCCTGGTCGAGGGCAATTATCTGCTGCTCGACGAGGAGCCGTGGTCGCGGCTGGCGCCACTGTTCGATTTCTCCATCTTCGTCGAGGTGCCGCGCAACGAACTCGAGCGCCGGCTGATGGAGCGCTGGCACGAACATGGCCGCTCCGAGGAGGATGCGCGCGCCTGGATCGCCTCCAACGACATGCCCAACATCGAACGCGTGCTGGCGCGGCGCCGGGCGGCCGACCTGGTGATTGGTTAACCTGCTTAATTGTCGGTATTTTTCGACGGGAACCTTAAGGGGTTTCGCACCGTTATGGCGGGGAACCGATTGTCCTGCGTAAGGGGATTTTGCAATGGCAACCAAGGCAAGAAAACCCGCGACCGCCAAGACCAGGACGACGAAGACGACGCAGGCGAAAGCCGGCGCTGGTCCGGCGATCGCCGAACGTTCGAAGGACGCCAAGCCCAGCTTCGGCAAGGCCGCGCCTCGGAAGGTCGCGGCCGCGGCCGCAAAGCCGGCCAGCGCGCGCAAGCCGGCGCCAGAGAAATCCGGCGCCGTCCGCACCGTGGCAAGCGTCGCGGCCGGCGCGGTGGTGGCGACGGCGCGCGGCGCCGCTTCGCTGGCGGCTTCCGTGATGGGCAAGGGCGGCCCGAAAGCCAAGGCGAAATAGCCCAGCCGAGTTACATCGGCTGAGGCGGTGACGTCTCCGCCGCCCCAGGCGGTCAGGCAGCTTCAGCCCTTTGCCGGGATTGTCAGGCCCTTCTGCACCGCCGGCCGCGCCAGGCCGCGCTCCAGCCATGCCGCCACATGCGCGAAATCATCGAAGCCGACGAGGTCGCACGCTTCATAAAAGCCGATCAGGTTGCGCACCCAGCCGATGAGCGAGATGTCGGCGATGGTGTAGTCATTGTCCATGATCCATCTGCGACCCTTCAGCCTGCCGTCGAGAACGCCGAGCAGGCGGCGCGATTCATCGCGGTAGCGCTCCAGCGGCCGCTTGTCGGCAATCTCACGGCCGGCGAATTTGTGGAAAAAGCCGACCTGGCCGAAGATCGGGCCGACGGCCGCCATCTGGAAGAACACCCACTGGATCGTCTCGTAGCGCCGCGCCGCGTCCGCCGGGAAGAGCAGGCCGGTCTTGTCGGCGAGGTAGAGCAGGATGGCGCCGGACTCGAACAGGCCGATCGGCTTGCCGTCGGGACCGTTCGGATCGATGATCGCCGGTATCTTGCCGTTGGGATTGAGCGACAGGAATTCCGGCGTCCAGCTTTCGTTTTTGCCGATGTCCACATAATGCGGCTCGTAGGCCAGGCCGATCTCTTCCAGGGCGATCGATATCTTCACCCCGTTCGGGGTCGTCGCCGAATAGAGCTGGATCCGGTCCGGATGCCTGGCCGGCCAGCGGGCGGTGATTGGAAAGGCGGACAGGTCGGCCATCGAGAACTCCTGGGCGGGGATTTCGCACCGAGCGGCGCGGTCTGGGTGGGGTCGGCAAAGAATTAGGCGCACGCCCCGGCACGATCAATGCGGCGTCAGGCGTTTGGCCGTGCACGCACAGTCAACAAATCGAATGATGCCGGCATCGGGAGCCGGCAGATTGACCTGCCGAGCAGTGCATGATCGCCGGGATCAGATCGCCTTGAACGCCAGCACCGCATTGGTGCCGCCGAAGGCGAAGCCGTTGCTGATGGCGGCGCGCACCTTACGCTCGCGCGCGACGTTCGGCGTCACGTCGAGATCGCAATCGGGGTCGGCCTCGCGGAAATTCGCCGTGGGCGGCACCACGCCCTCGCGAATCGCCATCACGCAGGCGATCATCTCCAGCCCGCCCGAGGCGCCAAGGCAATGGGCATGCATCGACTTGGTCGAGGAGACGGAAAGCGAGCGCGCGTGCTCGCCGAAGACGCGCTTGATCGCGGCGGTCTCGATCTGGTCATTGGCCTTGGTGCCGGTGCCGTGCGCATTGAGGTAATCGATGTCCTCGGGATTCAACCCGGCGTCCGCCAGGCAGAAGCGCATCGCCGCTTCCGGCCCTTCTATGGTCGGCGCAACGATGTCGGAGGCATCGGCCGAGAGGCCGGCGCCGACGATTTCGGCGAGGATGTTTGCGCCGCGCGCCACCGCGTGATCGTAGCTTTCCAGAACCGCCATGCCGGCGCCTTCGCCGAGCACCAGACCCTGACGATCGGCCGAAAACGGCCGGCAGGTATCGGGCGACAGCACGCGCAGCGCCTCCCACCCCTTCAGCACGCCCCAGACCAGCGGCGCCTCGGTGCCGCCGGCGACCATGACGTCGGCGCGGCCGAGCCTGATCTGGTCGACCGCCGATGCGATGGCGTGGTTGGCCGACGAGCAGGCCGAAGTGACGCCGAACACCGGTCCGCGCAGGCCGAGATGCATGCTGACCTGGCCGGCGGCGGCGCCCGGCATGACCTTCGGCACCGTGAAGATGCCGGCGCGATTCTTGCCCTCGATCAGGATGGCGCGATAGTTCTCCTCGACCGTCTCGAAGCCGCAGACGCCGATGCCGATAACGGCACCCATGCGGTAGGTATTGTCCGCATGGGCGGCCAAACCGGACTGCTGTAAGGCTTCGCGGGCGGCAATCACCGCCAACAGGCTGAAACGGTCCATCGAGACCAGCTGCTTGCGCTCGATGCCATGGTCGGGCAGCCCCTTGATCTCGCAGCCGATCTTGACCTTCAAATCGTGCAGGAACGGGTTATCGATGGGGCCGATCGCCGAGCGGCCGGCGCGCATCTCGGTCCAGATCGCCGGCACGTCGGTGCCAAGCCCGCACAAACCGCCGATGCCGGTAATGACGACGCGCTTGTGCATCCGGTCAGGCTTTTTTCGCGATCAGCGCGCGAACGGCCTCGACCATGTCGCCAACATTCTTCAGGTTGCTCCAGGCATCGACCGTGTTCATCTCGATCTCGATGCCATACTGCTCCTCGAGATCGAAGATGATCTCGGTCAGTTCCAGCGAATGGATGCCGAGCGCCGTCAATTCGGTGCTGGTGGTGATCTCCTCGCCGCCCGGCTCGGCATGAGCCTTGATCTTTTCGATGATTTCGGTCGCCAGTTGGTCAGCCATTCGGTTTCTTCCCCACTTTGTCGTTTCCCGACGCCAACTGAACAGCGCCTTTTTGTCCTCGATATCAGGCCGCGACCGTCGCCTTGGACCCCCGCCAGGCGTCGCATGAGCGTACCAAGGTGGCTCCCTCTATAGAAACGGAAACGCCATCAAGCAACAAGCTATATATCGACAAAACCGCCGCGGTGCTTAACCTGACGGCGTGGATACGATCGAACATACCGGATTTTCGGCCCCGCCGGCGCAGCGGGCGGCCGGACTGGCGCAGCTCGTCTGCGCCAGTCAAGACGGCCGCACACGGCTGCGCCGCCTCTATCAGGACGGTTCCGCCAAGATAAGGATGCCGGCCGTTTCCGGCGGCCCGCTGGAAGCCGTGCTGATCAACACCGCGGGCGGGCTGACCGGAGGCGACCGCCTCGGCTGGGAGATCGACGTCGGCGCGCATGCCAGCGCCACGATAACGACGCAGGCCTGCGAGAAAATCTATCGCGCCGCTTCCGACCGGGCCGAAGTCAGCGTCCGGCTAACGGTCGGCGAAAACGGCCGCGTCGCCTGGCTGCCGCAGGAGACCATCGTTTTCGACCGATCGGCCTTTGCCCGCACGCTCGACCTTGATCTTGCCGCCGGCGCCGAGGCGCTGGTGCTGGAAGCCACCGTCTTCGGCCGGACGGCGATGGGCGAACGCGCGGTCCAGGGCGGCTTTCACGACCGCTGGCGCGTCCGCCGGGGCGGGGCTCTCATCCATGCCGAGGATTTCCGCATCGGGCCCGACATCGCCGCGACCCTGGCGCGCCCACCGATTGCCGGCGGCGCCGTCGCCATGGCGACGGTGCTATTGATCTCGCCGCGGGCGGAAGCGCTTCTCGATCCGGTTCGGGAGATCATCGGCGGCCAGGGCGGCGCCAGCACCTGGAGCGTGCAGGAATCTGGCAAGCTTCTTGCGAGGCTGTATGCCGGCGACGGCTACCGGCTGCGCCAGCATCTGGTTCCGCTCGTCGGCTTGCTCAACGGAAAGGCGGGGCTGCCCAAAATATGGTCACTGTGATCGTGTCCGCATCATTTCAGGGAAACGCATGAACCTGACGCCGAGGGAAAAGGACAAGCTGCTGATAGCCATGGCGGCGGTCGTGGCGCGCAAGCGTCTGGAGCGCGGGGTCAAGCTCAATCATCCGGAGGCGATCGCGCTGATCACCGACTTCGTCGTCGAAGGCGCCCGCGACGGCCGTCCCGTCGCCGAGCTGATGGAAGCCGGCGCCCACGTCGTCAGCCGCGCCCAGGTGATGGAAGGCATCGCCGAGATGATCCATGACGTGCAGGTGGAGGCGACATTCCCCGACGGCACCAAGCTGGTGACCGTGCATGAGCCGATACGGTGAGGAGACAGATATGCTTGAGCTGCGCCCGAACTGCGAATGCTGCGACAAGGACCTGCCGCCGGAGGCGACGGATGCGCTAATCTGCACCTTCGAATGCACCTTCTGCGCCGATTGCGTGGAAGACGTGCTCGGCGGCGTCTGCCCCAATTGCGGCGGCAATTTTTCGGCACGGCCGATCCGTCCGCCGGCAATGCTGAAGAAGTATCCCGCTTCGACCAAGCGCGTCCTCAAAGCCGAGAGCTGCGGTCCGCGCGAGGCCGCGTGACCTCTGCGCTCACCAACGAAAGGCAAGTAGAATGATCCCCGCCAAACGCCTGTGCCTCTCTGCGATTCTGCTCATGGCAGCCGCAATGCCCGCCTACGCCCATGTCGGGGCCGGCACGACCTCCTCCTTCGCGGCCGGCTTCATGCATCCGCTCTCCGGCCTCGACCACATGACGGTGATGGTCGCGGTCGGCCTGTGGGCGGCACAGAAAGGCGGCAAGGCGGTGTGGGCATGGCCGGCGGCCTTTGTGGGCGTCATGCTGGCCGGTGGCGCGCTCGGCATGCTGCATGTGCCGCTGCCCTTCGTCGAGCCGGGCATATTGGCGTCGGTGGTGGCGCTCGGATTGTTCGTGGCGCTGGCCGTCGATCTTCCTGTCACGGCCGGCGTCGCCATCATCGGCGCGTTCGCGCTGTTTCATGGTCACGCCCATGGCACCGAGGTACCGGAAAATGCCGCAGGGCTTGAATATATGGCCGGCTTTGCCGTCGCCACGGCGCTGCTGCACGCCGCCGGCATCGCCGCCGGGCTTGGCCTCGGCAGGCGGTTTCGCGTGCTCATGCGGGCCGCTGGTGCCGCCTGCACGGCGATCGGGCTCGGCCTCGTCCTCGGCGCCGTGTGACGAACGATGATCCCGGGTGAAATCATTCCCGCCGACGGCGACATCGACCTGAACAAAGGCCTGCCGACGGTTACGCTCAAAGTGGCCAACAGCGGCGACCGGCCAATCCAGGTCGGCAGCCACTATCATTTCTTCGAGACCAATGAGGGCTTGAAATTCGACCGCGAACAGGCGCGCGGCATGCGCCTCGACATCGCCGCCGGCACCGCCATGCGCTTCGAGCCCGGACAGGAGCGCGACGTTACGCTGGTGCCGCTGGGCGGCAAGCGCGAGGTCTATGGCTTTCAGCAGAAGGTGATGGGCAGGCTGTGAGGCCGAGGGCGTCTCATGCGCGGCGTGCAAAGAGGGCAAAGGGCTTTCGGGCGAGCACGAAAGCGAGTTGTGCCCTCGGCTCAATCGGACGGCTTGGCCGCCGCATAGATGACGATTTTTCCGGGGTCGTCGAATTCCACGGCGAGAACGTCCTGCGCAAGCACGCGTCGCGAGTCGATGGCATTGAACAGCAGCGCGTTGGCCTCGATCTCCTTGCGCAGCTCCGCAATGTCGTCCTGATGCTGCTTGACCTTGGTTTCGATCGCCGGCGGCGGACCGCCTTCGGTGCGCGCGGCATCGGTCAGGAACACGATGTCGACCTTGTCGAGCTTGGAGGTCTTGCGCACCGTGCCGATGTTTTCACGCGTCCGGTCGATCGCCCTGGCAACTTTGCCCGCTTCGGCATCGCTCCTGGTTTCTTCCTGCTTGACGTCCGAGCCGATGATCCGATTGACGGTCTCGGGACTTTCGAGCCCTTGTGCGTGAAGAGAGGCTCCGGGGCTGCCCGCCGCCAGGAATGCCATGGAGGCGAAGGCATAGAGCCGTCTCTTGCCGGGGTTGGTCGCCATCGCTCGCTCCTGGACGGGTTCGTTTCGCGGCGCCGTTCAGCGCCGATGAAACGAAACGGCTCCTGCCCGGCCAAGGTTCCCTTCCAGATAGCGCGGGCGGACCGGACGACGGCCCGCCGCGCAGGCGCGCCGTCAGCTCGCCTTCTTGGTGATCAGGGTCAGGGCGCCGTTGGGCTCCATGCTGGCCGCGACCACCTGCGCCGAGGTCATTCCCTTGGCCTCGAGGGCGGATTTGACCTTGGGCGTGGCATCGATCGAGCTGCGCAGCTTCTGCAGGCCGGCATCGCCGCGCTGGGCGATCACCTGGTTGACCTGCGTCTGGGTGTCCTTCGGCAGTTCGGTGATGTCGACGATGTTGACGCTCTGGATCGTCGGCGCGGCCTGCTGCCCGCCGGGGGCGGGCGCGGCCGGCGCTGCCGGAGCGGGCTGCTGCGCGGGCTGCTGCTGGGCACTGGCGGCACCCGCCAGCATCAGGGTGGCGGCAGCGGCGAGAACTATCGTTTTGCGCATGGATTTTCCTTCCATCGATTTGGCAAACGGTCGTTTTGGGGTGACCCTCCAACCTCAACCGCCAAATGGGATCAGAAGGTGTCGACCAGCGGGTCATTGCGTGACCATTGGATGGCAGCAATGTGCAGCCCGGTTTCACCAGCACCGCAATTCGGGAGCAATCACTGATGGCCAGAATAACCCGCGCCGCCTATGCGCAGATGTACGGGCCGACGGTCGGCGACAGGGTGAGGCTTGCCGATACCGAACTCTTCGTCGAGGTCGAGAGGGATTTCACCATTCATGGCGAGGAGGTGAAATTCGGCGGCGGCAAGGTCATCCGCGACGGCATGGGCCAGAGCCAGGTTTCCCGCGCTGAAGGAGCGGTCGACACCGTCATCACCAATGCGCTGGTGATCGACGCCAGCGCCGGCATCTTCAAGGCCGATATCGGCCTCAGGGACGGCCGCATCGCGGCAATCGGCAAGGCCGGCAACCCGGACACACAGGATGGCGTCACCATCATCATCGGCCCCGGCACCGAGATCATCGCCGGCGAAGGCAAGATCCTTACCGCGGGCGGCTTCGACGCGCATATCCATTTCATCTGCCCGCAGCAGATCGAGGAAGCGCTGATGTCGGGCATCACCACGATGCTGGGCGGCGGCACCGGCCCGGCGCACGGCACGCTCGCCACCACCTGCACGCCCGGGCCATGGCACATGGCGCGCATGATCCAGTCCTTCGACGCCTTCCCGATGAATATCGGCCTGTCGGGCAAGGGCAACGCTTCCCTGCCCGCGGCGCTCGAGGAGATGGTGCTGGGCGGCGCCTGCTCGCTGAAGCTGCACGAGGACTGGGGCACGACGCCGGCCGCGATCGACTGCTGCCTGTCGGTGGCCGACGACCATGACGTGCAGGTGATGATCCATACCGATACGCTCAACGAGAGCGGCTTCGTCGAGAACACGGTGGCGGCGATCGGGGGCCGCACCATCCACGCCTTCCACACCGAAGGCGCGGGCGGCGGGCATGCGCCCGACATCATCAAGGTCTGCGGCCTGCCCAACGTCATCCCGTCCTCGACCAACCCGACGCGGCCCTACACGGTCAACACGCTGGCCGAGCATCTCGACATGCTGATGGTCTGCCACCATCTGTCGCCGTCGATCCCGGAAGACATCGCCTTCGCCGAAAGCCGCATCCGCAAGGAAACCATCGCGGCGGAGGACATTCTGCACGACATCGGTGCCTTCTCGATCATCTCCTCGGACTCACAAGCGATGGGCCGCGTCGGCGAGGTGGCGATCCGGACCTGGCAGACCGCCGACAAGATGAAGCGCCAGCGCGGTTCGCTGCCGCAGGAGACCGGCAACAACGACAATTTCCGCGTCCGCCGCTATATCGCCAAATACACGATCAACCCGGCCATCGCGCACGGGCTGTCGAAGGAGATTGGTTCGATCGCCGTCGGCAAACGCGCCGACCTGGTGCTGTGGAACCCGGCCTTCTTCGGCGTCAAGCCTGATATGGTGCTGATCGGGGGCATGATCGCGGCGGCGCCGATGGGCGACCCCAACGCCTCGATCCCGACGCCGCAGCCGATGCACTATCGGCCGATGTTCGGCGCCTATGGCAAGGCGCGCACCAACTCGTCGGTAACCTTCGTCTCGAAGGCGGCACTGGAGTCCGGTCTGCACGGCCGGCTCGGCGTCGACAAGCAGTTCGTCGCGGTCGAAAACACGCGTGGCGGCATCGGCAAGCATTCGATGGTGCTCAACGACGCCACGCCGCATATCGAAGTCGATCCCGAGACTTACGAGGTTCGTGCCGACGGCGAACTCTTGACCTGCGAACCAGCGACGGTGCTGCCGATGGCGCAGCGATATTTTCTGTTTTGATAAGATCGCCGCGAGTCATTGCCCTCGTTAAATGCGGCGGTGAGTGGGTTGTGCCGACTGCCCGAATGGGCCCACTCGTTCTCCGCGGACTTGGAAATTGTGCACTTTGGGAGCAATATCTCCTCAATGAACAAGATATTTCGCAAACAGCAATTGACGCCCTACGAGGCCGACTATGCTCAGTGGTGCGCCGAGCAGGGCGCGTTGCTGCGCGAAGGTCGTCTTTCCGACCTCGATCGTGAGAATGTTGCCGAGGAGATCGAGAGCTTGGGGCGGAGCGACAAAAGGGAAATTGCGAGCAGGCTTGGCACTTTGGTCCTTCACTTGCTGAAATGGGAGTTTCAGTCTGAGCAGCGCAAAACGGGCTGGTTGCTGACAATTCGGGAGCAACGGCTTCGGATTGAGGGCCTGCTTGATGAAAGTCCGAGCCTCAAAAAATATCCTGCGCAGGTGCTCGATCGAGAGTTCAAGATAGCAAGATTAAAGGCATTGGACGAAACAGGCCTGAGAGATCGGGATTTCCCTGTCCATTGCCCCTATGGGATCAAGGAAATCTTGGACGATGATTATTTCCCAGGATCACCGTGGTCTTCAGACAACCTTATGCGCGAATAGACTGATAGTGGTGTGTTGACGGACGTTCCATCACCTGGCGAGCATTCGGCATGGCCACCGAAATAGCTTCGCCCCACGACATCTTCCCGCATATCCGCATCGTCATGGGCATGGTGATCGGGCTCGGCGTCGCGCGCCTGTTGTCGGGGGTGGCGCGCATCGTCCAGCATCCCGGCCAGTACCGGCTCTATGCGGTGCATCTGGCCTGGGTCGCTTCGGTGCTGTTGATGCTGGTGCATTTCTGGTGGTGGGAGTTCGGCCTCTACGCCATCGAAACATGGACCTTCGGCAAGTACCTGTTCATCATCTTCTACGCCATCACCCTGTTCCTGCTCTGCGCGCTGCTGTTTCCGGATTCGATGCTCGACTACACCAGCTATGAGGATTTCTTCTATTCGCGCCGCGCCTGGTTCTTCGGCCTGCTGGCCGCGACCTACCTGCTCGACGTGATCGACACGCTGCTGAAGGGACCAGAGCATTTTGCCCGCTTCGGCAACGAATATCTGTTCCGCACGCCGGTCTTCGTCGCGCTGTGCATCGCCGCGATCCTGGTGCGCGACCGCCGCTTCCACATCGCCTTCGTCGCCGCGGCGCTGATCTACCAGATATCGTTCATCCTGCGGCTGTTCGACACGATCGTATGACGGCCGCGGATGCTCTAAGCTGACCGGGAAAGGCAGGGTTCAACCATGTACAAGGTCGTCGGATCGCGTGGATCCCGGGTCAGCCGTGTTCTGTGGATGCTCGAAGAACTCGGACAGGCCTATGAATTCGTCGAAATTCCCCTGCGCTCGCCCGAAGCCTATGCGCTCAACCCCTCGGGCAAGGTGCCGATCCTGATCGACGGCGAGCTGACGCTGACGGATTCGGCGGCGATCTGCGTCTATCTCGCCGATAAGCACGCGGACAAGGGCATGGGCGCCAATCCCGGCCTCGCCGGCCGCGCCGAGATGGATTCCTGGATGCATTTCGCCCAGTCCGAGCTGGAAGCGCCGTTGTGGAACAAATTGCGCCACCGCTTCCTGCTGCCCAGGGAAGTCCGGGTCGATGTCGGCCCCGCAGCCGCTTACGATTTCGCCTCCGAGGTCAAGGCGCTGGAGCGCCGGCTTGGCGACAAGCCTTTCGCGCTCGGCGACCGGTTCTCGGCTGTCGACGTGCTGCTCGGCGACATGGGCGGCTGGGCGCGCGCCGGCCGGTTCCCGGTCGAATCCGACCGCGTCAACGCCTATTTCGACCGCGTGCTTTCACGCCCTGCCCGTGCCCGGGCGCAAGCCAATGGCGGAGCCATGAAATGAAGCTCAACCTCAACACCGACTTCACGAAATTTCCGCGCGCCATCTCGGTGCTGACCTCCGGCAATGCCGGCACCACGGCGCCATCCGGTCGTGCCGTTCTTGCCCATGACGAGCGGCATCTGCGCCGCCGGGCGATCGAATTGTCCGACGGCAGCAAGGTGCTGGTCGACCTGCCGGAGCCCGTCGCGCTCAACGACTGCGACCGGCTGGTGCTGGAAGACGGCCGCCACGTCGAGATCATCGCGGCGCCGGAGGAGGTCTATGATATCCGCGCCCGCGACGCCGTGCATCTGGCGGAACTGGCCTGGCATATCGGCAACCGCCATCTCGCGGCGGCGATAGAGGCGGAGCGCATCCTCATCCTGCGCGATCATGTCATCAAGGCGATGCTGGAGGGGCTCGGGGCCACGGTGCGCGAGGTCTCCGAGCCGTTCAAACCGGTGCGCGGCGCCTATTCCGGCGGCCATGACCACGGCCATGCGCACGCCCACAGCCACGCCGAAGCGCATTCGCACAGCCATTCGCATTCGCACGACCATCACGATCATCACGATCATCACGATGATCATCATGACTGACCAGCCCTCCGGCATCGCCCTGCTACGATTGATGGCATGGCTGTCGCCGGTCTTTCCGGTCGGCGGCTTTTCCTACAGCCATGGCCTCGAACGCGCCGTGCATGATGGGCTGGTGACCGATGCGGCGGGCCTCGCCGCATGGCTTGAAACGCTGGTCGAGATGGGCTCCGCCTGGAACGATGCCGTGCTGTTCGCCGAGAGCTGGCGCAAAGCCCGCGAAGGCGGCGATCCGGCCGAAGTCGCCGCACTGGCCGAGGCGTTGGCCGGGTCGCGCGAACGCCATGCCGAGACCATGCTGCAAGGTGTGGCTTTCCTCAAAGCGGCCGCCGCCTGGCCCTCCCCCGTGCTGGAGCGCTTGCCCGCCGATTGTGCGTACTGCGTCGCCGTCGGCGCTGTTGCCGGCGGCAATGGTATCGCGCTTCAGGACGCGCTGTCCGCCTTCCTGCAGGCCTTCTTCTCCAACCTCGTCCAGGCCGCGATCCGGCTGGGCGTCATCGGACAAAGCGGCGCGACCAGTTTGCTCGCCGGCTTCGAGCCGCTGGCCCTTGCGACCGCCGCCCGCGCATCCCGCTCGACATTGGATGATCTCGGCGGTTGCGCCTTTGTCTCTGATATCGTGGCGATGCAGCACGAAACCCAGTATTCGCGATTGTTCCGCTCATGATCGTCCTTGCCTTCGTCCTCTCATTCGTCCTGCTGGTAATCACCGCGTTGCACGTTTATTGGGGCATTGGCGGGATATGGCCGGGCAAGGATGCGGCGTCCTGCGCGCATGCGGTCGTCGGCTTTCGCGGCGTCGACGAGATGCCGGCGCCGTTCGCCTGCTTTGCCGTCGCCGCCTGCTTGGCGCTGGCAACGCTCTGGCCGATGGCTCTGGAGGGTGTGTTTGCCTCGCCCTTTCCTGGGCAAGGCCTCGCCGCCACCGCGCTGCTGATCGGGCTGGTGTTTCTCGGACGCGGCATTGCCGGCTTCACGCCCCGGTGGCGCCGGCTGGCACCGGAACAGCCTTTCGCGCGGCTCGATAGGAGCCTTTATTCGCCGCTGTGCCTGCTGATCGGGCTCGGCTTTGCAGTTCTCGCCATCACGGAGTTCCCGACATGACGCAGCCCAACGGTCCCCTTCGCATCGGCATTGGCGGCCCCGTCGGTTCGGGCAAGACGACGCTCACCGAGAAACTGTGCAAGGCGCTGCGTGAGGAATTCTCCATCGCCGTCGTCACCAACGACATCTACACAAGGGAAGACGCCATGATGCTGGCGCGGCTGCAGGCGCTGCCGGAGGAGCGCATCGTCGGCGTCGAGACCGGCGGCTGCCCGCACACCGCCATCCGCGAGGACGCCTCGATCAATCTGCAGGCGATCGCGGAGCTCAACCGCAAATTCCCCGATCTCGACATCATCTTCATCGAATCCGGCGGCGACAACCTTGCCGCCACCTTCTCGCCGGATCTCGCCGACCTCACGCTCTATGTCATCTCCGTCTGCCAGGGCGAGGAGATCCCGCGGAAAGGCGGTCCGGCGATCACCCGTTCCGATTTCCTGATCATCAACAAGAGCGACCTGGCGCCCTATGTGAACGTCAATCTCGACGTGATGGAGAGCGACGCCGCCCGCATGCGCGGCAAACGGCCGTTTGGCTTCACCGACCTGTCGCGCGGCAAGGGGTTGCGGGAGGTGATCGATTTCATCGTCGAGCATGGCGGCTTGAAGGTCGGGGCCGCCGCAAGCACGGCGGCGTGAGCCGGCTGCACCAACCGAAACCGGTTGCGGGCACAAGCAGGGCACGGCATTGTTCCTAAAACCCGGAGGATTTTTCGATGAGCATCGCCCGCCTGCAAAAGGAACAGCTGACCAACCTGCCCTTCTACGAGGAGCGCGTCGATCTCGCCTGCGCTTTCCGCTGGACGGCGCGGCTCAACATGCATGAGGCGGTGGCCAACCATTTCTCGCTGGCGGTCAACGAAGACGGCACAAAATTCCTGATGAACCCCAATCAGGTGCACTTCTCGCGCATCAAGGCGAGCGACCTTTTGATGATCGACGCCAACGATCCCGAGACGCTGTCCGGCCCGAATGCGCCGGACCCGACGGCATGGGGCCTGCACGGCGCCATCCACCGCAATGTCCGCCATGCGCGCTGCGTCATGCATGTGCATTCCATCCACGCCACCGTGCTGGCCTCGCTCGCCGATTCGAGGCTGCCGCCGATCGACCAGAATTCGGCGATGTTCTTCAACCGCCATGTGGTCGACGCCCATTATGGCGGTCTGGCCTTCGAGGAAGAGGGCGAGCGCTGCTCGCAGCTCCTGACCGACCCCAAGGTCAAGGTAATGGTGATGGGCAATCACGGCGTGCTGGTCATCGGCGACACGGTGGCCGACGCTTTCAACCGCATGTTCTATTTCGAACGCGCCGCCGAGACCTACATCAAGGCGCTGTGGACCGGGCGGCCGCTGCGCACGCTTTCCGACGCCATCGCCGAGAAGGCGGCACGCGAAATGGACGACTATCCCGGCCAGGCCGAGCGGCATCTCAGCGAGCTGAAGGCGATCCTCGACGAGCAGGAGCCGGTCTACCGGAACTGAGGTTTAAAGCCCCAGTTCAGCCCGCAATTCCTCGGCGCTGTTGATGACCACCGCACTGGGCGGGCCGTCCATCGGTTTTTCCGGCCAGAAGATCGTCTTCATGCCTGCCGCCAGCCCCGCCATGGCGCCCGGCCAGCTGTCGTCGACCGCCACCGCGTCCGCGGGATCGACATCGGCCAGATAGGCGGCGCGCAGGAACGGCTCGGCTTGCGGCTTGCCTTCGCGCACGTCGTTGCGGCTGATGGTCTTCATGCCTGGATAGATCAGGCCGACCATGTGCAGATTGGCGTCGACGATCATGCGGTCGGAATTCGAGACCACGGCTTGCTGCACGCCAAGCGCGCGCAATTCGTTGAATATCTCGATCGCACCGGGGCGCGGCTTCAATGTCGCGACAAGCGGCAGATAATGCTCGTATTTATGGACGATCCACTCGTCGAAGGGCAGATCCAGGCCGAACTCGTCGCGCATCATCAGGTAGACCGGCCAGGCAGCGACCCCGAGAACGCGCTCATGCAGGTCGGGCGGAGGCTGAAGGCCGACATTGCGCATCGCCGCCACCAGGGCTGCTTCGTGCAGCGGTTCGCTGTCGACCAGCGTGCCGTCCATGTCCCAGAAAACCGCTTTCGGTGTCATGCAACGCTCCTTTTGGCGTTCCCTTAAAGGGTTTACCCCGCGAGATAAACCATCCGAACGGCAGAACGTGCCACCTGTCGGAACGGAAATCCTCCTTTTGCCTGCCGTGGAATCCCCCGGCCGACGATGATCCGGCCGATCCCACGCCCGCTGGCGCAAGCAATTGCCCTGGCGATTGACAATTGCGCAGCGCGCGGTTCCCTGCGAAAGTAGGCGCGACCGCCTCCATGACCGGCGGTTTCGGGAGGCAGAACGTGAATAACCGGCAGGAAGGCGGCAGCAACAGGTTGGACGATGCCGCGCGCGCGGGCTGGCTTTATTACGTCGCCGGTAACACGCAGGACCAGATCGCCGCCACGCTCGGCATCTCCAGGCAGACCGCGCAGCGGCTGGTGTCGCTGGCAGTGTCGGAAGGCCTGATCAAGGTGCGCGTCGACCATCCGATCGCCAACTGCCTCGACCTCGCCGCCCGCCTGAAGTCGCGCTTCGCGCTCGACCTGGTGGAGGTGGTGCCGAGCGACCCGACCTCGTCGTCGACGACGATCGGTATCGCCGAGGCGGCGGCAGCGGAAATCGAGAGGCGGCTGAGATCGCCGGCGCCGATCGTGCTGGCGATCGGCACCGGCCGTACGCTGAAGGCGGCGATCGAGCAACTGCCGCCGATGGAGTGCCCGCAGCACAAGGTGGTGTCCCTGACCGGCAATATCTCGCCGGACGGTTCGGCCGCTTTCTACAACGTCATCTTCACCATGGCCGACAGGGTCAAGGCGCGGTCGTTCCCGATGCCGTTGCCGGTCATCGCCTCCTCGCCGCAGGAGCGCGAGATGCTGCTCAGCCAGCCGATGATCCAGCCGACGCTGGCGCTGGCCGCGGAGGCCGACGTCACCTTCGTCGGCATCGGCGACCTCGGCCCGAAGGCGCCGCTCTATGAGGACGGCTTCATCTCCGACGCCGAGCTGAAGGCGCTACAGAAGGCCGGCGGCGTCGCCGAAATTGTCGGCTGGGTGTTCGATCGCGACGGCCGCATGATCGAGGGCATCACCAACGACCGGGTGTCGTCGGCGGCCCTGCCGTCACGCGAGAAGTCGCTGGTCATCGCGCTCGCCATGGGTGAACGCAAGCTGGCGGGCATCCTGGCGGCCGTGAACCGCCGGCTGGTCAACGGCCTCATCACCGACGAACGAACCGCCGCCGCCCTGCTGGCGAGCGGGTGAGCCAAAAGCCTCGAGGCAACATCGATTTGCGATAAAATCCGGGCCTGCTATCCATGCCGTCCGAAAGGATCGTTGCCGTCGAGGAAGCCAAGGTCCCGCTGCAGGTGCGGCGACAGGTCCCTGATGTCGAGATGCGCCTTTTTCCTGGTCGCGAACCAGCCGAATCCGTCCGCAAGCCATGAAATCCAGCGACGATCCGGAGCGGGAGTGCATTTTTGCTGCGCCATGGTCATGATCGTCAACCTTCGCTATCTTCAACCCGAGTGACGGGCTGAGGATGAATGTCGGTCTTGCCGGCCGCCTTTGCCAATCGAACGTCGATAAGGACCCATAAGGAGGCTTTATGCCGGATCTCAGCTCGCGACAGGTTGCGCAGCTTCCGCCGCTGCAGGCGATCCGGGTGTTCGAAGCGGTGGCGCGGCATCTGTCCTTCACCAAAGCGGCCGAGGAACTGGCGATGACGCAGGCAGCGGTCAGCTATCAGATCAAAGTGCTGGAGGAGCGGGTCGGCGCGCCGCTTTTCCTGCGCCGGCCGCGGCAGATCGAACTCACCGAAGCCGGACAGCGCCTGGCGCCGGCGGTCAGCGAAGCCTTCGCCTTACTCGGGCAGGCCTATGCGGCGGCCCGCGGCGGGGCGGACGGTCTGCTGTGCGTCACCACGGTGCTGACCTTTGCCTCCAACTGGCTGGCGCATCATCTGGGTTCGTTCCAGATCGCGCATCCCGCCCTTGCCGTGCGGCTCGACACATCCAGCCGCCTGACCGATTTCGCCCGCGAGGATGTCGACCTTGCCATCCGCTCGGGCGGCGGCAAATGGCCGGGACTGGAGGCCTACAAGCTGCTCGACGCCGATTTCACGCCGATGCTCAGCCCCAAGCTCGCCGCGAGCATCGGCGGCGTCAAGGAACCGGCCGATCTGCTCAAGCTGCCGATCCTTGATCCCGGCGACATCTGGTGGACGCAATGGTTCGAGGCCGCGGGAGTGCAAAGCCATGACCTTGCCAAGCGCCCCGGCAGCAGCATGGGCGCGCAGGCTTATGAGGCCAATGCGGCCATCGCAGGCCATGGCGTGGCGATCCTGACCAGGGCGCTGTTCAAGGCGGAACTCGCCGACGGCCGCCTGATCCAGCCCTTCGACCTGGTCGGCGACGACGGCCACGCCTACTGGCTGGTCTATCCGGAGGCGCGCCGCAACGTGCCGAAGATCCGCGCTTTCCGCGACTGGATCCTGGCCGAGATCGCCTGCTGACCGGCTAACTCCAGGATCAAAACCGCGCTCCATCCAGATCGCCGTTGTCGCCCGGTCCGCGCCTGCGGGACGGCCATTTGCAACGCGCCAGGTCGGCGCTCCTCCATCGAGTGTGCGCTGCACCATCGAATCTGGCTTGACATAATTCATTCTTAGTGAGTAATTGCTCACAGCCAAGGCAAATGCTCATCTTGGTCCATGGGAGGAATTTGATGAAACTTCGTACGCTCATCCTGGGCTTGTGCTCGGCCAGCGCGCTCGCGTTCGCGGCACATGCCGAATCCATCACCATCGCCACCGTCAACAATGGCGATATGGTCCGCATGCAGAAGCTGACCGACGACTTCACCAAGGCGAACCCCGACATCCAGCTCAACTGGGTGACGCTGGAAGAGAACGTGCTGCGCGAGCGCGTGACCACCGACATCGCCACCAAGGGCGGCCAGTATGACGTGATGACCATCGGCACCTACGAGGTCCCGATCTGGGCCAAGCAGAGCTGGCTGTTGCCGCTCGACAAGCTCGGCGACGACTACGACGCCAAGGACATCATCCCGGCGATCGCCGGCGGCCTCTCGGTCGACGGCAAGCTCTATGCCGCGCCCTTCTACGGCGAAAGCTCCTTCGTCATGTACCGCAAGGACCTGATGGAGAAGGCAGGGCTGAAGATGCCCGACGCGCCGACCTGGGACTTCATCAAGCAGGCCGCCGACAAGATGACCGACCGCGCCAATGGCGTGAACGGCGTTTGCCTGCGCGGCAAGGCCGGCTGGGGCGAGAACATGGCCTTCCTGACCGCCATGTCGAACTCCTTCGGCGCGCGCTGGTTCGACGAGAACTGGAAGCCGCAATTCGACCAGCCCGAATGGAAGAACACCTTGCAGTTCTATGTCGACCTGATGAAGGCCGACGGGCCGGAGGGCGCGTCTTCCAACGGCTTCAACGAGAATTTGGCGCTGTTCCAGCAGGGCAAGTGCGGCATGTGGATCGACGCCACCGTCGCCGCCTCCTTCGTCTCCGATCCCAAGGCCTCGCAGGTCGCCGACAAGGTCGGTTACGCACTGGCGCCTGACAATGGGCTCGGCAAGCGCGGCAACTGGCTGTGGGCGTGGTCGCTGGCCATTCCCGCCGGCACGCAGAAGGCCGATGCCGCCGAGAAGTTCGTGTCATGGGCAACCAGCAAGCACTATGCAGAACTGGTCGCCTCGAAGGAAGGCTGGGCCAACGTTCCGCCGGGAACGCGCTCCTCGCTCTACGCCAATCCAGAGTACCAGAAGGCGGCTCCGTTCGCCAAGATGACGCTGGACTCCATCAATGCTGCCGACCCGACGCATCCGACCGTCAAGCCGGTGCCCTATGTCGGCGTGCAGTTCGTCGCCATCCCTGAGTTCCAGGGCCTCGGCACCACCGTCGGCCAGCTGTTCTCGGCAGCCCTTGCCGGCCAGTCGAGCGTCGACGACGCGCTTAAGCAGGCCCAGGACGCCGCAACCGCGGCGATGACCGAGGGCGGCTACATCCAGTAAGGCTCCTCCCGGTGCCTAAGGCCGGTCGCCGACCATGGCCGGACAACGGCCGCCCGAAACCCAGTTCGGGCGGCCACTTCCGACAGCTCGAGAAAATTCCGTCCGATCCTTGAAGGGTGACCGTCATGGCTACTCAGCAGACCCGTTCGCTTGCCCGTTTCATGATGGCGCCATCCGTCGTCCTGCTGCTCGTCTGGATGGTCGTTCCGCTGGCGCTCACGCTCTGGTTCTCCTTCCAGCAGTACAATCCGCTCAATCCGATCCGCGACGGCTTCGTCGGCTTCTCCAATTACGCGTTGTTCTATTCCAACCCGGCCTTCCTGCAATCGATCCTCAATACGCTGCTGATCGTCGTCAGCGTGCTTGTGATCACCGTGGTCGGCGGCATCCTGCTGGCGCTTTTGATCGACCAGCCGATGTGGGGCCAGGGCATCGTGCGCATCCTCGTCATCTCGCCGTTCTTCGTCATGCCGCCGGTGGCGGCACTGGTCTGGAAGAACATGATCATGCATCCGCAATACGGCGTCTTCGCCGACATAGCGCGGTTCTTTGGCCTCCAGCCCATAGACTGGTTCGGACAATATCCGCTGACCGCCATCATCATCATCGTCGCCTGGCAGTGGCTGCCTTTCGCGACGCTCATTCTTTTGACTTCGCTTCAGTCGCTGGACGGCGAGCAGAAGGAAGCCGCCGAGATGGACGGCGCCGGCTTCATCAGCCGCTTCATCTACCTGACGCTGCCGCACATGTCGCGCGCGATCACCGTCGTGATCCTGATCCAGACGATCTTCCTGCTTTCGGTCTATGCCGAGATCCTCGTCACCACCAATGGCGGCCCGGGATACGCCTCCACCAACCTGCCCTTCCTGGTCTACCAGAAGGCGCTGCTCGAATTCAAAATCGGCCAGGCCTCCGCCGGCGGCATCATCGCGGTCATTCTCGCCAACATCGTCGCCTTCTTCGCCATGCGCGCCGTCGGCAAGAACCTGGACAGATAAGGGAGGAAAAGATGGCACGCGCAGTCACAACCCGGCACAAGACGATCGCGACGGCTGCCGCCTGGATCGTCGCCCTGCTGATCTTCTTCCCGATCCTCTACACCATCATCACCTCGTTCAAGTCGGAACAGGAGGCGATCCAAGGCTTCAACCTGATCCCGTCCGGGACCTTCGAGAGCTATTCCGAGGTCCAGGCGCAGAACGGCTATTTCAAGTTCTTCCTGAACTCGGTGCTGCTCTCGGTCGGCTCGACCATCCTGGCCCTGCTGGTCGCCATTCCGGCGGCCTGGTCGATGGCGTTCTCGCCGACCAAGCGGACCAAGGACATTTTGATGTGGATGCTGTCCACCAAGATGATGCCGGCGGTGGCCGTGCTGTTTCCGATCTACCTGATCTTCCGCGACACCGGCCTGCTCGACAGCCGCATCGGCCTGATGGTGATGCTGATGCTGATCAACCTGCCGATCGTGGTGTGGATGCTCTACACCTATTTCCGCGAAATCCCCGGCGAGATCCTGGAAGCGGCGCGCATGGACGGCGCCTCGCTGTGGAACGAGATCATCTATGTGCTAACACCCATGGCGGTGCCGGGCATCGCCTCGACCATGCTGCTCAACATCATCCTGGCCTGGAACGAAGCGTTCTGGACGATCCGGCTGACCACGACGGAAGCAGCACCCTTGACCGCCTTCATCAGCTCCTTCTCCAGCCCGCAAGGCCTGTTCTGGGCGAAGCTCTCGGCCGCCTCGACGCTGGCGATCGCGCCAATCCTGATCATGGGCTGGTTCAGCCAGAAGCAACTGGTGCGCGGCCTGACCTTCGGTGCGGTGAAGTAGGGGCGCCGTGAAGTAGCAGCGTGCGCCAGGCGGCGGACGGAAATCCACCGGGAGGAAAGCATGGGAAATATCACGCTCAAGAACGTCTCGAAATCCTTCGGCTCGACTTCGATCATTCCTAACATCGATCTCGTCATCGAGGACGGCGAGTTCGTCGTCTTCGTCGGCCCGTCGGGCTGCGGCAAGTCCACGCTGCTGCGCCTGATCGCCGGCCTGGAGGACACCAGCGGCGGCACCATCAACATTGACGGCCGCGACGTCACCGGCGAGGCGCCGGCCAAGCGCAAGCTTGCCATGGTGTTCCAGTCCTATGCGCTTTACCCGCACATGACGGTGGCCAAGAACATCGCCTTCCCACTGAAGATGGCGGGCGAGAACCAGGCGACCATTGACAGGAAGGTGAAGGACGCCGCGCGCGTACTCAACCTCACCAACTATCTGGAGCGCCGCCCCGGCCAGCTTTCCGGCGGCCAGCGCCAGCGCGTCGCCATCGGCCGCGCCATCGTGCGCCAGCCTTCGGCCTTCCTGTTCGATGAACCCTTGTCCAACCTCGACGCGGCACTGCGCGGCACGATGCGGCTGGAGATCAGCGAACTGCACCACCAGCTCAAGACGACGATGATCTACGTCACCCACGACCAAGTCGAGGCGATGACCATGGCCGACAAGATCGTCGTGCTGAATGCCGGAAATGTCGAGCAGGTCGGCTCGCCGATGGAGCTCTACAAGACGCCGAAAAACCTGTTCGTCGCCGGCTTCATCGGCTCGCCGAAAATGAATCTGATCGAAGGCGCCCCAGCGGCGAAGTACGGCTCCAAGACCATCGGCATCCGGCCCGAGCACATGGCGATCTCGACCACGGCGGGCGATTGGAAGGCAACAGTCGGCGTCGCCGAACACCTGGGATCCGACACCTTCCTGCATGTCCAGGCCGACGGTGTCGGCCCGCTGACGGTGCGCGCCGACGGCGAACTCAGCGTCCACCATGGCGACAGCATTTATCTCACGCCCGACAAGGCCAAGCTGCATCGCTTCGGCCCCGACGGCAAGGCGTTGGCGGCATGAGGCTGAAAGGCAAATCGGCGCTGATCACCGGGTCGGCGCGCGGCATCGGCAAGGCCTTCGCCGAAGCCTATGCCCGTGAGGGCGCCATCGTGGCGATTGCCGACATCGATCTCGAGGCGGCGCAAAAGACGGCCGCCGAGATCGGCGGCAAGGCCTATGCGGTGAAGCTCGACGTCACGGACCAGGCCTCCATCGATGCCGCGGTGCAGGCGGTGGAAACCAGGACCGGCGGCCCGGACATACTGATCAACAACGCCGCTTTGTTCGACCTGGCTCCGATCGTCGACATCACCAAAGCGAGCTACGACAAACTGTTTTCCGTCAATGTCGCCGGCACGCTGTTCATGCTGCAGGCGGCCGCGCGCTCGATGATCGCGCAGGGAAAGGGCGGCAGGATCATCAACATGGCGAGCCAGGCCGGACGGCGCGGCGAAGCGCTGGTCGCGGTCTACTGCGCCAGCAAGGCGGCGGTCATTTCGCTGACCCAGTCGGCCGGGCTCGACCTGATCAAGCACGGCATCAACGTCAACGGCATCGCGCCTGGCGTCGTCGACAGCGACATGTGGGACCAGGTCGACGCGCTGTTCGCCAAATATGAGAACCGGCCGAAAGGCGAGAAGAAAAGACTGGTCGGTGAAGGCGTGCCTTACGGCCGCATGGGCAGACCGGAGGACCTCGCCGGCATGGCCGTGTTCCTGGCCAGCGACGAAGCCGAATATATCGTCGCCCAGACCTACAATGTCGATGGCGGCCAGTGGATGAGTTGAGGCGGGGGCGGCCTCTTCTCCCCGTGCCTCCGCGGGGAGAAGAGGCCAACATCAAGGTGGCGGCCGCATCGCCTCGGAAGGCATGTGCCGCTTCCTACCCTCTCCCGGTGAAGGGGAGAGAAGGGTAACGAAGGCCGCAACCCGGCCAAAGGGTAAACAGATGACCGTGAAACTCTCTTCCGCCAATCTCGCCAACCTGCCCGCCAGGGTCGCAGGTCCGAAATACGACCGCGCAGCGCTGAAGGCCGGCATCGTGCATTTCGGCGTCGGCAACTTCCATCGCTCGCACCAGGCCGTCTATCTCGACGAGCTGTTCAATTCGGGCGTCGGCCACGACTGGGCGCTGGTCGGCGCCGGCGTGTTCGAGGGCGAGAAGATCGGCCGCGGCAAACTGGAAGAGCAGGACTGGCTGACGACGGTGGTCGAGCAGGACGAGGGTCATATGAGCGCCCGCGTCACCGGCGCCATGATCGACTTCCTGACGCCGGGCGATGCCGCCGCCATCATCGAACGGCTGGCCGATCCGGCGATCAAGATCGTGTCGCTGACCATCACCGAAGGCGGCTATTTCATCGATCCTGCCTCCGGCGTGTTCAACCCGACGCATCCCGATATCGTCGCCGATGCGCAGCCGGGCGCGACGCCGAAGACCGTGTTCGGCATCATCCTCGCCGGCCTGGTGCGGCGGCGCGGCGATGGCATCGCACCGTTCACGGTGATGTCCTGCGACAACATTCCCCACAACGGCCATGTCACGTCGGATGGCGTCATCGGGTTGGCCCGCCTGATCGACGAGGATCTGGCGGCCTGGGTCGGCGGCAATGTCGCTTTCCCGAACGCGATGGTCGACCGCATCACGCCGGCCACGTCGGACCGCGAACGCGCGATCCTGGCCAAGGATTTCGGCGTCGAGGACAATTGGCCTGTCTTTTGCGAACCCTTCCGGCAATGGGTGCTGGAAGACCATTTCACCGACGGCCGGCCGCCGCTTGAAAAGGTCGGCGTGCAGTTCGTCAAAGACGTCGCGCCCTACGAGCTGATGAAGATCCGCATCCTCAATGGCGGCCATGCCACCATCGCCTATCCGGCCGGGCTGATGGACATCCATTTCGTGCATGAGGCGATGCAGGAGCCGCTGGTGCGCGGCTTTCTCGACAAGCTCGAGCATGACGAAATCATTCCGACCGTACCGCCGGTGCCAGACACGGTCCTGGAGGATTATTACCAGCTCATCGAAAAGCGCTTTTCCAACCCCAAGATCGGCGACACGGTGCGCCGGCTCTGTCTCGACGGTTCCAATCGCCAGCCGAAATTCATCATCCCGACCATCGCCGACCGCTTGAAGGCGGGAAAGAGCGTCGCCGGCCTGGCACTTGAATCGGCGCTGTGGTGCCGCTACTGCTTCGGCACGACGGACAGCGGCGCGGTCATCGAGCCCAACGATCCGAACTGGGACCGCGTGCAGGCGACGGCAAAGGCGGCAAAGGACGCGCCCGCCGCCTGGCTTGCGATGGAAGACATCTATGGCGATGTCGGGCGCGCCACCGCGTTCGTCGAGGCTTTCGCGCATGCATTGAACCTGCTGTGGACGGATGGCACGCGCGCCACGCTGACGCGCTACCTCGCCGGCAAGCTCTGAAACGGGACCATGGCGCCGGAACTGGTCATTTTCGACTGCGACGGCGTGCTGGTGGACAGCGAGGCGCTGTCGGTCTCGGCACTGCTCGGCATGATCGCGCTTGCCGGCGGCAGTATCGGCGAGGATACGGCCTACGAGCATTTCCTCGGTAAGAGCATGAAAAGCGTGCGCGAGATCCTCGCCCGCGACTTCGGCCTGCCCATCACCGATCAGCACCTGACCACGATGCGTGTCGAATTGATGCGCAAATTCCGCGAGGAGCTGAAGCCGATCGCCGGCGTCAAGGAAGTGCTGCCGAGGCTTGGCTTGCCGTTCTGCGTCGCCTCCTCGGGCACGCTCGACCGCATCCGCTACGCGCTCGACGTCACCGGATTGCTCGGATTGATGGAGCCGCATCTGTTCAGTGCCGGCATGGTGGCCAGGGGCAAGCCGGCGCCCGACCTGTTCCTTCATGCCGCCGCCTCGATGCGGGCGCATCCGCGCAAATGCCTTGTGATCGAGGACAGCCCCGCCGGGGTCGCGGCGGCGCGGGCGGCTGATATGCGCGTGTTCGCCTTCACCGGCGGCGCGCATGCCGGCAACCCTGCCCTGAAAGCGCGGCTTGCGTCGAGTGAGCCGGACTTTATATTCGCTGACATGCTGCAATTGCCAGATCTGATTGCAGGCCTGGGAGCGAGAGACAGAGCATCTTGACGAAACAGTTCGTTTGCGCGGTCGATGTCGGCACCGGGAGCGCCCGCGCGGGCATTCTCGACACCAGTGGCACCTTGCTCGGCCGCGCCGAGCACCCGATCGCCATGCACCAGCCGAAAGCCGATCACGCCGAGCATGATTCGCGCGATATCTGGTCAGCCGTGTGCGCCGCGGTGCGTGCGGCCCGCGAAAAATCCGGTGTTGCCGCCGAGGACATTGCCGGCATTTCCTTCGATGCCACCTGCTCGCTGGTCGTGCGCGACAGGCAAGGCGGCCAGCTCAGCGTTTCGGTGACCGGAGAGGAGCGCTGGGACACCATCGTCTGGCTCGATCACCGCGCCATCGCCGAGGCCGACGAATGCACGGCGAGCGGCCATGAGGTGCTCAACTATATCGGCGGCGTCATGTCGCCGGAAATGGCGACGCCGAAGCTGATGTGGCTGAAGCGAAACCTGCCGAAGACCTGGAATGAAGCCGGCTATCTATTCGACCTTACCGACTTCCTGACCTGGCAGGCGACGGGGTCGCTGGCCCGCTCGCAGTGCACGCTGACCGCCAAATGGACCTATCTGGCGCACCGGGAACCCGCATGGCAGCGCGATTTCTTCGAACTCGTCGGCCTCGGCGACCTCTTCGAGCACGGCAATCTGCCCGAAAGAGCCAGTCCGGTCGGCGCTTACATCGGCTCTTTGAGCGCGCAAGCAGCGGCGGAGCTCGGCCTGACGGAGACATGCCGGGTCGGCGCCGGGGTGATCGATGCCTATGCCGGTGCGCTTGGCGTGCTCGGCGGGTTTGCCGGCGACGAGCGGAATATCGGCCGTCATTTGGCGCTGATCGCCGGCACATCCTCCTGCGTCATGGCGATGTCACCCGATCCGCAGCCCTTCGCCGGGGTCTGGGGGCCATACTACGGCGCCGCGCTGCCGAAGCTGTGGCTGTCGGAGGGCGGCCAGTCGGCCACCGGCGCCCTGCTCGACCACATCATCCGCTGGCACGGCGCCGGCGGCGAGCCGAACGCAGCCATGCATGCCACGATTGCAAGCCGCGTCGCCGAGCTGCGCGCGGCGGAGGGCGATGCCCTTGCCGGCCGGCTGCATGTGCTGCCCGACTTTCACGGCAACCGCTCGCCGCTCGCCGACCCGCATGCGGTCGGCGTGGTCAGCGGCCTTACGCTGGATTCCTCCTTCGACAGCCTGTGCCGACTTTACTGGCGCACCGCCGTGGGCATCGCGCTCGGCGTGCGCCATGTGCTGGAAGCGCTGAACGAGAACGGCTATCTCATCGACACGCTGCATGTCACCGGCGGCCACACCAAAAATCCGCTCTTGATGGAACTCTATGCCGACGCCACCGGCTGCACGGTGGTCGAGCCGCTGGCCGACGAGGCGGTGCTGCTCGGCACAGGCATGGTGGCGGCGACCGCCGCCGGGCTTTTCCCCGACCTCAACGCGGCCTGTCTTGCCATGCAGCAGGGCGGCAGGACGCGCGCCGCCAACCCGGCCGCCGGCGCCCGCTTCGATCGCGACTACCGGATTTTCCTGGAGATGCACCGGCAACGCCAGGCGCTCGACGCGATCCAGTAGAACGCGCCTTACCGTGTCAACAAGGATAGGCCGGACTTGGCATCGAACAGATGCATATCCGATTCGTCAAACGTATAGCGGACATCGCTGCGGATAGTTGGGCAGACGCGGCTGGGAACGAGTGCGCTGATCTCCTTGCCGCCAAGAGCGAATGTCACCAGTGCATCGTTGCCATGAAACTCGATGAGATCGGCCGTTCCCGCCAGGAAATTTCCGGCGCTGCCGGGGGTCGCGGGCTTGAGATCCGGGGGCCTGATGCCAAGCACCGCCTGCTCGCCATGTTGGAGCTTGAAGCGCGAGCCGTTGACGGTGAAGACAGTTCCGCCATTGGTCAGCATCCAGCCATTTTCTTTCCGGGCCACCGTCAAATCGATGAAATTCATGTTCGGCGTGCCGATGAAGCCGGCAACGAACAGATTGCCCGGCCGCTCGTAGATTTCCGCCGGCGAGCCGACCTGCTCGATGACGCCGTCCTTGAGCAGCACGATGCGGTCGGCGAGCGTCATCGCTTCGAGCTGGTCATGGGTGACATAGACGGTGGTGGTCTTCAGCGACTGGTGCAGCCGCGCGATCTCGACGCGCATGTGGTTGCGCAGCTTGGCGTCGAGATTGGACAGCGGCTCGTCGAACAGGAAGACTTTCGGCGTCTTGATCATGGCGCGCGCGATCGCCACGCGCTGCTGCTGGCCGCCGGAAAGCTCGGCCGGCTTGCGGCCGAGATAGGGTTCCAGCCCGAGCGTCCTCGACACCGCTTCGACCCGCTTCTGGATCTCGGCCGCCGGCACTTTCTGGCGCCGCAGCCCGAAGGCGATGTTGTCGAAGATCGTCATGTGCGGGTAAAGGGCATAGTTCTGGAACACCATGGCGATGCCGCGGTCGCCCGGATCGAGATCGTTAACCACCTTGCCGCCGATCGAGACCTCGCCGCCGCTGATGTCCTCCAGCCCCGCCAACATGCGCAGCAAGGTCGACTTGCCACAGCCGGACGGGCCGAGGAACACGACGAACTCGTGCTCCTCGATCGAGAGATTGAGGTCGCGGATGACCGTCGTGGTGCCATAGGCCTTGTCGACATGGGAACAGGTGATCGCGGACATGGTCAGCCCTTTTTGCCGCTGAGCAGGATCTGCAGCTTGACGTCCTGCGGGTGCGCTGCCGCCGCCCGCTCGAAAGCCTCGATGCTGTCGGAGAAGGGATAGGTGCCGGTGATCAGCGGCTTGAGATCGACCTTGCCGGAAGCGATGAGCTGCAAAGCGCGGTCGAAAATGTTGGCATAGCGGAACACGGTTTCGATGCGCACTTCCTTCGATATGGCCGCCGGCACGTTGAGCGACACCGGCTCCACCGGCAGCCCGACGAGCACCACCGCGCCGCCAGGGCGCACGACATCGAACAGATTGGCGAACGCCTTGGGGCTGCCGCTGGCCTCGAAGACGATGTCCGCGCCCCAATTGTCGGTCGCCTCCGCCACCGCCTCGGCCAATGACTGCTCGCCGATGTTGACCGGAACGACGCCGGGATAGCGCCCGGCAATTTCGAGCTTGGGCGCGGAGAAGTCGGAAATCAGCACTTTCGAGCAACCACCGGCCAGGGCGGCCAGCGCTATCATGATGCCGATCGGGCCACAGCCGACGACAGCCGCCACGTCACCCGGAACGATGCGCGCGCGCGCCGCCGCTTGCATGCCGATGGCGAAAGGTTCGACCATCGCGCCTTCGGCGAAGGAGACGTTGTCGGGCAGCCTGTAGGTGAACGCCGCCGGATGCACGGCTTGCGGCGCCAGAATGCCGTGCACCGGCGGCGTCGCCCAGAAGGTGACGTCCGGGTCGACATTGTAGATGCCGAGTTTTGTGGCCCGCGACGACAGGTTCGGCACGCCCGGTTCCATGCAGACGCGATCGCCGACTTTCAGCGTCCTGACATTGGCGCCGATCTCGACGATCGTTCCGGACGCCTCGTGGCCGAGCACCATCGGCGCGCGCACGACATAGCTGCCGATGGCGCCATGGGTGTAGTAGTGCACGTCGCTGCCGCAGACGCCGACCGTGTGGATGGCGATCCTGACGTCGTCCGGGCCGACGTCGAGCGGCAACGCGATCTCGCGCAGGGCCAGCTCGCCCTTTTTCTCAAGCACCAGTGCCCGCATCGTGTCGTCCTCGCTTCAAGTCTTTTTTTGCCGGAAAACGGAATTCAGGAAGCCGCTGAGCACGCCGAGAAACAACAGCGGCGGCAGCGACAGAAGCACGACCGAGGCGTTCAGGATTCCCCACGGCACGTTCATGCCTTGTTGGGAGAGTTCCGAGGCGACGATCGGCAAGGTCTTGGCGTTGGAGCTCGACAGCATCAGCGCGATCAGGAACTCGTTCCAGACCAGCACGAAACTGAAAGCCACCGCACCGATCAGCGAACGCGCCGCGACCGGCAGCGCAATCCTCCAGAACACCGAATAGGCGCCGTAGCCATCGACGAAGGCCGCTTCCTCGACCTCCTTCGGCACGGCCTGGAAGGCGGGAATGGCGAGCCACATGATCACCGAGATGGTGAGCAGGCAATAGGTGACGATCAGCGCGGCGAGCGTGTCGTAAAGCCCGAGCTGCAGCCAGATCACCATCAGCGGAATGGCGACCGCCACCGGCGGCAGGAAGCGAAGCGACAAAACGAAGAACTGGATGTCGCCGGCCCAGCGGTTCGGGTAGCGCGCTACCGCGTAGGCCGCCGGCAGGCCGAGCACCACGCCGATCAGCACCGCGCAACCGCAGGCGACGACCGAATTGTAGAGGCCGGTCATGACGCTGTCGCGGCCGACGATATAGCTGATGTTGGCCAGCGTCGGCGTGAACACCAGGCGCGGGACGCGGGTGATGATGTCGACATTGTTCTTCAGCGAATTGAGCGCCGTCCAGAGCAACGGAAACACGGCCATGAAACCGGCAAACGCCAGCACGGTCTTGCCGATCAGGCGGCCAGGTCTCATGCGATATGACCTCATGCCTGCACCCGCCTCCACAGCATGGTGAAGGTGATGACCGTGGCGATCATCATCAGCACCGCCATCGCCGAGGCGTAGGAGACCTTGCCGGACTCGATGAAGCCTTGCGAGAAGGCGTACATGTCGAGCGTCTCGGTTGCCACGCCCGGACCGCCGCGGGTCATCACATAGATCAGATCGAAGGAGCGCAGCGATTCGATCATCTTGACGAACATCAGGCTGACCAGCGGCGCCTTCAGCATCGGCAAGGTCACATAGGCGTGGATCTGCCAGCGTTTGGCATGGTCGAGCCGGGCCGCCTCGATCGGCTGCGGCGGCAGCGTTTCCAGGAGCTTCAGCACGATGACGGCGAAGAACAGGCCCCATTGCCAGACATCGACCGATGCGACCGCGAACAACGCCGTCGACGGCTTGGACAGCGGATCGAAGATCAGCCCACCGGTCAGCAGCCGGTAGGGGTAAGTGGCGATGCCGTAGAGCGGATGGTAGGCGAACTTCCAGACGAAGGCCGCCGAGACGCGCGGCAGCAGGACCGGGATGATGAACAGCAGGCAATAGACGTTGCGAAGGCGCGGCGAGGCGACCTCGAACATCAGGACGCCCAGTCCGATGGCGACCGTCATCGTCGCGATAACCGTGACGAATTCCCATTTCACCGACACCCAGACGGCGTTGAGAAAGCGGCGGTCGGCGAACAGGTCGGCGAAGTTCGAGAACCAGACATAGGAATAGGCTGTCGAGCTGAGTTCACGGTTCTGCAGGGCGATGACGACCGCGTAGAGCGTCGGCACCATCGACAGCACCAGAAGGATGGCGAGTGTCGGCACGACGAAGGTGACCGGCAGGGATGAGCGTCGCGGCATCTGTCTAACCTCTGCTGCGTCTCGAATGATTGAGCATGACTGACCTTTCGCGCGAAGGCTGGCTCAAACCGCAATGATGAAACCAGGACCTGCGGCGCACAGGTTCCGGCGCTCCACCGAATGCCGTGGACCGCGCGCCGCAGGGGGAGGATGGCTTATTTCTTCACCAGCTCGTTGGCATAGGCCTCGAGTTCGTTGAGGCCGCCCTTGATGTCGGTGCGGGTACCGGTGACCAATTCCTCGAGGATGATACCCCAGCGGTCGCCGAGATCGGGCCAACGCGGGTCCTGCCAGAAATTGACCGCCGTGACCTTGCCGGTTTCGGCCAGTGCCTGGCCGAGATCGGCGCCGTAAATATCGGCGAATTCCTTGCTGGCCAGAATGCTGGTGCGGTTCAGCTCGCCGAACTGGTGGGCGTCGAGCCGGCGCTTCTCGTTTTCCTTCGATGTTGCCCAGGCGATGAACAGGCCGGCGCATTTCTTCGAGGCGTCGTCGGCATTGGCCTTCGCTGCGATGGCGAGGCCATGGCCGTAACCGCCGCCGGGCAGTGGCGACGGGGGCGGCAGGAAACCTATGTTGCCGACGACCTGCGAGGTCTTCGGGTCGACCGCCATGCCCGACAGCGGCGTCGATTCGACCAGGATCGCGACCTGGCCCGACAGGAAGGCGCCGGTCGATTCATCCCAGCTGCCGGTCTGCGTGCCGGGCGCCGAATCCTTGAACAGTTTCAGGTAGGTCTCGGTCGCCTTGACCGCGGCGTCGGAATTGAAGACCGGCTTGTCGCCGTCGAACCACTGGCCGCCATAGGCCTTGAAGAACGGCATCCAGCGCCAGACATTGGCGCCCGAACCGCGCGCGCCGCGCAGCGCGATGCCATACATGCCCTTGTCCGGATTGGTCAGCTTCGGCACGTCGGCGATCAGCTCGTCGAGCGTCTTCGGCGGCTGGATGCCGGCTGCCTCCAGCACGTCCTTGCGATAGACCATCAGGTCGCCGCCGCCGGTCAGCGGCGCGAACCAGACCTTGCCATCATAGGTGGCGACCTTCTGGCGGCCCGGATCGAAATCGGCATAGTCGTAGTCGGCCGGATAATAATCGCTCAGCGGCACGATCCATTTCGAGGACGCGAACAGCGCGACATTGGCTTCGTCGACATAGTAGACGTTGTAGTTGCCGACCGTGGACGCATCGGCGCGCGATTTTGCGCGGCGGTCGTTCTCGTTGAGGTAATCGATCTGGAAGCCGGCGCCGGCAAGCTTCTCGAACTCGGCCTTGGAGTCCTCCAGAAGCGTCAGGCCGTCACGTGGTTGCGCCAGCACCTTGACCGGCGCCGAGCAGACCGGCGCCTGCGCTAAAGCGATGGTTGAAACGGTAGCGGAAAGCATGAAAGCTGCACCAAGGCTGGCAGCGAGCCGAATTGGTTTCATTATTTTCTCCTCCAGGAACACGTCGCAGGAAGCGGACGTCCTCGGGTTGCGCGATCCTCACCATCGCCCGAGCGACTTGCCACCCATCGCCAAAATGCGGAGTTGCAGCGGCTCGCGCTAGAAGCCCCGTTGCAGAAGACCTGTACTTTTATGCATTGTGCGGCGCAAAAACCGGCATCCGGTTGCGGCCAATCTCACATGAGTATCGATCGGACTCGGAGGCGGTGGTTTTTAGGGCGTGCTTACGCGCGCATCGCCAGCCGCTGCCGCGACAGCTTGCGATAGGATGACGGCGTCATCTTGTGCTTGCGCATGAAGGCGCGGTTGAAATTGGAGATGTTCATATAGCCGACCTGGAAACAGATGTCGGTGATCGGAATATCGGTATCGGCCAGCAGCTTGCAGGCCTGCCACAGCCTCAGCTTGGCAAGGTGGTCACTGAAGGAATTGCCGGTGTTCTTCTGGAAGAAGCGCGAGAATGTGCTCTCGGTCATTCCCGCGAGCGCCGCCACATCAGGCAGCTTCAGATCTTCGGCGAAATGCTGAAACAGATAGGTCAGCGTGCGCTGGATGATGTCGAGCGAGGCGGCATCCAGAACAGGGGAGAAATCCGGCGAAGACAACAGCTCGTATTCGTCGGTCCTGGCGAGGAGATCGACGAGATTCAGGAACAGGCAGAACCTGGTTAGCCCGCTGACGTCCCCCATCCGTTCCATCAACTCGGCGCCTTCCAGTGCCGTGCGGCCATGAAAAACCATGCCGCGCAGCGACCGCTCCAGGAACGGCTCCAGTTCGCGTAGTTCGGGCAACAGGCCAGCCGACCCGCGCAGCCTCTCGGCATCGAACTGGAGGACGATGTCGCGGCCTTCGATCAGCTCGCCCGGCTGCACCGCCGTCACCCAATCATGCGGCAGCCCGCCGCCGACAATGGTCAGGTAACCCGGCCCGAACTCGCCGATGTGGTCGCCGACCAGCACGACGCCGGAAGATTTTCGCAAGAGGTGGATTTCGTACTCCGGATGGAAATTCCAGACATTGCGCTCCCAGGGATAGTCGTCCAGCCGCCACAGGAAACTGTCGCTCGCCTCGGTGACGATATGTTCGAAGGCCGGCGCCGTGCGAAGCGTCGCAACCGGATTCCTTCTGCGCCTGAACTGCATCCTGCCTCCTGCAAATTTGGGTTCCGTGGCACCTCGCTCGTCCTTGCAATGCGTAGCAGCCTTGGGAGCATGTGTGAAATGGGCCGTCGGAGAGCGTCGGTCGCCTTCAGCGTCGTCGGCGATCCGACTGGATCAATCTGTTCCCGCCCCTCCTCCCTTGCCTTCATGTCGCGTTTCGTACAAAAGCTGACGTAAACGCCGCGAAACCGAGGGTCTCGCCGTTTGCAATGCGGCTTCCGGCTTTTTTGCCGATGCGCCGCAACCTTGAAAGAGCGGAATAATGTCTGCGATCGAAGCCGGCGCTCGCGCGCCGGAAAATCTTTGGCGTCAGGAAATCAGGGCGACTTTGGCGCTCGCCTGGCCGATGGTGCTGACCAATCTCGGCCAGACCGCCATGACGGCCACCGACGTCATGATGATGGGCAGGCTGGGGGCGGACACGCTGGCCAGCGGCGCGCTTGGCGCCAATCTCTATTTCATGCCGCTGATCTTCGGCCTCGGCCTGATGCTGGCGACCTCGCCGATGATGGCGACCGAGCTCGGCCGCCGCCGTCATTCGGTGCGCGACCTGCGCCGCACCGTGCGCCAGGGCCTGTGGCTGGCGATCCTCATCTGCATCCCGATCTGGATCTTCCTCTGGCACGGCGAGAACGTGCTGCTCGCCATGGGCCAGGAACCGGCTCTGGCGCACAGCGCCGGCATCTATCTGCGCTGGCTGGAATGGGCGGTGCTGCCCTTCTACGGCTATATCGTGCTGCGTTCCTTCATCTCGGCGCTGGAGCGGCCGGGCTGGGCGCTGATCATCGTCTTCGTCGCCGTCGCCTGCAACGCGCTCTTCAACTGGGTGTTCATGTTCGGCAATCTCGGCGTCCCGGCCATGGGCATATCAGGCTCGGGCCTTGCCACCTCGCTGTCCTCAACGCTGATGTTCGTCGGCATGGCCGCCGTGGTGATGTGGGAGAAGAAATTCAGGCGCTATCATCTGTTCGGCCGCTTCTGGCGGTCCGACTGGCCGCGCTTCAAGGGCCTGCTACGGCTTGGCCTGCCGATCGCCGGCATCCTTGCTTTCGAGGTGACGATCTTCAATGCCGCGGCGCTGCTGATGGGCCTTATCGACGCGGATTCGCTTGCCGCGCACGCCATCGCCATCCAGATCGCGTCGATCTCCTTCATGGTGCCGCTCGGCCTCAACCAAGCGGTGACGGTGCGCGTCGGGCTTGCGCATGGCGCCGGCAATCCGGAAGGCGTCTCGCGCGCCGGCTGGACCGCCTTCGTCATCGGCGTCTCGTTCATGGCCCTGATGGGTCTGATAATGATCCTGTGGCCGCATCTCCTGATCAGCGCCTTCATCGACCTGGCCAATCCGGCCAATGCCAGGGTGATCACGCTTGCCGTATCGTTCCTGGTCTTCGCGGCCCTGTTCCAGGTCTTCGATGGCGCGCAAGCGGTTGCCGCCGGCATGCTGCGCGGCCTGCACGACACCAAGGTGCCGATGATCTATGCCGCGATCGGCTATTGGGGCGTCGGCCTGCCGCTGGGCGTGCTGCTCGCCTTCCCTTTCGGCTTCCATGGCGTCGGCATCTGGATCGGGCTGTCCAGCGGACTGGCGGTGGTGGCGGCGTTGCTTCTGGCGCGCTGGCTACGGCGGGATCGCCTCGCGCCGCCGCTGGTGTTCGAACACTGATGCAGAGGGCCGCCGGGTTGTCCGGTGGCCTTTCCGTCATTGTCGGCGTCAGCTGTTTTTGAGCGCCGGGCTGAACACCATCAGGCTCAGTATTTCGAACAGCACCTGGGCGCCGGCATGCGCGGTGTTGGTGGTCGCATCATATTGCGGCGCCACCTCGACCACGTCGCCGCCGACGATGTTGAGGCCTTTGAGGCCGCGCAGCAGTTCGAGCACTTCCCGAGTCGTCAGGCCGCCGACTTCCGGCGTGCCGGTGCCCGGCGCGAAGGCCGGATCGACGCTGTCGATGTCGAAGGAGACATAGGTCGGTCCGTCGCCGACTATTCTGCGCGCCTTCCCGATAATGGCGGGGATACCGAGGCCGGTCACCTCCTCGGCATGGATCACGGTCATGCCGGATTCGTAGGTGAACTCCCACAGATATTCGGCCGAGCCACGGATGCCGATCTGGATGGTGCGCGTCGGGTCGAGCACGCCATCGAGCACCGCGTTGCGGAACGGGCCGCCATGGTGAAACTTGGTCATGTCGAACAAGCCGCTTGTATCGCAATGGGCGTCGATGTGGATGAGGCCGACCGGGGCCTTCTTGCCGACGGCCTTCAGGATCGGATGGCTGATCGAATGGTCGCCGCCGACCGACAATGGAATGACGCCGGCATCGACGATCTGGTTGGTGCGGCGCTCGATGTCCTCATGGCAGGTCTCGAGCCGGTAGCGACTCTGGAACGGCACGTCGCCGATGTCGGCGACCCTGAGCTCATGCGTCGGTGCGCATTCCAGCACGTGATTGTAGGGGCCGATGCGCTCGATGGCGCGCAGCGCCCGCGGCCCGAAGCGGGAGCCCGGCCGGTTGGTGACGCCGAGATCCATCGGCACGCCTGCTATCGCTACCTGCAAATCGCCGAAATCCGGGTTGTCGGCCGATATTTCGCGATAGGGCGCGGCGAGGAAGGTGGGGATACCGGAATAGGGCGCCAGCCGCGTGCCCGACTTGGAAAATATCTTGTCGGCGACCTTGCGGAACTTCGGGTCGAACATCTCGCCGCCATGGCTCTCGCCATATTTGCGGCGCAACGCGTCGAGCTTGCCGCTGTCATAACCCATGTCGGTTTTCTCCTGTCTGTCTCTCCGGAGTGTCCGGTAGCGCTTTGGAAAAATCAATTGCGTTCGGACGGGTTGGCTGCCGCAGGTCTTTCTTTTTGTCGGGCCAGCCTGAAACCGGGCAGCGCTTTTGCCAATTCGATGCTATGAGGCCTGTCGCGATCATGGGCGGCAGGCAGCGAAGGCGGTAACGAGACATGGCCAGGACCGATATTGCGCGGCGCGTCTACAACCATACCTGGAAGCTCGACCCGATCGTGCGCAGCCTGCTGGACACGGATTTCTACAAGCTTCTGATGCTGCAGATGATCTGGGGGATGTACCCCAAGGTCGACGCCACCTTTTCGCTGATCAACCGCACCACTTCGGTGCGGCTGGCCGAGGAGATCGACGAGGGCGAGTTGCGCGAACAGCTTGACCACGCCCGCACCTTGCGCTTCTCCAAGAAGGAGATGATCTGGCTGGGGGGCAACAATTTCTATGGCCGCAAGCAGATCTTCGAGCCGGAATTCCTGGCCTGGCTGGAGAATTTCCGGTTGCCCGACTACGAGCTTTCCAGGCGCGGCGGGCAGTATGAACTCTCCTTCAGCGGCCCGTGGATGTACACCACGCTGTGGGAGATTCCCGCACTCGCCATCATCAACGAATTGCGCTCGCGCGCCGCCTTGCGGTCGTTCGGGCCTTTCACGCTCGACGTGCTCTACGCCCGCGCAAAAGCCAAGATGTGGGCCAAGACCGAACGGCTGAAGGCGCTGCCCGGCATCCGTATTTCCGACTTCGGCACGCGCCGGCGCCATTCCTTCCTGTGGCAGCGCTGGTGCGTGGAAGCGCTGAAGGAAGGCATCGGCGAGGCTTTCACCGGCACCTCCAACGTGCTTCTGGCCATGGACAACGACCTCGAGGCGCTGGGCACCAACGCGCATGAACTGCCGATGGTGCTTGGGGCGCTGGCCAATTCGGAAAAGGAATTGAAACAGGCGCCCTACAAGGTGCTGCAGGATTGGCAGCGCTACTATGGCGGCAATTTGCTGATCGTGCTGCCCGACGCCTTCGGTACGGCTTCCTTCCTGCGCGACGCGCCGGACTGGGTGGCCGACTGGACGGGCTTTCGCCCCGACAGCGCGCCGCCGATCGAGGGCGGCGAGAAGATCCTGTCCTGGTGGCGCGAGAAGGGCAAGGACCCCAGGCAGAAGCTGCTGATCTTCTCCGACGGGCTCGAGGTCGAGACCATCGAGGAGACCTACCGCCACTTCAAGGGCAAGGTGCGCATGTCCTTCGGCTGGGGCACGAACCTGACCAATGATTTCGAGGGCTGCGCGCCTACGGCGACCGACAGCCTCGACGCCATATCGCTGGTCTGCAAGGTGACCGAGGCCAACGGCCGGCCAGCGGTCAAGCTCTCCGACAATCCGGCCAAGGCGACGGGCGACCTCAAGGAGATCCAGCGGTATCTGCGCATCTTCGGTGAAAAGGACCGGGTGGAGCAGTTGATCAAGGTGTGAGGGCACCACCGGTGCTTCCGGCATCGCCATACGAGACGGCAAAGTCGGATAGGCTGAGTTCCTTGGCGCCCTCCTCTGTCCTGCCGGACATCTCCCCCTCAAGGGGGGAGATCATGCTGTCATCTTCGTCTTCGCGAACCTCCGGCGTTGCAAGGGAAGCGCCGACAGAGAAACCGCCAATCTCCCCCCTTGAGGGGGAGATGTCCGGCAGGACAGAGGGGGGCGCCGTAGAGTGCCGTCGTCGGTCATTAGCATCTTTGCCTATCGCTCTATTGCTCCTCTCACCCACCCCAGCCTTCGCCCACGCCTCGGACCGCGGCCACGTCCTGCTTCTCCCGACCGGCTATTATCTTGTCGGCGGCGCTTTCGCCGTGGCCGCCAGCTTCCTCGTGCTGGCGCTGCTGCCGGCGCATCGGCTCGATCGTTTCTGGCGGCGGCGCCTGCCACTGTTCACACTGGGTGATGATGCCCGCACCGCTGCCAGCCTGATATCCTTTGCCGGCTTTGCATGTCTCATTGCCGCGGGTTTTCTCGGCAGCCGCGATCCGCTCTCCAACCCGCTGCCTCTGGTGATCTGGACACTGCTGTGGGCCGGCTTCACGCTCCTGCAAGGTTTCCTCGGCGACCTCTGGTCCTGGCTCAATCCCTGGTACGGGCCGGTGCGTCTCCTGTCGCGCCTGGCCGGCAGGGGCGGTGAAGCGGCCAGGCGCCTTCCATCATGGCTCGGATACTGGCCGGCTGTCCTCCTGTTCTTCGCTTTTGCCTGGTTCGAGCTCATCGATCCGGCGCCCGACGATCCGACACGGCTGGCCCGGGCCGCCGGCCTCTACTGGTTGTTCACCTTGCTGGCGATGCTGTCGTTCGGTTATGGGGCGTGGGCCCGCAGCGGCGAGTTCCTTACCGTCTTCTTCTCGATGGTGGCACGCTTCGCGCCGCTCGTGCGCGACGAGCGCGGCCGGCTTGCGCTATGCTGGCCGGGCGCCAAGCTGCTGAGCGCCGCGCCTTTGCCGGCAAGCGGCGTGGCCTTCCTGCTGCTCGCCCTGTCCTCGGTTTCCTATGACGGCCTGTCGAAGACCTTCTTCTGGCTGGGCCTGTTCGGCATCAATCCGCTTGAATTCCCCGGCCGCACGGCGGTGAACGGCAGCGGCAGTTTCGGCCTCGTCCTGACATTCGTGCTGCTTGCGGTGGTCTTCCTGCTTGCCGTGGTCGTCGGCCAGAAGCTCGCCGGCGAAGGCCACAGGCTTGGCGAGGCGACGGGGCTGCTGGTCTGGTCGATCGTGCCGATCGCGCTCGCCTACCACATCGCGCACTACCTGACGGCGCTGCTGGTCGACGGCCAGTATGCGCTTGCGGCACTGTCCGATCCGTTTGCGCTCGGCTGGAACCTTTTCGGCACCGCCGACATGCAGATCGAAGCCGGCATCGTCGCCGGCGCGAGCTCGGCATGGTGGCTGTGGAACATCCAGGCCGGTGCCATCATTCTCGGTCATCTGCTTGCCGTGCTCGTCGCCCACGGCTTCGCCGCACGCCTGCATCTGGTTCCCGCCCGCGCCGCGCTCAGCCAGTTTCCGCTCACCTTGCTGATGATCGCCTACACCGTCTTCGGCCTCTGGCTGCTCGCCACGCCGACCGTTGGCTAGACGCGGTGGAAATAAACCGGGATCCCCCTGGGGAAACGGCATTGCCGTGTCCGGACTTTGGTGATTTAGTTTGTACACATGCAATTTCGGCCGTCCGCAGGACGCGGTCTGCTACATTCCAGCCATTGGTCAAAACTCAAAAACAGGGGAACTGCCGTGACTGACAAGAATGGGTTTTTCGATCTCTCCAAGGCCGGTCTCACCCGCCGCACCGCGCTGAAGGGTCTGGCCGCCGGCGCCGGCCTGGCGGTCGCGCCCGGTTTCGTCCGCTACTCCCAGGCGCAAAGCTCCGCCCCGATCAAGATCGGCTTCCAGTCGCACCGAACCGGCATCGGCGCCGCCTATGGCCGCTGGTACGAGAAGACCACGGCCGCGGCGGTCAAGGCGATCAACGCGGCCGGCGGCATCAATGGCCGGCCGGTCGAGGTCATCATCGAGGATGACGGCACCGATCCCGGCCGCGGTGCCGAGGTGGTCGGCAAGTTCGCCACCCAGCACAAGACCGACATCGTCTTCGGCACCTTGTTCTCGCATGTCGTCATCGGCTCGGCACCCGCCGCCGGCGAAGCCAAGATGCCCTATTTCGTCGTCAGCGAAGGCCACCATGTCGCCTCGACCAAGCTCAACCGCTATGTCTTCCAGCCCGGCATCACCGACGTAAAGAGCCAGATCCAGTCGATGGCGCCGTGGATCGCGGCCAATGCCGGCAAGAAGGTGACACAGATCTTCCCCGATTTTGCTTTCGGCTACGACCACCGCGACTACCTCCCGCCGGCGTTGAAGGCGCAGGGCGCAGAGGTCATCGCGCAAATCGCCATTCCACCGACGGAGAGCTCCTTCACCAAATACTTCCCGCAGATCCCTGCCGAGACCGAGGTGATCTACCACGTCATGGTCGGCCCGGCGGTGCTCACCTTCGTCAAGGAGCTTGGCGAGTTCTACGGCTCCAACCGGCCGCAGCTGTTCGGCTTCATCGATTCGCTCGAAGCCGTCGACATCAACAGCCCCGGGCTCGAATTCCTGGACGGCAGTCATTTCTGGGAAGGCTCGCCGCGTTATGCCCAGGCGGACGATTCCGAGGCGCAGAAGACCTATCGCGCCGCCGTGGGCATCGACGACAATGGCGCGGCCGTCGGCGACCCCAAGGATGTCTCCACCGCCGCGCACATGTTCGGCTGCTGGGAGACGCTCTACGTCGTCAAGAAAGCGATGGAAGACGCCGGCTACAAGGGCCCGGAAGACCGCGCCAAGCTGGTCGAGGCGACCGAGGCGCTGACCGAATTCGCCGAAGGTCCGGAGCATCCGCAGGGGCCAAAAACCTTCAACGGCAAGATCCACCAGTGCTTCGGCATCCAGAACATCTCCAAGGTCGACGGCGGCAAGCTCAAGGTGGTGCACAAGACCAAGATCGAGGACGGGCTTTACGAGGCCGAGGGGGATTATACGACGCAGGCGTTGTAGGCTTAGCCATCTAACAAGCGTGAGCGCCAAGCCGCCCCCCTCTGTCCTGCCGGACCCGGCCCTTCGCTGTCGCTCCGGGCGTTCGTCGTTCGGAAAGCCAAGCAATTGGCTTTCCGTCCGCTGCGCGGACCACTTCTCACCCCCCTCAAGGGGCGCGATTGCGCTATCGGTGAGTGCCTAACCCATGCATTTCGGACCCCACCTCCTCCTTGCCGCCCTCGAAGGGCTCGTCACATCCGCCGTGCTGGCGCTGACCGCGCTCGGCCTGTCGCTGGTGTTCGGCGTGATGCGCGTGGTCAACGTCGCGCATGGCGAGTTCTTCATGCTGGGAGCCGTGCTCGCCTGGGCGATCACGACTGCGATCGGAGGCCATCCGGCGCTCGGGTTCCTGGCGGCACTTATCATCGCACCGCTGGTCGTCGGCGCCCTTGCACTGGTGGCCGAGCGGCTGGTGCTGCGCCGGCTGAACTACAATCCGGAAGCCACCATCGTCGCCACCATCGGCATGCTCTACATCATCCAGCAGCTGGCGCTGACCTTCTATGGTCCGGAAGCGCGCCCGGTAGAGCCGCCCTTCAGCTATCGCATCCTTCTGCCGTGGTTCGGCTATTCGGGCTACAAGCTGTCGATCATCGCGGCATCCGTCCTTCTGCTCGTGGTGACATGGCTGGTGCTGACGCGCACCAGGGTCGGCCTCGTCATGCGTGCCACGCAGTATGACAGCGAGACGGCGCAGGCCTTCGGCATCCCTGTCGATCGAGTCTATGGCGGCGTCTTCGCGCTCGGCTCCATGCTCGCGGCCATCGCCGCGGTGCTGATCGTGCCGATCAGCCAGGCGCATTACCTGATGGGGCAGGACCCGCTGCTGCTGTCCTTCATCGTCGTCATCATCGGCGGCCTCGGCTCGTTGCGCGGAACCGTCATCGCCGCCGTGCTGATCGGCCTGTCCGACGGCATCATCTCGATGTTCTTCTCGCCGACGCTGGCCAAGATCATCGCCACGCTGCTGGTCGCCATGGTGCTGGTGTTCCGGCCGCAGGGCCTGTTCGGGACGACGACGCGATGAGCGAGACCTCGCCGGCAAAAGCCTATGGCTTGCATCTCGGCGTCATCGCGCTGCTTTTTGTCCTGAGCTTCGTGCTGCCGGATTATCATCACGGCCTCGTCGCTCGTATCATGGTGCTGACGGTCTTCGCCATGGGCTACAACATGCTGTTCGGCTATGTCGGACTGCTCAGTCTCGGGCATGCCATGTTCTTTGCCGCCGGCCTCTACGGCGCCGGCCTTGCCGTCATCCAGCTTGGCTGGAGCGTGCCGGCGGCTTTGTTGAGCGGTATCGCCTGCGGCGCGGTGCTGGCACTGGTGATCGGGCTGCTGGCGCTGCGCACCACGGGTGTCGCCTTCATGATCGTCACCATGATGTTCGCGCAGGTCTTTTACCTCCTCATCCTCTATTTTGCCGCGTGGACCGGCGGCGACCAGGGCATGGTGGTGCCGCAGCCGGCACGCGTCCTGAATTTCGGCGCGACGTCGCTCGATCTCACCAATCCGACGGTGCGCTACATGAGCGCGCTGGCTCTGTTCTCGCTCGTGCTTCTGGTCACGCTGGCCGTCGTCCGCTCCCGATACGGCCGCGTGCTGGTCGCCATCCGCGAGAACGAGGAACGGACCAAAATGCTGGGGTACGACACCTTCTCCAACAAGCTCGCCGCCGTGGTCGTCTCCGGCGCCATCTGCGCGGCGTCGGGCGCTGCCTATGCGCTGCTGTTCGGCTATGTCGGCTCGAGCTTCGCCTCGGTACAGTACTCGATCCTGCCGCTGCTGTGGGTGCTGCTCGGCGGCGCCGCCACCACGCTCGGACCGCTGATCGGCACGCTGTTCATGTACTATGTCATCGACGTCACCAGCGGCTTCACCTCCGCCTACCTGTTGATCGTCGGCGTCGCGTTGATCCTGCTGGTGCTGTTCTTCCCGAAAGGCATTCTGGGCAGCATCCGGCAGCGCTGGCTCGGATGGCTGCCATGACGCCGCTTCTGACCACCAAAGGCCTGTCGCGCAATTTCGGCGGCCTGCGCGCCGTCGACAGCGTCGATTTCACCTTGGTGCCGGGCGAAATCTGCGCCGTCATCGGCCCCAACGGTGCCGGGAAGACCACTTTCGTCAGCCTGATCAGCGGCCGTATCCCGCCCTCGTCCGGATCGATCGTTTTCGACGGCTCCGACATCACCGGCCTGCCGGCCTATGTCAGGGTCCGCCAGGGCATCGCCTACACGTTCCAGATCACCAGCGTCTTCGCCAATCTCAGCGTCTACGACAATGTCGCGCTGCCGGTGCAGCTCACGCTGAGCGACGGCCTTTCGAAGGGCGCGATCAAGGCAGGCGTCATGTCGGCGCTCGAACGCACCGGCCTGGCCGACCGCGCCCATATGCAGGCCGGGCAGTTGTCCTACGGCCACCAGCGGCTGCTGGAGGTGGCGATGGGCCTGGCGCTGAAGCCGCGCCTGCTGATCCTCGACGAGCCGACGCAGGGGCTGGCCGACAGCGAGATCGACAATTTCATCGCACTCGTGCGCGACATCGCCGACCGCGCCACGGTGCTGCTGATCGAACACAACATGCCTGTCGTCATGCAACTGGCCGACCGCATCACCGTCTTCAACGCCGGCAAGATCCTGGCAGAGGGCACGCCGGAGGCGATCCGCGAAAATGCGGCGGTGCAGGAAGCCTATCTCGGGACCGCCCCATGACCGAGACGAGCAAGACGCAAGCGTTGCGGATCGCGGGACTGGACTGCTTCTATGGCGAGGTTCAGGTGCTCTATGGGCTCGACCTGGCGCTGAACAAGGGCGAGGTGCTGTGCCTGTTCGGCCGCAACGGCGCCGGCAAGACGACGACGCTGAAAGCCATCATGGGGCTGGTCCGGGCGAGTGCCGGTTCGATCAGCCTCGCAGGCCAGGAATTGACCGGTCTGGCCGCCCACGAGGTGCCTAAAGCCGGCATTGCCTATGTGCCGCAAGGCAGGCGGCTGTTCGCCGAAATGACGGTGGCGGAGAACATCGAGATCGGGCTGATGGCGCGCGGCAAGGGGAAGGCCGTGCGCGAAAACGTGCTCAACCTGTTCCCGGTGCTGCGCCAGCGGCTCAGGCAGCGCTCGGGCACCTTGTCGGGCGGCGAGCAGCAGATGCTGGCCATGGCACGCGCGCTCTGCCTGGAACCGCAGGTGCTACTGCTCGACGAGCCGACCGAAGGGCTGATGCCGTCGATGATCGCAAAAATCCGCGAGACGGTGGCCAAGCTGCGCGAACTGGGCGTTTCCACCATCCTGGTGGAGCAGCGGGTCGATGCCGTGCTGTCGGTCGCCGACCGCGTCGCCTTCATCGAGAATGGCCGCAACCGTGAGACGGTCGACGTAGAGGCGTTGCGCGCCGACCCGTCGGCGGTCAGGCGCTATGTCGGCGTAGGCTGAGGATTTGCCCTCCCCTTGTGGAAGGTAAGGGCCTGGCGTCCTCGCCGGCTCACCCGAAGAACAGGAAGCCCGCCATCAAGAACGTGGGGATCAGCACCGCGCCCGACCATGCCATGTAGCCGAAAAAACCCGGCATGTTCACGCCGCGGTGCCGGGCAATGGCGTAGACCATGAAGTTCGGCGCGTTGCCGATATAGGTGTTGGCGCCCATGAACACCGCACCCGCCGAGATCGCCGCCAAGGTCGAAGCGAGCTCCGTCATCAGATGCCGGGGAGCGCCGCCGGCCAGCTCGAAGAACACCAGGTAGGTCGGAGCGTTATCCAGGAAGGACGACAGCGCTCCGGTCAGCCAGAAATAGGCGAGATCGTTGGGCATGCCCTGCGCTGACGTGACGAGCGCGACCAGCGGCGCAAGCGCGCCTTCGTGGCCGGCCCTCAGGATGGCGACCACGGGCACGATGCAGACGAAGATGCCGGCGAACAGTTTCGCCACTTCCGCGATCGGCCCCCAGTTGAAACCGTTCGCCTGCCGATACTCCTTGCGCGAGACGGCCAGCGAAACGAAGGCAAGCGCCAGGATGACGACATCGCGCACAAGGTTCTGCAACTCGAGGTCCACCCCCTGAATGGAAAGACCGATGCCGGGCTTCCATGTGGCCGAAAGCAGGATCGCGCCGATCACGCCGGCCAGCAGCGGCAGGTTGGGCAGGCCGCGGATGCGCACTTTCGTGTCCGGCGTCGGGTCCTTGATCTTTGGCGCGCCCATTTCGCGGCGATGCAGCGTGGTGTCGATCGCCAGGAAGACGGCGAGCACGACGACGCTGACGAACAGGGTCTCGCGCCAGAGGTTGGCGGTGGTCCAGAAGAAATCGACGCCGCGCAGGAAGCCGACGAACAGCGGCGGGTCGCCGAGCGGCGTCAGCGAACCGCCGATGTTGGACACCAGGAAGATGAAGAAGATGATGACATGGGCGTTGAACGGCCGGTTGTCATTGGCGCGGATGAGCGGCCGGATAAGGATCATCGAGGCGCCGGTAGTGCCGATGACGGAAGCGAGCAGGGCGCCGATGAGCAGCAGCCCGGCATTGACCAATGGCGTGCCGTGGATGTTGCCGGCCACGAGAATGCCGCCCGAAATGGTGAACAGCGCGAACAGGAGAATGATGAACGACATGTATTCGGTGAGCAGCGCATGCAGCACCGCTTCCGTTGCCACCGTCGTGCCGAAGGCCGATGCGAGCGGCACCACCACGAGAGCCGCCCAAAATGCAGCAATCTTGCCGTAATGATGCTCCCAGACATGGTTGAAAAGCAGCGGTCCCGTGGCGATCGACAGCAACAGCCCGGCAAAGGGCAGTGCCCACCACAGCGACATCGTCCGGCCTGGCAGGCCGTGCTCTTCCGCGGCGAAGGCCGTTCCCGGCAACAGCATCGCGACAGCCACCACGGCGCTTGCCATCAAAGCCGTCGCTACCGGTATGAACCCCCTCTTTTTCCCCACGATGCGATTAGTCCGCCGCGTGGTCTTCGAGCGTCACGCCTGCTTGGCGCATCCTCGCCAGCATCGTCTCGACCGAACCGTTGAGGTCGATCCCGCGGCAGGCATCGAGCCTGACGGTGGTCCTGAACCCCTGCTTGACCGCGTCGAGCGCCGAGAAGGCGACGCAGAAATCGGTCGCCAGGCCGACCAGGGTCAGAGTGTCGATGCCGCGCTCCCTGAGATAGCCGGCAAGGCCGGTCGGCGTCGTGTGGTCGTTCTCGAAGAAGGCCGAATAGCTGTCGATATCAGGCCGAAATCCCTTGCGGATGACGAGCTCGGCCTTGGTCCAGGCAAGACCCGAGTGAAAATCCGAGCCGAGGCTGCCCTGGATACAATGGTCCGGCCACAATGTCTGCTGGCCGTAGGGCATCTCGATGGTTTCAAAAGGCTGGGCGCCTGGATGGCTTGAGGCAAAGCTCGAATGGCCGGCTGGATGCCAGTCCTGCGTCAGCACGACATGATCGGTTCGCCGGATCAGGTCGTTGACCAGCGGCACGATCTCGTCGCCGCCGGTCACAGCCAACGCGCCGCCAGGGCAAAAGTCGTTCTGCAGGTCGATGACAACAAGCGCTTCTTCGGCCATGGGGTTCCTTCCTGTCGGTATCGGGCGCGGGCTCCCAGGGGATCCCGGCGAAAGAAAGCCGCTGGCGCGACCGGAGGGAGAAACTTGACCAGATGGCGGGCCGCGTCAACCATTAGAGCGCCGGGCGCAACCCCGAACGCGCAAAGGGCGCCCCAGCACCTAGATTTTGCGGAGAACAAATGCGTGGCGGCGGCAGCCGTGCGGGTGCTGCGCAAACTCCGGCTTTGACAATTTCCGCCGACTTGATATCATTTGCATACGAATGAATTTAAGCTGGGCCCGGACGCCGGCAAGTTCCCTCGGAAAGGCCCTTTTTCTGGGAAGGCAAAGCGTGATCCGTTACGCGAAACCCACCACGGTCGACGAGGCGCTCGCCCTGCTTGGCGAAGCTTCGTGGCGCATCTTTGCCGGCGGCACCGACTTCTACCCGGCGCAAGGCAACAAGCCTTTCCGCGACAATGTGCTCGACATCAACGGGCTGGCCGCGCTGCGCGGCATTGCGGAAACGGAAACGCACTGGCAGATCGGGGCGCGCACCAGCTGGACCGATATCGTTCGCCATCCCTTGCCGCCGGCCTTCGATGCGCTGAAAGCGGCCGCGCGGGAGGTCGGGTCCGTTCAGATCCAGAATGTCGCCTCGATCGCCGGCAATCTCTGCAACGCTTCGCCGGCCGCGGATGGCGTGCCGGCGCTGCTGGTGCTCGACGCCGAGATAGAACTGCGCTCGGCGCAAGCGGTGCGCCACCTGCCGCTCCGGGAATTCATCCTCGGCAATCGCCGCACGGACCTGCGGCCCGGCGAGATGGTAACCGCCATCCGCGTGCCGAAAGCGGCCGGCGCGGGTATGTCGGCTTTCGTCAAGCTCGGCGCGCGGCGCTATCTCGTCATCTCGATCGCCATGGTGGGGGCACGCCTGGTCGTGCAGGACGGCATCGTCGAGCAAGCGGCGGTCGCCGTCGGTTCCTGCTCGGCTGTTGCAAAGCGGCTCGGCGGGGTCGAGGCGGCCCTGCGCGGACTGGCGGCGGATCATGGGCTGGCCACAGCGGTCCTCGCCGCGCCGATGGAAGAGCTGTCGCCGATCGGCGACGTGCGCGGCAGCGCCGAATACCGGCAGGACGCGGCGCGCGAAATCGTTGTCCGCGCCGTGCTTGCGGCGGCGGGGCCGATGAGCGGTGACAGGGTGGCGGCATGAACAAAGCTCAGCCTCACATCAGCCAGGCTCGACCCGGCGTGGCCCTATCCGGCAGTGATGCAGTTGGCCTGGCACGCGCGGAGATCACCTTCGCGGTCAACGGCGCCGCCGTCTCGGTCAACGTGCCGCCGCTGCGCCGGCTGTCTGCGGTGCTGCGCGATGAATTGCTGCTGACCGGGACCAAGGTCGGCTGCGACGCCGGCGACTGCGGCGCCTGCACGGTGCTGGTCGATGGCGATCCGGTCTGCGCCTGCCTGATGCCTGCGGCGTCGGCCGCCGGAGCGTCGGTAACGACGGTTGAAGGGCTCGCCAATGGCCGGCTGTCGGCACTACAGGCCTCCTTCCTGGCGCATGGCGCGGCGCAGTGCGGCATCTGCACGCCGGGCCTGCTGGTGGCGGCGACGGCCCTGCTGGAGAAGAAAGCCAGGCCGAGCGAGATCGAAGTGCAGGACGCGCTTGGTGGTGTCCTCTGCCGTTGCACCGGGTACCGGAAGATCGTCGCTGCTGTGATGGATGCCTCCGCCCAGGCTGCAAGCCTGGATTTCCGTCTGCCTCGGTCCGGTCACGCCATTGGCTCCTCCCCGATCCGGCTCGATGGCGTGCCGAAGGTGACCGGCGGTGAGAAATTCGGCGGCGATTCGTTCCCAGCCGATGCGCTGGCGGTGCTGGTAATCCGCTCGCCGCACTACCATGCCAGCTTCGCCTTCGGCGACCTCGACGGCTGGGCAAAAGCTCGTCCCGGCATCGCCGGCGTCTTCACGGCGGCCGATATCCCGGGAAAGAACTGTTTCGGCGTCATCGGTCCGTTTGCCGACCAGCCGGCTCTCGCCGAAGGCTTGGCGCGGTTTCGCGGCGAGGCGGTGGCGCTTGTTGCCGGCGAGCGCGAGGCGATGCTCGATCTCGACCTGTCGGATTTCCCGATCCGCTGGACCGAATTGCCACACCTGTTGCAGCCTTGCGAGGCACAGGCCGAAGGAGCGGCGCTGATCCATGCGAACCGTCCGGCCAACCTTCTGACCAAGGGCTTCGTCGAACGCGGCGATCCCGAGACGGCGCTTGCCGATGCCGCTGTCACCGTGACCGGTGCGATCGAGACGTCCTATGTCGAGCATGCCTATATCGAGCCGGAAGCCGGCCATGCCTATATGGATGGCGACACGCTGGTCGTCGTCGCCTGCACGCAGGCGCCCTATATGGACCGCGACGACACGGCGAAGGTGCTGGGCCTGCCCGTCGACAAGGTGCGCATCGTGCCGACCGCGACGGGCGGCGGTTTTGGTTCCAAACTCGACGTGTCCCTGCAACCGCTGATCGGCCTGGTGGCGATGAGGACCGGGCGGCCGGCGGCGCTTGCCTACACGCGCAATGAATCGATGATGTCGACCACCAAGCGCCACCCGGCGCAGATGCAAGCGACCATCGGCGCCGACGCCGAGGGCCATGTCACGGGCATGATTTTCTCAGGCGATTTCAACACCGGGGCGTACGCGAGCTGGGGACCGACCGTCGCCAACCGCGTGCCGGTGCATGCCTCGGGTCCCTATGCCACCCCGAACTACCGCGCCGAAGGCCGCGCCGTGCATACGCATGGGCCGATTTCCGGCGCTTTCCGGGGCTTCGGCGTGCCGCAGGCGACGATCATGCAGGAGACCTTGTACGACGAGCTGGCCGGCAAGCTCGGCATCGACCGGCTCGACTTCCGCTTGAGAAACTGCCTTCGTAACGGATCCGAAACAGTCACCGGACAGAGACTGGAATCGGGCGTCGGCATTGCCGAATGCCTCGATGCCCTGCGGCCGCATTGGGCGCGTGCAGTGGCTGACGCGGATGCCTTCAACAGTGCCAACGTGGATAAAAAGCGCGGCGTCGGCATCGCCTCCTGCTGGTATGGCTGCGGCAACACCTCGCTGCCCAATCCATCGACCATCCGGGTCGGCATCGCGGCTTCAGGCGAGATCATCCTGCACCAGGGCGCGGTCGACATCGGCCAGGGCTCCAACACCGTCATCACGCAAATCTGCGCCGACGCGCTCGGCCTGCCCTTGGAAAGGTTCCGGCTGAAAAACGCCGACACCGCGATCACTCCCGATGCCGGCAAGACCTCGGCCTCGCGCCAGACCTTCGTCACCGGCAAGGCGGCCGAGAAGGCCGGCCGCGCCTTGCGCGAAAAAATCCTGCGCTTTGCCAATGTCTCGGAAAAAGCGTCGCTTCAGCTCGAAGGTCCGGCGATCGTCATCCGTGAGGGCGAGGCGGTCCGCCGTGTCGATCTTGGCACACTCGAAGCGGATATCCACGGCTTCGTCTTCCGCGCCGAGGAGACCTACGACCCGCCGACGCTGCCGCTCGACGCCAAGGGCCAGGGCAAGCCCTATGCGGTCTATGGTTACGGCGCGCAGATCGCCGAGCTCGAGGTCGACCTCAAGCTCGGCACGGTCAAGCTGGTCAAGATCACAGCCGCGCACGATGTCGGCAAGGCGATCAACCCGCTGCTGGTCGAGGGTCAGATCGAGGGCGGCATCGCGCAAGGCATCGGCATGGCGCTGATGGAAGAGTACATTCCCGGCCGCACCGAGAATTTGCACGATTATCTCATTCCGACCATCGGCGACGTGCCGCCGATCGAGACGATATTGATCGAGGTGCCAGACCCGGAAGGGCCATTCGGCGCCAAGGGCCTGGGCGAACATGTGCTGATCCCGACGGCGCCGGCGATCCTCAACGCCATCCGCCATGCCACTGGTGTGCTGGTCACCAGAGTTCCGGCGACGCCGGCCCGGATCCGCGCCGCCATCCGCGAGAAGGAGGCATGCCGATGAGCGAGCTTGCCGAACGCTTCGAAACCCATGATCCCGGCGAGAAGCTGGTGGCGGAGAAGATCCGCTGCGATGCCTGCCCTGTGATGTGCTACATATCAGGTGGCCGCACCGGCGCTTGCGACCGCTACGGCAATGCCGGCGGCCGGATCGTGCGCATGGACCCGCTGACCATTCTCGATCATACCGCCGAGATCGGCGGCGCTGTCGTGCCCTTCGTCGCCGAGGGCGAGGCCTGGGACGGCGAACTGGTCAACACCGGCCTCCGCTTCGTCACGGCGATCGGGGCAGGAACCACCTATCCCGACTACAAGCCGGCGCCCTTCATCGTCAGCCAGCAGGTCGAGGGCGTCGATCTCGTCACCGTCGTCACGGAGGGCATCTTCTCCTATTGCGGCGTCAAGGTGAAGATCGACACCGACCGTCATATCGGACCCGAAACGGCTGTCGTGCGGTCGCAAGGCGAGGCGATCGGTCATGTCACGACGGGCGAATATGGCTCGCAGATGCTGTCGCTGGGCGGCGTGCATCATCTGACCGGCGGCTCCAAGGCCGAAGGCCGCGCCACCTGCGATGCGCTGCTCGATCTGTGCAACCGCAAGCCGGTGGAACTGACCATCGATGGCGGCGCCACCGTAACAGTCGAAGCCGGCAAACCGCCCGTCATCGACGGCAAGCAGGAGCACCGCATGCGGGTCGGCTGCGGGTCGGCGACCATCGGCATGTTCGCCACCCAATGGCGCGGGCTGGTCGACGAGGTGGTGGTGGTCGACGACCACATAACCGGCGTCGTCTCGGAGCATCAGGCCGGCAAGGTGCTGGGCTGGCAGGACACGGGGATAAAGATCATCGGCCGCCGCTCGACGCCTGGGCGCTATTTCAAGGTCTCCGAGCCCGGCCTCGGCTGGGGCGGCACCAGCATATCCGACCCGCTGTCGATCCTGGGCGAATGGAACGCCAAGAAGGGCGCGCGGCCCGGCCTGTCGCTGCTGATGGTTTCGACCACCGGCGAGCAGTTCGCCTATTACGAACTCGACGACCAGTTGAAGCCAGTCGAAAAGCCATTCCCCGAACGATTGCAGAAATCCGTGGGGCTGATCGAGGATAATTGCGAACCGGCGCTGTGCACCGTGCTGTTCATCGGCGGCGCCGGCGGTTCGCTGCGCGCCGGCGTCACCGAGAATCCCGTCAACCTGACGCGTTCCGTGCAGGGCCTGACCACCTATGTGACGGTCGGCGGCGCGCCGGTCTATGTCTGGCCGGGCGGCGGCATCACGCTGATGGTGGATGTGACGCGCGTGCCGGAAGGCGCCTTCGGTTATGTGCCGACGCCGGCGCTGGTGGCGCCGATCGAATTCACGCTGCGCCGCGACGATTATATCAGGCTCGGCGGCTACGAAGCCGAGATCCGCAGCGTCGAGGATGTCGTCGCCAAGGGTGGCGAGTACCTGAACGCGCGTCGGGGCGACGGTGCGTCGGCCGGCAACCCATGGCCGCCGCTGGCGCAATTGCGGCGCGCGCCCGCGAACGGGGTCGCGTGACGATGAACGGCCCGCAAGCGCATTGGCTCGGGGATGGCAGGCGGCTGCACCTCAATCACGGGCCGATCGACCTGATCGTCGAGGCCTTTGGGACGCCAGGCGAATGCCGGCGAGCTTATGAGCAGGCCGTGGCGCGATTCCAGACCATCCTGCCGGAACTGGTGGAGGAATTGCCCGAGTTGCGCCGGCCGGCCACGTTGCGCCCCCGCGCCTTCGCCGGCTCGACGGCGCGGCGCATGGAAGCGGCAGTTAGCCCATTGGCGGACGACTTCATCACGCCGATGGCAGCCGTCGCCGGTTCAGTAGCCGACGAAATACTTGCCGCACTGATTGCTGGGCGAAAACTCGATCGCGCCTATGTCAACAACGGTGGCGACAGCGCGCTTCATCTCGGTGCCGGCCAGTCGATCACTCTTGCCATTGCCGGCACCGGCCATGGCCTTGCCGACCGCATCGTCATCAGCGCCGAGGACGGCGTGCAAGGCGTTGCCACCAGTGGCTGGCGCGGGCGCTCGTTTTCCCTGGGCATCGCCGACGCCGTCACCGTGCTGGCGAGCACCGGCGCAGAGGCCGATGCTGCGGCGACGCTGATCGCCAATGCCGTCGACTTGGCCAACCATCCCGCTATTCGGCGTGTGCCCGCGCATGATCTGGCGCCGGACAACGACCTTGGCGACAGACTGGTGACGCAGGAGGTCGGGCCGCTTTCTGCCGAAGAGATTGCCACGGCGCTGGACAGGGGACTTGCCGTCGCCGAAGATTTCCACCGCAGGGGACTGGTCGCCGCATCGGCGCTGTTCCTCGCCGGCCAGACCCGCATCGAGGGCTCAATGGCGCTTGCCGCGCCCGACAAAAGTCCAGGGAAGGAAGTTGCCCATGCCTGAGTTTCCGCTCCGCAAGATCGTGGTGCTGACCGAAGAGATCTTTCATGAGGGCGGGCCGGCGACCAAGGTGTCGCGCCGCCGTGCCGCCGCCATGGCACTGGTGAAGAACCCGTTCGCCGGGCGCTATGTCGAGGAGTTGCAGAGCGCCATGGACGATCTGAAGCCGCTTGGCCTGCTGCTCGCCGACCGGCTGATAGCGGCATTGGGTGGCGACGTGAAGCAGATCGACGGCTATGGCAAAGGCGCCATCGTCGGCATATCGGGCGAACTCGAGCATGGCGCGCTTTGGCATGTGCCGGGCGGCTACGCCATGCGCGAGCGGCTCGGCGACGCCAAGGCGATCGTGCCGTCGGCCAAGAAGGTCGGCGCCTTCGGCTCGCGGCTGGATGTGCCTCTCGGCCACATCAACGCCGCCTATGTGCGCAGCCATTTCGATGCGATGGAAGTCGGCGTCAGCGACGGACCGCGTCCCGACGAGATCCTGTTCTGCCTCGCCATGACCTGCGGTCCGCGCGTGCACAATCGCATGGGCGGCCTGGCCGCCGACGACATCAAGGCATGGGACGGGCTGCGGTGAGCGGCGAGGACAATCTGCTGAAGCTGGTCGAGGTCGAGGAGGCGGACGATCAGGACTACCACCTGCAGGAGCAGGTCGGCTTCATCCTGCGCAAGGCGCATCAGCGCCACGTCTCGATCTTCGCTGCCCATATCGGCGACCTGACGCCACCGCAATTCGCGGCATTGGCCAAGCTGCGCGATGTCGGCGAGACTTCGCAGAACCAGCTCGGCACGCTGATCGCCATGGATGCGGCGACGGTGAAGGGCGTGATCGACAGGCTGAAGGCGCGCGGCCTTGTCGAGCTCTCCAAGCACGAGGGCGACAAGCGGCGGCTGCTGGTCAATTTGACCGCCGAAGGGCGCGAGGCGATCGAACGCCTGATCCCGCTGGCGCGCGAGATTACCGAGGAAACCTTGGCACCGCTCACGGCCAGGGAGATCGCCACCTTCATGAAGCTGCTGGCGAAATTGGCGTAGGCCGGCGACGAGGTCCTTTCCTCTCCCTCCGGACGGGAACCACCTGGCCACCGCCGCCGACGGATATTGAAAGGGGACTAGGGCGCAAGAACCTTCCTGCACCGCGCCAAGGGTCGACTCCCACTCCGTCGAGCTTCGCTCGACACCTCTCCCCCGATCGACGGGGGAGAGGTGGGCGCCAAGCTGTCCTGGGACGAAGAACCTGGACCTTGGGCCGGCGCTTATCTCCGGCGAAATCTCAGAGGCCGTTGTCCTTCAGCACCTGGGCGGCGTTTTCCTTGGTGATCTTCTGCGTCGGCAAGGTGATGGTCTTTTCGACCTTCTCGCCATTGAGGAACTTGATCGCCTGCCGAAGGCCCTCGGCGCCCGGGGTGACATAGGTGAAGGTCGCCGTCAGCTCGCCCTTGTTCACCATCTGCACGCCTTCGTTGGGCAGGCCGTCGATGCCGATGAACTTGATGTCCTTCTCGCGGCCGACATCCTTGGCGGCAAGATAGGCGCCATAGGCCATCGGGTCGTTGTGGCCGTAGACGAGATCGATCTTCTCGTTGCTCTTCAGCGCGTTGGCCATCAGATTATAGGCCTGGTCCTGCTTCCAGTCGCCCGACTGCTGGTCGAGCAGGTACTTGATGCCCGGCTCCTTGTCGGTGAACTCATGGAAGCCGTCATGGCGGTCATGCGCCGGCTGGGTGCCCATGCCGCCCCAGATCTCGACGACATTGCCCGATGCCTTGCCCTTGCCGCCGAGCAGCTCGACGGCATATTCGCCGGCCGCGCGGCCGATCAGCTTGTTGTCGCCGCCGACGAACTGGGTGTAGTCCTTGGTGTCGACATTGCGGTCGAGCACGAAGACCGGGATCTTGGCGTCGATCGCCTGCTGCACGACGCCGGTCAGGCCGGCCGATTCCTTCGGCGACACCAAGAGCGCATCGACCTCCTGGCGGATCAGGTTCTCGACATCGGCAACCTGCTTCTCGGTCTTATCCTCGCCGTCGGTGATGATCAGCTCGACCTCGGGGTGCTTGGCGGCCTCAGCCAGTATGTCCTTGTTGAACTGCGCGCGCCAAGGCTCGATGGTCGTCACCTGCGAGAAGCCGATCTTCCACTTCTTGTCCTGGGCCATGGCGTGGCCGGTGGAGAGCAGCGCGGTGGTGGTCAGCAATGCCGCGCCAAGGGCGGCAAGCTTCAGCGTGTCACGTCGTTTCATTTCTTGTTTCCTCCGAGATTGAGAGACCGGGTCTCTTGCGACGGCCGTTTTGCCGCGGCCGTTTCCTTGTGCGCCGCTCCGGGCAGGCGCAGATAGGCTAGGAGATCACCGGCATTGCGCTCCTGCACGAGCACTGTGCCGATGATGATCATCCCCTTCAGCACCAGCTGAAGGTTCGAATTGATGTTGTGGAGCTGCAATATGTTGGACAGCAGCCCGAAGATCAGCACGCCGCAGAATGTCCCCGTGAGGCTGCCGCGCCCACCCATCAGGCTGGTGCCGCCGATGACCACGGCGGCGATGGCGTCGAGCTCCAGGCCGGCGCCGGCATCGGGCTTGCCTTGCCGGTACTGCGCGACATAGAGCACCGCGGCAATGCCGGCGAGCAGGCCCGAAACGGCGTAGGTGACGATCTTGACCCGGCCGGCGGCGATGCCGGAAAGCCTGGCCGCCTCCTCATTGCCGCCGATGGCGTAGACATAGCGGCCGAACGGCGTGAAGCGCAGCACCGCGCCATAGATCAGGATGGCGCCGAGGAAGAACAGGCCTGGCATCGGAATGACGCCGAACACCATCGAGCGCAGCAGCTCGAAATCCTCGGTGGCGTTCGAGCCGGTATAGACCGGCAGCACAGCATTGTTCTGGCCGGCGGTCAGCCGGGCGATGCCCAACGCCGTCACCATCATCGCCAGGGTGACGATGAAGGGCTGCAGCCGCCCGGCAACGATGATGAAGCCGTTGAGCGCACCGAACAGCAGGCCCACGCATGGCGCGACCAGCAGCACGCCGAGGACGCCGAATTTGGGCTCGACCTGCGGCAGCAGGTACCACAGGGAAAGACAGCACAGGACCACGCCGACGATTGCCGGCGTGACCAGGCCGCGGGCGCGGTCCAGCCTTGCGTCGCGCGAGGCATCGGCGCCGGCGCGCGACTTTTCAAGATTGAGGAAAATGAAGCGGGTGACGATGAAGCCGAGACAGAGCGCCACCACGGCGACGGTGGGCACGCCAAGCACCACTCCCGGCGTCACGCCCGGAACCGTCAGCAGCATGGCGCAGACCACCGAACAGATTGCCATCAGCGAGCCGACCGAAAGATCGATGCCGCCGGTGATGATCACCGCCGTCATGCCGGTGGCGATCAGGCCGGTGGTCGACACCTGGCGCAGCACGTCGAGCAGATTGCCGTAGGACAGGAAGATGTTGTTGCCCTTGGAGCTGACCGGCGAGCCCAGCACGCCGATCAGGAAGATGGCGATGAGGCCCCAATAGAGCTTGGTGCGGGACAGGAGTTTCAAGGCGGTCATGCGGCAGGTCTCGAAATCGTGCGGCGCGGCGCGGCGAGACGCATGATGGCCTCCTCGCTCGCCGCATCGCGGGAAAGGATGCCGGTCTGGCGGCCATCGGCCATCACCAGAATGCGGTCGGAGAGGTACAGCAGTTCCGGCAATTCGGAGCTGATGACGGCAATAGCCAGCCCGTCGCGCGCAAGCTTGAAGATGAGATCGTAGATCTCGCGCTTGGCGCCGACGTCGATGCCGCGCGTCGGCTCGTCGAGAAGAAGCACGCGCGGCCGTGTCGCCAGCCATTTGCCAATGACGACCTTCTGCTGGTTGCCGCCCGACAGCGTGCCGGCTGGCTGGTCGATGTCCTCGCAGCGTATGCCGAGCGCCCGGACCGCGTGGCGCGCCAGCTCCTGTTCGCCGGCCAGCGAACGGATGCCGAAGCGCGCCAGCGATCCGACCAGCGGCAATGCGACGTTGTCTGTAATGGAGGCCTGGAGATGCAGGCCTTGCGTCTTGCGGTCCTCGGTCACCAGCGCAATGCCGAGGCGCCTGGCATCGCGCGGCGAGCGGATCTCGACCGGCGCGCCGTCGAGCCGGATCTCGCCGCCGGTGCGGCCATCGCTCGAGCCGAAGATCGCCTCCAGGATTTCGGTGCGCCCTGAACCCAGCAGCCCGCCAATGCCAAGGATCTCGCCTTCGGCGAGTTCGAAGCTGACTCCGTCGATCACGGTGCGCCAGCCATGGGCGTCGGGTTTCGTCAGCGACAGGTTCTCGACGGAAAGCACGATTTCGCCGCCGGAACGGCGCTCCTCTTCCGAGGAGGCCAGCAGGTCTCGCCCGACCATTGCCGAAATGATGGCGTTCTCGTCGAGCTCGCCCATCGGCCGCGTCAGCACGTGGCGTCCGTCGCGAAACACCGTGACCCTGCCCGCCAGGTGCATGACCTCGTCGATGCGGTGCGAGATGTAGACGATGGCGACGCCGCTGTCGGCAAGCTGGCGGATGATGCGGAACAGCCTCTGGCATTCGGCTGGAGAGAGCGCCGAAGTAGGCTCGTCCATGATCAGGATGCGCGCCGACATCGACAGCGCCTTGGCGATCTCGACCAGTTGCTGTTCGCCGACGCGCAAGGTGCCGACACGGGCTTCCGGGTCGAGCTCGATGCCCAGCCGCTGCAGAAGGGCGCTGGCGGCGCGGCTGCTCGCCTTGCGGTCGACGATCAGCCCGGCGATCAGCTTCTCGCGTCCGAGAAAGATGTTGTCGGCGACGCTGAGTTCGGGAACCAGATTGAGCTCCTGGTGGATGATGGCAATGCCGGCGGCCTCGGCGTCGCGCACGCCGGCAAAATTCGCGGCTACGCCGTCGACGCGAACCGTGCCGTCGTAGCCGGTGTAGACACCGGAAAGGATTTTCATCAGCGTCGACTTGCCGGCGCCGTTCTCGCCCATCAAGGCGTGGACTTCGCCGCGCCGCAACTCGAAACCGACGTCGACCAAGGCGGCAATGCCGCCGAAGCTCTTGGATACGTGCTCGGCGCTTAGGACGACATCCGAACGATCCGCCGCAACATCCCGACGCGCGATGGAATTTCCGTGCTCCATGACAAAGGCGGCCTCCCTTCCGTCGTCGTCTGACCCTCATGAACGCTATTCTAAACGTTTCGATCCTGTCAAGCTTCTATCTGGTGACGTGAGATTACCTCATTTCAATTCTTGCGAAAAACCGCGATATTCCGTAGGTATGATGCATAGAGAGGCGGCGAAACGTTTCGAAAATGGCAGGGCCAAGCAAGACAAGGCAGCGAAAATCGACGGCGCCGACCATGCTTCACGTGGCCGAAGCGGCGCGCGTGTCGGTCGCCACGGTTTCGGCGCTGATCAACGGCACGGCGACCGTCAGTCCGGAGCTCAGCCAGCGCATCGAGCAGGCGATCCGCGATATCGGCTACAAGCGCAATGCGATCGCCCGCAGCCTGAAAATGGGCACAACGCGCACCATTGGATTGACTGTCCCGCACATCACCAATCCGTTCTTCACCGATGTCGTGTCAGTCATCCAGCAGGCCTTCGACCGCGCCGGCTATGCGGTCATGCTGTGCTGCACGGACGAGGACCTCAACACCCAGGACGACCAGATCAGGCTGCTGCTCGACCGTATGGTCGACGGGCTGATCGTGGCGCGCGTCGGCGATGGGACGATCCTCAAGCGCATCGTCGACGACGCCAACGTGCCGGTCGTCCTGCTTGACCGCATCTGCGACGGTGTCGACACGGATGCCGTGGTGCTCGACAACCAGCGCGCCGTGTTCGACGCCATCACCTACCTGATACATCTCGGGCACCGGCGCATCGGCTACATCACCGGAACGTCGGATATCTCACCGATGCATGATCGCATGGCCGGATATCGCGAAGCGCTTCAGGCAGCCGGCCTGCCGGTCGCCGAGGAGCTGGTACGTTCCGGCAATTTTCACGAGATCGACGGCTATAACGCGGCCATGCAGCTGTTGTCGCTGCACGACAGGCCGAGCGCGATCTTCTCCGCCAACAATCCGATGGTGATCGGCACCATGAAGGCGATCCGCGATATCGGCCTGTCCTGCCCGGAAGATGTTTCGATCGCCTGTTTCGACGATTTTCCGTGGTCGGACGTGTTTGTCCCGCAACTGACCACGGTGGCACAGCCGGTGCAGGCGATCGGCGAACAGGCGGCCAATTTGCTGCTCGACCGCCTTGCCGGAAATCGCGACGCGCCGCCGCGCAAGCTGGTGCTCAAGGGCCGGCTGATGATCCGCAATTCATGCCGACCGCTGGGAGCGGTTGCGCAGAGCGTGAGCGCGTAGAGCGGTTCAGTGGTTGAATCGCTATCGGCAAGCGCCGAGCTGGAAATCTCACGCCGCTTGCGACAGCGATTTGTGGGCGTCGGCCAAGATTTCGAAGGACCTCACCCGAGCCGCGTGATCGAATATCTGCGCGGTGACCATCAATTCGTCGGCGCCGGTGCGGCGAACGAAGGCGTCGATGCCTTGCCGCACCGTTTCCGGCGAGCCGACGACGGCGCAGGACAGCGCCTGGCCGAGCATGGACTTGGCCATCGGATCGAGATCGCGGTCATAATTCTCGACCGGTGGTGGCAATTTTCCGGGGCGGCCGGTGCGCAGATTGACGAAAGCCTGCTGCAGCGAGGTGAACAGCAGTCGTGCCTCAGTGTCGGTGGGCGCCGCAAAGACGTTGAGGCCGAGCATGACATAGGGCTTGTCGAGCTGTTCCGACGGCTGGAAGCGGGAGCGGTAGATGTCCAGCGCATGGTCTAGCTCGGCCGGTGCGAAATGCGAAGCGAAGGCGTAGGGCAGGCCGAGCATGGCGGCAAGCTGGGCGCCATACAGGCTGGAGCCGAGGATCCAGACCGGCACGGTCTGGCCTTCACCCGGCACGGCGCGCAGCCGCTGGCCCTCTTCCGCCGGCACGAAATAGCCCATCAGCTCGACGACGTCCTGCGGAAAATTGTCGGCACCGGCCTCGAGATTGCGGCGCAAGGCGCGCGCCGTGTTCATGTCCGTGCCGGGCGCCCTGCCGAGGCCGAGATCGATGCGGCCGGGGAACAAGGCGGCCAGCGTGCCGAACTGCTCGGCGATGACCAGCGGCGAGTGATTGGGCAACATGATGCCGCCGGCGCCGACGCGAATGGTCTTGGTGCCGCCCGCGACATGGGCAATGACGACCGAGGTGGCGGCACTTGCGATGCCCGGCATGTTATGATGCTCGGCCAGCCAATAGCGCTTGTAGCCCAGCCGCTCGGCATGGCGGGCAAGATCGAGCGAATTGGCCAGCGACTGCGAGGCATCGCTGCCTTCGACGATCGGCGACAGGTCGAGGACGGAAAGGGCTGCCATGTCAGGTCTCCACGAGGTTTATCTCAAGCACCCTGTCTCGAAGGCCGTGCGGTCGGGAATGAGGATGCCAAGCCGCCCCCGAGCGCATCGGCAAATCCGCTGGCCGCGGCCATGCGTTTCTGCTCGGCGGGGCTGCCGCGATGATGGACAGGAAATGCAAGCCCGGATCTGTCGACGCCAAATGTTGGCGACGCGCCCAGCCGCGCATCGCGCAAGCCGGCATGGCCGATGCGAGCGAAACAGTCGTCGAGGTCGAAGGAAGCATCGCTCATGGGAAGGGCACCGGCCATTGGACCGGCCGGATATAGGCATTCGAGCCAGGCGCCGCAAATCAGACGCGCGGCTTTATGCCGGAGCCTTACCTTCCTCGGTGGCCTCATCTTCCACCGCCGAGAGATGTTGTGCCGCCAGGAAGTTGCCGACATGGCTCAGACCATCGAAGTGATCGCAGAACACCTTGATGAGGACCAGCAGCGGCACCGCCATCAGCGCGCCGACAAAGCCCCATAGCCATGACCAGAAGGCAATGGCGATGAAGATCGCCACGGCGTTGATCTCGAGCCGCCGGCCGACAACCATCGGCGTTACGAATTGGCCTTCGACGATGTCGCACAAAAGCAGGAAGGCAGGCGCCAACAACGCATAGGAGATCGTGTCGAAGCTGATCAGCGCGATGATCGTGACCACGATGAGCGTGATCATGGCGCCGACATAGGGCAGGAAATTAAGCAGAGCGGCCGTGGCGCCCCAGACGAGCGGGTTGGGCATGCCGAGTGCCCACAGACCAAGGCCAATGATCGTGCCGAGGCCGATATTGATGATGGTGACGGTGAGCAGATAGTGCGAGATTTCCCGTTCCACGTCGTAAACGACCCGCAGCGCCCGCTTCTTCTCGGTGAGGCTGGCGAAGGACTGGATGATCTTTTCATAGAACATCGTGCCTGAAGCAAGCAGGAACAGCGACAGCACGAAGATGATGGTCAGGCTTGTTCCCGCCGAAAGAATGTTCGAGGCCGCCGACGACAGGAAGCCAGACTGGGCTACCGCGACTTTCTGTATGCCCGGCTCCTGCGACGTCTCGGTGAGGCCTTCGATCTGATGTGTAACCTCCATCATCCTCTCGAGCGGAGGTCGCAAATGCGCCAGCCGCTCGGTCAGCCGCTGGCCGATCGACGAAGTGTTGTTGATGAGATCGATCACCGGGCCGCTCAGCAGGTAGCCGGCGCTGGCGAAGAGGCAGAGGGACAGAAGCACCAGAAGCGTCGCCGAAATCACCTCGGGTATGCCGCGCTTGCGCAGAAGCCTGACGATCGGCGTCAGCGTCAATGCCAGCAGAAAGGCCAGTATGACCGGCATGAAGAAGGCACGGGCGAAATAGAGCGCGTAGATGGCCATGAAGATGAAGATGCCGACGAGCAGCGAGCGTATCAGATGCGTGTCGGCGCGGGCGGCGATGCGCGCCTCTTCTGCTTCGGAAACGCCCGCGACCGAAGCGGTGGGGTCAGCTTTCATCACGGTCCCTCGGCGGCGCACCGCAATTGGCGCAACCGCTGAGAAAACGCCCCTGCCGGTCCAAGGTTCCGTGAGCCGGCGTTGACGGCGAGCCCACGAGGCCCGCCGTCGCGGTTATTGTTCCCGCGCAATTTTTCGCGGAAGTGCAACACTACGCGGCAGGCGCCGGGGCCGGGACGGCGTCAGCCGTTTCCTTGCGCACGATCGGCGCCACCCTGGTGCCGTAGAGTTCAATCGCCTTCATGATCTTGGCATGCGGCATGATGCCGATCGCCATCTGCAGCAGGAAGCGGTCGTTGCCGAAGATCTTGTGCTGGGTGACGATCTTCTCGGCCACCTGCTCGGGATTGCCGACGAACAAGGCGCCGCTCGGGCCGCGTGACTGGTCGAAATGCGCCCGCGAGGTCGGACCCCAGCCGCGCTCGCGGCCGATGCGGTTCATCACCTCGGCCTGTGGGCCATAGAAATCGTCGGCCGCCTTCTCGGTCGTGTCGGCGATGAAGCCGTGGACGTTGATGCTGGTGGCAAGACCCTTCGGATCGGCGCCCGCGCGCCTGGCGGCCTCGCGGTAGAGGTCGAACAGCGGCGCGAACCGCGCCGGCTCGCCGCCGATGATGGCGAGCGCCAGCGGCAGGCCGAGCGCGCCCGCGCGGGCGGCGGACTGCGGCGTGCCGCCGATGGCGATCCAGATCGGCAGTTTTTCCTGCAAGGGGCGCGGGTAGACGCCGCGATCGTTGATCGGCGCGCGCAGATTGCCCGACCAGGTGATCTTCACCTGATCGCGGATGGCGAGCAGCAGGTCGAGCTTTTCGGCGAACAGCTCGTCATAATCCTCAAGATTGTAGCCGAACAGCGGAAAGGACTCGATGAACGAGCCGCGCCCGGCCATGATTTCGGCCCGGCCGCCGGAAAGAAGGTCGAGCGTGGCGAATTGCTGGAAGACGCGGACCGGATCGTCCGAGGACAGGACAGTGACGGCGCTGGTCAGTTTTATGCGTTTGGTGTGCTCGGCCGCCGCGGCCAGAGCCACGACAGGCGCGGACGCGGCATAGTCCGGCCGGTGATGCTCGCCGAGGCCGAAAACGTCAAGGCCGACCTGATCGGCCAGTTCGATCTCCTCGATCAGGTTGCGCAGCCGCTCGTGCGGGCCGATTGCGCCGGGGCCCGGCTGCGGGCTGACGTCGGCGAAAGTGTAGAGACCGAGTTCCATCTGGTGTCATCCTGGCGTTTGATTTTCGCGCTAGAGGTAGCGATCAGCCCGTATCACCACCAGAGGGTCTGACTGCGAACAGTGCGTGTCCGTTTCGGCCGCAAAGGCGTCTCCCGGCTGCAACAGCACGGAATTTCATGGCTGGCATACCGTTTTGGCGCTTGAACTCCCGGTTTTCGCGCGTATGTAAGCGTCGCGAATTGACTTCAGGGAAGTGGACTTGGCTATCTACAGGGAAAAAGACATTTTCGAGCGGCGCAACGCCGCGAACGAGGCAAAGAAGGCGCTTCTGGAGCGCTTCAAGTCGAAGCCGGCGGCGGACGATCCCGCGGTGCTGGCGCGACAGGCCGAACGCAAGGCTATCCTTGCGGCGCGTGAGATACGCGAGGCCGAGAAGGCGAGGCTGAAGCAGGAAAGGCTGGCACGCGAGGCAATCGAGAAGGCCGAGCGCGAGGCCGCAGCCGAAGCCGCACGGGTCGCGGCCGAAGAGGCGGCGCAGGCGGAAGCCAGGATTCGGGAAGCCGAAGAGGCCGAGCGCATCGCGCGTCTGCTGGCCGACGAGGCCGAGCGCAAGGCGAAGCGCGACGCGCGCTATGCGGCGCGCAAGGCGCGCACCGGCAGGACACCGCCAGGCTTTACCGGCCGCTAGCCTCAGACCGCCGGAGCAACCTGCTTCGAGGATCAGGGTCGCTGCGAAGCGGCCCTGCATGCGTTTGTCCGCGCGCCAATTCATGCGATTGCCGACGCCGTTCGTGATGCGACTTTCGCAAAATTGCTCTGTTTGCTTCGACGCAATTTCGGATGGAAAACCGCTTCGCTTCCTGGATTGCTTTATGCCGCGAATTTCAGCCCCATAATGCCGCAGACGATGAGCGCGATGCAGGCGAGCCTGATGACGGTCGCCGGCTCGCCGAGCAGCCAGATACCGAGCAGCGCCGTGCCGACCGTGCCGATGCCGGTCCACACCGCATAGGCGGTGCCGACGGGCAGCGCTTTCAGCGCCAGTCCAAGCAGCGTGAGGCTGACGATCATCGAGGCGACCGTGAGCACGGTCGGGACGAGGCGGGTGAATCCGTCGGTATATTTGAGGCCGATTGCCCAGCCGATCTCGAACAGGCCGGCGAAAAACAGAAAAATCCATGACATGGGGAACGCTCCATCCAAGCATCGCACCGACGTCCGTTCAGGACGATGCAATGCGCGATCGACCGAGCACCGCGGCAGCCGATGCCCTGTCAGACAGTGGGCGGGTCGTCCCGACCGGATTTCAGGAGATGTGGGGTCGTCCCCGCACCAGATATAGGGTGTCTTAACGCCCGATCCAACAAACTGCCGGCGGTGTTCCGAACGCCGCCGGCGAACTCCATCCGAGGCACGCGACTATTTTTCCTTGAGCCTCGTTGCCTTGACCGGCGGCGCCTTGAGCGTGGGAGCAGCGGCCGGCTTCTTGGCGTCCTTCTTTGGCTTGCGGGCCTCCTTGCCTGCCTTCATCGCACCTTTTGCCATGATTCGTTCCTCCAGTTGCGGGAAGTGAAGTGAAACAAGAGAAATGCCTCTAGGCAAGGGCCGTTCGCGGTCACGGCCGCGAAAACCGGCAACCTGTTTCGGCGGCCTTATGAATCCGAACCGGCGCGCAGCGACTTGAACGGACGGGGTGTTGGTGCGTCGCGATCGCCGCGGAATTTCGGCAGGCCCGCAGCATCATCTCAAGGAAATCGGCTCCCACTTTTCCTGCAATTGCTCTAGACTTCGCGTGTCGGACAGGACGACAGGGAAGCAATGGCGGGGCATGGCGGCTCTCGAACGGTCATCTACGCGGCGCTCGCCGGCAATCTCGCGATCGCGCTGACCAAATTCGTCGCAGCCTTCTTCACCGGCAGTTCGGCGATGTTTTCGGAAGGCGTGCATTCGCTGGTCGATACCGGCAATGGCAGCCTGCTGCTTTATGGCATGCATCGCGCCGCACGCCCGGCCACCCGCGCGCATCCGCTCGGCCATGGCCGCGAGCTCTACTTCTGGAGCTTCATCGTGGCGCTTCTCGTCTTCGCGCTCGGCGCCGGCGTATCGTTCTACGAAGGCGTGACGCACATCATTGCGCCCGAACCGGCCGCCAATGTCAGGGTCAATTACATCGTGCTCGGCCTGTCGTTTCTGTTCGAGGGCAGCTCATGGCTGGTGGCGCTGAGGGAATTCCGCCGGCAGAAGGGCCAGCAGGGCTGGCTGCAGGCCGTGCAATCGAGCAAGGATCCAAGCGTCTACACAGTGCTGTTCGAGGACAGTGCCGCGCTTCTCGGCCTGATCGTCGCCTTTGCCGGCATATTGGCGGCGGAGATTTTCGAGATGCCGGAACTGGACGGCGCCGCCTCGATCGGCATTGCGCTGATCCTGGGTGCGACCGCGGCCTTCCTGGCGCGCGAGAGCAAGGGGCTGCTCATCGGCGAGCCTGCTTCGCCCGCGGTGCAGAAAGAAGTGCTGGCGATCGCGCAGCAGGATCCGGCGGTGCAGCGGGCGAACGGCGTCCTGACCGTCCACCTGGGGCCGGAAGAAATCGTTGCCGGCCTGAGCATCGAATTCGAGGACCATCTGTCCGCGCCGGAAATCGAAGCCTGCGTCGAGCGCCTCGAAGCGCGGCTAAGGAAGGAAATGCCCGAGATCACCCGGCTGTTCGTCAAGCCGCAGACGACAGGCACCTGGGAACAGCGGCGCAAGCTGATCGAATCGGCATCCGAGTAGAGTTTTGAGCAGGTCTCGAAACCACATTCCACTCCTCGGGATTATGTCTTGGACCAGCGTCGCGTCGTTGCCTTGCGACGCTGCGCCGCTAAAATCAGCCGATCGAGTTTTGGAGGACTGATTATGAAGATCGACGGCGGCTGTCATTGTGGTGCCATCACCTATGAGGCGGAGGTCGAACCGGAAAAGACCTCGATCTGCCATTGTACCGATTGCCAACAGTTGACCGGTACGGCCTTTCGCGTCACCGTTCCGGCGCCTGAAGATCACTACCGGATCACAAAGGGTACACCGAAGGTCTACATCAAGACCGTGGCAAGCGGCGCCAAGCGCGTCCAGGCCTTTTGCGCCGACTGCGGTTCGCACCTTTACGCCACGTCGGTCGGAGATGGCCCAAAGGTCTACGGCATTCGAGTGGGAACCGCGCGGCAACGCCAGGATTTGATTCCGACACTGCAAAAATGGCACCGCTCGGCGCTTCACTGGCTACCTGAATTTCACGGCATGACCACAGTGGAGGAGCAGTAGCGCCGTCCGGTGCGGCGCCTCATTCGTCGCCTTCGACGACCCTCAGCCTGAGCTGGCCGGTCTTTGAATCGGCAACGCGTGGGGAATCGACAACGCGCGGGCCGGGTTCCGGCTTCGCAGGGGCTGGTGACGCCATGTCAGGGTCGGCATCGCCTCCGGGCTGCGCCCCAAACTCCAGAGCTTCGATCTTCTGGCCGCGTTTGGTCACCTTCGACGTCGAGACGAGGATGTCGTCTATATCCTTGGCCGACTGGGCAAAATGGCCCTGCAATTTGCGCACCCGCTCGTCGACGCGCGAAACATCCTCCATCAGCCGGATCACCTCGCCCTGGATCAGGTGTGCCTGCTCGCGCATACGGGCATCCTTCAGGATCGCCTGGATGACCTGGATCGACAGCATCAGGAGCGACGGCGAGACGATGACGACGCGGGCGCGGTGCGCCTTCTGCACCACCGCCTCGAAATTTTCGTGGATCTCGGCAAACACCGATTCCGACGGCACGAACATGAAGGCGGTATCCTGCGTCTCGCCCTGGATCAGATATTTATCCGCGATATCGCGGACATGCACCTCGATGTCGCGGCGGAAGGCCTGCGACGCGACCTTCTGCTGTTCGGCGCCTTCGGCGGCGCGGATGGCGTTCCAGGCTTCCAGCGGAAACTTGGCGTCGACGGCAAGCGCCGGCGCGCCGTTGGGCATCTTCACCAGGCAATCGGGACGGCTGCCGTTGGACAAGGTCGCCTGGAACTCGTAGGCGCCGTGCGGCAGACCGTCGGCGACGATCGCTTCCATGCGCGACTGGCCGAAGGCGCCGCGCGTCTGCTTGTTGGAGAGGATCGCCTGCAATTGCACGACCTGGCCGGCGAGCGACTGGATGTTGCCTTGCGCGGTGTCGATGACGGCCAGCCGCTCCTGCAATTTGGCCAGGCTCTCATGAGTGGATTTGGTTTGCTCGGTCATGGTCTGGCCGAGGCGGCCGGTCATGGCATCGAGGCGCTGGCCGATCGATTGCGTCAGTTCCGCCTGCCGCGCGCCGAAGACTTCCGCGATGGCGCCCATGCGGCCCTGCATCTCGGCTTGGCTTTGCAATATGCCGGCCATCCGCGCCTCGGCGTCGCGGGCATGGTCGGCGGCTTCGGCAGCGGCCACGGCGCGCGCCTTGGCCGAGCGCCACAGCGCGACGACAAGCGCCACGAACAGGCCAAGAAACACAAAGGCCCCGAACGCCAGCGCATGGCCGAGCGTGATCGTGGTCGCGCCAAGCCGGGCGACAGGTTCCGAAAGGATGGATGTCAGGTCGTTCATGCACACAGCATAGACGATTCGGCCGGCCAGCACAGATCAAAACGTGAACGATCCCCCGGCGTACCGGTTGACGCCCTTTATTCAAGGTCTTAGGTGAGACGCCATGCCGATCAAGCCGCTCATCATTCTTCCCGACCCCATCCTGCGCCAGGTTTCCAAGCCGGTGGAGCGCGTCGACGCGCCCTTGCGCAAACTGGCCGACGACATGCTGGCGACCATGTATGACGCGCCCGGCATCGGGCTGGCCGCGATCCAGATCGGCGAGCCGCTGCGCATGCTGGTGATCGACCTCGCCAAGGAGGACGAGACGCCGGCGCCGCATGTCTTCATCAATCCCGAAATCCTGGAAAGCGCCGACCAGCGCTCCGTCTACGAGGAAGGTTGCCTGTCGATTCCCGACTATTATGCCGAGGTCGAACGCCCGGCTTCCGTGCGGGTCAAGTATCTCGACCGCGATGGCAAGCTGCAGGAAATGGAGGCCGAGGGGCTGATGGCAACCTGCCTGCAGCATGAGATCGACCATCTCAACGGCGTGCTGTTCATCGACCACATTTCGAAGCTGAAGCGCGACATGGTGGTGAAGAAGTTCAAGAAGCTGGCCAAGGACAAGGCTCCGGGCAAGCTGGTGGGATAGGGGACAATGCCCCTTCGCGTCATTTTCATGGGGACGCCGGAGTTTTCGGTGCCGACATTGCGCGCGATTGCCGATGCCGGACATGAGGTCGCGGCCGTCTACACGCAGCCGCCGCGAGCCGCCGGCCGGCGCGGCCTTGAGCTGACGCCGTCGCCGGTACAGCGCGAGGCGGAACGGCTGGGCATCGAGACGCGCACGCCGACGTCGCTCAAGGGCGAGGCCGAACAGGCAGCTTTTCGCGCGCTGCAAGCCGATATCGGCGTGGTCGTGGCTTACGGCCTGCTGCTGCCCAGGGCGGTGCTTGAGGCGCCGCGACTGGGCTGCATCAACGGCCATGCCTCGCTGTTGCCGCGGTGGCGCGGTGCGGCGCCCATCCAACGGGCGATCATGGCGGGCGACAGCGAAACCGGCATGATGGTCATGCGCATGGAAGAAGGCCTCGACACCGGCCCGGTGGGGCTGGTTGAAAAATGCGTCATCGAACCCGATATGACCGCCGGCGATCTGCATGATCGATTGATGAGCGTCAGCGCCGCACTGATCGTGGAAGCGCTGGCGCGGCTGGAAAGGAATAGCCTGGCGTTCACCGCCCAAGCGGTTGAGGGGGTGACCTATGCCAAAAAGATCGATAAATCCGATACGCACGTGGATTGGACGCGACCCGCGGCCGAAGTTCACAATAATATTCGCGGCCTGTCGCCGTTCCCCGGCGCCTGGTGCGAGGTTGAAATTGGTGGCCGGGTGGAACGGCTGAAACTGCTTCGCTCGACGCTTGCGCAAGGTGTGGGCGAGCCGGGAGGAATTCTCGACGACCGCCTGACGGTCGCCTGCGGAGCGGGCGCGATCCGGCTGGTCGAAGTTCAACGGGCTGGCGGAAGGCCCGCCGCCGCGCAAGAATTCCTGCGCGGGACCAAGATCGAAAAAGGAATGAAACTGTCATGAGCATGATGTCGATACGCGCGGCGACGCCGCGGGATCGCGAGGCCATCCGCCTCGTCGAGGAACACGCTTTCGGCCAGCAGGCGGAGGCCGGGCTGGTTGACGCGCTGGTTTCCGGCGGCGACGCCGTTGTCGAACTGGTGGCGGAAGAAGACGGGCAAGTGGTTGGCCACATCCTGTTTTCGCGGCTCTTCGTCCGCACCGGCGGGAAAGATTTCCCGGCGGTGGCACTGGCGCCGCTGGCGGTGGAGCCCTCCTTTCACGGCACCGGCATTGGCGGCGCGCTGATCCGCGAGGCTCACATCCGCCTGCGCGACGCCGGCGAGATGCTGGCCGTAGTGCTGGGCGATCCCACCTACTACAGCCGTTTCGGCTACAGCCACGCGCGCGCCGAAGGATTCGAGAGTGAATACCAGGGCGAGGCGCTGCAGGCGCTGGCCTGGGGCGACGCTCCCGAAACCGGCCGGCTGGTCTACGCCTCGGCCTTCACCGCACTCGCCGCCTAGGCGAGTGCGTATAGCCGCCCGGCATGCCGCGTTTTCGCCTCGACATCGAATATGACGGCAGCTTGTTTGCCGGCTGGCAGCACCAGGCGGACCAGCCTTCGGTGCAGCAGGCGATCGAGCAGGCGATCGAAAAATTCTGCGGCCAGCAGGTCCGCTTGCGCGCTGCCGGCCGCACCGATGCGGGCGTGCATGCGACGGCCCAGGTGGCGCATGTCGACCTGGCCAGGGCCTGGCCGGACGACAAGGTGCGCGACGCCGTCAACGCGCATCTACAGGCCGCCGGCAACCGCATCGCGATCTTGAAAGCAACGACCGTCGTCGACGGCTTCGATGCCCGCTTCTCGGCTATCGGCCGTCACTACCTCTACCGCATCCTCAACCGGCGCGCGCCCTCGGCGCTGGAAAAGGGCAAGGTATGGTGGGTGCCGAAGCAGCTTGACGCCGCTGCCATGCACGAAGCAGCCAAAGTGCTGCTCGGGCGGCATGATTTCACCACCTTCCGTTCCACGCAATGCCAGGCCGAGAGCCCGGTGCGCACGCTCGACCGTCTTGACGTCAGCCGTTCGGGCGACATGATCGAAGTCAGAGCCTCGGCGCGTTCCTTCCTGCACAACCAGGTGCGCTCGATGGTCGGCTCGCTCAAGCGCGTCGGCGAAGGCGCATGGACGGCCGGCGATCTCAAGGCGGCGCTCGAGGCGCACGACCGCGCCGCCTGCGGCCAGGTGGCGCCGCCCGACGGGCTTTTTCTGATCGGCGTCGATTATCCCGGATAGAGTCCCGAAAGGCTCTGAGCTCCGGTGTCCGGAACCGTGATGCCAAGCAGCGCCTGCAGCCCGAACAGCACGATCAGCGAAGCGATGAACATGCCAACGAAGACAGCGGTCCCGATTGCGGCCCCCCTGCCGATGGTCGCGTTGGTCATGCGCCAGGTCAGCACCATCGACAGCGCGAACAACAGCAGCGACACAAGGCTGGAGATCTGGCTCGCCGAGGTCAGGAAAAGCCTGATCAGCGCGGACGGCAGCATCAGCCAGGCGGTGATGGCCGAAGCCCAGTTCGAGGCCACGACATAGTGCACGAAGCGGCCGCCGATGCCGGCGCGCGGCGCGACCAGAGCGAGTGCGACCAGAGGCAGCACCCAGGAACCGATATCGACTGTCGCCAGCCGCAACAGCATGCTGAAGCGGCCCGCGAAGGCATCGGGATCGCCGATCTCGTTGGCGATGCCGACCCAGCCGACGATCAATGCCGGCGCCGCGACGACGATGGCGAAAAAGGAATTCCAGAAACCATCGGCAGACAGGTCGAGCAGACGCAGGCCATCGGCCCTGCCGAGCATCAGTCGCCAGGCGCCGGTCAGCGAAACTTGGGTCTCGTCCGCCGAAAGCATGCTGCTCAGTCCTGTCCGAACCAGTCTTCGATGAAGCGCTGATAGATTTGCGTCAGCGTCTCGAGATCGGCAAGGGCGACGCGCTCGTCGACCATGTGCATGGTCTTGCCGACCAGGCCGAATTCGACCACCGGGCAATAGTCCTTGATGAAGCGCGCATCCGACGTGCCGCCGGAGGTGGACAGCGCCGGCGCTCTGCCGACTACCGTCTTGACCGAGCCGCTCAATGTCTCGATCAGCCTGTCGTCGCGGGTCAGGAAGACATGGCTCGGTCTGTCGCGCCAGACGAGTTCGTAGTCGACCGACATCTCCTTGCCGGGCCGGTATTTCTTGCGGCCTGCCGCCTGGTCGAGACGGTTGTGAATTTCGGCCTGTATGGTCTCGGCGGTCCAGCTGTCATTGAAGCGGATGTTGAAGGTGGCGGTCGCCTTGGCTGGAATGACGTTGGTGGCCGGGTTGCCTACGTCGATGGATGTCACCTCCAGATTGGTCGGCTGGAAATCCTTCGTGCCCTCATCGAAGACGGGATGCAGCAAAGCATCGACCAGGCTCATCAGCCCGCGTACCGGATTGTCGGCAAGCAAGGGATAAGCGACATGGCCCTGGCGGCCATTGACGATGACGTCGCCCGACAGCGAGCCGCGCCGGCCGATTTTTATCATGTCGCCGAGCGCAGCCGGGTTGGTCGGCTCGCCGACGATCGATGCATCCCATTTCTCGCCCCTGGAAGCCGCCCATTCGAGCAGCTTCGTGGTACCGTTGATGGCCGGGCCTTCCTCGTCGCCGGTGATCAGCAGCGAGACCGAGCCCTTCGGGCCGCCATTCGTCTCGACATGGCGCGCTATCGCGGCGATGAAACAGGCGATGCCGCCCTTCATGTCGACCGCACCCCGGCCATACATCTCGCCATTGGCGATCTCGGCGCCGAAGGGCGGATGCGTCCAGGCGGCTTCGTCGCCGACCGGCACCACGTCGGTGTGTCCGGCGAACATCAGATGCGGGCCATTGCCGGAGCGCCTGGCATAAAGGTTCTCGATATCGGGCGTGCCCTCTTCCGAAAACACCGGGCGATCGACGAGGAAGCCGAGCGGTTCCAGCATCGTCTGCAATGCTGTCAGCGCACCGCCTTCGGCCGGCGTCACGGAGGCGCAACGGATGAGGGCGGCGAGGTTTGCGGCGGGATCGGTCGGCAGCGTCATGGCAAAAGCGATAGTCGAAAGCTGAAGGCCTGTCACGGCCAGACGTAGGGGCCAGTCCTATGACCGGCGATACCGCCGACATTATGGTTTTCATGTCGTATAGTCGTGGGCCCGGTGCGGAGCGACAGGATGGCAAACGGGGGCAAGAGAATCGTCATTGCCGGCGCCGGCAGCATCGGCTGCTATGCCGGCGGCTGTCTGGCGCTCGCCGGGCGCAAGGTCATCCTGCTGGCCCGGCCGCGCGTCGAGGCGGCTCTGCGGCAAGGCGGATTGCGGATCAGCGACCTTGAGGGCCGCGATCGAGGCCTCGAGCCGCAAGCGCTTGCCGTCACCACCGAACCAGCCGCTGCCTTGCCGCAGGCGGGCGTGATCCTGGTCACCGTCAAGAGCGGCGCGACGCGGGAGATGGCTGCGCTCATCGCCGCCCACGCCCCGCCGGACGCCGTGGTGGTGAGCCTGCAGAACGGCATCGACAATGCCGACAGGCTGCGCGCCGGTGTCGGCGGGCGACCAGTGCTGGCCGGCATGGTGCCGTTCAATGTCGTGCAGTCGGCCGACGGCGAATTACCGCTGCGTGTCCACCGCGCCAGCGACGGCAAGGTCATGATCGAGGACAGCGATGCCGGTCTGATCAGCCTTATCGGCGTCGAAGGGTTCCGGGTTGAAGTCCATGCCGACATGAAAGCCGTGCTGTGGGGCAAGCTTTTGATGAATTTGAACAATGCGCTGGTGGCGCTTTCGGGCCTGCCGCTGGCGAGCGAGCTTGCCGACCGGCGCTGGCGGCTGATCCTGGCAAGACAGATCGACGAGGCGCTCCAGGCCATGAAGGCGTCGGGCATCGAGCCGGCGCGGATCGCCGGCTTGCGGCCGGCGCTGTTGCCGATAGTGCTCCGCCTCCCCGATTGGCTGTTCAGGCTGCTGGCGAGGCGGATGCTGGCCATCGACCGGGAGGCGCGTTCCTCCATGTGGGACGATCTGCAGCGCGGCCGGCCGACGGAGATCGGCGATTTGCAAGGCGCCGTTCTTCGCCTGGCGCAAGAAGCGGGCACGCCGGCGCCGACGGTCCGACGGATCATCGCCCTGGTGCGTGAGGCGGAAGCGGCCGGCTGCGGATCGCCCGGTTTCAGCGCGGATCAGGTCGCCGCGCCTGAAGCGCGTCGCGTCTGAATGAATTCAGGCGAAGCGGATCAGGCCTTCATTTTCATGCATACCGTCAGTAGCGTATCGCGATGATGGGCGCTCAGGGTTCGGCCGGTGCATTGGTGCGCTTGCCATAGCGGTTGGGTCCGGGCTTGCCCGGAAACAGGCAAAGCACGACGAAGGCGACGATCGAGACGACCGGCACGAACAGGATCAACGCCGCGATGCCGGGCTTGTCGAGGTCGTGCAGCCGCTTCACCGCCAGTGCGATGTTCGACCACAGCGAGGCGATGAAGGCGATGAAGAAGACGAACGACCACATGTTGCTCTCGGGCGAGCCTTCCGGCACCAGCGTGAAACGATAGAGCGGGAAGGCCTGGATGATGGCCACGAGCAGCCCACCAAGAAAATAGGCCGCGCGGCTGACGCGGCCCGATGTCTTGAAGAAAAGCCAAGTAAGGTTGGATCTGTCAGGCAAGCGGGTCCCGTCCATATTGATTGACACCCTGGGCGCCTTCGAGAACGCCGAGACCGATCAGCGTCCACCAGCCCGACTTGTCGCGGTCGTGCCAGCGTTTTGCATAGAGAGCAATCGCGAAATAGATCGACGCCAGCGCGACGAGCATGCCGATCCTGCCGCCGCCTGCGGTCGTGAAGCGCGTGCCGAGAATCGCATCGAGAATGAAGACAACAATACCGATGACGATGAATATACCGATGCCGGCCCAGAACTTGGCGCGATTGATGCGGCTGTCGAAGCTCGTCAGCAGATATTTCCAGTCCATGTCACCCCTCCATGTTGAACCGGCGCGACCGATCGTCGCGCCGGCGGAAGGTGCGCCCGCTTTCCAAAAAGATCAATCGCGCAGCAATTCGTTGATCGACGTTTTGGACCGGGTCCTGGCATCGACCCGCTTGACGATGACCGCGCAATAGAGACTTGGACCCGGCTCATTGTTCGGAAACGGCTTGCCAGGCAGCGAACCGGCTACGACGACGGAATTCGGCGGCACTTCGCCGTAGAAGATCTCGCCGGTGGCGCGGTCGACGATCTTGGTCGACTGGCCAATGAAGACGCCCATGCCGAGCACAGAGCCCTCGCGCACGATGCAGCCTTCGACCACTTCCGAGCGCGCGCCGATGAAGCAATTGTCCTCGATGATGGTGGGACCGGCCTGCATCGGCTCCAGCACGCCGCCGATGCCGACGCCGCCCGACAGGTGCACATTCTTGCCGATCTGGGCGCAGGAGCCCACCGAAGCCCAGGTATCGACCATGGTGCCCGAATCGACATAGGCGCCGACATTGACGAAGGACGGCATCAGCACGGCGCCCGGCGCGACATAGGCCGAGCGGCGCACGATCGACGACGGCACGGCGCGGAAACCGGCCTTCTCGAAATCGACGGCGCTCCAGCCGTCGAACTTCGACGGCACCTTGTCCCACCACACGGCCTGGCCGGGACCGCCCTTGATGATCTCCATCGGGTTCAGCCGGAAGGACAAAAGGACGGCTTTCTTCAGCCATTGGTTGACATGCCACTGGCCATCGGCCTGGCGCTCGGCAACGCGGGCGGTGCCGCGGTCGAGCAGATCGAGCGCCGACTGGATGGCGTCGCGTGTCTCGCCTCTGGTCGCCGTCGAAATCGCGTCACGTTCCTCGAAGGCCTTGTCGATGGTCTTTTCGAGGCTCGCCAGATCCGGCTTCGACATGAATTCGCTCCATTACCAGGCTGTTAAGGGGCTGAGCCTTAACCTGTTTTGAAAATCGCGCGGACCCTATGTGAAGGCAGAGTAGGGGTCAATCGCGACTGCGCCATGGGACGGCGCAAGTGAATGAAATGGACGGACCTGACATCATGACACCCATGGAAAAGGCGGGCTGGACGCCGCTGCCGCATTCGGACGAGGATCTGGAGCGGGCCAGGAGCGTGCCGGACACGCCGCAGACGCGCGCCGAGACCTACCGCCTGGCGTGGAACGATCCCGACTTCATGACGCGGCGCGAATTGCGCGCGGTCAGGCTGCAGCTCGAACTCCTGAAGCCGGAGATGATCCTGGCCGAGCGCGGTATCCGCTCGACCGTGGTCCTGTTCGGGGGCGCGCGGCTGCCGGAACCCGGCGGCGAGGCCTGGGCGGCCAAAAACGAGACGCAGAAGAAGAACCTTGAGGAAAACAGCAAATATTACGAGGAAGCGCGCAAATTCGCCCGCCTCTGCTCGCAGCAATCGGCCAGTTCATACTACCGCGAATATGTCGTGGTGACCGGCGGCGGGCCCGGCGTGATGGAAGCGGGCAATCGCGGCGCCGACGATGTCGGCGCGCCCTCTATCGGCCTTAACATCGTTCTGCCGCACGAGCAGGCGCCCAATGCCTATGTGACGCCGGAACTCTGTTTCAACTTCCACTATTTCGCCATCCGCAAGATGCATTTCGTCATGCGCGCGAAGGCCGTCGCGGTGTTTCCCGGCGGCTTCGGCACGATGGACGAATTCTTCGAGACGCTGACGCTGATCCAGACCGGGCGCATGGAGCGCGTGCCGGTGATCCTGTTCGGCAAATCCTTCTGGAAACGGGCGATCGATCTCGACTTCCTCGCCGAGCAAGGCACGATCAGTCCCGGCGACCAGGACATCATCGATTTCGTCGACACCGCCGACGAGGCCTGGGGCATCGTCAGCCGGTTCTATAAGTTAGGGGAGTAAGGGAGTAGGGCAGTAAGGCAGTATATCTAGAATCAAGGGCTGAGAGCGCCCCTCATCTTCCTACTGCCCTACTGCCCTACTGCCCTACTGCCCTACTGCCCTACTGCCTTATCCCCACGACTATCTCCGTCAGAAACCCGGCCAAATCGTCGGTGACGAAGTCGACATCATCTTCCTGCGCCGGATCGCGCTCCCAGATTTCGGAGAATGTCGGCTCGAAATTGCGCGGCACCACCAGGACCGTCGTCATGCCCAGTGACTTCGGCACGGACAGGTTGCGCGCGAGATCCTCGAACATCACCGCATTGTGGCCGGTGACGGCGTGAAGTTCGGCGAATTTCTCGTAGGTCTGGCGCGCCGGCTTGGGGTTGAGCCCGGCGGCGACGATATCGAAGATGTCGTCGAAATGATCAAGGATGCCAAGCTGGCGCGCAGTGCGCTCGGCATGCCTGCGGTCGCCGTTGGTGAAGATGAACTTGCGGCCGGGAAGCTGGCGAATGGAGGTGCCGAGGACGGGATCCGGCACCAGCCAGGAATAGTCGATGTCGTGGACCTTCTCGAGGAAATCGTCGGGGTCTATGCCATGACGCGTCATCAGCCCGTTCAGTGTCGTGCCATACTCCCGATAAAGTTCCTTTTGCAGCTTGCGCGCGTCCTCGCGAGGTAGCGACAGCAGTTCCCCGACATAGGCGGTCATCTTGACGTCGATCTGCGAGAACAGATTCGAATGATGCGGATAGAGCGTGTTGTCCAGGTCGAACACCCAGTCGGTGACATGGGCGAAGCGAGCGGGGTCGGGGTGTGTAGCCATGCGCCCCTTATGGCACGAAACGGACGATCTTGAAGGGGCTTTATCCACAACTTCTACGCGCCGAAAGTGGCAGAACAGTCTCACCGTTCAAATTTTAGGCATCCTGGAAAGGTGGCCTTCAGGGCTTGCTGGCACAGAGGCGGTCCAGTGGGAGCCAGCGATGAGCAGTATAATTCTGAAGTCCGCCACCATTGCTTTCGTCTCCGTCGCGGTTTCGCTCCTTCTGACCCTGATCATCGTCCCCGCCATGGGATTCCCGGTCAACCGCATGATCTGGCTGACCTCGACATTGTGTCCGCTGGTTCTTGCATGGGCGGCCTGCGCAAGCACGTTCTGGCACAGCGACAGGCTGAAGTCGGCGCATCGCGACCTTGCCCGCACGCACGCCCAGCTTGCCGCAGCGCATCGCCGGCTGGCGGAAAAGGCCAGCCGCGACGACATGACGGGCATGCTCAACCGGGAAAGCTTCTTTGCCGTGCTCAACGGCTCCCGGCACAAGCCCGATCGCGGCGCCTTGCTGATCATCGATGCCGACCATTTCAAGATGATCAATGACAGTTTCGGCCATCTGACCGGCGACGACGCGCTGCTCCTGATCGCCAGCGCCATCAAGCGCGGGGTGCGCGACGGCGACGTCCTCGGCCGCATCGGCGGCGAGGAGTTCGGCGCATTGCTGGTCGGAGCCACGGAACGGGAAGCCAAGCGCGTTGCCGAGCACATCCGCCGCGAGGTCGAGCTGATCCGCTTCCGGCCCGTGGACGAGCGGACCATTCCGCTGACCGTCAGCATCGGCGGAACCCTCTGCGACGAAAGCGCCAGCGTGTCGGAGCTGATGCGGGCCGCCGACCGGCGCCTCTACCAGGCCAAACATCGGGGACGCAACCTGGTGATCCTCGACACCGACATCTCCGAGGCGGCCTGAACGGGCTGATCCAGCATATCGGCTTGTTAAGGAGTCTCTAACCCTGTTTGCACTCGGCTGCGCATGTTCCGGCTTGCAACCAGTTTTGGCACGCTTCTGGCTTCGATGATGAAGCATGTGCCGTTCAGGGAACATGCCTGGATGTTCAGGGAACATGCCTGGATAGAGACCCCGTCGAGAGACCTGTCATGAGTTTCCTTATCAAGAAGATATCGCGCCGAATGATCATGCAGACGCTGATCGCGGTGCCTGCCCTGTCGCTGTTCCGCAAATTGCCCGATGCGGGTTCTTCCGAAGCCGCCCCCGATGAGATCGTCGAGGTCAATGGCTGGATCCTGAAGCGGGGCGACCTGGCATGATCTTCGACAGTTATGAGGCGTTTCGCGCCGCGAATTTCACGCCCAGGGTCTGCGTTCTCGGCTCCGGCCCGGCCGGCACCACGATCGCCAGAAAGCTCGGCGCCGCCGGCATATCGGTCGTGGTGCTGGAGGCCGGCGGCAGGGAGTTCAGCGACACCTCGCAAGATTTCTACCGCGGCACCACGGTCGGCGATTTCTATTTCGATCTCGATATCACCCGGCTGCGGTTCATGGGCGGCAGCTCGAACCACTGGGCCGGCTGGTGCCGCGTGCTCGACAAACAGGATTTCGAGCCGAAGGCGTGGGTGCCGGACACGGGCTGGCCGATCCGGCGCAGCGACATCGAACCGTATCTGGGCGAAGTGCGCGACATCCTGGAACTGCCGGATTTCCGGCCGGACGCGCCGGTCTCGGACGACATCCGCTGGGTGCAGCTGATCAAGAGCGGTGCCGTGCGCTTCGCTGAAAAATACGCCGACGAGCTCGACAAGAGCAGGAACATCGCTGTCGTGCTCAACACTTGTGCCACCGAGCTTGCCGGCGACGGCAGACGCGTGACGGGCGCCAGGCTGTGGTCGCAGGGGCAGGATGCCGGCTTCTTCAGCGCCGACTATTTCATCGTTTGTACCGGCGGGCTGGAGAATTCGCGGCTGCTTTTATGGTCGAACCAGCGCTCCGATGGCGGCGTCGTGCCGAACGCGACGGCACTTGGCCGCTACTGGATGGAACACCCGACCTTCCAGGGCGGCAACGCCATCCTGGCCGACTATGGCGCATTCGAGGTCGATGCGGTGAACGAGGCCTTCTTCTCGCCGATGCCGGCCGCGATGGAGCGGCTGCGGATCATGAATTTCGGCATCAGGCTGATCGAGACGCCCTATCCCGGCGTCAAGGACCTGATCGCGGATCTCGCCTGTACGGCGCCCAACATGGCGGAGTGGCTATCGGGCAGGCTCAACCAGAACCTGCGCTGCGCGGCCCAACTCTATGTAGCCTGGGAGCAGGCGCCGCTGGCCTCGAACCGGGTCGAGCTGTCGAAGACCGTGGTCGACCACGCCGGCGTGCCGCGCATCGAGCTGCACTGGAAGAAATCGGACCTGGAACGCCGCACGCTGCTCGAAGGGCTGAGGCTTTTCGGGACGACGCTAGCCCAGAAGAATCTGGGCCGGGTGCGTATAGCCGACTGGATTTCGAACGGCGGCGACTACCCGACGGACGAGGAGACGGCCGGCCACCACCACATGGGAGGCACGCGCATGGGCACCGATGTCGCCACGAGCGTCGTGGATGCCAATTGCAAGGTGCACGGCATGGACAATCTCTATGTCGGCGGCTCCTCGGTGTTCTGCACCTCGGGCCAATGCAACCCGACGACGACGATCACGGCGTTGGCCTGCCGGCTCGGCGAGCATCTCGGCAAGGTGGTCGCCGCCTGAGGGTTCCGCAGTCCCCACTAAATCATCTCATCCCGGCAAAGCCGCGTCACATAATGGCGCGGCCGCCGGAGCGGCTTAAAAGCCGTGGAGATGCGCACCGGCACGGCGGCGACGCAGCTTTCCTGGAATTGTCCTACGCCCGCCGCTCCGACCGGCCAAAACGCCGTTCGAGATAGGCCTGGCCGAACTCCAGCGTGATCGACAGGATCCAGTAGATCATCGAGGCGGTGATCAACATCTCGATATGGCGGAACTCCGTCTGGCCCATGGTGCGGGCGAGATACATGATCTCCCAGACGCCGACGACCGACACCAGGGACGAGTCCTTCAGCATGGCGATGAACTGGTTGCCGGTCGGCGGGATGATGACGCGCATGGCCTGCGGCAGGATGACCAGCGCCATGGTCTGGCCGGGGCTCAGTCCAAGCGCGGTGGCGCCTTCGCTCTGTCCGCGCGGAATGCTTTCGATGCCGGCGCGGAAGATCTCGGTCATGTAGGCGCCATAACACAGCGACAACGCCAGAATGCCGGCCGGCACCGCGCCGATCACGTAACCGACCTGCGGCAGGCCGAGATAGATGATGTAGATCTGCATCAGCAAAGGAAGGCCGCGGAACAACGAGGTGTAGAAAGTGGCCAGCCCGTACACAATGCCGTTTCCGGTCAGTTTGGCGATCGCGCCGACAAGTGCGATGGCTGTCGCGATCAGGATCGAGATCGCCGAAATGTAGAGCGTGGTGGTGACGCCCTGGGTGATCAGGAAGCCGATCTTCCTGGCGATGAAGGCAAGCGAAAGGTCGAAGGAATAGAAGAACAGCATCAGGAGCACGAACAGTTCGATCCAGACGCCGACGATCTGCTGCCGCCGGGGCAAAAGCAGCAGCAGCTTGCAATTCACCAGCACAATGAGCGCGATCAGCACCGCGGAAAGCGCGCGCGACAGGGCAGGGTTGGCCTGCAGCCAGCCGGATGCGACTGGAATCACCGAGCCGATCCAGCTTGACTTGATGCCCATCGCGTAAAGGCCGGCGGCCAACAGCGCCAGCACGAGCGCCCCCGCTGCGCGGCGGGTGATCCCCGGATAGAAGAGCATCAGCCTGCCGATCATGCCGTCACCTTGTCTTTCGTGGCGGCATGACGTTCTCGCCACCAGTCCTGCGCCTGCAATTTCCAGTAGGTGAGTTGCGCGGCCGCCAGGCCGGCGGCGCCGCCGGCCCAGCTCAATCCGAATGGCGCGAACTGCCGGTACCGGTCCGAAACGCCCAGAATGCCTTCCGCAACGATTTTTCCGGCGATGGCCGTGGTGTTGAGACCATGGCCGCCGAAAGCCGTGCAATACCAGACGCCCGGCTGCAATTCGCCGATCTGGGGCATCAGGTGACGGGCATAGGACATCAATCCGGACCAGGCCAGTTCGGTCTTGAGGTCCGCAAGCTGCGGATAGGTACCGATCATCTCGCGGCGCAATTCGCGCGCCAGCGCGTAGGCAGAAGCGGCGCGCGTGGTGATGCGCCCGCCCCACAGAAGGCGATTGCCGCCATCGACCAGCCGATAATAGTCGCCGGCCCGCCGGTTGTCGCCGACCGCGTCCGTGGTCGCAACGGCTTGCGCGATCAGGCGCGGCGCCGGCTCGGAAACCATCACATAGGTCGCGATGGGCAGGAAGGCGCGGTGGAGTTGGGTGAATACCGGGCCGGTGTAGCCGCCGGTAGCCACCACGACGCGAGTTGCCCGAAGCGTGCCCTCTCGCGTGCGCAGCATCTTTTGCGGCCCCGACAGATCACATTGCACGACTTCGGAGCTCTCATGGATGCTGCCGCCAAGCCGCTCGATCTCATCGGCCACGGAACGCAGATAATTAAGCGGATGGATGTGAAAGGCTTTCGGGTCGCGCAGGCCCTGATAGTAGCGAGCCGATTTAAGCACCGAACGGACGTCTTCTCTGCGCAGATATTGAAGCTCGTATCCGTGGTCGCGCGCCGTCTGGTCGGCATAGGCCTTGAGCGCGTCGCCATCGTCGTAGCGCAGGACGCTGACCAGCCCGTCGCGCGGCGTGGCGGCCGATATGTCGAGCGCCTCGATGGTGTGACGCACGAATTCGACGCCCTCGATCGACAGCCGGTGCAGTTGCCGCGCGGCCTCCTTGCCGACGCGCGCGGCAATGGTGTCGCCGCCGGTGGCGAAGCCAGGCGTGACGAAGCCGCCATTGCGGCCGGAGGCGCCGAAACCGACGACCTGGGCTTCGAGCACGGCGACGCGCAGCCCGGAACGCGACAGCTGCAACGCCGTGGTCAGGCCGGCCAGTCCTCCGCCGACGACGGCCACGTCACAGTGCGCCTCGCCGCGGAGCGGGGGCCTGATCTTCCGGTCGATCATGGTGCGGGCGTAGTAGGTGTCCGGATAGGCCATCGGCGACTTTCAACTGCATCCCGCTCGTCAGGAAAAGCGCGTAGCGCTTTTCCCTGGGGAATTGCGCAAGAACAAAGGTTTAGAGAGGGGTGGCGATTGTTTCAAACGCTGCACCGCTCCGGCATCTGACACGTGATGCCCGCCGGTCGCCGAGCGGCGGCCGGCGGGCAATCCAACGTCATTTGGCGCTGTAGTCCTTGCCGTACCATTTCGTGGTCAGCGCGGCGAGCGTGCCGTCCTTCTTCAGCTCGGCGATGATGCCCGAAACCTTTGCGGTCCACTCGGGATCGTTCTTCTCGGCGATGACCACGAGCGGTTCCCGGAAGGCATATTCCCCTTCGAGGATCTTCACGGGATAGCCGTTCTTGATGGCGTTCTGCGCCGTCTGCTCCGGCGCGATCACGGCATTCAGGCGAACGCCGTCGCCAAGCCGCAGGTCATCGAAGGGAAGCATGGAATCGGCGAAGGTGCGGATCTCGCCGGGCTCCAGCTTGTATTCGACGGGAGGCAGGCCGGGCGCGTCGATCTCAAGCTTGCGGCGGATGAAATCCTCCGAGGTGGTGGCCGTCTCGACGCCGATCACCTTGCCGTTGAGATCGGCGACCGACTTCGCGGTGCTGTCCTTGTGCACGACGTAGACATAGGGGCTGTAGTAATAGATGCCGACAAAATCGATCACCTTGGAACGGGCCTTGGTCGGCGTGACCGAGCCGACGCCGAGGTCGTAGCGCCCTTGCCAGCGGCCGCCGGTCAGGGTCGCCCAGTCGGGCGTCTCGAACGAGACCTCGACCCCCAGCCGTTTGCCGATCTCGCGCGAGACATCGATGTCGAAGCCGGCGAGCTCGTTGCTGTCATTGAGAAAGCTTTGCGGCGGCCAGGCGGCGTTGGTGGCGACGACCATCGCCTTCTTCGACGTGACGCGATCCAAAGTTTCTCCGGCCATGGCCGCCGTCGTGATCGCGAATGTCGCGACGGCAAGAATGGCGAAATCGAGCAGTTTCTTCAAAGTTATCCTCCCTTATGGATGCAGCTGAAATGACGGTACCTGCGTCGGGCACCAGTGGTTGTTTCGATCGGCCTCGTCCGCGACGTCTCCGCGGCGTACCGTGGCGTTCGGCTTGCGGATGCAAGTCCAACGCGGCTCGGTGTCGATTTGCGTCCATCGCAGCCGAAGCTGTTCCCCCTCATGGACTGGCGTTTGTGACAGTTGACACTCAGGTCGCGAAAAGCAGGGTTCCACCCGGCGAAATGCCGGATAATGGCAGCCATGCAGTCATTACGTGCCGTGAGGCGGCAAAATGCCGGATATTTGCGCCTTGCGCAGCCTGCACCGGCGGTTCCTGAGGATTGTCGCGGCGGTGGTTCAGCCGATAGGATCGCGCCGAGCGATTGGACGGGTTCCAGGGCGGATCGAAGGAGAGGATTGATTGTGGAATTGACCGAAAAAGATCGCCAGCTGCTCGCGCTGATGCAGAAGAACGCGCGTGAGCCGGTCGCATCACTGGCGCGTCAGCTCGGCGTATCCCGGACTGCCTTGCAGGAGCGCATACAAAAGCTCGAGGCGGGCGGGGTCATCGAAGGCTACGCGGTGCGGCTGACCAAGGAGGCGGCGCAGAATTCCGTCCACTGTTTCACCTTCGCCGCCCTGAACAACAAGAGCTACCCGGACGTCTCCAGGAAGATCAAGGCGATGCCTTCGATCCAGGCGGTCTATGCCATAGCCGGCGAGTGGGACCTGATCATCCATGTCGCGGCCGAGACGCTCGAGAAGCTGAACCGGGAAGTGAATGCGCTGAATGAAATCAGCGGCATCGTCAAAACCGCATCGCATGTGGTGATGGAGACGAAGTTCAATCGCAACATCTATGCCGCACTGTAGGAAGGGCGAGGTTTCGCTCGCCCCTGCCCATCCAAATCCGGCTACACAGTCGCCGGGTCGAGTGCGGGCTCGCCCATGCGGCGAGCGACGATCGCCGCGAAATCGGCGGTCTGGAATGTGTCGCGCAGCGCGTCGAAGGACGGCAGCACGAAATAGACGCGCTGGAACTTGTCGATTTCGTAGCCCGTGCGCATCACCGTTTCCAGGTCGAAAGGCGCATGGTGCGCATCCTTGCTTTCGACCGCGAACTGCAACTCCGTGAAGGATGACATCAGGCCGGCGCCGAAGGCCTTCAGCGGCTGACCACTCTCCTGCATGAGGCCGTATTCGGCCGTGTACCAGTAGAGCCGGCTGATCATTTCGTCGCCGCCCAGCGCGATGATGTCGCCGGCCTTCTGGCCATACATCTGCATGAAGTCGGCGAAGACCGGCTGCGACAGCACAGGCACATGTCCGAAGAAATCATGGAACATGTCGGGTTCGACGATGTAGTCGAGCTCCTGCTGCGTCCGCAGCCAGTTGGTGACGGGGAAACGGCGGCTGGCGAGATGGTCGAAGAAGGGCGCGGCCGGGATGAGCCCTGGCACGGCGACGATCTCCCAGCCAGTCAGCTTACGCAACTTGGCACTGACTTCGTCGAAGTCCGGGATGCGGTCGAGCAGGCCGAGCTTGTCGACGCCGTCGAGATAGGAATGGTGGGCGAGCTTGCGCGTCAGTTTCGTCTGGCGGTCGCACAGTGTGCGCCAGACCGCCTGTTCCTCGGCGCTGTAGTCATAGCCTTGCGCCACGGTGAAATCGGCACGGCAGACCGAGTAGTCGCCGCGCAACCCTTGAGCCGCGCAGTCGCGGGCATATTCGGCAACGCTCATTGTCGTCATGGTTTTCTCCTCGCCAATCTTGAATTCCGGATGTGCCCGAAGTTAACCGGACTTGCGGAGGCAAATCGGTTTTGGTGATGGCCGGAATGAGGATTTTTGGATAACATCCACTCGGAATATGCCATAGCGGAGTGAAAATGCCTCAATTCGACGATTTCGAGATCAAGATGCTCGATATCCTCCAGCGCGACGGACGCAAGCCGGTCTCCGAACTGGCGCAGGAGATCGGCCTGTCGACGACACCTTGCGCGCGGCGCTTCGAGGCGCTGCAGGAGGCCGGCATCATCAAGGGCTTTGCCGCCGTGCTCAGCCGCCGTGCCGTCGGCCTGACGGTCGAGGTGTTCATCCAGGTGCGGCTGGTCAGCCACAGCGACGGTTCGCCCGAGAGTTTCATCGCCGCGGTCCAGCGCATGGACGAGGTATCATCCTGCTGGACGATGACCGGCGACCACGACTTCCTGCTGCATGTCATGGTGCCGTCGGTCGACGAACTCAACGCCTTCGTCATGCACCGGCTGATGCGGCTCGACGGTGTGCGCGACGTCCACACGCAGCTCGTGCTGCAGAACATCAAGGGACCCGGCCACGTGCCGCTCGGACATCTGCGGCGGTGATTGCGCCGGCCAGCATGGGCGGATCACCCATGAAGAGGTCCCGCCATGAAGCTCGTTCTCCATGCGCTGGTATACGGAGATGGACGGCGGCTCTGGTCCGCGAGTCTGGGGATTTCTGACGCGCGATGGCCGGATGAAAGATGGCCGATTTCCGGAGCGCGCCACAGACGCGGAAGAGCAATCGATGGTGTTCGAACGGACGGCATGGAAACCTGCCGTGCTCGCGGCCATGCATTCGCACCGCGCCTGACTTTTTCACGCTGGCCGTTATCAGGCTGCGCGCTACTTCCTGGAAGCAGAGGTGTCCGGCAGGAGGAAGAGATGCAGCTTGTCACCCATAAAAAGACGAAAGAGGGCCGGCTGATGCCTTGGGGAAAAGGCACCGTCGTCAGCGGCGCCAGGGGCTATGTCTTTCTCGCCGGCAATACGGGCACGGCCGAAAATTACGACCCGTCGACGGGCAAAGGTGGCGCCGTCGGGGACGCGGCGACGCAATGGCGCTCCATTTTGACGACCATCAAATCGGACCTGGAGGAGCTTGGCAGCTCGCTCGAGCATCTCGTCAAGATCACCCAATATATCAAAGGACCATTTCCGGACGGCGGCGTTCTGAGTTCCCCCAATTTCCGGCTGGACGTCATGGACGAATTCTTCGCCGCGCACTGCCCGAAGCACTGCAGCTACAACAATCCGCCGCCCTCGGAGGTAATCGGGGTTGCCGCACTTGCGCATCCCGATCTCGTCATCGAGATCGTGGCGGTCGCCGCTCTGCCGGATTAGCGCCGGGCGCGACAGCCCACAAATATCAGGGCACGATCAGCGTGCCGGCGCCGTGCTCGGTGAACAGTTCAAGCAGCACCGAATGCGGCGTCTTGCCGTTGAGGATGACGACGCCTTCGACGCCGCGCTCGATCGCCTCAATGCAGGTCTCGACCTTCGGGATCATGCCGCCCGACACCGTGCCGTCCTTGATCAGCGCCTTGGCCTCGGCGACCGTCAGCTCGTCGATCAGCTTCTTGTCCTTGTCGAGCACGCCCGGCACATCGGTGAGGAACAGAAGACGCGAGGCCTTGCAGGCGCCGGCGATGGCGCCGGCGAAGGTATCGGCATTGATGTTGTAGGTGTGACCATCGCGGCCGGGCGCCACAGGTGCCAGCACCGGGATCATCTCGGAGCGCGCCAGAAGGTCGAGCAGCGTGCGGTCGACCTCGACCGGCTCGCCGACGAAGCCGAGATCGAGCACGCGCTCGATGTTGGAGTCCGGGTCGATCATGGTCTTGCGCGCCTTTTCGGCGAACACCATGTTGCCGTCCTTGCCGCACAGGCCGATCGCCCATTCGCCCTCGGCGTTGATGAGCGCGACGATCTCCTTGTTGATAGAGCCCGCCAGCACCATCTCGACGATCTCGACCGTCTTCTGGTCGGTGACGCGCAGGCCGCCCTCGAATTTGGATTCAATGCCCATCTTGTTGAGCATGGCGCCGATCTGCGGCCCGCCGCCATGGACGACGATCGGGTTGACGCCGGACTGTTTCAACAGCGCGATGTCGCGCGCGAAGGCTTTGCCGAGTTCGCTGTCGCCCATGGCGTGGCCGCCATATTTCACCACCACCGTCTTGTTCTCGTAGCGCTGCATGTAGGGCAGCGCCCGCGACAGCAGGGCGGCCTGCATTTCGGCGGTGGCGGCGATGTCCGTCATCGGCGTGGTTCCCTGGCTTTTGATTTCATGCCTGTCGTTGCCCCAAAACCGCTGCGCATTTTTGGCGACATGCATCAGGTAAAGACGGCGGCGTCTTAGCGGGAATTGACGCGGGCCGCAAACGGCTTTGCTGTCATATTCGGGCGGCTCACGACCTCGTCATCACTTAAGGCACCATAAGCGGCGCCCTGCGGCCAAGCCAACCGGAGATCTTCTCCATCTGCGCGGCCAGGGACAAAAGCGTCTCCTCGTCACCGGGGCGGCCCGCGGCCTGGATGCCAAGCGGCAGGCCGGCTTCGGTGACGTGGATGGGCAACGCAATGGAGGGCTGGCCGCTGACATTCTGGATCGCCGGCCAGTGAGTGAACCACAGGCTCTTGTCCATCAGCTGGCCGAACAGCGGTTCGATCCTGAGCAGCGCCGTGAGGCGAAGCTTGTCGAGCATGTTCTCGATGAGCTCGTCGGCGCCCTTCGGGTCCATCGCGCCGCAAGCGAGCGGCGGGTGGGCGATAACAGGCATCAGCACGGCGTCGTAACGCGCCGTCTCCGCAATCAGTTGCCGCGAGGCGGCATGCAGCCGCTGCAAGCCTGCATAGGTCTCGCCGGCCGAGACCATTTCGCCCAATCGGCCGAGCACCCGCGTCGCGCGCTCGATGTCGCCGGTGACGGTGCGGCCGATGCGCACCGCCTCGGCCCGCAACATGCCTGCGACGGCCGAGGCAACCGTTCTGCAGAAATCGGCGAAGAAGTCGCGACCGATGGAGGGCAAATCGATTTCCTCGACGCTGTGGCCGCCCTCGCGAGCGAGCGCCACCGCGGTATCGAGCGCTTTCAGCGTCTCGGCCGAAATCGGCAGGCCAAGCGGAGAGGTCCGGTACATTGCGAGCTTGAGCTTGCCGGGATCGCGCGCGGCAGCCGCGGCGAACGCACCCTTCGGCGGCGGCGCGGTATAGGGCGCGAGCGGGTCGGGACCATGGGTGAGGTCAAGCAGCAGGGCGCAATCGCGCACCGAGCGGGTGACGGCATGGTCGACCACCATGCCGTACCAGCTTTCGCTCACCAATGGCGACAGCGGGATGCGGCCGCGCGAGGTCTTGAGGCCGACCAGCCCGGTGCAGGCAGAAGGCACTCGGATCGAGCCGCCGCCATCGGAGGCATGCGCCACCGGCACGACGCCGGCGGCGACCAGTGCCGCAGCGCCGCCGGACGAGCCGCCGCTGGTGTGGCCGGTGTTCCAGGGATTACGGGTGATGCCGAAGGCTTTTGATTCGGTCATCAGCCGCAGCCCGTGTTCGGGCGATGTCGAGGTGACGATGGGTATCAGTCCGGCGGCGAGATAGCGTTCGGTCAGCACCGAACTGACCTCGGGCACCCAGGCGGGGATGCGGCTGCCGCCATGCGACGGCACGCCCTTGATGGCGATGCCGAGATCCTTGATGGCGAAGGGCACGCCGGCCAGCGGTAGGGAACGATCGATGCCCTTCGCCCGGCTGCGCGCCGCATCGTAGAGTGTCTCGGCCGTGGCATTGATTTCAGGCCGGCTGGCCTCGGCGCGCGCGATCGCCGCGTCGACCAGTTCGACCGGCGAAACCTCGCCCTTGCGCACCAACGTGGCAAGGCCGGTGGCGTCTTCTTCCCACAGCACTCGTTCGACCGACATGCGCGCTCCCCCGATCCAGGCAAGGTAACCAGCGGCCAATCCGTTGGCAATCGAGCGATGGAACGAGTGCGGCGCGGTGCGGAAAGCTTTGGGTGTACGGAAATTTGCGCCGTTGCAAATACATCGCAATCCCCTAATTTGCCGACATGACGCCACAGGAGATCAGCAATCTGATTGTCCGGACTTCGATGAAGGACCGGGCTTCGTTCGATCTGCTGTACCGGCAGACCAGCGCGAAACTTTTCGGTGTCTGCCTTCGTGTATTGAAGGACCGGGGAGATGCCGAAGAGGCGCTTCAGGAGGTCTTCGTCAAGATATGGACGAAGGCGGACCGTTTCGCCGTCTCGGATCTAAGCCCGATTTCCTGGCTGGTGGCCATCGCGCGCAACCATGCGATCGATCGTATCAGGGCGCGGCGGGAACCTGCCGCCTATATCGATGCCGCGCTCGATGTGGCCGATCCGGCGCCGGGACCGGAGGCCATGACCGTGGCAGGTGGCGAGTCCGAGCGCATCTACCATTGTCTCGAGGAATTGGAGAAGGGCCGGGCAGCGGCTGTCCGGGGCGCCTATCTGAACGGCGAGAGCTATGCCGAACTGGCGGAGCGCCATGGCGTGCCGCTGAACACGATGCGAACCTGGCTGCGGCGCAGCCTGCTGAAGCTCAGAGAGTGTCTGGAAAGATGACGCTGGTAGACGACGACGGACCGGAACGTGGAGGCGACGACCTGTTCGCCGCCGAATACGTTCTTGGCGTCCTGACAGCGGAAGAACGCCAGATTGCGTCCCGCCGCATCGATGGCGACGCCGCATTCGCTCGGCTTGTCAATGCCTGGGAGGCCCATTTTTCGCCCTTGGCCGTCGCCTATTCCGGGACAGAACCTCCGATCAGGGTCAAGGAGGCGATCGATCGCCGGCTGTTCGCCTCGCAGCCTCGCGCCGGCCTATGGTCGAGCCTTGCCTTCTGGCGCGGCCTTGCCGCCGCCGCCATCGCGGCGCTGGCGATCTACATCGCCTTGCCTTTCATCAACCCACCGCTCCAACAACCACAGCTTGTCGCCTCGCTGGCCGCCGAAGGCAGCGACGTCAGATACCTCGTCGTCTATGACGCGGCGCATCATGAAGTCGGCCTGTCGCACGTTTCCGGTGAGCGGGCCTCCGGCAAGGACTTCGAACTGTGGGTGATCGTGGGCAAGAACGCGCCGGTTTCGATGGGCGTCATCCCGGCCGGGAAGGCTGCGCATGTGACGGTTTCGCCGGCCGTGCAGCAGAAACTTGCGCAGGGCGCCGTGCTGGCGGTCAGCCTCGAGCCTTCAGGCGGTTCGCCGACCGGCCAGCCGACGGGACCGGTGGTCGCGGCAGGCGACCTGAAGGGCATCTGATGGCTCCCCGCCCGGACCGTCGCCTTTCAAAATAGTGAAGTCTATTTTTGCATGGATAACCGCGGACCAAATTCCCGCGGTTGGATCAGCCTATCCACCGAAATCACTGGACCTCATTCGGAAGAAAAGAATTCTTTCATAGAAAGCGAAACTAAGTTTTTCATGGCCCGTATCTCCTCGCGTTCCCAATGATGGGGAAAACAACCCGAGGAGACTTACATCATGCGTAAATTCGCCACCCTTTTGCTCGCCGGTACGATCGGCCTCTCAGCGCTCGGCACCATCGCCTATGCCGCCAATCCGATGGTCGGGGGCGCACCCATGTACGCCAAGAAGAACATCATCGAGAACGCCGTCAATTCGAAGGACCACACGACGCTGGTCGCTGCCGTCAAGGCAGCGGGCCTGGTCGACACGCTGCAGGGCGCCGGGCCCTTCACCGTCTTCGCTCCCACCAACGAGGCCTTTGCAGCACTTCCGGCCGGCACGGTCGAAACGCTGCTCAAGCCCGAGAACAAGGACAAGCTGACCAAGGTCCTGACCTGCCATGTGATCGCGGCGAAAGCGATGGCCGCCGACGTCGCCAAGATGGCCAAGGCCGATGGCGGCGCGCATGTAGTCAAGACCGCCGGCGGCTGCGAGCTGACGCTCAAGGCCGATAAGGGCAAGGTCACCGTCACAGACGAGAACGGCAATGTCGCCCATGTGACGATTGCCGACGTCAGGCAGTCCAATGGCGTCATCCACGTCATCGACAAGGTTCTTTTGCCGAAGATGTAACATACGGCTCGCTGCCGGCGAACAGGCAGCAAGGCTCTCCTGCCGGTGCGCGACTTCGTACACGCGTTGCGCCGGCAGGCGTCCGCTCCGCACTGTGGCTCCATCCAGGAGGCTGGTGCGGGTAACGTTCGGCCCTCAACGGCTTTTGATTTTCAGCCGAGCGTTGAATGTGGCAAACAGATAGCAGGAGGATTGGCCATGAACCGTCGCGACTTTCTCTTGAGCGGCGCCGCCGCCATCGGCGTGGTCGCCGGCACGGCATCTCTGCTGCGCATGGGCGGATCGCAGGATGCACGTGCGGCGGAGACCTTCGAAGTCACCAAGACCGATGCCGAATGGCGCGCGATCCTGTCTCCCGCGGCCTTCGACGTGCTGCGCAAGGAAGGCACCGAATATCCCGGCACCAGCCCATTGCTCAACGAGCACCGCAAGGGCGTCTTCGCCTGCGCCGGCTGCGACCTGCCGGTTTACTCCTCCGAGACGAAGTTCGATTCCGGCACCGGCTGGCCGAGTTTCTGGCAGGAGATCGCCAACGCCGTCGGCAAGACGCAGGACCGGTCGCTCGGCATGACTCGCACCGAAGTCCACTGCCGCCGCTGCGGCGGCCATCTGGGCCATGTCTTCGACGACGGCCCGCCGCCGACCGGGCTGCGTCACTGCATCAACGGCGTGGCGCTGAGCTTCAAGCCCGCCACAGCCTGAGACCATGCGGCTGCGATATGAAAAAACTCCGGGCTTGCGACCCGGAGTTTTTTAGCGGTCAGTCATTTCGGGCGTGGACTGGAGGAGCTTCCCGAAACGGCTGCCCGTGTTTCCTTGCTTCCAGCGCGATTCAGGACGCAAATCGTTTCTCCGGTATTGCCCTGGTGTCAGTGCCCGCCGCCACCACCGCCGACGGCCGCCGGTTTGCGGATCATCATGGTGAACAGGCCAAGCGTCGCGAACAGCACCGTCAGCATGTAGAACACGTCCATGAAGGACAGCAGCGCCGCCTGCTGCTGGACCATGCCCGACAATTTCGAGATCGCCGCGCTGGCCGCGTCCAGGCCGGCGGTCTGCTCGAAATTGAGCGTCATGTTCTGAAGCTTCTGCTGCGCGGCCGCACTTCCCCACTGCACGTGCTCGGAGAGCCTTGCATAGTGGAAGGCGTTGCGGTCGATCAGCACCGTGTTGATCAGGGCGAGGCCGACGGCACCGCCGAGATTGCGGGTCAGGTTGAACAGGCCCGACGCATTCTTCAGCCGCTCGGGCGGCAGCGTGCCGAGCGCGATGTTGTTGATCGGCACCATGCACAGCATCATCGAACAGCCGCGCAGGATCTGCGGGATGAGCAGCTCGTAAAAATCCCAGTCGGCGGTCAGATGCGTCATCCACCAGGTTCCGGTGGCGAAGCCGAAGAAGCCGATCATCATCATCAGGCGCGGGTCCATCTTGTTCGACAGGATGCCCGAGACCGGCGCGGTGAAGAACATCGCCAGGCCGCTGACGAACAGTGCCTCGCCGATCATCATGGAATCGTAGCCGCGGATGCGTCCGAGGAACACGGGGTAGAGATAGGTGAGACCGTAGAGGCCGATTCCGATGACGAAGGAGAACAGCGAGCCGAAGGCGAAGTTGATATTGCTGAACGCCTTGAGATCGACGATCGGCTCCTCGGCGGTGAACACCCGCCAGAAGAACAGCACCGCGCCGAAGGTCATGACGACGGCGCAGATGAACACCGCCTGATCTTGCAGCCAATCATTGTTCGGGCCTTCCTCGAGCACATATTCCATGCAGCCGAGGAACGCCGCCATGCCGGCAAGGCCCCACCAGTCGAACTTCGAGAACAGCTTGAGGTTGGGCTTGTCGAAGTCGATCAGCGACCAGGCCGCCGTCGTCACCAGAATGCCGGGCACGACATTGACGAGGAACAGCCAGTGCCAGGACATTGCGTGGCTGATATAGCCGCCGACGGTCGGACCGATGGTGGGCGCCAGGGTGGCCACCAGGCCGATCATCGGCGAAACGACGGCACGGCGCGACGGCGGGAAGATGGTGAAGGCGGCCGCAAAGACGCTGGGGATCATGCCGCCGCCGATAAAACCCTGGATGGCGCGGTAAACGATCATCTGGTCGATGTTGGTGGCGGTCGCGGCGAGCGCGCTTGCGGCGGTAAAACCCGCCGCCGAAATTGTGAACAGAACATGCGTCGACAGCATCCGGCTGAGAAAGCCGGACAGGGGGATCATGACCACCTCGGCGATCAGATAGGCCGTCTGCACCCAAGGGATCTCGTCGGAACTGGCGCTCAGGCCAGCCTGGATCTCGGCCAGCGAGGCCGAGACGATCTGGATGTCCAGGATGGCCATGAACATGCCGAACACCATCGCCAGGAAGGCTATGACGCGCCGCGTCGAGATGGTGTCAGGCACAGCCGGCCTCGCCGGCGGCGCTCCTGCGGTCAGGGTTGCGGTGGCCATGGCGTTGCTCCCCGGAGCGCGCTCAGTTGATCGCGGCCGGCGCGGTGCGGCTGTCGACGGCGACAACGACGCTTAAGCCGGCACGCAGTCTGCCGCTCTTCAGCGCATCGGCCGGCACGTCGATGCGGACCGGGACGCGCTGCACCACTTTGGTGAAATTGCCGGTGGCATTTTCCGGCGGCAGCAGCGAGAACACGGCACCCGAGGCCGGCGCCAGCGAGGAAACAGTGCCCTCGATGGGCTCGCCGTCGATGGCATCGACCGAAATCCTGACCTTTTCGCCGGGCACCAGCCGGGCAAGCTGGGTCTCCTTGAAGTTGGCGACGATGTAGAGCTTGTTCATCGGCACGATGACGGCGAGCTTCTGGCCGGGGCTGACGAGGTCGCCCTGCTCGACGGAACGGTTGCCGACAACGCCGTCATAGGGCGCCTTGAGCACCGTGAAGGACAGGTCGCGCGCGGCCTTGTCGCGGCTGAGCTGCAAGGATGCCAGCGTGCTTGCCGATTCAGCACGCTGCGCCTCCAGCACGCCGATATTGGCCTGTGCTGCGGCGATCTGCGCGTCGGCGCCGACGAGAGCGGCGTTGGCCTGGTCGAGCGCCGTCTGGGCGTCGTCGAGTTGCGCCTGCGTACCGACATGGGTCTTGAGCAGTTGCGCGGCGCGCTGCTGGGCGCGCGCGGCATTGGCCGCAGCGGCCTGGTCGGCGGTCTTGGCGGCCTGCGCCTGCTGCAAGGAGGCCTGTGCCGCCTTGGTCTGCGCATCGATGCGATCGAGCGTTTTGGCCAGCGTGGCGATCTGCGCCTCGGCCTGGGCGACCGCTATTTTGTAATCGCCGTCATCGACCGTCAGCAGCGGATCGCCGGCCTTGACCTGCTGGTTCTCGCTGACCTTGACCTGATCGACATAGCCGGAGATCTTGGGCGAAATGAAAGCCATGTCGGCCTGGACATAGGCGTCGTCGGTCGAAATCATGAAACGGCCGGTGGTCCAGTAATCATAGCCGTACCAGGCGCCGGCGCCGAGCAGGGCGACGCCGATGACCGGCAGCAGGAAGGAGCGCACGGAACGCTTTTTCTTCGCCGGAGTTTCCGCCAGAGGCGGCGCGGCGACTGGCTGGACGGGAACTTCCGGTGCTTCCGTCGCCGGGGCGACCTTGGCGTTGGGGAAAGGACGGACTTCGGCGGTGGACGGCGCGTTCGAGGACATGACATCTCTCTAAGTTATAATACTGAACCGTTCGGTTCGATCCGGCCGTTGACATAGCGCCTAAAGAGGACCATATCAAGAGGCAATCGAACCGCTTGGTTCGAATTATTTTCGAGGTGTGACTTTAATGGCCGACACAACGCCCGACGTCGAAAACGACAATTGCGGCGACCTGCTGGACGGCTTGCGCCGCGGCCGCCCGGCAGCCGGACAGGATCCGGTCAAGCGCAGCCAGATCATCGATGGCGCCCGCCGGGTCTTTATCGACAAGGGCTTCGAGGCGGCCTCGATGAACGACATCACGCGGGAAGCCGGCGTTTCGAAAGGCACCATCTATGTCTACTTCGCCAACAAGGAAGAGCTCTTCGAGGCGCTGATCGAGGAAGAACGCGGCACGATCTTCAAGAACATGTATGACGTGCTCGACCGTGCCGACGACCTGCGCGAGACGCTGGTGAAATTCGGCAAGGTCCTGTCCATGAAGATCACCTCGGCCAAGGTCATCCAGGCCCAGCGCACGGTGATCGGCGCCTCCGACAGGATACCCGACATGGGCGCGCGGTTTTACGAACGCGGCCCCAAACGCGGCCACGACAAGGTCGTGACCTTCCTCAAGGCCGCCATCGACCGTGGCCTGCTCAAGATCGACGATGTCGACCTTGCCGCCTATCAGTTCACAGAACTCTGCCTGGCCGGTCTTTTCCGGCAGTGCATCTTCGCCTATCGCGCCAAGGCTCCGAACCAGGACGAAATCGACCATATCGTCAGGTCGGGCGTCGACATGTTCCTGAAGGCCTATGGCACCGAAATGCTTGCCGCGGAGGAAAGCCACAAGATGATCGCCCTGGAGGCGAAGGCTTAACCCGGCTTTTTGTGCCGCTAGCCGCCATTGGCCGCGAGCACGATCGCGGCGCGCAGCTCCTCCAGGCCCTCGGCCTTTTCCGATGACGTCGCCAGCACGAAAGGAAACGCCGCCGGTCGCTTCTTGATCTTGGCAAGCGTCTCCTCAATCAGCCGCGGCACGCCGGCGGCCTTGATCTTGTCGGTCTTGGTCAGCACGACCTGGTACGAAACCGCCGCCTTGTCGAGCAGCGACAGCACCTCGTCGTCCTTGGCCTTGATGCCGTGGCGGGCGTCGATCAGCACATAAACCCGCTTCAGCGTGACACGGCCCTTGAGATAGTCGAAGACCAGCTTCGTCCAATCGTCGACCTTTTCCTTGGGCGCGGTGGCATAGCCGTAGCCCGGCATGTCGACCAATGCCATTGGCGGCAGGTCGGCGCCCTCCCCCGAAAATCCGTCCGGCACGAAATAATTGAGTTCCTGCGTGCGCCCTGGCGTGTTGGAGGTGCGCGCCAGGCCCTTCTGGTTGACCAGAGCGTTGATCAGCGACGACTTGCCGACGTTGGAGCGGCCGGCAAAGGCGATTTCCGGCGGCCCTTCCGGCGGCAGGAACTTCATGGCGGGCACACCGCGGATGAAGATCCACCCGCGGGTAAACAGGTCCGTGCCGATCGTGGTGCTGTATTGAGCGTTCAAGCTGCTGTCTCCAGAAGAGAAATATCGGCGCCCCTGATGGCATCGAGGTTGCGGCTGATCTTGTCCACCGGCCAATCCCACCAAGCCACCGCCAGCAGCCGCCGGATCGTCCTGTCGTCGAAACGCATCTTGACGACCTTGGCCGCGTTGCCGGCGACGATGGCATAGGGCCGCACGTCGTGCGTGACCACGGACTTCGCCGCAACGATGGCGCCATGTCCGATTTGCACCCCCGGCAGGATCACTGCCTCCATGCCGATCCAGACATCGTTGCCGACCACCGTGTCGCCGCGCACCTCCTTCGACCATGTGGCGGGGTCGAAACCCTTTTCCCAGCCATGGCCGAAAATGTTGAACGGATAGGTCGAAAAACCGGACATGGCGTGGTTGGCGCCGTTCATGATGAAGCGGGCACCTTCGGCGATGGCGCAGAACTTACCGATGATCAGCCTGTCGCCGATGAAGGAATAGTGGTGCAGCACGCATTTCTCGGCGAATTTATCCGGCCCTTCCGGATCGTCATAATAGGTGAAGTCGCCGATCTCGATGTTGGGCGCGCTCACCAGCGCCTTGAGGAAGCCGACGCGCGTGTGCATCGGGATCGGGTGCTTGATGTCGGGATTGGGTCCGGTCATGGCGGTTCGTCCGGGAATTGGCTGGCGGACGCGTCCCGCGTCGGCGCACACCTCGTCAAAGTAGCGTAATCCGCCGTATAGCACCAATCGCCCCGGGAGCGAGTCTTCGATGGTGGACAAGCGCATTTGCCGGATCGGACGGTGCCGCGCGTTTGCAGTTTCGCCCATCGCGGGCGGACGTGGACCGATGCCGGCGCACAAGAAAAAGCCCGGGCGACCGGGCTTTTAGCGAAGAATGAGGCTTTATTCCGCTGGCGACGGTTTCTTGCGGAACAGCGCCAGCAGATTGTCCCACAGTTCGATCTTGGCGCCTTGGCGCTTCATGATCACGCCTTGCTGGAGGATCGACAGCGTGTTGTTCCAGGCCCAGTAGATGACAAGCCCGGCCGGGAACCCAGCCATCATGAAGGTGAAGATGACGGGCATCCAGGTGAAGATGGCGGCCTGCGTCGGATCCGGCGGCGTCGGGTTCATGCGCATCTGCAGGAACATGGTGACGCCCATGATCAGCGGCCAGACGCCGATCATCAGCATGTGCGGAAGCGTGATCGGAACAAGGCCGAACAGGTTGAAGATCGACGTCGGATCGGGCGCGGCCAGATCCTGGATCCAGCCGAAGAACGGCGCATGGCGCATCTCGATGGTGATGTAGAGCACCTTGTAGAGCGAGAAGAAGACCGGGATCTGCAATGCCACCGGCCAGCAGCCGGCGAGCGGATTGATCTTCTCGGTCTTGTACAGCTCCATCATCGCCTGCTGCTGCTTCATCTTGTCGTCCGCGTATTTCTCGCGGATCTCGAGCATCTTGGGCTGCACCTTCTTCATGTTCGCCATCGACGCGTAGGACTTGTTGGCGAGCGGGAAGAAGATGGCCTTGACGATGACGGTGGTGGCGAGGATCGCCAGGCCGAAATTGCCGAGGAATTTGTAGAGCGTGTCGATGAGCCAGAACATCGGCTTGGTGATGAAGTGGAACCAACCCCAGTCGATCAGCAGGTCGAACCGCTTGATGTGGCGGTCTTCGGCATAGGCATTGATCTTGGCGACTTCCTTGGCGCCAGCAAAGACCTCGGTCTCGACGGTTGCCGACTGGCCGGCCTCGACATTGATCGGGTCGGTGAGGAAGTCGGACTGGTAGCGGTGGCGGCCGTCCACGAAATAGCCGAAGCGCGGCTGGAACGGCTGCTTCTCGCTCGGAACCACCGTCACCGCCCAGTATTTGTCGGTGATGCCAAGCCAGCCGTCCGTCGACTTGCCCGGCTTGACTTCCTTGTCCTTCTCGATGGACGCGTATTTGTGTTCCTGCAGGCCTTCCGCACCGGTGAAGCCGATCAGGCCTTCATGCAGCACGTAGGTGCTGGCGACTGCCGGCTTGTCGTAGCGCGTGACGCGGCCGTAATTCGACAGCGTAACCGGGGCCGAACCCGAATTGCGCACCTCGTCGGAAACGGTGAACATGTAGTCGCTGTCCACAGAGAAGGTGCGCTTGAAGGTCAGCCCCTTGTCACTGGTGTAAGTCAGCGTCACCGGCGTCGACGGGGTCAGCGTCGGATTGCCTTCGACGTTCCACACCGTATCCGCGCCCGGTACCGTACCCGTCTTGTCGTTGCCGACGAAGCCGATCTCGGCGAAGTAGCCGCTGGGCAACTCCGAAGGGTTGAGCAGTTCGATCTCGGGCGAATCCTTGTCGACGGTTTCGGTGTAGTGCTTGAGCTTGAGGTCGTCGAGACGGGCGCCGGTCAGGTTGATCGAGCCTTCGAGGCTCGGCGTATCGATCTTGACGCGCTTCGAAGCCGCCAGCGCCTGGTCGCGGCTGGCCGCGGTGACGGTGTCGCCGCCGGGCGCGTTGGGGATGGCACCGGGAGCGGTGCCGGCCGGCGCCGGCGTTGCCGCGCCCGGATTGGCTGTCTCTGCCGCCTTCTTCTGCTCTTCCACGCGCTGCTGCTCGACGCGCGCCGCCTCGCGCTGCTGTTCGACGCGCGGGTTCATGTAGAAGACCTGCCACAGGGTCAGGATCAGCACCGACAGCGCGATGGTGATGAAGAAGTTTCGGTTGTTTTCCATCGAGAGCCCTTGGCCTATCGTGTTCCGCGAAGTCGGCGGGAGAGTTCGACCTTCAACTGGCCGAACGGGGCGCGGAGCGCATCATCGCGCCCGACGATGACATAATCATTGCCGGGCATCATGTCATCGGCCGCATGGGTGCGCACGGCCTCTTTCAGCCGCCGCCTGACGCGGTTGCGCACGACCGCGTTGCCGACCTTCTTGGTGACGGTGTAGCCGACGCGCGGCGCGCCGCCATCGCCGCGGTCGAGGACCTCGACGAGGAAAAACCGCCCGCGACGTTTTTCACCACGGCGGACGGCCAGGAATTCCGCGCGTTTCAGAAGCCGCTTGGGATTTTGTCCCACTGGCTTGCCGGTTGCGGGCAACGATCTTGTCTCGCTCAGGCGCTGAGCCGCTTGCGGCCGCGGTTGCGGCGAGCTGCGACGACGCCGCGACCACCCTTGGTGGCCATGCGGGCACGGAAACCGTGCCGGCGTTTGCGGACGAGTTTGGACGGTTGGTAGGTACGCTTCATTTGTTTTAATACCGCGGGGTGCGGCCCTTCTTGATTCTGTCACTCTGTAACAGGAGCTTTGCCGGGCCGGCTTTGGCGCGATCGAAACCGCGCCGGGACGAATGGCCCGAGCGTGAGCGGGCTTATAGAAAGAAGGGTTTTGGAAGTCAATCCGGTGCCGGGCCGGTGCCGGGCCGGTGTCGCCGGGCCCGGGATGCGCACTTTCGGCGGCAATTATATCTCTCCGACCAAGGGGGAAATTGGCAAAAAAGCCGCAATCGCCTAATCTGGGCTGATCAAGCGATTGTGAAGACAGGACCGCATGAGCGAAACCACGCAAGCCGAAGAAGGGACAGGACCAGCGCCAGCCGCCGTCCGCAGCGTACCCTTGTCGCGCGGCCTGTCGACAAAACTGCTGCTGTTGACCATCGTTTTCGTGCTTTTGGCCGAAGTGCTCATCTTCCTGCCCTGGATCGCCAGCTACCGGCTGGCCTGGCTCAAGGAGCGGCTGAGTACCGCCGCGGCCGTATCGATCGTGCTGGTGCAGGGCGAACCGACCTCGCTGTCGCGCACGGCGCAGAACGACGTGCTTATGGCGATCGGCGCCAAGGCGATCGCGGTGCGCGACGGCGGCGTGTCGCGGCTGCTTGTGGTGGCCGACATGCCGCCGCAGGTCGACGAGCACATCGACCTCGCCAGCGTCGGCATGGTCAAGGGCATGACCGGCGCGCTCGACACGCTGTTTTTCGGCGGCAACCGGATGCTGCGCGTCTTCGGGCCGGTCGGCGACAGCGACAAGGAGTTCGAGCTGATCATGCCGGACTACAGCCTGCGCAAGGCGATGCTTATCTATTCGCGCAACGTCGCCTTCGTCTCGCTGCTGATCTCGCTGTTCACGGCCATGCTGGTCTATGCCGCGATCGACCTGATCATGATCGGACCGATCCGCAACATGACGCGCTCCATGCTGTCCTTCTCGCAGGCCCCCGACGACCCCAGCCGGATCATTCATCCCGCCGCCCGCGCCGATGAGATCGGGGTGGCCGAGCGCGAGCTGTCGCAGATGCAGGAGCGGCTGCAGAAGATGCTAACCGAGCAGAAGCACCTGGCCGACCTCGGCCTCGCCGTGTCGAAGATCAACCACGACATGCGCAACATCCTGGCCTCGGCGCAGCTAATTTCGGACCGCCTGCGCCAGGTCAAGGATCCGACCGTGCAGGCCTTCGCGCCGAAGCTCCTGCGTGCGCTCGACCGTGCGGTCTCCTACTCGGAAGGCGTGCTTCATTACGGCCGTACGCAGGAGCCGCCGCCTTCGCGCCGGCGCGTGCGGCTGCGCCAGCTGGTCGAGGACGTGCACGGCCTGCTCGACATCGAGGAAGGCATCGAGTTCATCAACGCGGTCGAAAAGGCGTTCGAGGTGGACGCCGATTCCGACCAGTTGTTCCGCGTGCTCACCAATCTGTGCCGCAACGCCGTGCAGGCGATGGCGGCGGACACGGAGAGCGCCGTGGTGCGCCGGCTGGCGGTTTCGGCCGAGCGCATGGGCAGCGTCAGCCGCATCGTCGTGACCGACACCGGTCCCGGCCTGCCGCCGAAGGCGCGCGAGAACCTGTTCGCGGCGTTCCGCGGCTCTGCGCGCAGCGGCGGCACCGGGCTTGGTCTGGCGATCGCGCATGAACTGATCCGCGCGCATGGCGGCACGGTGGAGCTGGTCGAATCGATCGGCGGGCGCACCACCTTCGCCGTCACCATTCCCGACCAGCCGGTGCGGCTCGACCAGGCCCGCAACGGGCTGCGCCGCCCGGCCTGACAGGCTTGGGCGCTGTTTCGCCCGCAAACCGGTCCGGCCCCCTTCGCCCTGAATGCCGCTTCGAACAACCCGATTTCCGGCCGGATCCAGCGGATGACGCATCGACGACAAAACTTTTGCCGGATCGGCTTGCTTTTCGCGAATTCAGTCGCTAGGGAACTGCACACATTCGCGGCCGGTCCTCGAGGATCGGATCGCGGGGTCATGGAAAGCATGACCTGATGCGCGCCCGTAGCTCAGCTGGATAGAGCACCAGACTACGAATCTGGGGGTCAGGAGTTCGAATCTCTTCGGGCGCGCCATTTTATCCTATTGAAATCAATAGACTTCCAGGCGTTTCCAGCGCGACGCCACTGGCTTGATTTTCGGAATTCAGCCGGTTTTGGCAAGACGGCGGCAGCCGGTGCCAAAATCGCACTATGGGCTAAAGTGCCCTACTTGGAACGGCACAGTCTCTGCCAAGCATTCGAAAATTTGCTGAGTTTCCTGGTGGTGCACGTGACAGACTCACATTCCGGGGCCGCGCTGGCGTAGTTCGGGATTGAAATCATTGTAGTTCTTCTTTCCGATCTTTCAGTGCGCGCCACCCGCCTCGATATGGCCCGGGTTGCGCAACAGCAGCGTGGCGAAGAACGCGACGACAAGGGCTGCTCCGAGTAGATAGAACGCGTCGCTGAAAGCCATGATGAAAGCCTGCTTGCGCACCATCTGTCCGATGGCGATGACGGCCTTGAGCATCGCGGCTGCGCGATCGCCGGCGCCATGCGCCAGGAAATATCGGGTCAGATGCTCGATGCGCGCGCGAGTGCTCTCTTCGAACAGCGACACCGACCGCACCAGCACGTTGGAGTGGAACTGCTCGCGCTTGGTCAGAAAAGTCTGCAGCATGGCGATGCCGACGGCGCCGCCGAGATTGCGGATCATGTTGAACAGTGCGGAGGCGGAGCCGGCGTTCTCCTGTTCGATGCCGGCCGTAGCGACCGCAGCCAGGGGTACCATGACCAGGGCCTGACCGACGGCACGGACGACATTCGGCCAAAAGAACTGCTCCGACGCGTAGGCCGCCGTCATTTCGATGTTCATGAAATTGCTCGCCGCGAACAGCGCAAAGCCGAAGGCAACGATAATGCGCATGTCGAAACGCTTCATCAACTGCGGCACCAGCGGGATCAGCACCAGTTGCGGCAGGCCTGTCCAGGCCAGCACCATGCCGATCTGCTGAGCGTTGTAGCCCTGGATGCGCGCGAGATAGACGGGCAGGATGAACACCGCCCCGTAGAGCGCAATTCCGAGCAGGAAGCTGGCCAGGATGGAGAACCCGAAATTCCAGCGGGCGAACAGTCTGAGGTTAAGCAAGGGCCTTTCGCTTCTCAACTCGATCCACAGGAAAAGCGAGAGGCTGACGAGGGCGATCATGGACAGCCGCACGATGAAAGGCGAGCCGAACCAATCGTCCTTGTTGCCCTCCTCGAGCACAGTCTGCAAGGTGCCGAGCCCGATCGCCATGGTGATGATCCCGGCCCAGTCGCCCTGGCGCAGCAGCGAAAGCTGCATCGGCGCCCTTTCGAGGGACATCCACAGCATGCCGACCATCAGCGCGCCGGGGACCAAGTTGACATAGAAGATGAACTGCCAGCCCCAGTTCTCGGTGAGATAGCCACCGATTGTCGGTCCGATGGCCGGTGCGAAGGTCGCCGACAGCGCGAACAGGGCGAATCCGATCGGCTGCTTCGCCTTGGGCAGGAGGGTTATGGTGATGGTGAAGGCGACCGGGATCAGCACGCCGCCGCAAAAGCCCTGCAAAGCACGCAGAACAATCATCTGCCGAAGGTTTTGCGCGAAGGCGCAGGCAACCGAGAAGGCGAGAAACTGGATTGCATTGGCCAGAAGATAAAGGCGGATGGAAAAGACCCGCGACAGCCAGCCAGTGAGAGGAATGACGACGATCTCGGCCACCAGGTAGGCGGTCGATATCCAGCCGCCGTCATCGATGCCGGCGCCGATGGCGCCCTGAATGTCGGCGAGGGATGCGTTGACGATCTGGATGTTGAGGACCGCCATGAAGGCGCCGAGCGTCGAGCCAATGACGGCGATCCAGGTCTTGAGCGAGGCGGAAGAGGCATCGGTGGGCACCAAGCTCGATGCTTTGGCTGCCGCCGGCGCAGGCGTGGGGTTGGTGGTGAAGATCGCGGGCACGGCTGAATTCCCTGTTTGACGAAGAGCGCGTGAGACACTGGCGTGGCTGCCACCATGCGAGGTCCCGGAGAACCTCGCGCAGCCGCTACGAGTTACCAGCCGGCGATGATCCGGCGGCCGCTGTCCGGTTCACCCCGTTCGGCCAGGATGGTTGCCTTCGTGTCGATCGTCGGTTCCGCCGACATGCCGGCGCGCAGCTTGCCGGCGAGCCTGCCGTCGTTGATCGCGATCTTCACCGGGATGCGCTGCACGATCTTGGTGAAATTGCCGGTGGCGTTATCCGGGGGCAGCAGCGCGAACTCGAGACCGCTGGCCGGCGACACACTGTCGACGCGGCCCTTGAGTGCCACGCCGGGAAAGCCGTCGACGGCGATCTCGACCGGCTGTCCGCTCTGCACATGGGTAAGCTGTGTCTCCTTGAAATTGGCCACGACATAGACCGCATTCAGCGGCACCACCGCCATGAGCAGCGTGCCGGCCTGCACATACTGGCCGACGCGAAGCGAACGGGCCCCGACGGTGCCGTCGACGGGTGCCGTGATCGTGGTGTAGGAGAGATTGAGTTCCGCCTGACGCAGGGCGGCCTGGCTGCTGTCGCGCTCGGCCTCCGCTTTGCCGCGCTCAGTCGTGAGCACGTCGATCGCTTTGCGGGCAGCAACCAGTGCGGCGCGATCCCTCTGCAGTTGGGCTTCGTTTTCGCCGAGGGACGCCGCAGCTTGCTGGGCGCGTTGGCTGGTGCCGTAGCCGCTTTTCAGCAAGGTTTTATAGCGATCACCCTCCTGCTGCGCGAATTTGAGCTTCGCCTCGGTTGCGGCGACGTTGGCCTTTTGCTGTTCGACCACCGAATGCTGCAGGCCGATCTGGGCGTCGAGGTTATGCAGCGTCGCTTCGGCTGCTTCGACATTGGCTTGCGCTTGGTCTAGCGCGGTCCTGAAATCGCGATCGTCGATGCGGGCCAGAACCTGGCCCGCCTTGACGTGAGTGTTGTCCTCGACCAGCACCTCGGCGATGTGGCCCGAGATCTTCGGCGCGACAGCCGTATAGTCGGCCTTGACATAGGCATCGTCGGTCGATTGCAGATACTGCCCGACCGTCCAATAGTCATAGCCGTAGAGCGCAGCCGCGGTCAGGCCGGCCACCAGACCCAACCCGATTACGGTGCGTTTGATCATCGTCTTGCGGGACCGCCGCGCGGGTTTTACCTCAACCGGGTATTCCAAGGTGGCGGGGTTGACGCTTACGGTCATCGTAATCTCCTCTCACGGTCGGGCCGAGTGGCCGATTGGTGCAAGGACGATGCAACGGCAATCTTGATGTGATAATCGAGGAAAGAACAGAAGGATCATCCATTAAGAGCGGATAATCGAAATGGACAGGCTCACGAGCTTGACGGTGTTTGGCCGCGTTGTGGAATGCGGGGGCTTTTCCGCGGCAGCCCGACGCCTCAACATGTCGACGACGATGGTCAGCAACCACGTCCAGGCGCTGGAGGACAGGCTCGGCGTCCGGCTTCTCAACCGCACCACCCGCAAGGTGAGCCTGACCGAGATCGGCCAGGCTTACTACCAGCGTTCCTCACAAATCCTCGCCGATCTGGAGGAGGCGGACCGCGTCGCGGGAGCACTTCAGGCGACGCCGCAAGGCACGCTTCGCCTTCATTCCAGCATGAGCGTCATCCGTTTTCTGGCGCCGATCGTTTCCGAATTCGTCAACCTTTATCCGGCTGTTTCGGTCGATCTCACCGTCGGCGAAAGAATGGTCGACATGGTGGAGGAGGGCTTCGACCTTGACGTGCGTTCGCTGCCGCTTCCCGATTCAAGCCTGATCGTCCGGCGGCTGACCTCATGGCGCAACATCGTCTGCGGTTCGCCCGGCTATTTCGAACGCCATGGAACACCGCGTCGGCCCGATGACCTCGCACGCCACAATTGCATGCGCCATGCGTCATATCCTTTCGGTAACGAGTGGCGTTTCGAGGACCCCGACGGCGAGCCCGTTTCCGTCCGCGTCGATGGCAACTTATTGACCAACAGCCAGGAGACGCTCAGACGCCTTGCTCTCGACGGCCGCGGTCTGTTCATACCGCCGCCCTTTCTCGTGGCCGACGACCTGAGCGCCGGGCGCCTTGTCCGGGTGCTGGAGGAATATTCAGGAGTCGAGTTCGCGATCAACGCGTTCTATCCGCATCGTCACCATGTCTCGGCCAAGGTGAGGACTTTCATCGATCTGTTGGCCGAGCGCTTTGCCGAACACCGCAGGTGGATGGAATTGAAGTACTGAACGACGGTTACACCGTCCGCCGCCGGAAAGTCGGCGGGCTGATGTGCCTTCTGATCTCTGGCCGGCCACATGCCGGCAAGGGCCGGAGCGATTGCCAGCACCGACATGGCAAAACCCTCGATCCGGGAGGGCCAGCGCTGAGGCCGCGCGCCCGCTCATGATCCTATTATCCGCTCTTGGCGGATGATCCTTTCCAATATTCGAAGATTATCATGAGTGGGTCCAAGATGCATCTTCTTGGCGAACGGGCAAGGACCTGTTCTTGAACCAAGTCCAGAACTCAACCTTAGGAGATTTCCATGAAAAAGATCGCTCTTGCCGCCGCCGCGTTCCTGGCCATCACTGGCGCCGCACTCGCCGAGAACCCGAATGTCGGCGGTTCCGACATCAATGCGATTGCCCGGGAACAGCTCGACAACACCCACACGTCCTCGATCGCGCATAGTGCAGCCTACGAACTGCTCAATGCGGGCTCCAATGCGGCCATCGCGCAGGATCAGGCGGTCGAGCGTCGCCGGGACCTTTTCGGCAACCGTTAGACAGCGGCTCCGGCCGCCGAACCCCCAAAGCAGCGGGCTCATTCGCCGCCTTCGCCTCGGGGTTCGACCGGTCGCGAAAAAAAGGAGAAATGCGATGGACGCAGTCGTCAACGGCGCCGCCTTGGAGCGGGCCGAAACAAGGAGTGCACCGCAGCGGCGTGGAGTCGAGGCTCTACAGATTCTGATGGCGCGCGTCGCGGCGGTCTTGGTCTGGGTCGAAGCCGGTATGGAAAGGCGCCGGAGCCGCCGCATGCTGATGGAACTCACGGACTCGCAATTGCAAGACATCGGTCTTTCTCGCGCCGACGTTGCCGGCCGAGACTGGAAAACCGATCCTTTCCGCCCTGTTCCAGCCGATGGTCGCTAAATAACCATGACAGGCATCAAGCACCCACCGGGACAAACCGGAAAGCCTTACCTTCATCAACAGGAGAAAGAACATGCAGTTCATCGTCTTGACACGTCGGCGGACGGAAAGCTTCAACGACGCGGACTACACGCCCGAGAGACTGGAGGCCGAAGCCGAAGGCGTTCGCCGACTCTTCATGGCAAGCACCGTGCGACAAATCTGGAATCGCGGCGACATGGGCGGCGCTTGTCTTCTCATGGAGGCCGAAGCGGAGGAAGAGGTTCGCTCGGTGCTCAATGCCCTTCCGCTGTTCAAAAGCGGCATGCAGGAAACGGTCTCCATTGTTCCGCTACGGCCATATAGAGGCTTTGGGCCGCGGCAATAGAAGATGTCACAAGGCATGCTTGGCATATCGCGCCTCGGCCAAGCGATCCCTGGCTCCGCAGAGCTTCATTCCCCGCGCGTGCCTGGGAAAAGAACCGTCAGTCGTTGCTCGGCCGCCGCCCAAGCCCGCAGGTGGTAGCTGCGCAGCGCGAACACGCTTGCAGCGAAGGCGAGCATCCCGGCTGCCACACCGAGAGCCATTCCGGCGCCGGCTGCCGCTGTGGCGGCTATGCCCGTAAAGACACCTGCGATGGCGCTGCTGATCACGCTCACCATCCCGGCCGTGGTCATGAAATACTGCAACGGCGATGGGCTGAGCCCCTTGTCCACGAGCACCGCCGAGCGATCGTCATGCGTGGAATGAACGAGGTAGCTTTGCATGGCGGGCGCGACTTCGACGTAGTAGTGCCGGATCCGCGCCATTCCACGGGCGTGCACCATGTCCTCGATGGCGACCTGCACGGCGCGGACGAAGGTGACCAGGCCGATGAAGAAAACGCAGGGCAGCAAGATCAGGCTGAACAGCACGAACGGCGTACCCATTTTCGTGACTTGCGCCACGAATGACAGCGCGATCGCCGCGCTTGAGACCGACGTGAGGAACAGATTGGCGCGCTGATTTGCCTCCTGAATGGTGGCCGCGCGGGCGGTCTGCAGCACAAAGTGCTCGGTTGTCATGCATTGCAGGACTACCCGCGCGTCGTTGCCTTCTTCCGCCATCCCATCCGTCCTCCGGTCGGCTCGACCACAGCGCCGCCGAAATCGCTCAGGATCGGCAGGCCGCCTTCAGTCGCGCATATGCGGGCCTGGCGGCCTTCCGTAGCCGCCGATGGAGCCACGCCGGCCCGAGAGGCTGGGTCATTCCACGCGCTCGAACACATCCAGGCTGGTCCCGAAGGCGCGCCATGCCCCAACTCTGACCATCCTGGCAGGCGCCCCTTCCGCCGATGCGGTAAGGGTCTGCCCTGCAACGGTATGCCAAAGCATCTCGAGCTTACTTTCCCGCAGAATACCGGTGTAGCTCACGGCCGCAGGCCCGGCCTTGCCCTGTCCCGCAGCCGTGAAGCCGATTACGTCGCCGCAAGCAGCGCCATGGATCGGAAGTTCCTGACCAAAGAAACTGCTGTCTTCCAACGCCGTCCTGAACGTGCCGCGGATGACGCCTTCCGCATCGTCCTCGATGATGACGGTCGAGCCGTATTGGTTTCGCCAAGTCCCGATCCAATCTGGCATGGAGCACTCCACGAGCGGTTCGGGATCAACGTGCAGGGCCCGCACGCGTTCCGAGGCTGCCTGCGCCGCTCGGCGTCGAGGCCAACCTCTGGGCAGCCGTCGCCGGGCCGAGTGCGGCGCTGATGCCGCAACAGCGCCAATTCCGGCGCCCGCGTCAGCTGACGTCGATGACGACCATCAGCCCGCCGCCGCCCTTTTGCTCGACATTGTTGTTCGTCGTGTGGTGCGGAATGTGGCAGTGGATGAGCCATTTGCCGGGTCGCCGCGCCGTCCAGACGACATCATAGCGCTGGCCCGGACCGACATTGATGGTGTCGGCGAGGAAGCGGGCCGAAGGGGGAATGCTCTCGCCGTCGCGCGCGACGACCTCGAATGGTCCGCCATGAATGTGCATCGGATGGATGAAGCCGTTGTTGGTGCCGATGAAGCGAACCTTCAGGGTCTCGCCGACCTTCATGCGGATCGTCTCGGTGGAGGGATAGGCCTTGCCGTTGATGGTGAAGAAGTTCGGCATGCCGCCGTCCATCGGCATCGAGGGATAGGTCAGCCCCTCTCGCACCAGCCATTCCTGCAACTCGATGACGTAGTCATGGTCGGCGGCGACCTCATCGGCGGGGTTGGCGGGATCGATGATCAGGGCGCCATAGAGGCCGAGTGCCTGGGTGCGGTCGGGCTTGGCGTGCGGATGGTAGAAATAGGTGCCGTGCTGGGTGGCCGTGAATTCGTAAGAATAGGTCTGCCCCGGCTCGATCGGGGCCTGCGTGATCTCGGCCGGCCCGTCCATCTGGTTGGGCAGGATCAGGCCATGCCAGTGCACGGTCGTTTCCTCAGGCAGATCGTTTGTCACGTTGACCCTAATGCGGTCACCCTGCCGGATGTGGATGCGCGGGCCGGGAATCTGGCCGTTATAGGCATAGGCATCGACCGCGACGTCCGGCAGGATCTGCCAGCGGATCACCGAGGGCCTCAGCTCGAACACCTTCACGCCGTTCTCCATTCGGAACGGCAGATCCTGGTCGCCCTTGGTGGCGAGGTCGTATGAAGCGGTGACGAGGCGCGGATCGGCCGCCGCCATGTCGCGCATGGCGTCGGCCGGGGTGTCGCGGTCCATGATCATGCCCTGCGGCATGATCACCCCGCCGACGTCGCGGGCCGAAAGCCTGAGGTTCAGCCAGTTCGCCGGAGCGGCCATGCCAACACCAAGCGCAATCAGCGACACCACGCCGAGCGCGGCGATCTGCGGCGTGGTCGCGTCCGACCGCGTCTGATGGCCGCCCTTGCTTTTGTGGGAACCCGTGTCGTGGCCATGCTCGCGATGACCATGGCCACCGGCCTGCCGCATTTGCGTCTGCGCATGCTGCCTTCTGGCAGCGGGCTCCTGGTTGTCTTTCCCGGCCTCCGGCGGGCGCTCGGTCATCAGGCCGTGCTTCAACTCGCGCGCAACCAGCCAGACATTGGCGGGGTAGGCAAGCGCGAAACCGGCGATGACGCCGAGCGACATCACGCCCCAGAACAGCAGCTCGGTCGGCTCCATGGCGCGCATGTCGCGGCCCATCATCAGGAAGCTCATGACCGGCGCCATGCCGGCCATCATGAAGTTCATCGAAATGAACTCGGGCAGGAAGCTCTTGCGCACGTTGTCCCAATAGCTGCCGCCCATCATCGATTTCATGAACAGCGACTGGAAGATGAAAAGGCCGAACGCGAAGCCGGCGAGATATTCGACGATGAGATCGAGCCACATCGGCAGGCCGAGCGTGGCGGTGACGACCGCGGCAAGGATGATGCCCGTCGCATCGCCGGCGACACAGTGGATGGTCGAGCCGACGCCCTGCTTCCAGAGCGGACTGGTGAAGGCTTCGTGCTCGCCCGGGCGCGGCTCCTTGTCGGCGAGCACGTAAAGCAGCAGCCCGAGCGGGCCCATATAGAGCGTCACCAGGATGAAGCCCCATTTCATCACTACCGGCTCAGGATTGTTGCGGTACTGGTCAACGCCGACATAGAGCGTCGAGGCCAGGGCGAGCACGAACCAGGCGACCAGAAAATAGTCGATCGGTTGGATAAGCATGGATTCGGCCTCTTTGCGTCGTCAGATAAAACGGCAGGTTGTGCCCTCCTGCGGATGAACGCGGTCGTGGCGGATACGATCCCGTCTGTTCCTCTCATACGCCGACGGCTCGATCCCGCTTGACCTTCCAGCTACTGGAACCTCTAGGGTCAGAGCGAGGTCTTCCGGCGAGGCCTTTCCATCGGGCGCAAGGAGCAAAAAATGCATCGACGCGGTTTTCTGGCGGCAGGCCTGGCGACGGTTCTGGCGAGCCCGCGCGCACTGGCGCAGACGAAGATGGACGACATGTCGATGCCCGGCATGGATATGGGCGGCCATGCCGGCCACGACATGGCCGCGATGAGGCAAGACGCTGTTACCCTGCCCGACGGCCAGGCGTTGCGCGACCTGCCGCTGCTTGCCAACGAAACTGATCGGCCAGGCCTGTTCAAGGCGAGGCTGGCGGCGGAGCCGGCCGTCGCGAGGTTCGCCGAGAGGCTCGACACGCCGATCCTCGCCTATAACTGTGTGAGCCCGGGCCCGCTGATCGAAGCCTTCGAGGGCGACCGCGTGGAGATCACCTTCGCCAACCGCTGCCATTCCAGGTTCCGGCAAAGGGTGAAATGAGAATGGCTGCGACCGCGCCGGCGCGCCCTTTTTTGCAAGACAATCAACCAGCAGGCCGCCAATTGACGAACAGTGTCGCACCGTTGTCTGTTAGCAGGCGACGCCTCCTGGCGCTCACGGGGGAACCTTTCCCGCGCGTGGGGGTTTGGCCGGACGACGCCCGCTGACGGACAAGGTCACGCCGGAGATTCAGGATCATTTCATCCAGCGAAAGAGCCGGATCAGGAAAGCTGTTCGACGGGCGCACGCATCGGATCGCTTCGGCGCTGGAGCAGCTTGGGATCGACTCGAAGCTGAACGAGACAGACGGCGCCGCCGTCGTTCATGAACTGCCGGTCGAGTTCATGGCCAACGTGGCTGGACTGCGTGCAAACGTTAAAGGGACCTACTCGAATGCGGTGCCTCGTCACAGCTATGGCGCTGACCTTTGCCGCGCTCTGCGCCCCCGCACCCGCGCAAGAACAGCAGCACGCAACCTCTGTTGAAACGCAGCAAACCGGCCTGCCACCCGGCTTTGAGGCGCAATTCCAGCACCGCTATATCGACGCGAACGGTACCCGGCTCCACTATGTCATCGGCGGCGGCGCCACCGGCCCGCTCGTGGTACTGCTGCACGGTTGGCCGCAGACCTGGTATACATGGCGGAATGTGATGCCGTCGCTGGCGAAGGCCGGCTACCGCGTCGTCGCCGTCGACTATCGCGGTGCGGGAGAATCCGACAAGCCACTCGCCGGGTATGACAAAGCGACTATGGCCGCCGATATTCGCGCCCTTGTCCACGGGCTCGGCGCGACCAAGGTCGATCTGGTCGGGCGCGACATCGGCGTGATGGTCGCCTATGCCTACGCCGCGCAGTGGCCGGACGAGGTCGCGAGTTTGGTGATGCTCGACGTGCCGATTCCGGCCACCGCCGCATGGAACGAGGCGAAGCACAAGCCCGATCCGGAGCTTTGGCATTTCGGGCTGTTCCAGCAGCGCGACATCGCCGAAATGTTGGTCGCGGGCCACGAATACCCGTTCATCCGGGATTTCTATCTGAAGCGCGCCTACAGGCACGTCGCCGACGAGGACATAGCGGTCTATGCCAGGGCCTACGCCGCTCCAGGAGGGCTTCGTGCCGGCTTCGAGCTCTATCGCGCCTTTCCCGAAGACGAGCGCCGTTTCGCCGAATTTGAGAAACGCAGACTGCCGATGCCTATCCTGGCGCTTGCCGGCGACAAGAGCAACGGCATGACGGAACTCGCCATGGCGAAGGACCTCGGCATCAACGTGCGCGGCGGTGTCGCACCGGACACCGGGCACTGGCTGCCCGACGAAAACCCGGAGTTCCTCACCAAGGAGCTGGTCGCCTTCTTCAGTCAAATCTATCGCGGAGCGAAATAGTGCGGTGATCATCCGCTTTGGACATTCATCGCCCTGATCGTTCCTGAGACAGTCACTCGTTGCGGCCTCCGCCGCCAGCCATTAATAAACTGAGGCTGACACACGAGCACGAGAAGCAGCCGTGAGCGAACCGACACAGCGAATGGTCGAGACCAACGGCATCCGCCTCAACGTCGCGGAGCAGGGCGATGGCCCTTTGGTGCTCTTGTGCCACGGCTTTCCCGAATCCTGGTATTCGTGGCGCCATCAATTGAGTGCGCTCGCGGCGGCGGGCTTTCACGCCGTCGCCCCCGACATGCGGGGCTATGGCAGGAGCGATCGGCCGGAGGCGGTCGAACAGTATACGCTCTTCCATCTGGTCGGCGACATGGTGGGCCTTCTTGACGCCCTCGAAGCGCCGACCGCCATCATCGCCGGCCACGACTGGGGCGCCGTCATCGCCTGGCACGCGGCGCTGATGCGCCCGGATCGGTTTCAAGCCGTCATCGGTCTCAGCGTGCCGTTCCGGCCGCGGGCCAAGGTGCGCCCAACCAGCGTGATGCCGCGAACGACGGACTCGCAATTCTACCAGCTCTATTTCCAGCAACCCGGCATTGCAGAAGCCGAGCTGGAGCGGGACCCCCGGACCACGGTGCGGGCCATGCTTTACGCCGCATCGGGGGATGCCTCGGGCACGAGCGGGGGTGGAATCGGCATGGTTCCACATGATGGAGGTTTCCTGCAAGCCGTCGAGGCACCGCCGGGCCTACCGCCCTGGCTCAGCCAAGGCGACCTCGATTTCTACGCCGGCGAGTTCCAGCGCACCGGTTTCGCGGGAGGTCTCAACTGGTACCGCAACATCGACCGGAACTGGGAGCTGATGGCGCCCTTTGCGGGCGCGCGGATCAAGGTTCCCGCGCTCTATATAGCGGGCGACCGCGATCTGGTGGTCGCCTTCCCCGGAATGGACCAGTTACTGGCCAATCTCGGAAATTTCGTCCCGCAACTCCGCGACAAGTTGATGCTGCCCGGCTGCGGGCACTGGACCCAGCAGGAACGCCCGGACGAGGTCAACGCCGCGATGATCCATTTCCTCCGGAGCGTGCGGGAACAGCGCTGATCCGAGGACACGACCGGAGCGGAAATCATGGAGATGAGCGTAAAGAGATTTTTTGAACGCTATCAGCGGTTTTTCAAGGAGTCGCTTGGCGGCGGCATGGATATGGATGAGGCCGCGTCGCTCTACACGTCGGAGTTCATAGCCGCCTCGCCTGCCGGCGTCGTGACCGGAAAGAACGACGATCAACTCAAGCAAGTCATGGCTCAGGGCTATGCTCACTACCGGGCGATCGGAACGAAAGAGATGCGGATACGCGACATCGGCATCTCGCCGATCGACGAGCATCATTGCGTTGCCCATGTTGCGTGGACCGCGACCTATGCCCGCGAGGGCCAAGCGGACGTCGGGATAGATTTCGACGTTCACTACCTTGTCCGGAAACTCGACGGGGAGCCGAAGATATTCGGATGGGTGGCGGGCGATGAGCAGGCGCTGTTAAGGAAGCACGGCATCATCTGAGGTCCGCCGCTCCCATTCCCGGTTGTGCTCAGCCCCCTCCTCGGCTTCTGTGTGGTGGCCATCATTAGCTGTGTTTTCGAAGCGCGTCGACAATGACCTTGAAGGCCGGCGAGTTCTGGCGACTGCTTGGATAGTATAGGTAATAGCCGGCGAATTTCGGCGCCCAATCGTCGAGCACGAGTTGCAGCCGGCCGGCGGCAACATGCGCCGTGACCAGATCCTCGGGCACATAGGCAAGCCCGTAGCCGGCAATGGCGGCGTCGACCATCGGCAGGGTCGAGTTGAACACGAGTTGGCCATCGACGCGCACACGCAGAGCCTGGCCGGCCTTCTGGAATTCCCAGGCATAGAGGCCACCGGCGCTGGTCATGCGCAGGTTGATGCAATTGTGGCCGATCAGGTCTTGCGGCGCCTTCGGCACGCCACGTCCGGCGATGTAGGCCGGCGAGCCTACGGCAACAAGTCGCCAGTCCGGCCCGATGCGCACGGCGATCATGTCCTTCTCCACGCTTTCGCCAAGCCGCACGCCAGCATCGAAACCATCCTCGACAATGTTGCGCAATCCGTTGTCCCGGCTGAATTCGAGCTTGATGTCGGGATAGTCGGCAAGGACAGGCCGCAGTTTCGGCCAGACCAGCTGCTCGAGCGCATGATCGGAGACGGTGATGCGCACGGTCCCCGAGGGTTTGTCGCGATAGGCCGTCAGCGCCGCGATGTCGGTTTCGATATCGACGATGCGCGGTGCCAGGGATTGACGCAACCGCTCCCCCGCCTCGGTCGTCGAGACACTGCGCGTCGTTCGCGCCAGCAGCCGCAGGCCCAGGCGCGTTTCGAGCCGCTTGATGGTGTGGCTGAGGGTCGATTGAGTAATACCGATCTTGGCGGCGGCCTTGGTGAAACTGCGCTCCTCGGCCACCATCAGGAACCACAGAAGATCGTTGAAGTTTTCGCGCATGGCCTTCTGCCCCGCTGAATACGGCCCGACGTTATTTATGGCCTGCATCGATAAGTTCAAGCGACTTTCAGCCGCTAATCATTCCAATAGTCCGGCGCTATCTCCTGTCGCGAACAGGCCGCCGATGCGTTTTCCGGCGGCCGGCTTTTTGTGCGTGGTGACGGCTGATGGAAACGACTTACGACGACAGGCTGGTGAAGCCTCGGGCAGCATGGGGTGCGGTGTTCTCGATGACGCTTTGCGTCGCCGTCCTTATCGCTTCCGAGTTCATGCCGGTGAGCTTGCTGACGCCGATCGCCGACGGGCTCGGCATCACCGAAGGCCGGGCGGGACAGGCGATCTCGGTCTCCGGCATCTTCGCGGTCGTCACCAGCCTGTTCATCGCTGGCCTGACGCGGCATATCGACCGCAAGCTGGTGCTGACGTCGTTCTCGCTGCTGCTCGCCGTGTCCGGCCTGGTGGTGACCTTTGCGCCCAACTATGCCGTGCTGATGATCGGCCGCGCCTTGCTCGGCATTGCCATCGGCGGTTTCTGGTCGATGTCCACCGCGATCGTGATGCGCCTCGTGCCGGAGGACTCCGTGCCCGAGGGCCTGGCGATGATCAACGCCGGCAACGCCGTCGCGGCAACCATATCGGCGCCGCTCGGAAGCCTGCTCGGCGATTATGTCGGCTGGCGCGGCGCGTTCTTCCTCGTGGTGCCGTTGGCCCTCTTTGCCCTTGCCTGGCAAAGCCTCAGCCTGCCTGCGCTGCCGCCACGCGGCCGCAAGGCGTCGGGCAATGTCTTCCGGCTGCTGCTGCGCCGTCAGGTCGCGCTCGGCATGGCCTCGATCCTGTTGCTCTTCATGGGCCAGTTCGCGCTCTTCACCTATCTCAGGCCTTTCCTGGAAACCGTGACCGGTGTCGGCGTTTCGGCGCTCTCGGCGATCCTGCTCGTGATGGGACTAGCAGGCGTCGCCGGCACCTGGACCATAGGCCGGCTGCTCAAGACGCGGCTCTACAGCATCGTCATCATCATTCCGCTGGCCATGGCGCTGCTGGCCGTCGCATTGATCGTGCTTGGATCGATGCCGATGGCCGTCACCGCGTTGCTCGTCGGCTGGGGCTTTTTCGGAACCGCGGCGCCGGTCGGCTGGGGCACCTGGCTGAGCCGCGCGCTGCGCGACGATGCCGAAGCCGGCGGCGGCTTGCAGGTTGCCGTCATCCAGTTCGCCATCACGCTCGGGGCGGCGGGCGGCGGCCTGCTGCTGGACACGCTCGGCTGGCGAAGCCCCTTCGCACTCGGCGCGGTGCTGCTTGTGGGATCCGCGCTGGCCGCGGCGGCAGCCGCCCATGATCATGGCAAGGACGCGCCATGACACGCAGCCACATGACGCGCCGCACCGCAGTTGCCGCCGCACTGGCAGCCGCGTTCGCGCCCTCCGCCGCGCCAGGCCAAGCCCGCGGAACGGACGGACAGGAGAAATCGTTGATGAGGATTGCTATTGAAGTGGACGCGATGCGCCTGACGGCCTCCCTGTTCGACAATCCGAGCGCGCAGGATTTCGCCGCGATGCTGCCGCTGGACCTGACACTGGAAGACTACGCATCCGTCGAGAAGATCGGCTACCTGCCGCGCAAATTGCGGATCGAGGGCAGCGGCCCGTTCGACAGTGAGGCCATCGGCGACATCGCCTACTACGCGCCCTGGGGCAATCTCATCTTCTTTTATGGCCCCTACCGGTATTCGCGCGGCCTGATCCGGCTCGGCCGGCTCGACAGCGGTATCGCGCCGCTGCTGCGCGGCGGACGCTTCAACATACGCATAGAACGCCTGACATAGGCTCAAGGAGAAAACCATGCTCGGAACAGTTCTCTACGGTGCCGGCGACATCCGCTGCGAGGAAGTGGCGGAGCCCGAAATCCTTCATCCCACCGACGCCATCCTCAAGCTCTCGGCCACCTGCATCTGCGGCTCCGACCTGTGGCCCTATCGCGGGCTCCAGCCGCTGAACGAACCGATGCATATGGGCCACGAATATTGCGGCGTGGTGGTGGAAGTGGGCAGCGCGGTGAGAGCGGTGAAGCCCGGCCAGTTCGTCGTCGGCTCGTTCTGCACCTCCGACAACACCTGCCCGCATTGCCGCTTCGGCTTCCCCTCGTCCTGCGAGCAGCGCGAGTTCATGAGCCGGGCGCAGGCGCCGATGCTGCGCGTGCCGCTTGCCGACGGCACGCTGGTCGCCACCCCCGGCATGCCCGAGGACGATCTGATCCCGAGCCTGCTGGCGGCATCGGATGTGCTTGGCACCGGCTGGTATGCCGCCGACGCCGCGCGCGTCGAGCCCGGCGCGACCGCGGTCGTCGTGGGTGACGGCGCGGTCGGGCTGATGGGCGTGCTCGTGGCCAAGCAGATGGGCGCGGAGCGCATCATCGCCATGAGCCGCCACAAGACGCGCCAGGATCTCGCGCTCGAATTCGGCGCCACCGATATCATTTCGGAGCGCGGCGATGACGGCGTGGCGCGGATCAAGGATCTGACCCGCGGCGTCGGCGCGGAATCCGTGCTGGAATGCGTCGGCACGCAGGAATCCATGATGCAGGCGATCAACTGTGCCCGCCCCGGCGGCTCGATCGGCTTCGTCGGCGTGCCGCATGGCGTCCAGCTCGACGGCCAGGGCCTCTTCTTCGCCCAGAAGAGCCTGCTCGGCGGCCCCGCGCCCGTGCGCCGTTTTCTTCCGCATCTGATGGATCTGGTGCTGGAGCGCAAGATCAATCCCGGCAAGGTCTTCGACCTGACCCTGCCGCTGGCCGATGTCGCCGAGGGCTATCGCACCATGGATGAGAGGCGGGCGATCAAGACGCTGCTTCGTCTGTAAGCGCCGCGCTGGGTTCAGCCCACAAATGCAGGGGAGCAAACCTCAAGGAGACCAAAATGAAGAAAATCCTGACAGCAGCGGCCGCGAGTGTGGCGGGAACCATGCCCGTCCAAGCGCAGGGGATCGAAATCCGGACAAACGGCAGCACGCCGGCGGTGATCGGAGCGGCAGAAAACTTTACCGGGCAAGCGGTCGTCACTGCGCTGTTTCCCGCCACCGAGATAACGCGCGCAAGCACAGGGCTGGTGAACTTTGCTCCCGGAGCGCGCACCGTCTGGCACACCCATCCTGCCGGTCAATTGCTGATCGTCACATCAGGCCAAGGCTGGATTCGCGAAGACGGCAAGGAGGCCCGCGTCATCAATCCAGGCGACGTCGTCTGGATTCCCGCCGGGGTGAAGCACTGGCATGGCGCGACCGCCACCAGCCCGATGGCCCATATCGCGTTGAGCTACATGCATGACGGCAAGAATGTCGACTGGCTGGAGCCTGTCTCCGACGAGCAATACCGCTGACCGTACGCAGGAACGAAAGGCATCATCATGAAACCTTCAACCATTCTCGCACTCGCTTTGTCGATGGGGGCTGCCGACGCTGCGGCGCAGACGGGGTCGCAGACCGGCAGCCTGCCTCCAGAGGATTTGCAGGCCGTCTCGCCCGCCCTTGCGCGCTATGCGACGGACAAGCTTGCCGATGACGTTTGGAAGCGCCCCGGCCTGTCGCGGCGCGATCGCAGCATCGTCACCATCGCGGCGGTGGTCACCCGGAACCAGGGCATACTCCTGCCGGAGCAGTTGAGCCTCGCCCTCGACAGTGGCGTGAAGCCGGCCGAGATCTCGGAGATGATCACGCATCTTGCCTTCTATGCCGGGTGGGGCAACGCGATGGCAGCCACGGCGATCGTCAAAGCGGTGTTCGAGGCACGCGGCATCGGGCCGGACCAGCTCCCCAAGGCTGTCGTCGATTTGCTGCCGCTCGACGAAAAGGCGGAGGCCGATCGTGCCGCACGGGTCGAGCAAGGCACGGGACCGGCGTCGCCGGGCCTGGTGCGCGACACGACGGAAGTGCTGTTTCGCGACCTGTGGCTGCGTCCCGACCTCGCGCCGCGCGACCGCAGCCTGGTGACGGTCAGCGCACTGGTCGCCGCCGGTCAGGTGGAGCAGATTCCCTACCATCTCAACAGGGCCATGGATAATGGACTGACGCGCGCCGAGGCCTCGGAGGTGATCAGTCATCTCGCCTATTACGCGGGATGGCCAAACGCTTTCTCGGCAGCCCCGGTCGCACGCTCCGTATTCGAGAAGCGCTCCGCCGACTGACCGTTTTCGACCGTAACGACCCTGCCGTTCGAGCCGCGCGGCCTGACGCGGCCAAGTGGCGATGCGGCGAGCATCTGGAGAACTGCCCAGCGCAAATTCAGGGCGGTCTGGCGGATCGAGGCCGAAAGCCGACGCGGGCGGTATGACCTGACATTGCGCTCAGCCGGCGCGCGATCCCGGCGCTTCCGGCCGGAGATAGACCGTCAGGCAGCAGCAACAGATCGCCAGTCCGGCGATCGGGTATTTCAGGGCGACGACCGCCGCCAAGCCGAAAAGGCACAGCGTCACCATCGAGCGGATGCGCATGACCTTGCGCACCTTGAGCGGAACGGTGTCGGCCGGCATCGGGTCGATGAGTTCCCGGATCAGGAGAATGTAGGTCAGGTTCACCAGGAAGAAGACGACCGCGTAGAACGCCACCGGCTGCGGGGCCAGCTCGCTGACCGCCATCCACGCGGTTGCCAACGGCAGCAGCGACACCGAAAACAGGTGCGCGAAATTGTACCACATCAGGCTGGTCGTCGCCGCCGTGGCGTGGCGCAGGAGATGATGGTGATTCGCCCAGACGATGGCGATGAAGAGATAGCTCACGCCGTAGCTCAGCCATGTCGGCCACAAGGCCAGCAACGCGGTGAAGGTCGGCACCTCCGGTGGACGCAGGTCAAGCACGAGCACGGTGATAAGGACGGCGAACACGCCATCCGAAAATGCGCTCAATCGCTCAAGCCCTGTCGAGGGAAGCACCTGGAGTGTCCTTGTCGAGGTTCGTCCGGCCTATGGTAGCATCGCCACCCGCAATATCCATGGCTGCCCAGTCGAGATCGCTAACGCGTTGCTTCGCGCCAAGTCCAACCCCGCTCACGACGCCTTGGCCAGAAAGCTCTGGTAATCCGATTTGGCCTGCAGCAGGCGCAGCACGTTCTCGCGCGAGCCGCGCACATGGGCGCGCGCCAGGGCGCCGGCGCGCTTGGCGTCGCCGGCGCAGATCGCCTCGACAATCTCGGCATGCTCGTCGCGGGCGATCTTCCATTCGTCGAGCCACAGCAGTTCCGTCCAGACATAGTGCTGGCATTTGTCGAGGATGCCGCACAGCATGCCGTGCAGCATGGCATTGCCGCTGATTTCGGCGATGACGCGGTGCAGGTCGATGCCGACTTCAAGCTCCTGGAATTTTTCCCTTGTGGTTCGCTCCGCAATGGCGGCCAGCCTCTCGCATTCGGCCAGCATGACGCGCAGCCGCGCCTTGTCTTTCTCGGTGGCCGCAGCCGCCGCCAGTTCGGTGGCGTGGCCGTCGAGCAGTTCGCGGATGTCGAAGGCCTCGCGGAACATGTTTATGTCGAACTCGGTGACGGCGTAGCCCTGCCGCGGCCGGCCGGTGACCAACCCGTCGCGCTCGAGGCGGTTGAAGGCCTCGCGCACGGGCGTGCGGCTGACATTCAGCTTTGCCGCAATGTCGCTCTCGGTGACGCGCGCGCCCGGCGGGATCTGGCCGGTCACGATCATTGCCTTGAGCGCGGAATAGACCGAGTCGCGCAGCGTGTTTTTTGTTTCCTTGGCCAAGTTCCGTATCCAGTCTCCGGTCCGTGCCGGAAATCGATGTGTTTCGCGCGTAGCTGTATTCAAAATCGGCGCGTTTTGCCATTCCCCGGCCCCGGGTCGGTGGCCCCAAGGCCCCGCCGAGCGGTGTTGACTTCGCTGATCCCCGAGCTACACTCAAAATTGTATACAAAATCGCATGCGAAATCAAAAACAATGGGAACACCGGTTGGAGAACCGAAATGAACAGTACCAAAGGCATTAGCGTCGTTGCCATAGCGGGCCTTATGGCAACGGTCACGGCGCCCGCCGCGGCAGGCGACACCATTACCGTCGCCTCATGGGGCGGCACCTATCAGGAGGCGCAGGCCAAGGCCTTCTTCAAGCCGACCGCCGATGCGCTCGGCATCACCATCAAGGAAGACACCACCAACGGCCTCGATGACGTGCGCCTGCAGGTGACAGGCAACGCGGTGAAGTGGGACATCACCGAGCTCGGCGCCGACGAATGCGCGCGCGGCTCGAAGGAAGGGCTTTTCGAAAAGCTCGACTACAACCTCATCGACAAGAGCGGCATCAATCCCAAGCTCGTGCATGACGACTGGGTCGGCATCTCCTACACCTCCGTGGTACTCGTCTACCGGACCGACGTATTCGGTGACAAAGGCCCCAAGACCTGGGCCGACTTCTGGAATGTGGAGAAGTTTCCCGGACGGCGCGCACTGAGCAGCAGCCAGGCGACGGAGACGCTTAGCGTTGCAGCCCTCGCCGAAGGCATTCCGATCGACAAGGTCTATCCTGTCGACATCGACGGCGCGCTGAAATCGGTCGACAAGATCCGTGGCCATGTCGATGCCTGGTGGACTTCCGGCGCGCAGGCCATGCAACTGGTGAAGGACGGCGAGGTCGACATGGCAAGCATCTGGAACGGCCGCGCCGGCACCTTGAAGAAGGAAGGCGCGCCGGTCAGCTTCTCCTTCGACCAGGGCGTACTCACCGCCGACTGCATGGTCATTCCCAAGGGCGCCAAGAACAAGGAGGTCGCGATGAAGGCGCTGGCGATGTTCGTCAGTCCGCAATTGCAGGCCAATCTGCCGCTTTATGTCGACAACGGACCGGTCAACGAGAAGGCGTTCGAGACCGGGAAGATCCCGCCGGAGCGGATCAAGGACATCAACTCGTCGCCTGAGAACGTCAAGAAGCAGGTGCTGCAGGACGCCGAGTTCTGGCGCGACAACCTCGTCGAGGCGACGGAGAAGTTCAACAATCTGATCCAGCAATAGACCGGAAACCCTGACATTGCGGGGCCGCCTGGCCCTGCTTCTTGGAGTCCTGCCTAGGAGAAAACAATCTTGTCCATTGCGCCATCCGCGCTGCCGATCGGCATGCGCGCGATAGAGAAACGTTTTGGCTCCGTATCGGTGCTGCGCGACCTCAATCTCGACGTCGCGGCCGGCGAATTCCTGACGTTGCTCGGCCCTTCCGGCTCCGGAAAGACGACGCTGCTGATGATCCTGGCGGGATTCGTCAGGGCCAATGCCGGCTCAATCAAGGTCGGCGACGAGGAGATCATCACCACGCCGCCGCACAGGCGCAATATCGGCATGGTGTTCCAGAACTATGCCCTGTTCCCGCATATGAACGTCTTCCACAACATCGCCTTTCCGCTGAAGCAGCGCCGCGTTCCGGCCGCCGAGACGGTGGAACGCGTCGAGAAAGCGCTGGAGCTGGTGAAGTTGCAGGGCCTCGGCGAACGGCGCGTCGACCAGCTCTCCGGTGGCCAGCGCCAGCGCGTGGCGCTGGCGCGCGCCATCGTGTTCGAGCCGCGCATCGTGCTGATGGACGAGCCGCTGTCGGCGTTGGACAAGGGCCTGCGCGAGCACATGCAGATCGAACTGCGCGCCCTGCATCGGCGGCTTGGCATGACGACTGTCTATGTCACGCACGACCAGCGCGAGGCGATCACCATGTCGGATCGTATCGCCGTCATGAATGCCGGGCGCATCGAGCAGCTCGACAAGCCCGAAATTCTCTACGCCGCGCCGCGCACCCGGTTCGTCGCCGGCTTCATCGGGGAATCGAATTTCATTCCCGTCGAATGCCGCAGCGGTTCGGTCTGGTACGAGGACAGGCAAATCCACACCGCGGCGCCGGCGCCGGCATCGGGCCAGCAGCTGATGGTGGTGCGGCCGGAAAAGCTGCGGCTGCTGTCAAATGCAGAGCCGGCCAAGGGCGTCAACGTGCTCAGCGCGACTCGCAGTGACGTGATTTATCAGGGCGACAGCTTCGTCTGCTACGCCGTGCTGCGCGACGGCAGGCAGCTGACATTGCGCGACTATTGCCGCAGCGACGTGCTGGCCAGGTTGCCGGCCGCCGGGCAGCCGATCGCGCTTGGCCTCGATGCGCAGGATACGATCCTGGTGGCGGCGGACTGATGAGCGTGCAAACCGCCACGATGGACGAGGCAATTGGCGCCATGACCCAGGACCTGAACGCGCATGCGTTGCGCGCCGATGCGCGGCGCGAGCAGTTTCGGCTGTTGGCGCTGCTGTCGCCAAGCCTGTTCCTCGTCTTTGCCATCATCATCGTGCCGATCGGCTGGCTGTTCTGGCTGTCGCTGTTCGACGAGGCCGGCGTCTTGAGCGCGGCCAACTATGCGCGCTTTTTCGAGCAGGCCTCCTACATCAAGACCTTCCTCACCACCTTCAAGGTCGCCTTCATCGTCACCGCCGCTTGCGTGCTGCTGGGCTATCCCTTGGCTTATATGCTGTCGCAATTGCCGCGCCGGGCGGCGTCGATCTGCCTGATCTTCGTCATCCTGCCGTTCTGGACATCGGTGCTGGTGCGCACCTATGCCTGGCTGGTGATCCTGCAGCGCAAGGGGCTGATCAACAGCTGGCTGATCTACCTCGGAGTCATCAGCCAGCCGCTGCCGCTGGCCAACAATTTTTCCGGCGTCGTCATCGGCATGACGCATATATTGCTGCCGTTCCTGGTGCTGCCGCTCTACGCCTCGATGAAGACCATCGACACCGACTGCCTGCGCGCCGGGATGAACCTGGGCGCCGGCCCCGTCGCCACCTTCCGGCAGATCTTCTTTCCGCTGTCGCTGCCCGGCCTCGCCTCGGGCGTGGTCATCGTCTTCGTGCTGTGCCTCGGTTTTTTCGTCACGCCGGCGCTGATGGGCGGCGGCAAGGTTGTCATGTGGGCGATGCGCATGGAACAGACCACCAGTCTCTATTCCAACTGGGGCGCCGGCGCGGCGCTCGGCGTCGTGCTGCTCGCGGTCACGCTGGCGCTGCTCGGCCTGTTCCAGTGGCTGCTCGGCGCGCGCGCCACAGGTGTGTGGAGTTCGCGATGAGTGGAGATGTCGGCCTGCCGATCTCGCACCGGCAACGTCTGTGGCTCTATACGCTGGGCGGCCTCGTGCTGCTGTTCCTGATCGCGCCGTCGGTCATCATCGTCATCATGTCGTTTTCGGATTCGACGCTGCTGCAGTTTCCGCCCCAGCAATGGTCGCTGCGCTGGTACCAGACCTACTTCCAGTCGCCGGAGTGGCGCGACGCGACGGTCGTCTCGGTCAAGGTGGCCGTTATGACAGCGCTGGTGGCGACGCCGCTCGGCACGGCCGCCGCCTACGCCATCAATCGCGGCACGCTGCGCTTCAACGGCAGCATCAACGCACTGATGACGGCATCGCTGATCGTACCTGTGATCCTGATCGGCATCGGCACTTTCTTCCTCTACGCGCGCATCGGGCTGAACAACACGCTGACCGGCCTGGTCATCGCGCATACGGTGCAGGCGCTGCCGCTGGTGGTGCTGACGGTGCTTTCGGGCCTGCGCTCCTACGACATGAACCAGGAGCGCGTGGCGCGCAGCCTGGGCGCCGGACGCGTAGCCGCCTTCTGGCAAGTTACCATGCCGCAGATCCGCTTCTCGATCGTCTCGGGCGCGCTGTTTGCCTTCATCACCTCCTTCGACGAAGTGGTGGTTTCGCTGTTCATCTCGGGCGGCGAGACGACGACCTTGACGCGCCGCATGTTCAACGCCCTGCGCGACCAGATAGACCCGACGATCGCTGCCATCTCGACCTGCCTGATCGTGCTGTCGGTCGTGCTCTTGTCGGTGGCGCAGATCTTCGGCAGACGGCATTGATTTCACCGGACCAATTGGCTTCAAGTGACCAGGAGATATTCGGACAGAATGCGTGATTTCCAGTTTCCCGGCCGCTCGCCGGTCCGTGCCACCGAAGCGATCGCCGCGACCTCGCATCCGCTTTCGACGCTTGCAGCCATTGACATGCTGCGCGCCGGCGGCAATGCCATGGACGCCGCTGTCTGCGCCGCCGCCGTGCAGGGCGTGGTCGAGCCGCAATCGACCGGCATAGGCGGCGACTGCTTTGTCCTCTATTGCCCCGCGGGGCAGGGACACGTGCTGGCTTTCAATGGCTCCGGCCGGGCGCCCGCCAAGGCGACCGTGGACTGGTATCGCGACAAAGGCTTCAGCGAACTTCCCAAACAGGGGCCGCATGCCGTGACCGTGCCCGGCGCGATCGACGCCTGGTGCAGGCTGCTGGAAGACCATGGCAGCAAGGACCTTGCAGAGGTGTTGGCGCCGGCGATCAACTATGCCGAGAACGGCTATGTCGTGCATGACCGCGTCGCCTTCGACTGGGCCGAACCGGAGACCGACCTGTCGGCCGACGAGCACGCCGCGCGCATTTTCCTGCCGGGCGGCGAGGCGCCCAGGGCCGGCGACGTGCACCGGCAGCCGGAGCTTGCCGCCACCTTACGCATCATTGCCAGGCATGGCCGCGCCGGGTTCTATGAAGGCACCGTGGCCGACGACATTGTGAGCCGGCTCAGGGCGTTGGGCGGACTGCATTCGCTTGAGGATTTCGCTTCGACCAAGGGCGATTATGTAGCGCCGGTCAGCGTCTCCTATGGCGGCCACGAGATCCACCAGATGCCGCCGAACAATCAGGGGCTGACGGCGCTCGTGATGCTGAATGTGCTGTCGGGGCTCAGGCTCGGCGAGCTCGACCCCGGCGGCGCCGAGCGCCTGCACTTGGAGATCGAAGCGGGGCGGTTGGCCTACCGCGACCGCGACCGTTTCCTCGGCGACCAGGACCATGTGCCGGTGCCGGTAAAAGAGCTTCTGTCGGCCGCCTATGCCGAGCGGCTGCGCGCCGAGATCGACCGCCAGCGTGCCATGACGCACCTGCCGGATGTGCAGCTGCCCGGCAGCGACACGGTCTACATCTCCATCGTCGACCGCGACCGCAACGCGGTCTCCTTCATCAACTCGACCTATTATTCCTTCGGCAGCGGCGTCGTCGGCCCGAAGACCGGCGTGGTGCTGCAGAACCGCGGCTCGAGCTTCCGCCTCGACCCGGCGCATCCGAACGCCATCGCGCCCGGCAAGCGGCCGATGCACACGATCATGCCCGGCATGGCGACGCGAAACGGCCGCGTGGTGATGCCGTTCGGCGTCATGGGCGGCGGCTACCAGCCGTTCGGCCACGTCCATCTTTTGACCAACATGCTCGACTTCGGCATGGATCCGCAGCAGGCGCTCGATGCGCCGCGAGTGTTCTACAATGACGGCATGGTGGAGGCCGAGCGCGGTGTTCCCGCTGATGCGATCGAAGGCCTGCGCCGCCGCGGCCATGCCATCACCCAGCCGCACCACCCGCTCGGCGGCGGCCAGGCGGTGCTGATCGACTGGGAAAAGGGAACGCTGACCGGGGCGTCGGACCCACGCAAGGACGGAATGGCGCTTGGGTATTGATGGGATCGGGACAGCCGTCGCGGCCCGGATATGGCTGCAGTTGCCACAGGAAGCGTCGGCGCCGCCCCACATGAGCAGCATACCCTCACCCCGCCACCAGGTGACCGCCTCCGACATCGCTCAGCGCCAGCCTCTGCGGGCTCTCGCCCAGCCTCCGCGTCGCACTCGGAATCTCCTGGTCCAGCCTTGCGAACCGGCTCCTGCGCTTCGCCGGATCGGGCACCGGCACAGCTTCGATCAGCCGCCTGGTGTAAGGGTGGCGCGGGTTGGAGAAAACCTGGTCGCGCGTGCCCATCTCGACGATCTGGCCGAGATACATGACGGCGACGCGGTCGGAGATGTTTTCGACTACGGCCATATCATGGGAGATGAAGAGGTAGGCGACGCCGAATTCGCGCTGCAATTCCTTCAACAGGTCGAGCACGCGCGCCTGCACGGAAACGTCGAGGGCCGAAACGCTTTCGTCGGCGATGATCAGCTTCGGCCTGAGCGCCAGGGCACGGGCGATGCAGACGCGCTGGCGCTGGCCGCCGGAGAATTCGTGGGGATAGAGCTCCATCTGGCCGGCCGACAGGCCGACACGCTCGAATAATGCCGCCACCCGCTCCCTGCGCTCCTCCTTCAAAGCGACGCCATGGATGACCAGCGGCTCGGCGACGAGATCGCCGACGCGCATGCGCGGGTCGAGCGAAGCGTAGGGGTCCTGGAAGATCATCTGCACGTCGCGGCGCACCGCCTTGCGCTCGTCGCGGCCGAGGCCCGACAGGTTGCGTCCGCCGATGACGATGTCGCCGGTATAAGGCACCAGTCCGGCCAGCGCCTTGGCGGTGGTCGACTTGCCGCAGCCGGATTCGCCCACCAGCGCCAGCGTTTCGTTGGGCGCGATCGAAAAGCTGACGCCTTCGACGGCATGGACGCGCCGGTTGACCCGGCCGAAGAAGCCGCCACGCAGGTCGAACCGGACATGCAGATCGGTGACATCGGCGACGTTCGCCGGCGCAACCGGCTCGGCAATCTCTTTCGATTTCTGGCGGCCGGCGCCAGTGCCGATGCGCGGCACGGCGGCGAGCAGCTCGCGTGTGTACTCGGCTTGCGGCCTGGCGAAAATGTCCGATGTCTTGCCTTCCTCGACCATGCGGCCATGCCGCATGATGATGACGCGGTCGGCCATTTCGGCGACCACGCCCATGTCGTGGGTGATGAGGATGACGCTGGTGCCGTGCTGGCGCTGCAGGTCGCGCAGCAGTTCCAGAACCTCGCCCTGCACGGTGACGTCGAGCGCAGTCGTCGGCTCGTCGGCGATCAGCACGTCGGGTTCCAGCGCCAGCGCCATGGCGATCATCACCCGCTGGCGCATACCGCCGGACAGCTCATGCGGAAACTGTTTCAGCCGGCTTTCGGCTTCCGAAATGCGCACTGCCTTCAACGCCTCGCTGGCGCGGCTTCGGGCCTCGGCGGGCGAGAGGCTGGTATGCGCCTCGATGGATTCGGTGAGCTGGCGGCCGATCGACAGCACCGGGTTCAGCGAGGTCATCGGCTCCTGGAAGATCATGGCGATGCGGTCGCCGCGGATGCGGCGCATCCGGCGCTCGTCGAGCGCTGTGAGATCGGTGTCGCCCGCATCCCCGCCAAGAAGGCGGATCGTGCCCGAAGATATGCGCGCGGCGGGCCGCGGCAGTAGTTGCATGATCGCCAGCGCGGTCATCGATTTGCCGGAGCCGGATTCGCCGGCGATGCAGAGCGTCTCGCCGCGTGAAAGCGTCAGAGAGAGGTTGGAGACGACGTCGCGCTCGCCGTCCTCGCCACGCACGGAGACGGAGAGATTGGCGATGTCGAGAATGGTTTCGGTGGCGGAGATCATTGCAGACGCAAACCTGCAAGGGATTTATTCTGTGGCGCCCCCCACCCGGACCTTCGGTCCGACCTCCCCACAAGGGGGAGGTAGGGCGCCGGTTTTTTACCCTCCTCCTTGTGGGAAGGGTCGCTGCGAAGCAGCGGGGTGGGGGTGCAGCGCCGACCGAATATCATTCGAACACGCAGCGCGGGAAGTAGAACGACACCACCCAGTTCGGCATGTCGACGATCTCGCTGATCCTGAGATCGCCACAGACCGAGGCCAGCATATAGGCCTCGACCGGATCGATCTGGTAACGGCCGGCGAGCAGGTCGATCATCTGGGCGACCGCCTCTTTCGCGCCGGTCATCAGGTCCGGGCCGATGCCCGTGGTCACCTCGTAACCCTTGGTGTCGAGGTGGCGCGTCACCGGGCCGGGCGTGGTGAAGCGCGGCATCTTCAGCCTGACGTCCTTGACAAGGTCGAGCTTGAGCACGACGTCCATCGGGCTTTCGATCGCCGTGCCGCAGACCTCGCCATCGCCCTGCGCGGCATGCGTGTCGCCGACCGAAAACAGCGCGCCGGCCACCTCCACCGGCAGATAGAGCGTTGTGCCGGCGGCGAGGTCGCGAATGTCCAGATTGCCGCCGACGCGGCGGGGCGGCACCACCGAGTGATGGCCCATCTCGCCCGGCGCGTTGCCGATGGTGCCGGCGAAGGGTTTCAGCGGCACGCGGCCGTTCTTGCCGAACAAGGCCGGCTCCAGCGAGGCGGCATCGTATTTCCAGATGTTGAGCGCCGGCTGCTTGAAGTCGTCGGCGAGCAGGCCGAAACCTGGAATGTTCGCCGTCCAGCCGAAGCCGGACGGTTTGAACATCTCGATCGTCACCTTCAGCGCGTCGCCCGGCTCGGCGCCCTCGACGAAGATCGGCCCGGTGACAGGGTTGATCCCGGCGAAGTCGAGCTTGGCGATGTCGGCGACGGTGCTGTCGGGCTTGAGCTGGCCACCGGAGGAATCGAGGCACTGAAACTCGATGGTCGAGCCGGGCGCCACGCGCTGCGCCGGGGCAAAGGAATTGTCCCAGCCGAAATGGTGATGGCGTCCGTGGATGGTGTAGTCGCAGTTATTGCACATCTTTTACGTACACATTGTCGTAGTTGATCGGGATATGGACCGGGTCGACATAGAGGTTGTCGGCGCCGCCCATGCGCGCGGACTTCATGGTGAAGCGCTGCTCGTTGAAGACCGGCGCCCAGGGCGCGTCCTCCATCACCTTGTCGTAGATGGCGCTCCACATCTTGTCGCGCTCGGCGGCTTTAGCCGGGTCGACCACCGAGTCGGCCTCGGCCGCCTTGGCGTCGAGGTCCTTGTTGCAATACCACGACCAGTTCCAGCCGCCAGGCACCGCGCCAGCACAGCCGAGGATCGGACCGTAGAAGTTCGATGGGTCCGGGAAGTCGGCGATCCAGGCCATGCCGCCGGACCAGATCATCGGCGCGCCGGCCTTGTCGCCGCCGGCGGCGATGACGTTTGCCTGGGCGAGCGACTGGATGCTGGCCTTGATGCCGATCGCCGCGAGGTCCTGCTGGATCGCCTGCGCGATGCGCGGATTGGGATCGGTGTTCATGGCGAAAAGCTGCGTCTCGAAGCCGTCGGGATGGCCGGCTTCGGCCAGCAGCGCCTTGGCTTTGGCGACGTCATAGGGATAGCCCTTGTACGCCTTGTCGTAGCCCGGCATCGAGGGCGGCAGCGGCTGGTTGGCCGGCACGGCACGGTTGTTGATGATCTGGACGACACGCGCCTTGTTGATCGCCATGTTGACCGCCTGGCGCACCTTCACATTGTCGAACGGCGCCATGGTGGTGTTCATGGTGACGTAGCCGGTGTGCAGCTGCCCGCCCTCGACGACGCGCGCCTTCTGCTCGGGATCGGCCATCACCTCCTGGAACTTGGCCGGCGGAATGCCATCGCCGGGCACGTCGATCTCGCCCTTCTGAAGGCGCAGCAGCGCCACGATCGGCTCTTGGCCGATCTCGAAGGTGATCTTGTCCAGATGCGGCAGTCCCTTGTGCCAGTAGTCCGCGTTGCGCTCGAAGACGATGCGCTGGCCGAGCGTCCACTCGGCGAGCTTGAAGGCGCCGGTGCCGACCGGATGCTTGCCGAAATCGGCGCCGTATTTCTCGACCTCTTCCTTCGGCACGACATGCGAGAAGTTGATGGCCATGACATGCAGGAAGGTGGCGTCGGGCCGGGTCAGCTCGAACTTGACGGTATAGGGATCGACGACGGTGACGCCGGACAGGCTTTCGGCCTTGCCGGCGGCGACATCGTCATAGCCCTTGATCGAGCCGAAGAAGCCGGCGCCGGGGCTCTGCGTCTTCGGATTGGTGACGCGGTCGAGCGAGTATTTCACGTCGTCGGCGATCATCTCGCGGCCATTGTGGAATTTCACACCATGGCGCAGCTTGAAGGTGAAGGTCTTGCCGTCGGGCGAAATCTCGTAGCTTTCGGCGAGGTCGGGCTTGAGATTGGTGGTGCCCGGCTCGTAGTCCATCATCCCGTCGAACAGGCTCTTGATCATCGACCAGTTCTGCCAGTCATAGCCGATCGCCGGATCGAGGGTCGCGACATCGTCCTTGTAGGTGATGGTGATGGCGCCGCCCTGCTTGGCGTTGGGATCGATAGTGTCCTCGGCGCGGGCGCTGGTCATGCCGAGCATCAGCGCCAGCGCCGATGCGGCCACGGTTGATGCGAGAAGCTTTTTCATTGTTATGTTCCCTTTCTCTGTTGGTTTTCTGGTTTCATCTGAGCTTGATGCGGGGATCGATGAACGGGGCGATGATGTCGGCCAAGAGATTGCCGAGCACGATGGCGAAGGCCGACACCAGCGTGACGCCCATGATGATCGGAATGTCGACGCGCTGGATCGCCTGCCAGGCGAGCTGGCCGATGCCTGGCCAGCCGAACACGCTTTCGACCACCACGATGCCGCCCATGAAGATGCCGATATCGATGCCGATCATGGCGATGACCGGCAGGATGGCGTTGGGGAGCGCATGGCGGAACAGGATGGCGCGGCGGGCCAGGCCCTTGGCGCGGGCGGTGCGCACATAATCCTGGCGCAGCACGTCGATCATCGAGGAGCGCATCATGCGCGCGTACCAGCCGGCGCCGAGAATGCCCATGGTTAGCGAGGGCAGCACCAGATGGCGCCAGGTGCCGTAGCCGCCGATCGGGAACCAGCCCAGCCGCACGGCGAACACGTAGAGCAAAAGCAGGCCGACGACGAATTGCGGCGCCGAGACGCCGACGAAGGAGGCGACCATCAGCGTCTGGTCGGTGGCGGTGCCGCGCTTGACGGCGGCGATCAGGCCCATGCTGAGCCCGATCAGCAATTCGCACAGGATGGCGCCGACCATCAGGAGCAGGCTCGCCGGCAGCCGCGAGACGATAAGCTCGGTGACCTCGGAGCGCTGGATGTAGGAGCGGCCGAGATCGCCGCTGGCGAGCTTCGTGAGATAGTGCCAGTACTGGACGACGAAGGGCTGGTCGAGGCCGAGCTGCTGGCGGATGTTCTCGACCGTCTGCGGCGTGGCGCTGCGGCCGGCGATCTGGCGCACCGGGTCGGCAGGCAGCAAATAAAGCAGCGCGAAGGTGATCAGCGAGACGCCGAGCAGGATGAGCAGCGACTGGATCAGGCGGCGGCCGAGATAGGAGATCATGCCCGGCCCCTTTGCGTCGGATCGAGGATATCGCGCAGCGCGTCGCCGATCAGGTTGAAGGCCAGCGCCAGCGCCAGGATCGCCGCACCCGGGAAGAACACCAGCCAGGGTGCCGCCTGGAAGTAGGTCTGGTTCTCGAAGATGATGTTGCCCCAGGAGGCCGTCGGCGGCTGCACGCCGATGCCGAGGAAGGAGAGCGTCGCTTCCAGCAGCACCGTGGTGGAGATGCCGAGCGTGCCCCAGACGATGATGGTGGGCAGAAGATGCGGCAGGATGTGGCGAAACAGGATGCGCGGCGCGCTCGCCCCGATGGTGCGTTCGGCATCGATGAACTCGCGTTCGGCGAGCGAAGAGGTTTCGGTGTAGATGACGCGCGCGGTCTGCACCCAGTTGACCAGCGCGATGACCAGAGCGACGATCCAGAGACTTGGCTCGAACACTGCCGCCAGGCAAATGGCGAGCAGCAGCGCCGGAAACGCCATCATCAGATCGGTGAAGCGCATGAGAGCGCTGCCGATCCAGCCGCGGAAATAACCCGCCGTGACGCCGACTAGCGTGCCGATCAACAGCGCCACGCCATTGGCGGCGATGCCGATGATCAGCGAGGTGCGGGCGCCGTAGAGAATGCGGGTCAACAGGTCGCGGCCGAGCAGATCGGTGCCCAGCCAGAATTTTGCGCCGGGCGGCAAGGGCGAGCCTTCCAACGTCAGCCCGTCGAACATCTGCTCATTCGGGTCATAGCCGGTCAGCCATGGCGCGAGGATCGCGCCGGCAAGGACGATGGCGACGATGAACAGACCGAGCAGCGCCAGGCGGCGTTTGACCAGCCGGCGCCAGACGCCGGCGCGCGACTTGACCGGCATGCGTGCGGCCGCCGGGAGGTCAGGCGCGATAGGAGTGGTCATCGCCGCCTTCCTCACCCGTTACTTCCTCATTGGTCATTGCCACGATGCGGCGCGCCGCATCCTCGACACTGATCTGCCAGCTCATCGCCAGCGAGCGCAGCTGCGCGTAGGCGCGATCGTCGTCGGCGCCTTTCGACAGTGCCGCGACGGCGCGCACGATGGTCTGGCGCTCGGCGACACGCTGACGCAGCGAGGCGATCTCGCCGGCCAAATGTTTTCGCGCCTCGAAACTCTGCCTTGCGATCAGCAGCGCGCTGTAGACGCCGGCAGTGCCGACCGGCTTCAGGAGCTGCGCATCGGCCTTGTGCGAGAGAGCCCATTCGATGCGGCCGGGCGCCTCCGAACCGATCAGCGCCACCAGCGGCATCGGCGCCTCGCCGGCCTTCCACGGGAATTGCTCGTCGAAACCGAGATCGGCGTCGAAGAACACGAAATCGGCGGCCAGCGCTTCAGGCGGCAGTTCGGGCCAGCAGTCGACGGTGACCAGGCCGATGGCGGACAACTGCCTGGTGATGGCCTGCACGGTCGGGTGCGGGCGATGCAGGATGAATGCCCTGGCGCCGCCGAGATTCGGGATGCGCGATGGCCTGGTCACGACACCACCCTCAGGCGCGGCCGGCCGAATGTCGTGGCGGGGTCGTAGCGTGACAGGTACGGATCGGGCGCGACCTCGTGCTGCCGGCTGACGACCTCGAAGAAGCCGTCGGCGATCCGGCCGATGATTACCGGCAGCGTTGCGTGCTGGGAATGAGCGTCGATAGCAATCGGGCCGAGCCGGGTGGAGAAGCGCCGTTCGGCGAAGGCCTTGGAAAATTCCGCCGGACCGGCGTCGGGATCACGCGAGAGCACGTCGGCCATCACTTGCACGGAGGCATAGGCGGAGGCCTCGAAAGACGAGGCGAAGGCCGCCGGGCGAGGCGCGAAATACGGCCCGACCGACAAATGCCCCTTGCCGGTTTCGCCGATCGCCGGCAGCTCACCCTCGGTGAGGTTGCAGGAGATGATCGGGCACACCTCGGGGCTGAAGGCCGGGTCCTCAACGCCCAGGTCGCGGTAGGCCGCCAGGAAGGCGTAGGAGGAGGTGCCGATCAGGTTGTTGAGGACGAAGTTCGGCCGCGTCGCCCGGATCTCGGCGATCAGCCGTGACACGTCGGTCTCGCCGATACGAAGATAGCGCTCGCCCAAGACCTTGCCGCCGGCATCCGCGATCAGGTCGCGCGCAACGCGGTTCATCTCCCAGCCCCAGATGTAGTTCGAGCCGAGCAGGAAGCCGTTGGCGCCGAAGCGGGGCACGACATGGGCCATCAGCGGCACCAGATGCTGGTTTGGACAAGCGTGCATGTAGACGACGTGCTCGTTGGCCTCGAAGCCTTCATAGGGGCAGGCGTACCAGAGCATGCCGCCGGCTTTTTCCAGCACCGGAATGGTCTCCTTGCGGCTCCAGGAGGTGACGCAGCCGACCACGTGGCGGGCGCTGCTGGTCTTGAAGATGTCCTCGCACAGCGTCGCGTAGCGATCGGCATTGCTCTGTGGGTCACGCTCGACGGGCACCAGTTCGATACCCGAGCCGCGGTCGGCATTGATGTCGGCGATGGCGCGCATGGCGCCCATCCGGCACGCATCGGAGACGAGCTGATAGCTTCCCGAGCGGGAATAGAGGATGCCGATCTCGATACGCCGTTTCAAACAGATCCCCAAAATAACAATGCCCCGCAGCCACCGCCGGAGGGCGAGGCATACGAGGCATTCTTGCCGCCCGGCGATCAGGGCCGGTATTTTCAGCCTAAACTATTCCGTGCCACCACGCAGTCAAGCGGGAAAGTGGGTAGTGTCTCAGTTTGAAATTAGACGCCGCGCTTGTCGCGATCCTAGCCAAACTCCTATGGAAAAGCGGCGCGATTGAAAAGAACATGTGACCTTTTGGACCGGTCGGAATCAGGCCGCCTTGCGCCGTATGAGAGATGCTAGGACGGTACGCATTCCTGAGTATGCCGGGCCGCCGATTGTCACTTCCCAGTCAGTGCCGCGTTTACGGGGAAACTTAGCACTGCGTAGCGCTTCACGGAATGCTGTCGGCTCAACGCCTACGGTTTGAGCCATTTCTTCAGCGGTTGTGTATTTGGCTATCATGAAATCTCCTGTGCTTTCCTCTAGGCATATAGGGATTCAGAGCGGAATGCGCCAGCAGACCGGCCAGATCGCAACCGGGACACTACGGGAAAGTGCGTTCGTCAGCTCAACCGCGGCGCTGCGGCCCGTTTGGCGCGGCGGCTAGGCTACCGTGCTCGCCGTTCAGAAAATTTTGAGAGAATATTCCGGGCTTCCGGGCGAACCGGGAACGCGGTTCTTTGATAATATCCCTGGAGTTTCTGATGATCTGGACAAGGCTTGGCGTTCCGCCCGGCTTGTGACTTCGCAACCGCAGAGATCCATCATGTCCGATTTCAGGAACACCTTGTCGTCTTCCCTCTCGTCATATTTCAACCGCCGCGCGGGTCTTGGCTTGCTTTTCGCTTCGGCGGTCGCGGTCGCCGGGCTGATTGCGCCCAGCGCTTCGTTCGCCGAGGACAAGAAGGCGATCAAGGTCGGCATCATCAGCGGCGAGGACGAGGATGTCTGGCGCGTCGTCGTCGCCCAGGCGGCGCAAAAGGGCCTCAGCATCGAAACCGTGGTCTTCAACGATTACACCCAGCCCAATGAGGCGCTGGAACGCGGCGAGATCGACGCCAATGCCTTCCAGCACCAGCCCTATCTCGACAACCAGATCAAGACACAGGGCTACCACATCGTGCGCGTCGGCTATACCGGCGTCTGGCCGATCGGCCTCTACTCCAAGAAATATACGAAGATCGCCGACCTGCCCGAGGGCGCGGTGATCGGCGTGCCGAACGATCCCTCCAATGAAGGCCGGGCGCTGCGCGTGCTGCAGAACGAGGGCGTGATTAAACTGAAGGACGGCACCGGCATTCTCGCCACCACCGCCGACATCGCGGAAAACCCGAAGAAGGTCGAGATCAAGGAGCTTGACGCCGGCATTGTCGGCCGCTCCGTCGAGGATCTCGATGCCGCCGTGGTCAACACCGACTGGGCGCTGAAGAGCGGCCTGACACCGGAAAACCGTATCGCGCAGGAGCCTATCGCCGACAACCCCTACCGCAACTTCATCGCGGTCAAGGTTGGCAATGAGAACGAGCCCTGGGTGAAGACGCTGGTCGCCTCCTACCAGAACGAGGCGGTGAAAGCCGAGTTCGACAAGGTCTACAAGGGCACCGGCCTCAGCGCCTATTGAGGCTGTTAGTGCATTTGACATGAAGGCGGTCCGCGCGGTGCGCGGGCCGCGATCGTATTCGGGATCCGCGCATGAACCAGCATTTCTCAGCAACCGCAGAAGCCATGGAGGGCACAGGCCCACCGCCGCAAGACGTGGTGCGGCTCGTCGACCTGAAGCGCCGCTTCGGCGCGACGGCGGCACTCGACGGCATTTCGCTGACGGCGCGCAAGGGGGAGATCCTCGGCATCATCGGACGCAGCGGCGCCGGCAAGTCGACGCTGATCCGCTGCCTGAACGGGCTGGAGCGGCCGGATTCCGGTGAAGTCTTCATCGAAGGCCGCGAGATCAGCCGGCTCGGCGAGCGCGACCTGCAGCCGCTGCGGCGCCGCATCGGCATGATCTTCCAGCATTTCAACCTGCTGTCGGCCAAGACGGTCGAGGACAATGTGGCGCTACCGCTCAAGATCGAGGGCCGCCCGAAGGCGGAGCGGCTGATGCGCGCCGCCGAACTGCTTGAACTGGTCGGCCTGTCGGAGAAGGCAAAGGCGTATCCGGCATCGCTGTCGGGCGGACAGAAGCAGCGCGTCGGCATCGCCAGGGCACTGGCCGCGCGGCCGGCGCTGCTGTTGTCGGATGAAGCTACCTCCGCGCTTGACCCGGAGACGACGCGGTCCATCCTCGCCTTGCTGAGGGACATCAACCGGCAGCTTGGCCTGACCATCCTTTTGATCACCCATGAGATGGAGGTGATCCGCTCGATCGCCGACCGCGTGGCGGTGATCGACGCCGGGCGCTTCGTCGAGCAAGGCCCGGTCTGGTCGGTATTTGCCGAGCCGCGCTCGAACATTACGAAAAGCCTGCTTGGCGCCATCCGGCCGCAATTGCCGGCCGAGCTCTCGGCCCGGCTGCTGCCCGCGACCGGGGCGGAGACGATCCTGCGCGTGGATGTGGCCGGCGAGACCGCGCGCAGCCCATTGCTGTCCGATCTCGCGGCGACGGTGCCTGGCCCGTTCCGCCTTATCCATGGTGGCATCGACCATATCCAGCAGCAGCCGGTCGGCACATTGTTCCTTTCTGTTCCCGGCAAGGATGCAAGCCATCTCGCGCGAGTGATCGCATTCCTGAAGTCCCGCCAGGCGCGGGTGGAGGTGCTTGGCCATGTCGCCGATCCTGTTTGAGCTTCTGCTGCGGTCGATCTGGGAGACGGTGCTGATGACGGCCGCTTCCGGCCTCATCTCGCTGGTTTTCGGCCTGCCGCTTGGTCTCGCCTTGATCGCCACCGAACGCGGCGGCATCGCCGAAAGCCTGTGGGTCAACCGCGTGCTCGGCGCAGTCATCAACGGCTTCCGGTCGGTGCCGTTCATCATCCTTTTGGTGGCGCTGATCCCGGTGACGCGGCTGATCGTCGGTACCTCGATCGGCACCTGGGCGGCGATCGTGCCGCTGTCGATCGCCGCCACGCCCTACTACGCGCGCATCGCCGAAGTGTCGCTGCGCGAGGTGGACCATGGCCTGATCGAGGCGGCGCGCGCCATGGGCGGCAACCGCTGGACGATCATCCGCGAGGTGCTGGTGCCGGAAGCGCTGCCAGGCATCGTCGCGGGCTTCACCGTGACGCTGGTGACGCTGGTCGGCGCCTCCGCCATGGCCGGCGCGATCGGCGCCGGCGGCCTCGGAGACCTCGCCATCCGCTACGGCTACCAGCGGTTCGAGACGTCAGTGATGATCGCCGTGGTGATCGTGCTGATCATCCTGGTCTGCGGCATCCAGTGGGTGGGCGACCGGCTGGCGGCGAAGCTGGACCGGAGGGGGTGAGCGGCTGAGCTACGCGATGATGTCTTCGATAAGCGTTTGAAGCGGCGCCTCGGAACCACCGAAGCTGTCAATCATCGCCTGAATAACGCGATCTCGCTCCAGGATATCGGCGTTGAATGTGAAGCCCGCATGTTCAGCAAGCATCGCAAGGAAGGTGAGTTGGGTACGGCCGTTGCCTTCGCGAAAAGGATGAACGGCATTGACCTCCGCAACGATGTGGGCCACGTGCCTCGCAAAACCGAGGCTGTCTAGGTCTGCCAAGGAGTCAAGTTCACGGAACACCCGAACCATCTCGCTGGCGATGTGCTCGGGATAGCAAAACCAGCTGCCACCCTTGCCGATCCGGATGGTGCGCGGCTGACCGGCCCAAGCATACACGTCTTGGAACAGGTGCCGATGCAGGTGGAGATAGTGACGGTAGTCGAGTTCGCCTGCCGGAAGGGGCTCGTCCGCGCGAGTCAGGAACAAGGCGAGCTCGACCTCATCGAGCTCTGCCTGCTCGCGGATATCAAGCAGATTTATAAGCACGGTCGTGCCGGGGTAGCAGAGTGGATCGAACTCGGCAGCGTAGACCAACGGCCTATTTCTTTTTGCGGATTTCTTCTTTGATCAGCGAGCGCCGCTCGTCACCGGACAACCCTTGCCGCACACCATGGTTGAGTATTTTCGCCATGCGGGACGACAACTTCATACCTTCGACAGCGCTGATTTTCTCGCCATGCGCTCTCGTCAGCACGAAATGACCCGTCTTGGCTGAGCGGCCGGTTCTTGAATTAAGATACTTCATTCGCAAATCATATCATGGACCCGCAGGAGAGGCCAAAACGATTTCCGAGCAAGCCGGACCAGGCCGCGGCCTTACTCCTCCGGGTCGAACAAGGCGCCAGCGAGTTCATGCGGCGCCGAACAAATCCCTGGCCTGTTCAGCCGTATAATAACCAAGCCTGACGTCCTGAGCCACCAGTTCCGGATCGCGCTCACGCGGATTGCCGTAGCCGCCACCACCCGGCGTACCGACGCGGACGCGGTCACCGGCCTTGAGCGGGATGTCCTGCTCCTTGGAGAGGTGCGGCGGCACATGTTCCTTCCCGTCGCGGATGACGGCCACCGTGTTGGGCTCGCCATCCCGGCCGCCGAGCGCGCCTTGCGGGCCGAAGCGGCCATGGTCCATGACAAAGGAGGCGCGGGCTTCTCCACGCAGGATCTCGACCTCGTAGGCAAGGCCAAAGCCGCCGCGATGTTTGCCGGCGCCGCCCGAGCCCTCGCGCAACGCATAGTGACGGTAAAGCACCGGAAAGGCCTGCTCCATGATCTCGACCGGCGGCGACTTGGAGATGCCGATGGTCGAGCAGCCATTGGTCAGCCCGTCATGGCCGGCATTGCCGCCATAGCCGCCGCCAGAGATCTGGTACATGACATAGTCGCGGCCGCGCGCCGGATCGTTGCCGCCGAGCGCGAAATTGCCGCTGGAGCCGGCGGGCGCCGCCGTTACCTTGTCGGGCAGCGCCTGCACCATGGCCGCAAACACCGCCTCGGCGATGCGCTGCGACACTTCCGCGGCGCAGCCCGAGACCGGGCGGGGATATCTGGCATCCAGGAAGGTACCCTCCGGCCGCTTGACCTCGAGCGGCTCGAAGGCGCCGGCGCTGATCGGCACATCGGGGAAGATATGGCGCATGGCGAGATAAACCGAGGACAAGGTGGTCGCCAGCACGCTGTTCATCGGCCCCGCGCAGGGTTTTGACGAGCCGGCGAAATCGAAAGTCAGGGTGTCGTCCTTCTTCTCGACGGCGAGCGCGATGGTCAGCGGCTCGTTGACCACGCCGTCGGAATCGACGAAGGCCGTCGAGCGGTAGGTCCCGTCGGGAATGGCCGCTATGTTGGCGCGCATCTGCTCGGCGGCGCGGCGGCGCAGTTCTGCGATCGCCTCGACAACGGTTTCGTCTCCGTAACGATCCAGAATTCCATTGAGCCGATCCTGGCCGATCAGCAGTGCGGCAGCCTGCGCCCTGATGTCGCCGATGCGCTGGTCGGCGACGCGGATGTTCGAACAGATGATGGCGTAGATCTCCGGGTCGAGTACGCCTTTCTTGAACAGTTTGACCGGCGGCAGCCGCAAGCCTTCCTGCTCGACCGCCGTCGCCGAAGCCGAGAAGCCGCCGGGCACCGAACCGCCAATGTCGGGCCAATGACCGGTGTTGGACAGCCAACAGAAAATCTTGCCGTCCCGGTAGACCGGCATGACGAAGCGCACGTCCATCAGATGCGTGCCGCCGAGATACGGGTCGTTGACGATGTAGATATCGCCCGGCTCCGGGGCCAGGCAGCGGCCGTCGGCGATCATCTCGATCACCGTCCTGGTCGAATATTGCATGACGCCGACGAATACCGGCAGGCCCTGGCTGCCTTGCGCGATCAGCGAGCCGTCGACGGCCGAATAGATGCCGTCGGAGCGGTCATTGGCCTCGGCGATGACAGGTGAGAAGGCGGCGCGGGAAAAGGTCAGGTCCATCTCATCGCAGACCTGCTGCAGGGCTGCCTGGAGAACCGAGAGCGTGATGGCGTCGAGCTTTTGCATCTCAGGCCTCGCCAATGTCGATGATGATGTTGCCGTCGGCGTCCGAGCGGGCACGGTCGCCGGGTTCGAGCACCGTGGTAGCGTCCATCTGTTCGAGGATCGCGGGCCCTTCGATGATCACATCGAGCGGCAGTTCTTCGCGTGCGTATACGGGCGTGTCATGCCAGCGCCCGCTGTACCAGACCGGCCGGATCTCGCGCCGGGCCTCGTCGAGCGTCTTTGCCCGCCCGGCGGGGTCGATCAGCCGCGACAGATCGATCGCCGGCCTGACACCCGTCACCGAGGTGTTCAAGTTGACCAGATTGGCGCGGATTTCCGGCAGCTCGACCTTGAAGCGCGCGAAATAGGCCTTTTCGAACAGCGCCTGCAGCTCCTGCCGGGTCACCGACGAGGACGGCAGCGGCACGTTGATGATGTGGGTCTGGCCGACGAACTGCATGTCGGCGGAATGGGTGACGCGGATGGTCTGCGGTTTCACCGCCTCCTTGGCGATCAGCTCCTCGCCTTCGTTTCGATGCCGTTCCAAAACCCGATGGAGCTGGCTTTCATCAAGAACGCCTACCGGCCGGTTGATGGTGTTGACGAAATCATGGCGCAGATCGGCGACGACGCAGCCGAGCGCATTGGTGATGCCGGGCCGTGCCGGCACCAGCACCCGGGGCAGTCCAAGTTCGCGCGCCAGAGCGGTGGCGTGCAGCGGGCCGGCGCCGCCGAAGGCGAACAGCGCGAAATCGCGCGGATCGTGACCGCGCGACACCGACACCATGCGGATGGCGCCGGCCATCTTCATGTTGCCGAGCCTGAGCACCGCGCCGGCTGCTTCGACGCCGGACAAGCCCGTCGCCTTGCCGATCCTGTCGGCGAAAATGCCGGTGACACGCTCTGATGTGGCCGGATTGTCGACGGCAAGCAGCTTCTTCGACGCCAGCCGGCCGAGCACCAGATTGGCGTCGGTGATGGTCGGCTGCAGGCCGCCGCGGCCGTAGCAGATCGGGCCTGGATTGGCGCCGGCACTTTCCGGGCCGATCTGGATCAGGCCTGCCGCGTCGACGCGCGCGATCGAGCCGCCGCCGGCCCCGACCGTGTGCACCGCCACCATCGGCACATGGATGGGCATGGCGTATTCGATCTCGATCTCGTTTGAAACCGCCGGTTCGGCGTTGCGGATCAGCGCCACGTCGGTCGAGGTGCCGCCCATGTCGTAGGTGACGAGATTTTCGAAGCCGGCGCGCTTGCCCGTGTAGGCGGCGGCGATGACGCCCGAGGCCGGGCCGGACATCACGGTCTTGGCCGATTCACGTGTGACGAAGCGGGCCGAGATCATACCGCCATTGCCGTTCATGATCAGGAAGTCGCGGGCGTAGCCTTTGTCGGCGAGTTCCTTGCGCAGCCGCTCGACATAGCGCTCGAGGATCGGCTGCACCGAAGCGTTGACCGAGGCGGTGACGCCGCGCTCGAATTCGCGCGCTTCCGACAGCAGCGCATGACCCGCGGTGATGTAGTCGTTCGGCCAGAGTTCGGCGGCGATCTCGGCGGCGCGCCGCTCGTGCGAAGGGTTAGCGTAGGAATGCAGGAAGTGGATGACCAGGGATTCGCAGCCGGCATCGATCAGCGCCTTCACCGCCTCGCGCATTTCGGCTTCGTCGAGTGGCATGCGTACCGCTCCCGACGCCTCGACGCGCTCGGACACTTCGAGCCGCAGGTTGCGCGGGATGACCGGAACAAAGGTGCCGGTCATGCCATAGGGCTGCGGCCGCGTGCGCCGGCCGAGCTCGATCACGTCGCGAAAGCCGCGCGTGGTGATCATGCCGGTCTTCGCCAGCCGGCGTTCGAGCACCGCGTTGGTGGTTGTCGTCGTGCCATGCACGATAAGATCGATGCCGTCGATCGGAAAGCCGGTGGTATCGAGCGCCGAAACGACGCCGAAGGCCTGGTTGTCGACGGTCGTGGGCGTCTTGGCGATATGTACCCGCCCGCCATCCTTGCCATCAATCAGAAGCAGATCGGTGAAGGTTCCGCCGACGTCGATGCCGGCGACGACACTGCCCAGGGAATCCGGCGGCTGCACTGAAAAATTCTCTTTCATTGTCGAAACCCGAAATGCTGGGACTACGGATATGTCACAGTTTGGAAAGGTGTTTTACGGCGGCATCTTGACGCAAATATCGTTTGTATACTAATAAATTCCGGACACAAGAGCTTACCGCTTTGGAGTGTGCGAGCAGCACGCCGGAACCTGAACGGTCCGGGCGCGCAGGAATAAGGTTTGGCGCCCGCGTTCGTGAGTTGGGCCAGAAGGTTGGATTTGATGAACACCACATCCGCGTTCAACACCGCCGGCGCCCGCCCGCTGCAATTTCCGATTCCAGCCAATGTCTATGCCGAAACCGTGGTCTCGGTGAAGCACTACACCGACCGGCTGTTCTCGTTCCGCATCACCCGTCCGCAGTCGCTGCGCTTCCGTTCCGGCGAATTCGTCATGATCGGCCTGCCCAATGCCGAGAAGCCGGTGTTCCGCGCCTATTCGGTGGCCAGCCCGGCCTGGGACGAAGAGCTGGAATTCTTTTCCATCAAGGTACCGGACGGCCCCCTGACCTCGGAGTTGCAGAAGATCCAGGTCGGCGACACCGTCATCATGCGCCAGAAGTCGACCGGCACGCTGGTGGTCGACGCGCTGACGCCGGCCAAGCGGCTGTTCATGATCTCCACCGGCACCGGCATCGCGCCCTTCGCCAGCCTGCTGCGTGACCCTGACACTTATGAAAAATTCGAGCAGCTGGTCCTGACCCACACCTGCCGTGACAATGCCGAGCTGACCTATGGCCAGGAACTGGTGGCGGCGCTCGAAAGCGACCCGCTGATCGGCGAACTGACCGGCGGCCGTGTCACGCTCTACAACTCCACGACCCGCGAGGAGTCGGCCCGCATGGGCCGTATCACCGCGCTGATCGGCTCCGGCAAATTCTACGCCGACCTCGGCATAGAGAAGCTCAATCCCGAGACCGACCGCATCATGATCTGCGGCTCGATGCATATGCTCAAGGACGTCAAGGAGATGGCCGAGAGCCTCGGTTTCCAGGAAGGCTCGCTCAGCCATCCCTCGACTTTTGTCGTCGAGCGCGCCTTCGTCGGCTGAGGCCTGCTCTTCTCCGGCGATCGAGCTTTTGACCTTCTGGTCAAAAATTAGCTGCTTTCGCGGCCTTTTTCAGCTATCCTCGCTTGAGGACTCGTGAAGCGCGGCTTCGCGGGCTATCTTCGTGCGTGTCGCCCAAAAGTGCCGAGCGGTTTGGGAAGACGATACACACCTAGACATAAGCGCAGTCGCTGAGTGAAAGGGCAGGAGATGAGCAGCACAATCCGCGAGGCCGAGGCCAAGGTGATGCCGCTGCCGGCGCGCGCCGCCGCCAACACCGCCCTCCCGCTGGATCATCGCATCGCGCGCAATCCCGGCATGAAGCTCGACCTCGGCTTTCTGGAGTCGGTGCGCAGCGTCAACCGCTCGGCGCTGGAACGGCGCGTCGCCAGCCTGACCAAGCGGCGCTCGATCAAGGCCGACAACCAGGCGGCCTGGCTGCTGCGGGCGATAGCCTGCATGGACCTGACGACGCTCAACTCGAACGACACGGAAGAGCGCGTGCGCCGGCTTTGCGCCAAAGCGATCAATCCGCTGCGCCGCGACATCGCCGAGGGCCTGGGCATTGCGGGCGAACCCATCCGCCCGGCCGCCGTCTGCGTGTATCATCCGTTCGTCGCCACCGCGGTCGACGCCGTGCGCGGCACCGGCATCCATGTCGCCGCCGTCTCCACTGCCTTCCCGCATGGTCTTGCGCCACTGTCGACCCGCCTCCAGGAGATCGAGGCCTCGGTGCGCGACGGCGCCGACGAGATCGATGTCGTCATCCCGCGCGGCCTGGTATTCGGGGCCAAATGGCGCGAGCTCTACAATGAGATCGTCTCGATGCGCGCTGCCTGCGGCGATGCGCATCTGAAGGTCATTCTCGGCACCGGCGACCTCGCCACGCTGCGCAATGTGATGCTGGCCTCTATGCTGGCAATGATGGCGGGCGCCGATTTCATCAAGACCTCGACCGGCAAGGAAAGCGTCAACGCCACGCTGCCCGTCGGCCTTGCCATGGTGCGCGCCATCAGGGCCTATTTCGAGGAGACCGGCTATCTCATCGGCTTCAAGCCGGCCGGCGGCATTTCTACCGCCAAGGTGTCGCTCGACTGGCTGGTGCTGATGAAGGAAGAACTCGGCCGGCCATGGCTGGAACCGGATCTGTTCCGCTTCGGCGCCTCGAGCCTTCTCACCGATATCGAGAGGCAGCTCGAGCATCACCTGACCGGGCATTATTCGGCCAATCATCGCCACGCGATGGCTTGAGTCAGGGCTCGAACGTGGAGCCCTACGGCGCCCCCCTCTGTCCTACCGGACATCTCCCCCATACGGGGGGAGATCACGCGCTTCCTTGTTTTCGTCCATTTTCAACGTCGCAAGGGCAGCGACACGCTGAAACTGCCAATCTCCCCCCTTGTGGGGGAGATGTCCGGCAGGACAGAGGGGGGCGCGACAGAGCGCTTGCCGAGGCAATTATCTGGAGGGCCCCATGAACATTCTCGAACGCTATCACGCCATGGAATACGGTCCGGCGCCGGAAGCCCGCAACGAGGCCGACGCCTGGCTTGCCGTGCGCGATTTTTCCAAGGCATTGTTCATCGACGGCACCTGGAAGGCGGCTGGGGGCGGCAAGACCTTCGAGACCAGCGAGCCTTCTTCCGGCAAGCTGCTGGCCAAGGTTTCGGACGCGGGCGCCGCCGACATCGACGCGGCGGTCGCGGCGGCCACCAAGGCGCTGCCGAAATGGTCGGCCTCCTCGGGCTATACCAGGGCAAAAGTGCTCTATGCCATCGGCCGCGCCATGCAGCGCCACCAGCGCCTGCTCGCGGTGCTTGAGACAATCGACAATGGCAAGCCGATCCGCGAGAGCCGCGACATCGACGTGCCGCTGGCGATCCGCCACTTCATCCATCATGCCGGCTGGGCGCAGGCGCTGGACAGGGATTTCCCCGGCCACAAGGGCGTCGGCGTCGTCGGCCAGATCATCCCGTGGAACTTTCCGCTCTTGATGCTGGCCTGGAAGATCGCGCCGGCGCTGGCCGCCGGCTGCACGGTGGTGCTGAAGCCGGCCGAGTTCACGCCGCTGACAGCCATCCTGTTCGCCGAAATCTGCGAACGCGCCGGCGTGCCGAAAGGCGTCGTCAACATCGTGCAGGGCGGCCCGGAAGCGGGTGCGGCCATCGTCAAACACCCCGGCATCCAGAAGATCGCCTTCACCGGGTCTTCCGAAGTCGGCAAGATCATCCGCAAGGCTACCGCCGGCTCGGGCAAGAAGCTGTCGCTGGAGCTTGGCGGCAAGTCGGCCTTCATCGTGTTCGAGGATGCCGATCTCGACAGCGCCGTCGAAGGCCTGGTCGACGGCATCTGGTTCAACCAGGGACAGGTCTGCTGCGCCGGTTCGCGGCTGCTGGTGCAGGAAGGCATCGCCGAAGCGTTCTTCGCCAAGGTCAAGGTCAGGATGAGCCGGCTGCGCGTCGGCAGCCCGCTGGACAAGAACACCGATATCGGCCCGCTGGTCGATCTGACGCAGCTCGATCGCGTCAAGGGCCTGGTCGCCGAGGGCGCAAAACAGGGGGCGGTCTGCTGGCAGCCGGATGCGGCGCTGCCCTCATCCGGCTATTACCATCTGCCGACCCTCGCTACCGGCGTTTCGCCGGCTAATATTCTCGCCCAGGAAGAAGTATTCGGCCCCGTTCTGGCGACCATGACGTTCCGCAACACCGAGGAAGCGATCGAGCTCGCCAACAACACCCGCTATGGCCTTGCCGCTTCGGTGTGGAGCGAAAACGTCAACCTCGCTTTGCACGTCGCACCGCAATTGAAGGCCGGCGTGATCTGGGTCAACGGCACCAATATGTTCGACGCCGCCTGCGGCTTCGGCGGCTACCGCGAGAGCGGTTTCGGCCGCGAGGGCGGGCGCGAAGGCATGTTCGAATATCTCACGGCAAAGCTGCCGCTCGGCCCGGTCATCAAGCCGGCGACAGTCTCGGCACAACCCGTTGAACAGGCCGATGGCGCAGCAATCGACCGGACGGCAAAACTGTTCATCGGCGGCAAACAGGTTCGGCCCGATGGCAACTACTCGCTGGCGGTTGTCACCGCCAAGGGCAAGCTTGCCGGCGAAGTCGGCTTGGGCAACCGCAAGGATATACGCGATGCCGTCTCCGCGGCGCGGGCCTGCAAGAGCTGGCCGGAGGCGACCGCCTACAACCGCTCACAGGTGCTCTACTATCTGGCGGAAAACCTCTCCGGCCGGGCGGAGGAGTTCGCCGCCCGTCTCGTCCAGCTCACGGGCGCGACCGCCAAGGCGGCACGCGAGGAGGTCGACCAGTCGATCGAGCGGTTGTTTCTCTATGCCGGACTTGCCGACAAGTTCGAGGGGCGCGTGCACCAGCCACCGGCACGGGCGGTGACGCTGGCGCTGCATGAGCCGGTTGGCGTCGTCGGCATCGTCGCGCCCGACAATCAGCCGCTGCTCGGGTTCATCTCACTGGTCGCGCCGGCGCTGGCAATGGGCAACACGGTGGTCGCGGTGCCTTCGGAGCGCCATCCGCTGCTCGCCACCGATCTCTATCAGGTCATCGAATATTCCGACGTGCCTGCCGGCGCCATCAACATCGTCACCGGACGCACGGCCGAACTTGCCGGCGTGCTGGCCAAGCATGACGATGTCGATGGGCTCTGGCTGTTCGCCGATGCCGACACCTGCGCCAAGGCGGAGGTCGAGTCCGTCGGCAACCTCAAACGTATCTGGAGCGGCAATGGCCGTAGCCTCGACTGGGCCTCGGAAGAAGCCGCTGGCGATGTTTTGCTGCGCCGCGCCGTCGAGGTGAAGAACGTCTGGGTGCCCTACGGCGACTGACGTTCCATGCTGTCACGATGGAGATCGGGTTCGGGCTTGACGCTCGGGCTTATGTTCTTTAACGAGAAAAAACATCTTTATCTGTGAACTGACAGAGCAGGCCACATCATGGCCTGTGACTGGCACATGACGCCTTCGCAGGCCGCCGATAAAGGCAGTTAACCCAGGAGGAGAACAGCATGGCGGATCTGGCAGGCAAGGTCGTCGTCATCACGGCAGCGGCGCAAGGCATCGGCAAGGCAAGCGCGCTCGCCTTCGCCAAGGCAGGAGCTACCGTCCATGCCACCGACATCAACGAAACGCTGCTGGCGGAACTCGCCAAGACTGCCGGGATCAAGACACGCAAGGTCGACGTGCTCAATGACGAGGCGGTCAACACCGCCTTCGCCGGGATCGGCCGCGTCGACGTGCTGTTCAACTGCGCCGGTTTCGTCCACTCCGGCTCGATCCTGGAGATGAAGGACAGCGATCTCGATTTCGCTCTCAACCTCAACGTTCGCGCCATGATCCGCACCATCCGCGCCGTGCTGCCCGGCATGCTGGAGCGCGCAGACGGGTCGATTATCAACATGGCCTCGCTGGCGAGTTCGCAGAAGGGCGTGCCGAACCGTTTCGCCTATGGTGTCACCAAGGCTGCGGTGATCGGCCTGACCAAGGCAGTCGCGGCCGACTATGTCGGCAAGGGCATACGCTGCAACGCCATCTGCCCCGGTACGGTGGAAAGCCCGTCGCTGCAGGATCGCATGCACGCGCAGGGCGATTATGAAGCCGCGCGCGCCGCCTTCATCGCGCGCCAGCCGATGGGCCGGCTCGGCACGCCGGAGGAAATCGCCGATCTGGCCGTCTATCTGGCCGGCGCCACCTACACATCCGGGCAGGCCTACAATATCGATGGTGGCTGGTCGATCTGACCGGATCGAGGAGTCTGAAAATCCCGCTCACCGGCGATCACTATATGGTGTCCGCGCTTGCCCTGGATCAGGCCGGTGGTACGGTCCGCCGGCTTCCCAAACGGGAGCCATTCGTTTCGGTGAAGAGTTTGCAAAAGGCCGCGAGGCCGCAACCAGGAGAAGGGTCTAAATGAAACTGCTGCGCTATGGCGAGGTGGGGAGCGAACGTCCCGGCCTGCTCGATGCGGATGGGACGATCCGCGACCTCTCCGCCCATGTCGCCGACATTGCCGGCACCACGCTTCACCCGGCCTCGCTGGAGATGCTGTCCAAGCTCGACGCAAAGTCGCTGCCGGCGGTTTCCGGCAAGCCGCGGCTCGGCGCCTGCGTTGCCGGCACCGGCAAGTTCATCTGCATCGGCCTCAACTATTCCGACCACGCCGCCGAGACCGGCGCCACCGTGCCGCCGGAGCCGATCATCTTCATGAAGGCCAGCTCGGCCATCGTCGGACCGGACGATGACGTGCTGATCCCGCGCGGCTCGGAGAAGACCGACTGGGAGGTCGAGCTCGGCGTCGTCATCGGCAAAACGGCAAAATATGTCAGCCAGGCCGATGCGCTCGAATACGTCGCCGGCTACTGCGTCGCGCACGATGTCTCCGAGCGCGCCTTCCAGGCCGAGCGCCAGGGCCAATGGACCAAGGGCAAGAGCTGCGACACGTTCGGCCCGACCGGCCCATGGCTGGTGACCAAGGACGAGGTCTCGGATCCGCAGAACCTGAAGATGTGGCTGACCGTCAACGGCAAGACCATGCAGAACGGCTCGACGAAGACCATGGTCTACGGCGTCGCCTATCTTGTGTCCTATCTCAGCCAGTTCATGTCGCTGCATCCTGGCGACATCATTTCGACAGGCACGCCGCCCGGTGTCGGCCTGGGCATGAAGCCGCCGGTGTTCTTGAAGGCCGGCGACGTGGTGGAGCTGGGCATCGAAGGGTTGGGCCAGCAGAAGCAGACGTTCAGGGCTGACGCATAACTTTCACGAGTCGCGCCGCCCCTCATCTGGCTGCCGCCATCTTCTCCCCGTAGAACGGGGAGAAGGACGCTGTCGTTGCTGCTTTCGCCAATCGCCGGCGCTGGAGCTATCTTCCTTCTCCCCGTCACTATACGGGGAGAAGGTGCCGGCAGGCGAATGAGGGGCAGCGCCAACTATGTTGCGATACTACTTCAGCACCTTCCCATCCGCGCCAAACCGATAGGTCTTCGCCGGATCCGGCGTTGCATAAAGTGTCGCCCCCGGCTCGGCGTCATAAACACCGAAAATGCGCACGGTGATCAGCCCGGCCTTCTCGCAGTCGAGATAGAGATTGGTGTCGGCGCCGAGGTGCTCGGCATGCACGACCGTGCCTTTCCAGGCGCCGGATTTCGGGTCGACAGTCAGATGCTCCGGCCGCACGCCGATGCTCTTGGCGGTTTCCCCAAGCCTGGCGCCGTCGATGAAGTTCATCTTCGGCGAGCCGATGAAGCCCGCGACAAATTCGTTCGCCGGCGAATTGTAGAGTTCCATCGGTCCGCCGATCTGCTCGATTTTCCCGGCATTGAGCACCACGATCTTGTCTGCCAGCGTCATCGCCTCGACCTGGTCGTGGGTGACGTAGATCATCGTCGCCTTGAGGCGGCGATGCAGCTGCGCGATTTCCAACCGCGTGTTGACGCGCAGTGCCGCGTCGAGATTGGACAAAGGCTCGTCGAACAGGAACAGCTTTGGCTCGCGCACCACGGCGCGGCCGATGGCGACGCGCTGGCGCTGGCCGCCGGAGAGTTCCGCGGGACGCCTTTCCAGATAGGGCTCAAGCGACAGCATGGACGAGGCGATGCCGATGCGGCGCTCGATCTCGGGCGCCGGCGTGCCGGCCTGCTTGAGGCCAAGGCCCATATTGTTCTTCACCGTCAGGTGCGGATAGAGCGCATAGGTCTGGAACACCATGGCGATGCCGCGCTTGGCCGGCGGCGTGGCCGAGACATCCGCGCCATCGATGACCACCCGGCCCGAGGTCAAATCCTCCAGCCCGGCGATCACCCTCAGCAAAGTCGACTTGCCGCAGCCCGAGGGGCCGACGAAGACGACGAATTCGCCATCCGTCACCTCGAGGTCGATGCCCTTCAGCACCTCGACCGGGCCGAAGGCCTTCTTCACATTCTCGATCTTCAGCGAGCCCACGGCAGTCCTCCAAATTGATGAGTGGGCGCCAGGGCACCCCCCTCTGTCCTGCCGGACATCTCCCCCTCAAGGGGGGAGATTGGCAGCTTTGACGCTGAAACACTCTTGTTGACGTTTGTGATTGGCGAAGGCCATGCCGACAGCTGATCTCCCTCCTTGAGGGGGAGATGGCCGGCAGGCCAGAGGGGGGCGCCGTAGGCCGCAACCCCTACCGCTAGCCTCGTTTTCACAATCGCACCGCCTTCCCGCTGCGCACGCTCTCGTCGGCGGCAAGGCAGACGGCGAGCGATTTCACGGCGTCGTCCATATGGCGGGTGAGATCGATATCCTCGCGGATCGCCTTGAGGACAAAAGCCTGTTCGAGATCGCAGAGATCCTGGTGGCCGGGTTCGCCCTCCATCGACAGCATCTCGTCTGGCTTGGCGAACTTGCCGTCCGCGCCGGTTTTCGCACTGTGCAGGCGGATGGTCGACGTCTTGGTGTGAGTGTCGATGTCGTCGGACTTAACGCCTTCCTTCATGACAATCGACACGCAGCCCGTCGGCGAGATGACATCTTTGACAAAGAACGCGGTCTCCGAAATCATCGGTCCCCAGCCGGCCTCGTACCAGCCGACCGAGCCGTCATCGAACAGCACCTGGAGGTGGCCGTAGTTGTACATCGTGGGCGCCACCTCCTCGGTCAGCCGCACGCCCATGCCGCGCACCTCGACCGGCCTGGCGTCGGTGATCTGCAGCATGACGTCGAGATAATGCACGCCGCAGTCCACGATCGGCGAGGTCGTGCGCATCAATTGCTTGTGCGTCTCCCAGGTATGGCCAGAGGACTGCTGGTTGAGGTTCATGCGGAAGACATAAGGGCCGCCGAGCTTGCGCGCCTCGGCGATCAGCCTGATCCAGGACGGGTGGTGGCGCAGTATGTAGCCGATCACCAGTTTCCTGCCATTGGCCTTGGCGGCCGCGACGACGCGCCTGGCGTCGGCCACCGTCGTCGCCAGGGGCTTTTCGACGAAGACATGGCAGCCGGCCTCGAACGCCCTCACCGCATAGTCGGCGTGGCTGTCGGAATAAGTGGCTATGCAGGCGACATCGGGCTTTTCGTCGCGCAGCGCATCGTCGAAGGAGCGCCTGATGCCGTAGCCCGACAGCCCATCCGGCAGCGGCACGTCGGAGCGGTTGATCAACGCGGCGATCTCGAAGCCCGGATTGGTGTGATAGGCGAGCGCATGGCTGCGGCCCATATTGCCGAGGCCGGCGGCGACGACGCGAAGGGGCGATTGCGAATTCACTTGACGGCTCCTGACGTGATGCCGCGGATCAACTGCCGCGAGAAGATGACGTAGAGGATCAGCACCGGCATGATCGCCAGCGAGAGCGCGGCCAGGATGGCGTTCCAGTTGGTGACGAACTGGCCGAGGAAGAGCTGCGCGCCGAGGGTCACAGTCTTGGTCTCTTCCGACGGCGCCAGGATCAGCGGGAACCACAGATCGTTCCAGATCGGGATCATGGTGAACACTGCGACTGTCGCCATCGATGGCCGCACCAGCGGCAGCACCAGCCGGAAGAAGATGGTGTATTCCGACAGGCCGTCGATGCGGCCGGCGTTCTTCAGGTCGTCGGACACCTGCTTCATGAATTCCGAAAGGATGAAGACAGCCAGCGGCAGGCCTTGCGCGGTGTAGACCAGGATCAGCGCCGTCAGCGTGTTGACCAGCCCGCTCGCCACCATCAATTGCAGGATGGCGACGGTGGCCAGCCGGATCGGGATCATGATGCCCAGCGCCAGATAGAGGCCCATCAGCGTATTGCCGCGAAAGCGGTATTCCGACAGCGCAAAGGCAGCCATGGCGCCGAACAGCAGCACGAAGAACAGCGAGGCGACCGTGACGACGAGGCTGTTCTGGAAGTAGTGGATGAAATCGCCCTGGCCGATCACCGTGGTATAGCCGATCAGGTCGAAGGTCTTTGGCGTCGGCGGTGTCAGCGGCGCGCCGAATATGCCGGCGCGGGATTTAAACGAATTCATGATGACCAGGATCACCGGGAACAGCGCGATCGCCGTGTAGGTCAACAGGACCGCATGGGCGCCGATCGTGCGGGGCAGCGAACGGGTGGCGGTGCTCATTGGATGGTCTCCTGAGGAGCTACTTTGCCGAGGAACAGCACCCAGCCACCCCCCTCTGGCCTGCCGGCCATCTCCCCCGCAAGGGGGGAGATTGGCAGCTTTGGCGCCGACACATCTCCTGCATCGCTGGTGGCTGGCGAAGGCCGTGACAACAGCTGATCTCCCCCCTTGCGGGGGAGATGTCCGGCAGGACAGAGGGGGGTGCTCAAGCTCGACATATCGCCCCCTAAAACTGATATCGACGCAGGCGCGTCTGGATGAGGAAGAGGTAGACGCAGACACCGCCGAGGATGATCAGGAACATGATCGTGGCGATGGTCGCGCCCATGTTGGGGTCGCCGACCTGCAGCTGGAAGCCGAAGAATGCGCGGTAGAGGAAGGTGCCGAGAATGTCGGTCGAATAATTCGGCCCGGCGAGCGCGCCCTGCGCGGTGTAGATCAGGTCGAAGGCGTTGAAATTGCCGACGAAGGTCAGGATCGAGATGATGCCGATCGAGGGCAGGATCAGCGGCAGCTTGATCTTCCAGAACTGCGACAGGCCGGTGATGCCATCGCATTCCGCCGCCTCTATGACCTCATTGGGGATCGACAGCAGCGCGGCGTAGATCAGCATCATGGGGATGCCGACGAACTGCCACACCGAGACCAGGCTAAGCGCGGTCAGCGCATACTGCTCCTTGCCGAGCCATGGCGTGAACAGGCTTTTAAGGCCGACCAGGTCCATCATGTGCGGTGCCACGCCCCATAGCGGCGACAGGATGAGCTTCCAGGCGAAGCCGACGATGACGAAGGACAGGATGGTCGGCACGAAGATCGCCGTGCGGTAGAAGGCCGAAAAGCGCAGCCTGGGGCTGGACAGAAGTGCGGCCAGCAGTACGCCGATCGGGTTCTGCACCAGCATGTGGATGATGAAGAACCAGACATTGTTGCGCAGCGCGTTCCAGAAATTCACCGACCAGTTTGGATCGCCGAACAGGGTGCGGAAGTTTGCCAGCCCGACGAAGACCTGGGATTGCTCGATGTTGCGGAACAGCGACAGCTGCAAAGTGCCGGCGAGCGGCAGGATCATGATCGCCGTATAGACGAGCACCGCCGGCGCCAGGAAGACGGCGATATGCCAGCGGATCGGTCTTTTCGGTCGTGCTTGTGCGGCCATGAGTTCGGTCCCCACCGATCAGGTCTGGGAAAATGCTTTCGACAACAGCGGTGCCCCTCATCCTTACCCTCTCCCGGTGAAGAACGGAGAGAGGAGGTCGCCAGCGTTGCGGCAACTCCCTTTCTCACCGTCACTGTACGGGGAGAAGGTGCCGGCAGGCGGATAAGGGGCGGCGCCGTCCTTCGCAGTCGATGCTATCGAAAAACGCTGGGCCGTCCACTTGGAACGGCCCAGCTCATTGCCCGAGCCTTACTTGGCGGGCTTGTACCAACTGTCGAGGCCGTCCTGCAGCTTCTTGGCAGCGGCTTCCGGCGTATCGGTGCCGTTGATGACATTGGCCGATTCGACCCAGGTCTCGTTCTCGAGGTTCGGCGTGCCGCGCGACAGGATCTGGTAGGTCGAGCGAATCGTCGACTTGCACTTGCCGCGCCAGGAGACGAATTCCTGCGCCAGCGGGTCCTCCATCTTCACCGGCGAGGAGTTCAGGCTGAAGAAGCCCGGCAGCGCGTTGGCGTAGATGGTGGCGAAATCCGGCGAGGCGACCCAGGACAGGAAGGTCTTGGCCGCATCCGCATGCTTGGAGCCCGCATTCAGACCCATGCCGATGTCGGTATGGTCGGAGATGTAGCAGGTGTCGCCGGCCTTCTCGACCGGCGGCGGGAAGGCACCCATCTTGAACTGGGCCTGAGTGTTGAACAGGCCGATTTCCCACGAGCCGGCCGGGTAGATGGCGGCGCGGCCGAGCGTGAACAGGTTCTGGCTGTCCGGATAGGTCTGCGCCTCGAAGCCGTCGCCGAGATAGGGCTTCCACTTGGCCAGTTCCTCATAGGGCGCGACCCAGTCCTTGTCGGTCAGCTTCTGCTCGCCCTTGATGAGGGCCGCGCGGCCTTCCTCGCCCTTCCAGTAGTTGGGGCCGATGTTCTGGTAGCCCATGGTCGCGGCTTCCCAGAGATCCTTGGTGCCCATCGCCATCGGGATGTAAGTGCCGTCGGCCTTGATCTTGTCGAGCGCGGCGAAGAACTCGTCACGGGTCTCCGGCACCTTGATGCCGAGCTTGTCGAAGGCGTCCTTGTTGTAGATGAAGCCATGGATGACCGACGCCATCGGCACGCAGAAGGTCGCCTTGCCGTCGTCGGTCTGCCAGGCGGACTTGGCCACCGGCGAGAAGTTGTCCATGCCCGGCAGCGAGGAGAGGTCCGCGAGATTGCCCTTCTTGAACAGCTCGAGCGACTTGTCGAACGGGCGGCAGGTGATCAGGTCGCCCGCCGAACCGGCGGCGAGCTTGGCGCCGAGAGCCGCGTCATATTCGGTCGGCGCCGAGGGCGCGAACACCACCTTGATGCCGGGGTTCTTGGCTTCGAAAGCGGGGATCAGCTTGTCCTTCCAGATGGCAAGGTCGTCGCCGCGCCAGCTTTCGATGTTGAGCGTTACGTCCTCGGCGTAAGCCATCCCGGCGGAGCCGAGAATGCTGGTGCCCAGAAGCAGTGCCATCAGTAGTTTCGTTGTCATGCTCAGTCTCCCTGTTGACCTTTTTCAGGTTCGGTTTTGATGAGAACAGAGGCGTTGCGCCCCTTGCTCCCCTCGCAAGCCTGCTTCACCCCGATGGACACCGGGATGAAACAGGCTCTATTTCTTTGTTCGAGCATGATCTTTTCCGAGAAGCGGTCTCCACTTTTCGGGATCATGCCCCAGCGCGGAAAGGGCCGGCCGCAGCTTCTGGCCGGCCTCTTCCAGTATCTTCTGCGCCGTGTCGGCGCTGTCGGCGCCGGCGGCAAGCAGAATGGCGGTCTTGACCGCACCGCCGCTCTTTTCGAGCAAACGGGCCGCGTCGTCGCGGCTGCCGCCGCTGATGGCCGCGACGATCCGCGCCGCGCGGTCGCGCAGCTTGCTGTTGTCGGCCATGAGATTGACCATGTAGCCGTCATGGACATGGCCGAGATGGATAGCGGCGAGCGTCGACAGCATGTTGAGGGCGATCTTCTGGGCCGTGCCGGCGCCCATGCGCGTCGAGCCGGCGATCACTTCCGGCGGCGTTTCGAGCAGGATGGCGGTTCCGGACAGACGCAGCAGAGCCGAGTCCCGGTTGTTGGCGATGCCGATGGTGGCCGCACCGCGACGGGCGGCTTCCTCGATCGCCCGTAGCGCATAGGGCGTGGTGCCACTGGCCGAGATTGCGATCAGGCAGTCGCCCTTGCCGATGCCGGCGTTGGCGACCGCTGTCGCGGCCTCCTCGGTATCGTCTTCGGGGCCGCCGGCCAGGGCTCTGAAGGCCCCATCGCCGCCGGCGATCAGGATGGCGATGCGGTCGCGACGGATGCCGAAGGTGCCGGGCAGCTCCAGCGCATCGGCAAGCGCCATCAGGCCGGAGCTGCCGGCCGCGGCATAGGCGAGCTTGCCGCCGCCCTTCAGGCTGCCGGCGATAATCTCGGCCGCTTTGGCAATGGAGGGAATGGCGTTGTGCACGGTCTTCGCCGCCTCGACCTGCGCATCGGCCAGCGAAGCAAGGATGGCTTCGGGAGCCTGGATATCCAGCCCCTCGGCATTCCTGTGCAGCGCTTCGGTGCGCGTTTCCGCCATCCCAATTCCTCCAATTCGAAAAATAATACCAAAAAAATACCACTTGTCCACACGCATTAACGAATTCGCGGTACCGAAATCGCTGGCGCAGGTAAATGGCCAAGTTTTTCAGTGAAATACGCTCTAACCTTTTTGCAGCGGAAATTAACCCTTGGCTATTGGTATTTTATTGGTATTATCGGCCTGGAGGAGAAATCACGTGAAATTCGTGCTTGGCATCGATGGCGGCGGCACCAGCTGCAGGGCGGCCCTGGCAATGGCGGACGGCACGGTGCTCGGCCGCGCCAAAAGCGGCGCCGCCAACATCCGCACCGACCTGACCGGCGCCCGGTCGAACATCGTCGAGGCGGCGCGGCAAGCCTTTGTCGCGGCTGGCCAGGATTCGGACCTGATCCCGCAAACACCGGCCATTCTCGGCCTCGCCGGCGCCAATGTCGGCACCTACCGGCAGCAGCTCGAGGCGATCCTGCCGTTCAGCACCAGCCGCGTCGAAACCGATGCCGAAATCGCGCTGGAAGGCGCAGTCGGTTCCGGCGACGGCGCCATGGCGATCCTCGGCACCGGCACCGCCTACATGGCGCGCAAGAACGGCAAGTCGCGTGCCATCGGCGGCTGGGGCTTCCAGGTCGGCGACCAGGGCAGCGGCGCCCGCATCGGCCGCGACCTGCTCGAACAGACCCTGCTTGCCCATGATGGCGTGCGAGCGCGCACGCCGCTGACCGATAGCATGATGGCCGTGTTCCGCGACAATCCGGAGGATGTGGTCGAGTTCACCACCAATGCCAAGCCCGGCGATTTCGGCGGCTTCGCCCCCAAAGTGTTCGAACATGCCGAAAAGGGCGACGCGGTCGCCAACTGGATCCTCGACAAGGCGGTCGCCGATGTCGAGGCCTCGCTCGGCGCTCTCGATCTCGCGGCAGACGCGCCGCTCTGCCTGCTCGGCGGGCTGGCGCCGCTCTACGCGCCGCGCCTGTCTGCACGCTACCGGGCGCTGCTTCGGGAGCCGCTCGACGATGCGCTCGGCGGCGCCGTGCAGATGGCGGTCCGCCTGTTCGCGCCGAGGGGAGCGGCTCGATGAGCGACGCCGCCGACCAGATCTTCGCCGCGCTGAAACAGTCCTCGCAAAGCGGTGCGCCGCTCTACCTGCAACTGCGCAAAAGCATTGAGGATGCCGTCAATCGCGGTCTGATCGGGCCCGGCGACGCGCTGCCTTCCGAGCGCGACATCGCCATCAAGGCCGATATTTCGCGTGTCACCGTGCGTAAGGCGGTGCAGGACCTCGTCAAGGGCGGCATCCTGGTCCAGCGCCACGGCTCCGGCACCTTCGTGGCGCCGCGCATGGAGCGGGTCGAGCAGTCGCTGTCGCGGCTGACCTCCTTCACCGAGGACATGGCGCGGCGCGGCATGGTTGTGCGCTCGGCCTGGCTCGACCGCGGCCTTTACGCGCCCTCGCCCGACGAGATGATGGTGCTTGGCCTGTCGTCGAACGAATTGGTGGCGCGCGTGGCGCGCCTGCGCATAGCCAACGACACGCCGCTGGCGATCGAGCGCGCCTCGCTGTCGGCCAGCGTGCTGCCGGACCCCGCTGGAATTGGCTCCTCGCTCTACGCAGCCCTGGAATTGACCGGCAACAGGCCGGTGCGCGCGGTGCAGCGCATCTCGGCCGCCAATCTCGGCGACGGCGACGCGCGCCTGCTCGAAGTGCCGCCGGGCATTGCCGGCCTGCACATCGAGCGTATTTCCTATCTGGCGAGCGGCAAGGTGATCGAGTTCACCCGCTCCATCTACAGGGGCGACGCTTATGATTTCGTCGCCGAACTGCGGCTGACAGGGCCGAGCGAAGAGGGCCGACCATGACGACCGAGCCGAACAAATCGACGGAGCCGACCCATATGCGGCGCGAGATCGAGGAGATCCCGCAAGCCGTCGCCCGCCTGCTCGACGGTTCCGGTGCCGTACTTTCCGAAGCCGGCCGCGGCATTCGCGAGCGCGACCCGCATTTCGTCGTCACTGTGGCGCGCGGCTCGTCCGACCATGCCGCTACTTTTATGAAGTACGCGGTCGAACTCACCGCCGGTCTTGCGGTGGCTTCGGTCGGCCCTTCCATCGCTTCGATCTATGGCCGCAAGCTCAGGCTCGGCGGCTCCGCGTGCCTGGCCATCTCGCAGTCGGGCAAGAGCCCCGACATCGTCGCCATGGCCGAAACCGCACGGGCAGGTGGCGCGCTGACCATCGCCGTCACCAACACCGCCGATTCACCGCTGGCGCGCGCCTCGGACCATGCGATCGACATCCTGGCCGGGCCCGAGCGCAGCGTCGCGGCGACCAAGACCTTCGTCAATTCCGCTGTCGCCGGCCTTGCTCTGATGGCGCATTCCACCGGCGACGAAGCGCTTCTCAAGGCGCTTGCCCGCTTGCCCGAGCATTTCGGCAAGGCGATCGCCTGTGACTGGATGAGCGTGCTCGTCGAAACGATCGAAAAGCAGAAGTCGCTGTTCATCCTCGGCCGCGGCCCATCCGCGGCGATGGCCAACGAAGCGGCGCTGAAATTCAAGGAAACCTGCGGCATGCATGCCGAGGCCTACAGTGCTGCCGAAGTCATGCATGGCCCGCTGGCGCTGATCGGCCCCGATTTTCCGGTGCTGGCGCTGGCCGCGCGCGACGCGTCCGAACCGTCCGTAGCCGAAGCCGCCGACAGCCTGGCGGCCAAGGGGGCGCCGGTCTTCGTCACCTCGATGCTGGCGAACAAGGCCATACGCCTGCCGCATGTCGCCACCGGCCATCCACTGACCGATCCGCTGACGCTGATCGTGTCCTTCTACGTGTTCGTCGAGGCCCTTGCGCGCCACCGCGGCCTCGATCCGGACACGCCGCGCAACCTTCGCAAGGTGACGGAGACCGTATGAGCGACCGTTTCGCCCTGACTGGCGCCCGTATTTTCGACGGCGACGACTGGCATGACGGTCATGCCCTCGTCGTGCGCGACGGTCTGGTCGAGGCCATCCTGCCCACCGGCGCGCTTGCCGCGGATATGCGCCGCGTCGACACCGGCGGCGGCATGCTGGCGCCGGGCTTCGTCGACATCCAGGTCAATGGCGGCGGCGGCGTCATGCTCAACGATCACCCCGATGTCGCCTCGATCGAGACCATCTGCCGGGCGCATGCGCCGTTCGGCACCACCGCACTGCTGCCGACGCTCATCACCGATACGGCTGATATCACCGCCGCGGCGATTGCCGCTGGCGAGGCGTCGGCACTGCGGAAAGTGCCGGGGTTCCTCGGGCTGCATCTGGAAGGTCCGCATCTGTCGATCGCCCGCAAGGGCGCGCATGACCCGGCGCTGATCCGGCCGATGACGGACAAGGACGAGGCGATGCTGATCGCGGCGCGAGCCAAGCTCCCGGTGCTGCTCACCACGATCGCGCCCGAATCCGTCGAGGCGACCCGCGTGACGGCCTTGGCCAAGGCCGGCATCATCGTCAGCCTCGGCCATTCCGACAGCGGCTACGCCACGGCCAAAGCATTCAGCGAGGCCGGCGCCAGCGTGGTCACGCATCTGTTCAACGCCATGAGCCAGATCGGCAACCGGGAGCCGGGACTGGCCGGCGCCGCCATCGACATCGGCGGCCTGTCCGCGGGACTGATCGCCGACGGCATCCATGTCGATCCCGCCACCATCGCAATAGCGCTGCGGGCCAAAGAGGGGCCGGGCAGGATCGTGCTGGTCACCGACGCCATGGCGACGATCGGCACCGACATGACCTCCTTCACGCTCAACGGCCGCACCATCTACCGCAAGGACGGCAGCCTGCGGCTTGCCGATGGAACGCTGGCCGGCGCGGATCTCGACATGATCTCGGCTGTGCGCTTCACTCATCGCAGCGTGGGCGTGGAGCTTTCCGAGGCCTTGCGCATGGCGTCTCTCTATCCGGCGCAGGCGATCGGCCAGTCGCACCGGCTCGGCCGCTTCGCCAAGGGCACCGCCGCCGACATCGTTGCGCTTTCGGACGATCTCGACATCAAAAGGGTCTGGATCGGCGGCGACAAGGTTTTTTCGACCAGCGCCGGCGGGCAACGGTGAAAGCCGGCAATGCCTGACGTCGATTGCGTCGTCGCCGGAGCCGGCGTCGTCGGGCTCGCCATCGCCAGGGCGCTCGCCCTGTCGGGCCGCGAAGTGCTGGTGGTCGAAAAGGCCGCTTCGATCGGCACCGTCACCAGTTCGCGCAATTCGGAAGTCGTTCATGCCGGGCTCTATTACGCGCCCGGAAGCCTGAAGGCGCGTTTCTGCGTCGAAGGACGCGAACGGCTCTATACCTATTGCCGCGAGCGCGGCATCGGCCATCGACGCACCGGCAAGCTGATCGTCGCCGTCGAACCGGGCCAGCTGCCTCGGCTCAATGCAATCCGGGCCAATGCGGAACAATGCGGCGTCGACGACCTCGATTTGCTGACCGCCGCGCAAGCAGAAAGCCTCGAACCGGCGCTGAGCTGCGCCGGGGCGCTGCTGTCGCCGTCGACGGGCATCGTCGACAGCCAGGGGCTGATGCTGTCGCTGCGCGGCGACGCGGAGGCGGCCGGTGCGTCGTTCGCCTTCCTGACCGCCGTCGCAGCGGCGACGGTCGAGGCCGACGGGATTCGTATCACCACGCGCGATGGCGACGGCGAGACGTTCGCGTTGAAAGCCGGCGCTTTCGTAAATGCCGCAGGGCTCGACGCGCAGGCGCTGGCCGGTAGCATCGAAGGGTTCCCGCCAGAGCTCGTGCCGCCGCTCTGGCTGGCGCGCGGCAACTACTTTTCGCTTTCGGACCGCTCGCCATTCTCGCGGCTGATCTATCCAGTGCCGGTCAATGGCGGCCTGGGCGTGCACCTGACCCTCGACCTCGGCGGCAGCGCGCGCTTCGGCCCCGACGTCGAATGGATCGGCCAGGCGGACTATACGGTGGATCCCGGCCGCAGCACGGTCTTCTATGACGAGATCCGGCGCTATTGGCCGGATCTGAGGGACGGCGCCCTGCTGCCGGCCTATGCCGGGATCAGGCCGAAACTGTCGGGACCGAACCAGCCGGCGGCCGACTTCATGGTGCAGGGGCCGGCCGACCACCGCGCGGGCCGGATCGTCAACCTGTTCGGCATAGAGAGCCCGGGCCTGACGGCAAGCCTGGCGCTGGCCGAGCATGTCGTCGGTCTCTTGTTCCCCCGATAGTGCCCAGGCGACCGCACGAAACTGTCGCGATGCCTCCCGTCCAAACAAGCGGGATGAGGTATCCTTGCCTGGATCGACTTAGCTGGCGGGACTGCTTATGGAAAAAAGGTCCTTGTAGGTATCGCGCAGCAGATTCTTCTGCACCTTGCCCATGGTATTGCGCGGCAATTCGTCGACGAAGACCACGCGCTTGGGATGCTTGTATTTCGCCACGCGCGCGGCAATGGCATTGAGTATCTCGGCAGCGGTGACGGTCGAAGCCGGCAAGCGAACCACGACGGCCGTCACGCCTTCGCCGAAATCGGGATGGGCAACGCCGATGACGGCACTTTCCAGGACGCCGTCAAGCGCGTCGATCTCGCTCTCGAGCTCCTTGGGATAGATGTTGTAGCCGCCCGAGATGATCAGGTCCTTGCCGCGGCCGACGATGTGGACATAACCGTCGCGGTCGATCATGCCGAGATCGCCCGTGATGAAGAAGCCGTCGGCGCGGAATTCCGCTTTGGTCTTTTCCGGCATGCGCCAGTAGCCGGAGAAGACGTTCGGGCCCTTGACCTCGATCATGCCGACCTCACCCTGGGCAAGCGGCCTGCCAGTGTCGGGGTCGGCGATGCGCAACGACACGCCAGGCAAGGGAAAGCCGACGGTGCCGGCGCGGCGCTCGCCATCATAGGGGTTCGAGGTGTTCATGTTGGTCTCGGTCATGCCGTAGCGCTCGAGAATGGCGTGGCCTGTGCGCTCGCGCCAGGCCCTGTGCGTCTCGGCCAGCAGCGGCGCGGAGCCGGAAACGAACAGGCGGATGTTTCTTGCCGCCTCGCGGGTCAACCCGTCCTGCTGCAAGAGCCGGACATAGAAGGTCGGCACGCCCATCAGCGCCGTGGCGTCCGGCAAGAGCGCGACGACGCGCCCTGCGTCGAATCTCTGCTCGAACAGCATCGAGGCGCCGGCCATCAGGATGACGTTGGTGGCGACGAACAGCCCATGGGTGTGGAAGATGGGCAGTGCGTGGATCAGCACATCGTCTGATGTGAAGCGCCAATAGTCGACCAGCACGCGCGCATTCGAGGCGAGGTTCTCGTGGCTGAGCATGGCCCCTTTCGAGCGGCCGGTCGTTCCCGACGTGTAGAGGATCGCCGCAAGATCGTCGGGACCGCGCGCGACGTCGTGGAAGTCGGGCGATTGCCGCGACGCCTGGTCCGCCAGCGATCCTTGCCCCTTGCCGTCGAGGGTGACGGCAAGGGCTCCGCATTTTTGCGCCAGGGCTTCGATGTCGGCTGCCCGTGCCGGATCGCAGACGACCAGCCGGGGCTCGGCGTCGCCGAAGAAATAGGCGAGTTCGGCCAGCGTATAGGCGGTGTTGAGCGGCAGGAAGACGGCGCCGGCACGCAGGCAGGCGAGGTACAGCAGCATAGCTTCCGGGCTCTTCTCGACCTGCACCGCGACCCGGTCGCCGGGCTCGACGCCAAGTTGCAAAAGCGCGTGCGCCAGTTGCGCCGAGCGCGCCAGCATGTCGCCATAGGTCAGCACGCGGCCGTCATCCGTTCGCATCAACAGGCGTCCGGGCTTCGGCATCCGGGACCGGAAAATGTCGAACAGATGATTGCTCATGAGGTCTTCCTGCGTCTGGCGGCCAAAGGCATGCATCCGACGGAGCCGGGCCTGTCTTCCGGTTCGGCCGCTTGCACGGCGCCAGACTGTTGGTGGTTCTTGCCGACCCGTCAAGCCCGCAAGGGCGGCTCCACGCGGCCGCCATGATCATGTCGCCGGCGAAAAGCGGAAGGCCTCGGCGGTGGGGGGCAAAGGCTTGGGGCGCGATGCGGCGCTACCGTGGGGTGCGCTCGGCCCTGGCGCTGGCCGGCTCTGATGCTTCGACCTGCTTGAAGCGCTCCATGCACATGGCTGCCGTCAGGCGATAGTGATTGAGCAGGGCTTCGACCGCGGCGTCGGCATTACCGTCCAGCGCATTTTCCGCGATCAGGCGGTGCTCCGCAAAATCGTCGCGCTGGATGCCTTCGCCGTTACTGGCCATTCGGCGGTAGCGGTAGGCGTGATCGGAAAGCTGGTCGCAAAACCCCACTAGCCATCGCGACCGGCAGGCCGAGATCAGCGCACGGTGGAAAGTGCGGTGCAGTCTCTCCCAGTCCGGATTGAGCGACGACAGATCCGTTGGCATGAGACGTGAGGTGCGCCCCAACCGATGCAACGCCAGAACCAGCTGTTCTTCCCATTCGGCGGTGCGGTGGGCGATGGATTCGCGAAGCGCCCGTTCCTCGAGCCAGCAACGGGTACGTGTCAATTCCTCGAGCTCTGCCGCGCTGACCGGCATGATGAAGAAGCCTCGCTGGTCATGCCGACCGAGAAGCCCTTCCGAAGCCAGGCGATTGAGAGCCTCACGAACCGGGGAAGCGCCGGCGCCATATTTGGAAACAACCCACTCAACCCGCAGCTTGCTCTCGGTTTCAAAGGCGCCCCGCAGAAGATCGGCACGGAGTTGATGATAGACAGTGCTGGCGAGCGTACTCTTCGAGCCTGTGCCGTCGTCATTCAGATTGGCAGCTGCGTATGTCAAAATCGGCTCCTTGTCCCCAAATCTGGTCCTGGGCAATTCGAGTCCGAGAAACAGTTCCCTTTCCGTACACGTACCCTACCGCGCGCGCCTCGACGCGCTCAAGCGGGAGATCGCGTCATTGTACTTTAGAACAAAGAAATATGCACGATCCTATATCTGGTCGAACGAAATCGTGTTCGGCTACAACCGGCGGAAATTTAACGTGTTTATATGCAGGATCACCTGTTCTTCCGTGCCTCCGCGCGAACCTCTTTTCCGTCGCGCGCAAAAGACACCGAACAGTGGGACCGAATCAGGCCTTTTATCCTGCCCATGGATTTTGTCGCGGGGCCAGCCGCAGCGAAGCGCGCAGTGCAGGCCCCCGGGGTTGACCACGTGGGGAGATCCTGGCCTCCATCGGTTCCGTGTGCGGTGCTTTTAGCCGGCTGCCTTGTCGGCCGCCGTCCTGATCGCCTCGATATTTGCCCGGTACGCTTCCACGCTGCCGCCCTTGAAGATGGCGGCGCCGGCCACCAGCACATCGGCGCCGGCGGCGGTCACCAGCGGCGCGGTTTCGGGCGACACGCCGCCGTCGATCTCGATGCGGATCGGCCGGCCGCCGATCAGCGCCTTGACCCGCCTCACCTTGTCGACGATTGCCGGAATGAAGGCCTGGCCCCCGAAACCCGGGTTGACGGTCATGATCAGGATCAGGTCGAGCCTGTCGAGCACGTATTCGATCGCACTTTCCGGCGTTGCCGGATTGAGCGAAACGCCGGCCTTCTTGCCGAGATTCCTGATCGTCTGCAACGAGCGGTCGAGATGCGGCCCGGCCTCGGCATGCACCGTCATGCCGTCGCAACCGGCCTCGGCGAAGGCGGCCAGATAGGGATCGGCCGGCGCAATCATCAGGTGGCAGTCGAAGAAAGCCTTGGTGCGATCGCGGATCGCCTTGATCACCGGCGGGCCGAAGGTGATGTTGGGGACGAAATGGCCGTCCATCACATCGAGATGGATCCAGTCGGCGCCGGCTGCCGTGACGGCTTCGACCTCGTCGCCCAGCTTCGAAAAGTCCGAAGCCAGCACCGAAGGTGCGATTAAGGTTTTTTTCGTCATGATGACGGGGCCTTTCCGAGCGCCTTTTTCATCTGATCACTGCCTAAAGCGCAGCCGCTGACTTGTCGAGGGTGCGAGCTTGGCGGTTCCACAGCTGGGGTAGTGCGGCGTCCTCTTCGTGTTGCAGCTTCAGCCTGCCCGGCCACGAAGAACCCCGCCGGATTGCTCCGGCGGGGTTTCCGATGTGCCTTCAGGCGATGGTTACTGCTGCTGGAGATTCAGGATTCTGTTTGGAGCCGTATCCTGCTGCTGTTCGGACTGCGGCCTGCGCCGTGGCAGAACCTGCTGCAGCAGCAGTCCCGGGTTGAGTTCCAGCGAGGGCTGCCCGCGCACCGGCCTGCAGTTTGGATAACGGCCGATCATGCCTTCCGGGCAACGCCGCCTGAAGATCGGCTGGCACTGGCCGTTGACCATTTGCGAGCCCGGCGCGCATTCGCTCTCTTGCCTGGACCGGCGGCATGCGCCGTCGATCACCTGGGTTCCACGCGGACAGACACACTCGCCGCGCTTGTTGTGGATCTGGCCGCGAATGTCGCACTGCTCCACATCGGGCTGCTTGCGCCGGCACACTCCATTGCGCAGCTCGGTCCCCCTCGGGCAGACGCAGTCGCCATTGGCGTCGTGGACCTGGCCGCGGATGGTGCATTGCTCAGGCTCCGGCTGGAGAGCCCGGCAGGCTCCCTTGCGCAGTTCCGTCCCTCGTGGGCAGACGCAGTCGCCGTCCGCGCCGTGGACCTGACCACGGATGGTGCATTGCTCGGGCTTCGGCCTGTCGCGTACGCAGGCGTTGGCATCCCGATCGAGATGCGTGCCCTTGGGGCAGGTGCAGCCATCGTCGTCCGATGTCGGCACCGATCCCGGTATCGCGCAGCCCGGCCTGGATATCGTGACGCAGGCGCCATTCTCCAGCTCGGTCCCGCGCGGACAGACGCAGCGTCCATCCTCTGTGCGGACCTGGCCCTCGAGCAGCACGCAACGCTTTGGCTCCTTCGGCGGGATGATGACGCCGCCGGACGAGCACTGGCCGTTGCGATAGGTGGTGCCTTGCGGGCAGACGCACCGGCCGGCGTCGTTCATGACGAAGCCTGCCGAGCATTCCTTCTTCGTCTCATGCCTGATGGCGAAGGGATGGCAGGCATAGGCCTTGTCGCGATTGCCCTGGGTATTGGCCTGGTCGCGGGAAAGCACATCTCCGCCGCCCTGCACCCGCGTGTCGGGAGAGAGCACGCCGACGCAGTTCTGGCCGTTGACGCTGCCTTGCAGATTGGCCAGGCGGCCGTCGTCGGGGATGACCACGGTGACGTGGTGGACGCGGCTTTCGCCAGCGCCAAGCGTCAGGTCTGCGATGCAGGACGCAGGCAAGGCCGCCGGTTCCGGCGAGCAGCCGAAGGCCGGCTCGATCGAGGTGATCGCGACGCCTTCCAGCCGGCCGAGGCCTTCGACGCCGATCGCATCGCCGATGCGGACAGGGCCGGAAAATTCCGCCGGGCCGTCGTTGGTGATGGTGATCTCGAACGAGCAGGGTTCTCCGGGCCGGCACTCGCGGTCGCCGGTCTTCTCGACGCGGATGGACGAGACCCCGCCGCCCTTGGCGCAGGCCCGGCCGACCGGATGGACGACGTCCTCGCCCTGCGCCGGGCCGTAGGAGCCCCGCGCGCAATTCTCGAACTCGCCGTTGGCCGAAACCGTCACGTCGAAGTGCCTGCTGGTTCCGGGTGTCATGACGGCGCCTGGAATCTGGCACGCCAGCGTGTCGGCCGGAACCGGCCCGCATGCCCATTCCGCGCCGTCTGATGTGACGGTCTGGATCTGGACGGGCGCGCCGCCCGACACCAAAGTGGCGGCATCGTTGACCCGCACCGGACCGGTGGGGGCAGCCGTGCCGGCATTGCTGACGGTGATGCGGCAGGAGACGAAAGCGGCACCCGCCAGCGAACCGCCGCATGTCTTGGTGATACGCAGGACAGGCTGGCCGCCATTGGGACGAGGGATGCGTTGCTTGGCGCAGGCCCGGTTATTGGTGAGGTCGGTTTCGCCGGGGATCGGTTTCACCTCGGCGCAATTCTCGACCGTGTCCGACCGGTAGCCGGCCGGCACCACCGCCTTGACGACGATCGCCGTCAAAGCGCCCGGCGGCAGCGAGATGCCGGCATTGTCGCAACGGAACTGGCCGGGGCCGTTCGGACCGCATGTCCAGGGTGGGCTCGGGCCAAAGGTCGAGGAGGCCGGCGCGCCCCCGGGATAGGTGTCGACCACGGTCAGCGGCCCGTTATAGGTCGAGGTGCCGTTGTTGATGATGTCGATGACGAAGCTGCACACGCCATCGGCGGTGCAGGCTTCCGCGCGGGCACGCTTTTTCAGGATCAGGTCGGCCTTCTTCTCGACCGGCGGCCGGCAGTCGCGATCGCGATCGCCACGCCGGCAGATCGGGATCGAGGCGCAGCCACGGTCGTTGGCCTGGCTGCCGAACAGCGGCTTGCCGCTGGCGGCATAGTTATAGGTGGCACAGTTGCGCAAGCTGCTGCCTTGCCAGCCGCCAGCCGGCTTGAAGCCGAACTCCAGGTCGATGAAAGCCCCCGGATTGAGCGTGGTCACCGGATGGGTGCACATCATCGGGGTGGCGCCGGGCACACAGGTCCAGGGCGGATTGGGTCCCGAATCGAGCGTCGAGCCCGCCGGCAGCGTCACCTCGTCGAGCACGATCTTGCCGTTGTAGGGCGCGTCGCCGACATTGGTGACCCGGATGCTGAAGTCGCAGCCGCCGCCCATCGTGCAGCGCGTGACATCGGCGCGTTTCTCGACCTTCAGGTCCGGTTCCCTGTCCTTGGGCGGACATCTCTGGTCGCGCGGGATGACGATGTCGATGGTCTGCGTGCAGCAGAGCCCCCAACCCTCTTTCGGCCCGGCATAGGTCTCGATGCCGGTGACGACGAGGTGGATGACGTCGCCGGGCGAGGCGCCGACGATCTTCCAGTTCAGCACACCGCCGCCGGCCGGCACCTTCTGTGTGTCGGGGACGATCGTGATGCCTGGCGTGGCGGTCGAAAGCTGCACCCACCTGCCGCCCATCTCGGGACCGACAGGCATATGGTAGATGAACGCGCCGCCGCCGGGCACGCAGTCGACCGTGCCGCGCTCCACCTTGAAGCATTCCTTGCCGGGATGTGGCGGTGGCGGATTGCACTTGGTCAGGTCGACCCGGATCGAGGTTTTTTCGCCGGTGAGAAAATTGCCGTCGTCCGGCTTGCCCGGATCCTGTGAGGGAATAATGGTTCCCGTGCCGGTGCCGACGGTGACTTTGATCAGGCCCTGATTGTCGACCGTCGCCGGCGCGGGGAACGCCGCGTGGTCGATCCTGGCGGTGATGCGGAACGTGATGACGCGTTCGTCCGGTGCGCCCGAGCCGTCGAGGTCGGAAGCGGAAATCCGGAAATCCGAAACCGTTGCCATGTCGTTGGGGCCGGCCGAATTGCTGATGACGGCGCCAGGCAGAGGTCCGCCCGACGCATCGGTGCCGTCACCGGAGACCTGCATGTTGACGATCTGCAAGCCATGCCGGAGCTGGTCCTTGAAGTCGAGCCGGACCGTCTGCAGCGAAGCCGCAAACCCCGGGCTGGCGAAGCCTTGCGGTGCGCCGCGCAGGCCGAAGCTCAAAGTGTAGAAGACATAGTCGCAGCTTCGCTGGCCGCCGGTCTTGGTGAAGAACGGCACGGCCCGTCCGGGCTCCGGATTGATGATGTGCAGATTGTCCAGCTTGAATTCCATATTCGGGCTGGCGGCCTGGACGGTCCTGGCCGGAGCCGTGTCTTCGGCAAGTGCCGGCAGCGCAGGCAGCATGGCGACCGCGATACCGGCGGCCACCAGCCAGCGCGCGCCGCGCCTGGCATATGACAGGCGCCTCGTGTTCATGACGGTTGATTTGTCGGCGACGCCCAGCGGGGAGAGTGCGAGATTGTTCATCGTCCCCTCCTCAGCGTTCGCAGCTGACGGCTGGCGTTCTGAGCGGCAAGGTCATCTTGCAGCAAGGGTAGTAGCCGCCCTTGTCCTTGTCGGACTTCCTGTAGAAGCAGAGCCCGACATCGACCGTGTCGCCCGGATCGTGGCCGGTGATGCCGATCGTGTAGGGCTTGCCCGGCGCATGTGACATGGGCGAGGTCACCCCGACGCCTGGCGTCCTGGATTGGGCTTTGATCGAATCGCCGCCGAAGCCAGCATGGTCATGAAGGTAGAGGTCCGCCTCGAGCCCGCGCGGTGTGCAGAAATACCTGACATCGTCGACATCGAGACAGGAGGGCAGGTTGCCGGGCGGCGGGAAGTCCGGCGGATAGAAGGGTGGCAGATAGCCGCCCGGGATTTCCTCATAATAGCCGGCGCGGCCCTCGCAGGGATGCCAGACGGCGACGTCGCCGACATGGCCTTCCACTTCCGGGTCCTCGAAATAGCCGTCGAAGTCGACGAACCAGGAGCCGAAAGGCGGCACATTGGCCGGCTTGACCAGTTCCCTGGGCGTGATCTGCACTCCGTGCACGGCGAGCGGCCCGCCAGCGGCGAGCCGTTCGGCAAGGGCCGGATTGTCGCGCAATTTGTCGCCGGTGTTGACCAGCGTCTGGGCACAGGCCGACGTGTCGAGATCGCCTTCGGCGCCATAGCCATATTGCAGGTCCAGCCCGCCGGCCGACTGCCTGAAGCCTTGCGGGAAGCCGACGGCATATTCCTGCGGCGCTTTCACCCAGACCGATTCCGTTGCCGGATCGTCCGGGTTTTCGCTGAAGTAGCGGATGACCTCGCCCCTGCCGGAATCGGCGAACTGGCTGTAGTCGTAGCGGTTCTCGACCGGGCCGCGCTGGGCCAGGTACATGAAGCCGCTATCGTCGAAGGCGATGTCGGTGACGGCGTAGTCCTTGTCGGCCTTGACCGTCAGCTCCCAACGGGGATCGCCGGCGAAGCGGCCGTCGCGGGCAATGCCCACCGACCAGATCTCGGCCTTCTCGCCGACGGAATAATAGAGCCGGCCGCCATGATAGGCGACGGCCCAGACACGGCGCTCGTCCTGGGTGTAGCCCCAGGTCTCGGGATCTTCCGTGTCGAAGGCCGCGCCCTGTATGTCCATGACCGCGCCATCGTCGGCGACCGGAGCCAGGCCATGCGCCGGGCGCCCGGCGACGCCATGGTCGAACGTGTCGACCAACGCGCCATTGGGGTCGATGCGATGGATCAGACCGGTATCGAGGTCGGAGGCGAAGACCTGGCGGTGGATGGGGTCGAAGGTGAGATTGCCGATGCCGGGCCCGCTGTTGGTGTCGATGTCTGCGAATTTGGCGACCTGGCCGCTGATGCCGTCGACCTTCCAGATGGTGCCCGGCCCGCCGCCGTTCTCGGTGCCGAACTGGCCCTCCATGAAGGCAGCGCCTGCCATGCCGCGGCGCTGCCGCTCCGGACGGCCGTCATCGTCGGCGTCAGGCGTGACGATGCGGATGCCGTGCAGCGAGGTGGCGCCGGCATAGAGATTGGGAATGCCTGACGGGACGCCACCGCGCATGCCGTCATCATAGGTGAGGCCGAACACCTGGCCGATCTGGCCTGATGTCACCTCGAAAGGCGGCGGCGTGTAGACGAGCTGGCCGGAGGCCGGCCCGCCCAGGCTTGAAACGTCGAAAACGCGCAAGGTGGCGCGCGCCGTGTCGATGAAGGTCTCGTCGACCGGATCGACGCCGGGCGGCAGGCCCCCCTTTTCGGAATCTGAAGAGTCGAAATCGGGAATGACGGTGCCGGAAAATCCGGTGACCGCCATCGAGCCGGGATAGATGATCCGGGTTTCCTGCGCCCGCGCGGGGCCGCCAAGCCATAGGCCGGCGGTCAGCGCCAGGACAAGAAAGGCGCTGGCGGCCTTCGCCACGCCGCCCAAACGGCCGGCACGAGAGGGCGCGAACCGGCGGTGATCGCGAGACATGGAACTCCCCCCGAAGTCTAACGGAGAACCAACCGATCCTGCCGCGCAAACCAGCGCAAGGCGCGGCGTTCCAGCACGTTCGTCCCCGATCGAATTGTCTGCTTTCCTCATAATTACGATACGCCTGCTCCTGTGCAGGGTCAACGGAACCAGCGGAAAGCCAAGCGCATCGACCCTGTCGCGAAGACGATGGTCGCGCCGAGCTCCTGTTGGTCGGGGAGGCCATGGCGTCCCTGGGGTGCTGGTCATGGTGGCTCCCTTTCCCGTGGCCACATCATGCGGCGCCTGAGCGTCAGTCGCACGCGGAGGCGGAAAGGTTCACTGTGGGGCCCGGCTATTCTTTCAGACGTCGCGAAGCGGGCGGACGCGATGCCTCGGGCGCAGGCGTAATCGGGCCGTTTCGCCATCCGCTGTCGAGGATGGTGGAAGCCTTGCGCAGAATGCTTGCGCCCGATGCCGCCTGTTCTTATATACGCGCCAAGCCGTCCAGCGCCGCAGCAGCGGTTGCCGAACGGGATTTCTTGTGAACAGGGGCTTTCGTCGGAACGCCTTACGGGTCCTGAGAGCCTGCTTAGCGGAGAGACTAGAAAAATGGCAAAAGTAATCGGTATCGATCTCGGCACCACCAACTCCTGCATCGCCATCATGGACGGCAAGGAGCCGAAGGTGATCGAGAATGCGGAAGGCGCGCGCACGACGCCTTCCATCGTCGCCATCTCGGGCGACGGCGAACGTCTCGTCGGCCAGCCGGCCAAGCGCCAGGCGGTCACCAATCCTGAAAACACCATCTTCGCGGTCAAGCGCCTGATCGGCCGCCGCTATGACGATCCGGTGACGGAAAAGGACAAGAAGCTTGTCCCCTACAAGATCGTCAAGGGCGACAATGGCGATGCCTGGGTCGAGGCCGGCGGCAAGAAGCAGTCGCCCAGCCAGATCTCGGCCATGATCCTGCAGAAGATGAAGGAAACGGCGGAAGCCTATCTCGGCGAGAAGGTCGAGAAGGCGGTCATCACCGTTCCCGCCTATTTCAATGACGCCCAGCGCCAGGCGACCAAGGACGCCGGCAAGATCGCCGGCCTCGAAGTGCTGCGCATCATCAACGAGCCGACCGCGGCTGCCCTCGCCTACGGCCTCGACAAGAAGGACGGCAAGACCATCGCCGTCTATGACCTTGGCGGCGGCACGTTCGACATTTCGGTGCTCGAGATCGGTGACGGCGTGTTCGAGGTGAAGTCGACCAATGGCGACACCTTCCTCGGCGGCGAGGATTTCGACATGCGCCTCGTCGAGTATCTGGCGGCCGAGTTCAAGAAGGAACAGGGCATCGACCTGAAGAACGACAAGCTTGCCTTGCAGCGCCTCAAGGAGGCTGCCGAGAAGGCCAAGATCGAGCTGTCGTCGACGACGCAGACCGAGATCAACCTGCCGTTCATCACCGCCGACGCCACCGGGCCCAAGCACCTGACGCTGAAGCTGACGCGCGCCAAGTTCGAAAGCCTGGTCGAAGACCTCGTCCAGCGCACCATCGACCCGTGCAAGGCGGCGCTCAAGGATGCCGGCCTGAAGGCGGGCGAGATCGACGAAGTGGTGCTGGTCGGCGGCATGACCCGCATGCCCAAGATCCAGGAAATCGTGAAGCAGTTCTTCGGCAAGGAGCCGCACAAGGGCGTCAACCCCGATGAGGTCGTCGCACTCGGCGCCGCCATCCAGGCCGGCGTGCTGCAGGGCGATGTCAAGGACGTGCTGCTGCTCGACGTGACCCCGCTGTCGCTCGGCATCGAGACGCTGGGCGGCGTGTTCACCCGGCTTATCGAGCGCAACACGACGATTCCAACGAAGAAGAGCCAGGTGTTCTCGACGGCTGAGGATTCGCAGTCGGCCGTGACCATCCGGGTCTTCCAGGGCGAGCGCGAAATGGCCGCCGACAACAAGGCGCTCGGCCAGTTCGACCTGGTCGGCATTCCGCCGGCCCCGCGCGGCGTGCCGCAGATCGAGGTCACCTTCGACATCGACGCCAACGGTATCGTCAATGTTTCGGCCAAGGACAAGGGCACCGGCAAGGAGCACCAAATCCGCATCCAGGCCTCGGGTGGCCTTTCGGACGCCGACATCGAGAAGATGGTGAAGGATGCCGAAGCCAATGCCGACGCCGACAAGAAGCGGCGCGCGCTGGTCGAGGCCCGCAACCAGGCCGAGGCGCTGGTGCATTCCTCGGAGAAGTCGCTGAAGGAATATGGCGACAAGGTCTCGGAAGCCGACCGCACGGCGATATCGGACGCGATCGCGGCGCTGAAGACCGCTACCGAGGGTGACGACGCAGCGGAAATCGAAGCCAAGAGCCAAGCGCTCGCGGAGGCTTCGATGAAGCTCGGCCAGGCCATGTACGAGGCCTCGCAGAAGGAAGCGGCGGAAGCCGACGCCAAGGCGGACGCCGCCAAGGACTCGGATGTGGTCGATGCCGATTTCGAGGAAATCGACGAGGACGACGACAAGAAGAAGTCGGCCTGAACCGGCTGACGGCAAGATAAAGCGGAAAGCCCGGCGCAAAGCCGGGCTTTTTTGCAACCCTGGCAGAAAAAGTGCGGAAAAAATCGTCGAAAAGCACGAACAGCTCCGCGCCGGCCCTAGCATCCGGGCTGCGCCGATCCTAAATCGTGGCAACGTGCCGGCAAACGACGCAACACTGCATGAAGACGTTGAGCATCCGGACAGCGGGAAAAAATGAAAGCTGATTTCTACGAAACGCTGGGCGTGCACAAGGGTGCCGACGACAAGGAACTGAAGAGCGCTTTCCGCAAGCTCGCCATGCAGTTCCACCCCGACCGCAATCCGGGCGACCATGCCTGCGAGCACAAGTTCAAGGAAATCAACGAAGCCTACGAGACGCTGAAGGATCCGCAGAAGCGCGCGGCCTATGACCGTTTCGGTCACGCGGCCTTCGAGCAGGGCGGCATGAACGGCGGCGCACACGGCTTCGGCGCCGGCGGCTTCGCCGACATTTTCGAGGACATTTTCGGCGACATGATGGGTGGCCGCCAGCGCCGCTCTTCCGGCGGCCGCGAGCGCGGCGCCGACCTGCGCTACAACATGGAAATCTCACTGGAAGAGGCCTTTGCCGGCAAGACCGCGCAGATCCGCGTGCCGGCCTCGATCTCCTGTTCGGAATGCTCGGGAACCGGCGCCAAGCCCGGAACCCAGCCGGTCACGTGCTCGATGTGCAACGGCCACGGCAAGGTGCGCGCCACGCAAGGCTTCTTCTCCATCGAGCGCACCTGCCCGCAATGCCAGGGCCGCGGCCAGACGATCAAGGATCCGTGCCCGAAATGCGCCGGCCAGGGCCGCGTCACCGAGGAGCGGTCGCTGTCGGTCAACATCCCAGCCGGCATCGAGGACGGCACCCGCATCCGGCTTGCCAATGAGGGCGAAGCCGGCTTGCGCGGCGGGCCGTCGGGCGACCTCTACATCTTCCTCGCGGTCAAGCCGCACGAATTCTTCCAGCGCGACGGCGCCGACCTCTACTGCAAGGTGCCGATCTCGATGACGACTGCCGCCCTTGGCGGCTCGTTCGAGGTGACGACGCTGGACGGAACGCAGACCAAGGTGAAGGTGCCGGAGGGCACCCAGAACGGCCGCCAGTTCCGCCTCAAGGGCAAGGGCATGCCGGTGCTGCGCCAGCCCAATGTCGGCGACCTCTACATCCAGACGGCGGTCGAGACGCCGCAGAACCTGTCGCGCCGCCAACGCGAGCTGCTGGAGGAATTCGAACAGCTCTCCTCACAGGACAATTCCCCCCAGTCGAGCGGCTTTTTCGCCCGCATGAAGGACTTTTTCGAGTCGTTCGGCGAGCGTTGATCGACGGCCTGTGCGCGTGTGGCTTGCCTTGCCGGTGTCGGCGCTGCGCCTCACCTGCCGGGCGGCCAACACGCGCCGTGAAAACCGCAGTAGGCGCGCATTTTTAGACGCGACGAAAACTATCTTATCCACGACATAGGCATGACCCTGCCTTGCCTTGGGCGGCTTAGGTGTTAAGTAGCTCTCAGGGGAGCGCTGAGGAGAGCTTGCATGACACGTGGTCCGGGACTGCGGAAGGCGCTTGCCGAAAAGTTCGACGACGAGCTGAAGTTCTTCAAGGGCTGGATCGACAAGCCGAAGACGGTCGGCTCGATCGTGCCGACCAGCTCCATCACCGCTCGCAAGATGGCTTCGATCGTCGACCCGAAGTCCGGCCTGCCCGTGCTCGAGGTCGGCCCCGGCACCGGCGTCATCACCCGCGCCATACTGGCCCAGGGCGTGAAGCCTGAAAACCTCTACGCGGTCGAATATTCCACCGATTTCGTGCGCCATCTGCGCCGGCTCTATCCCGGCGTCAACGTCATCGAGGGCGACGCCTTCGATCTCAACGCCACGCTTGGCGACAAGAGCGGGATGATGTTCGATTCGGTGGTCTCGGGCGTGCCGCTGCTCAACTTCCCGGTCGCCCAGCGCATCGCCTATATCGAAAGCCTGCTTGACCGCATTCCGGCCGGCCGGCCGATCGTGCAGCTGACCTACGGCCCGATGTCGCCGATCCCGCCCGGCCGCGGCGACTATACGGTCAAGCATTTCGACTTCATCATTCGCAACATCCCGCCGACGCAGCTGTGGATCTACCGGCGCGAGGCGCATTAGGGATTGCGAAGCCGACCGCGAATGTCTTCGAAAGTCGTCATCCTGCGGCTTGTCCCGAGGATCTGCCGCATAGCGGTATCAGATGCGGTGGGCATTGGGACGAAAATGTCTGACTTGGATGCGTTGGCAGATCCTCGGGGCAAGCCCGGGGATGACGCTTTGCCTGATCTGCATTGATTTGAGCGGGCTCTGGCTGTACCTGTCCGGGAACAAGGTTGGCCAATGGCAGTGATCCCAAAAATCCTCGTCTTTGCCGGCTCGGTCCGGGCCGGGGCCTTCAGTGGCAGGACCGCCGACGTGGCGCAGAAGGAACTTGCGGTGCAAGGCGCCGAGGTCACTCGCATCTCGCTTGGCGACTATCCCTTGCCGATCATGGATGAGGATCTGGAGAAGGAAAAAGGCGTCCCCGAAAACGCCCTGAAACTTGCCCGGATGATCATTGCCCATGACGGGCTGCTGATCGCCACGCCCGAATATAACGGCTCCATTCCGCCGCTGCTCAAGAACACGATCGACTGGGTGAGCCGGGTGCGCAAGGATGGCGGCCGTGCGGTGAGGCCGTTTGCCGGCAAGGTCGCCGGCCTCAGTTCGTCTTCCAGCGGACACTTCGCCGGGATACGCTGCATCAACCATCTGCGCGCCGTGCTGGTGCGTTGCCAGATGGAGGTGGTGACGCCGGAATGCTCGGTGCCGGAAGGCGGCAACGCCTTCGACGAGGACGGGCGTTTCAAGGACGAACGACTGCACCGAACCATGGAGCACCTATGCCGCACGCTGATCGAAACCTCGCGCATGCTGTCGACCCGGGTCGAGCCGTGATCGCCAACGCCATGCAGACCGACACAATGCGCGAAAGGCTGATCGTCGGCCTCGACGTGCCGAGCTTGAAAGAGGCCGAGAAGGCGGTCTGCGAACTCGACGGCGTCGTCTCCTTCTACAAGATCGGCTACCAGCTCGCCTTCGCCGGCGGGCTCGATTTCGCAAAGGAGCTCGCCAGCGGGGGCAAGAAGATCTTTCTCGACATGAAGCTGCTCGACATCGACAACACGGTGGCCAAGGGGGTCGAGAACATCGTCAAGATGGGCATGACTATGCTGACGCTGCATGCCTATCCAAAGACGATGCGGGCGGCGGTGGAGGCGGCGAGAGGCAGCGAGCTTTGCCTGCTTGCCGTCACCGTGCTGACCTCGATGGACGAACAGGACGTGATCGACGCGGGCTATGAATACGACCCGCACACGCTGGTGCTGCGGCGCGCGGAACAGGCGCTGCATGCAGGCATGGGCGGCATCGTCTGCTCGGCCGCGGAAACAGAGGCGGTGCGCCGCATCGTCGGGCCCGACATGGCGGTGGTGACGCCAGGCATACGCCCCGCCGGCAGCGACCATGGCGACCAGAAGCGCGTGATGACGCCGGCGGATGCCATCCGCAGCGGCTCCAGCCATCTGGTCGTCGGGCGCCCGATCGTCGCCGCGGCGGACAGACGCGCGGCGGCTGAAGCCATCCTCGACGAAATGCGCTCGGCATAATTTCCAACGAACGGCTTCGGAGAAGAAGGATGCCCAAGGGATACTGGATCGCCCGCGTCGATGTGCGCGACGCGGAAGGCTACAAGGATTATGTCGCCGCCGCCAAGCCGGCCTTCGAGCGCTTCGGCGCGAAATTCCTGGCGCGCGGCGGCGAGCATGAGAAGGCAGAAGGGGCCGGCCGCGCGCGCAACGTCGTCATCGAGTTCGAGACGCTTGCCGCCGCGCATGACTGCTACCATTCACCTGAATACCAGCGCGCCGCCGCCATTCGCCAGAAGGTCGCCGACGGCGAGATCGTGCTGGTCGAGGGCGTCTGAGGCTATCCCGGCCGGCATCAGTGCCGGCCGCGGCCTTTGCACGAGTCCTGAGGTTCACATCCCGCAGCCTGGCCCAGCAGGCGGCGCCCCGACCGGTTGTCTTTGAGTGACAACCGGCACAGTCGTTCGACAACGGCCACGACATGGCTGACGCATAATCCCTTTAGCAATCGCGTCCGAACAGCCCTTACACGGGGTAATTTTGATGCCGGCCGATCGCGGGTTGACATGCAGGTATTTACCTGCATATTATGGCTTCACATCAGAGTGAACCCGATGGACGCGGACAAGGTTTTCAAGGCGCTGGGCGACCCGACACGCAGAAGGCTGCTTGATCTTCTGTGCGAGAAGAACGGGCAGACGCTGGGCCAGCTTTGCGAACATCTCGATATGGCCAGGCAATCCGCCACCCAGCACATCGACCTGCTGGAGGCGGCCAATCTGGTGAGCACGGTCAAACGCGGCCGCGAGAAGCTGCATTTCATCAATCCCGTGCCGCTGCACGAGGTCTACGAGCGCTGGGTGCGCAAATTCGAACGCCAGCGGCTCAGCCTGCTGCACGACCTGAAACAGGAACTCGAAGGAGAAGACAAATGACCGCAGAGACGACCAGCTTTGTCTACGTGACCTACATCCGCTCGACGCCGCAAAAAGTGTTCGAGGCCATAACCAGGCCCGACATCGCACGGCGTTACTGGGGCCATGAGAACGTCTCGGACTGGAAGGCGGGATCGAAATGGGAACATATCCGCGCCAATGACGAGCGCACCGTCGAACTGGTCGGCAAGGTCGTCGAGATCTCGCCGCCGACCCGTCTCGTGATGACCTGGGCAAACGCTTCGCAGGCCGACGATCCGTCGAAATACAGCCGGGTGACGTTCGCCATCGAGGAATACGACACGATGGTGCGGCTGACCGTCAGCCATAACGAACTCGAAGCCGGCAGCGGCATGGCGAAGGGCGTCAGCCAGGGATGGCCGGCGGTGCTGTCCAGCATGAAATCCTTCCTGGAAACCGGCAGCGGCATCGATATTTTCGCCAAGCCGAAATCGGCCTGACCAGCAAATCCGACTGCGGGAAAACGACAATGACCAAACGCTATAGCGGCGGATGCGCATGCGGTGCGATCCGCTATGAAACGAGCAGCGAACCCATCTTTCAAAACCACTGCCAATGCCACGAGTGCCAGAAGCGAAGCGGCACGGGCCACAGCTCCTATCTGACTTTCCCCCGGCGAGCCGATGTGACGATCACGGGCGAAGCGAGCACCTGGCGGGTGGCGGGCGACAGCGGCAACGAAAAGATCCACGCCTTCTGCCCGACCTGTGGAACGCCGGTCTACCTGACGCAGGTCGCAAGGCCGGACCTGATAGCGGTTCACGCGACCAGCCTTGACGATCCCGGCCAGTTCAATCCGCAGGTGGTCACATATGCCATCCGCGGCCATGCCTGGGACAGGATAGATCCTTCCTTGCAGGCATTCGAGCGAATGCCTTTGGGATAGCGTACGGCAGGCAATCTTGCCGCGCTTTAACGGGTCATTCGGTTCGCCGCGGTTTCGGCCATGGCGTCGGCAAGCTCCAAGCCCCATTGAGACCGGCAATAGGCGCGGAAATCGAAGCAAGGCAGGCCGGGGCAGACCTCGAATTCTATGAGGTGAACGGTGTCGTCGGGCTCGATCCTGAAATCGATGGAAAACACGTCGCGCAGGCCGAGCCCGCTCATCAGCCGTTCGGCGATGGCGCGGACTTTTGCATCGGCGAGCGGCTGGCTTTCGGCGACCGGAAGCAGAAGCGGCTCGGCGTATTTGCCCGCCGCCTTCGCCGCCTCGCCGGTCTCGCCGTAAAGCGCCAGGCTGTCTTCCATGGTCTGGAAATCGCCGCCGGACTCGACGAAAGCGACGCCGAGCGCTTCGACGCCGGTGTCCGGCCTCAGGCCCAGGAAACTGGCGCGCGCATTGCGGCCGCCGACATAGGGCTGGACGACGACGTCGTCGCGATAGGCGGTGAAAACACGCCGGCTAAGCTCCAGCGCGTGGCCGAGATCGCCGCAGCGCGAATCCGGCCAGATGCCGATCTTGGCGCCGAGCCGGTTCGGCTTGACGAACCAGCCGGCGGCGGAAACCGGCGGCTCGACCAGCCATTGTCCGTTGCGCGCCAGGCCGGCCCGCGGCACAGGCAAGCCGAGCGCGCCGAGCACGGCGCCGGAGTGGAACTTGTCCTGGCAGAGCGCGAACAGCGAATCCTCGGCGCCGATCGCCTTCAGGCCGTTCAGCCTGGCAAGTGCAGGCGCCGCGCCGCCCCGGAAATAGGCGATGCCGTCGGTCAGCGTCCAGACCAGCGTGGCGGCCGGGTCGGCCTTGGCGAGCATATCGGCGGCATCGTCCAGCTCCACCGCCGCGAAGCCGAGATCGCGCCGATTGAAGGCAGAAGCGAGGGCGTCGAATTCATGCGCGAGATCGGTCGATTGCGCCAGGTAAGAAACGATTTCGGCGGCACGCTCCGGCGCGTGGCCATCGGCGAGGAGCCGCTCGAGGCAGGCCTTTTCCGGCTCGTGGACGAGGATCAGCCTGGGGCTGGACATGACATGATTCCCAATGGTGCAATTCCACACCATCGCATGGCGAAGACGCCAGGCTTTCGCGAAACCGACGCGGGCCGGACGCCTGCGTGACAGCCGGCCGAATGATCCCGTCAGACCCGGTGCATCGGGGTACCGAGACTCGCGTCAGGCCGAGCCGAAAAGGCCGGCATCAGGTGCCCTAGGCGATCAGCACGCGGGGCTCGAACCGGCCATTGACCTCGATGTCGAGGAGGAAGGTCATGCCGGCCTGCGGGTCGAGCTGACGCTGCTTGTCGTCCTTGCCGTGCCAGGCCGATGTAACCGCCAGCCGGCTGGCGTTCTTGCCGACAAAGGCCGGGCAGGAAGGCTGCGTCACCGGCATGGCGATCGTGCGCACCAGCTTGCCGTCCGGGGCGTAGCCCTTGACCACCTTGCCGCCCCAGACGGCATTCCACAGGATGCCGTCGCGGTCGAGCACGGAGCCGTCGACGAAGCCCTTGGCCGACCGGTGATCAACGAACACTTTCGGCTCGCCCGCCGGCAGGCCGGTCGCCGGATCACAAGCGACGCGCATCAACAGGCCGGTCGAGGTGTCGGTGTAATAAGCGAGCGCCCCGTCCGCGGAAAAACAGATCGAGTTCGACACGGTGATTTCGGAGAACAGCTTGCGCAATTCGCCCTTGAAGAACCAGTAGATCGCGCCGGCGCGCTTCTCCTCGCTTTTGCCCATCGTGCCGGTCCACAGGGCGCCGCAGGGATGAACGCGGGAATCGTTGGAACGGGTGACCGGATTGTCGGCCTCGACAAGTGTGTGCAGCGTCATCCTGCCGGTGGCGACGTCGCGGACAAAAAGCCCGGTTTCGGTGGCGATCAGCTGGCGCTTGTCGTCGATGATGGCGAGAGCGCTGGCCATCCGGCCAAGCTCGTGCACCTGGGTCGCGCCGCCGGACAGGCGCTTTTCCAGGAGATGGCCCTTGACGATGTCGAACCAGTAGAGCGTGTCGGTGGCGGGGTCGTAACTCGGCCCCTCGCCGAGCTGGCAGACATGGTCGGAAAAAACCGAAACGATCGCTTCGCTCATCCTGCGTCTCCGCCGAACACCGCGTCCCAGGCCGTCACCGCCGCCTGGGCCCGCGCGGCCACGTCTTCGACGCTCATGCCCGGCTTGAACAGGCTGGAACCAAGCCCGAAAACCGTGACGCCGGCCGCCTTGTAGCCGGCAAAGTCCTTCTCTGAGACGCCGCCGACCGCGCCGACCAATGTCGAAGCCGGCAGCACCGCGCGGATGGCGGAAATACCGGATGCGCCGAGCACGCTTGCCGGGAAGAATTTCAGCGCCGAGGCGCCGAGCCGGATCGCCAGGAAGGCCTCCGTGGGCGTGAACACGCCGGGCATGGTGACCATGCCGTATTGCATGGCGCGTTCCATCACCTCGGCATCGATATTGGGACTGACCAGCAGCCGGCCGCCGGCTTCGTGCAAGCCATCGACATCGGCCGGCGTCAGCACCGTGCCGGCGCCGACCAGCGCGGCCGGCGGCAGCGCCTTGAGGATGGCGGCGATGGACGCGAACGGATCGGGTGAATTGAGCGGCACCTCGATCGCCTCGATGCCGGCATCGAAGACCGCCTGGCCGATCGCCACCGCCTCGGCAGGCTTGAGGCCGCGCAGGATGGCGACCAGCCCGCGCTTGAGCTTCGGGAACGCAGCGGTCTGGTTCATCAGGCAACTCCGGTTCTGGCGATCATGCCGTTTTCGCGCGCCGCCTCGACCAGGCCGGCACGCACCGCCTCATCCGCGTCGACGGTCCGCACGCCAAGCCCGGCAAGGCCGAGCGCCTGCCGATAAAGCGCCGCAAGCGCGCCGGAGGCAATCAGCACCACCGATGTGGCGCCCGCGGCCTGGTGGCGCCTCGCCGAGGCGATCTCGCCGCCGATCAGCAGGCCCGACAGGCAGGCCGCGGCATCGTCGGCCTTCATGTCCTGGAGCAGACCGGCGGCGCGGATCGAGAACAGTTTTGCGGTGACGTCGCCACCTTCGGTCAACGCCGCACCACACCAGCGGCGGAAGAAAGGGTTCTGCGGGTCGACCGGCTTGGGATGCTCGCCGAGCGAATGGCGCAGGATCGAATGCGCGGCCAGCACCGAGAACAGCTCGCCGGTCGGCCATGTGCCGAAGCCGGCAACGGCGCCGTCCTCAACCAGAACCCATTTCGAATGGGTGCCCGGCATGCAGACGATTTCACGCCCCTTTGCCGGCAAACCGGCGCCGGCAAGCTGTGTCTCCTCGCCGCGCATGACGTCTGGCGCATCGGCCAGGCGTTGGGCAAGGCCGGGCACGATACGAATGTCGCGGCTCTCCCCCGGGATGCGGGCCGCGCCGGCCAGGATGGCGCCGATCGGCGCCGGCACGGTGACATAGGGCGCTTCGAGCCAGCCCTGGCGCGAGCCTGCCATGCCGCAGATGATGACGGGCAGCGTTTCCGGCGCGCCCATGGCGGCGAGATGACCCTCGAGAACCCGGGAAAAGCCCTTCTCGCGCGCGGTGATCAGTCCGTCGTCGCCGCGACGCTCGGCAAGCACCTTGCCGCCGCCGTCGATCAGCCAGGCACGAAGCCGGGTCGTGCCCCAATCGAGCGCCGCGACCGCCGGCACATTGCCGACAAATCGGGGGCCGGCAAACCCGGGGCTCACAGGAAACCTCCGTCGACGATCAGCATTTGCGCGGTCAGCATGCGCGAGGCGTCCGAGGCCAGGAACAGCACGGTGCCGACCAAATCGTCCGGCCGCATGACGTCCTTGATGCACTGCTTGGCGACATGAGAGGCAAGCGCCTGCTCCGTCACCCAGCGTTCCTGCTGCCGTTCCGTGATGACCCAGCCGGGCGCGACGGCGTTGACGCGGATACGGTCGGGCCCGAGCTTGCCGGCCAAACCCTTGGTGAGGCCGAGTATGCCCGCCTTGGCGGCGGTGTAGGCCGGCATGTCGGGGTGGTTGATCAGGTAGGAGGTCGAGGTGAAATTGATGATCGAGCCGCCGCCGGCCCGCTTCATGCCCGGCGCCACCGCCTGCGCGGTGAAGAAATGCGGTCTGAGGTTGATCGCCTGGTTGTTGTCCCAAAACTCCACCGTCACGTCTTCGACGGCGTGGCGTTCGTCCCAGGCGGCATTGTTGACCAGCACGGTGACGTCGCCATGCGCTTCGGCCGCCTTCGCGGCAGACGCCCGGAGCGCTTCGATGTCGCGCAGATCGGACTTGAGGTAGAGCGGCCGGCGGCCGAGCTCTTTCTCGATGCGGTCGGCAAGCGCGGTGCTGGGCTTGTCGGCGATGTCGATGAAGGCGACCTTGGCGCCCTGGCGCATGAAACCCTCGGTCAATGCCGCGCCAATGCCGGAGCCGCCGCCGGTGATCAGCACCGAAGCGCCTTCGAGGTCGGCAAAACGTGCCGATGGCATCATGGTTTTCGTCTCCTGGGTTGACCGGCGCGCATCCTAGCCAGACCGATCCGGCGGGCAAGGGCGAAAAGACGGATTTTGAGGCTTATGTCTGACAAAAAGCCTGGAGACCACGCACAGGCACGGCCGGTCCTCGATCGAGGACCGGTCAATCGCCCGGTCAGATTGCCTTGGCGCGCAAGGCGCCGCGGAAGGAATCGCGGAGATAGCCGAGCGTGGCGTCGGCATCGGCCGGCTTGCCGAACAGATAGCCCTGCCCACCGGCGCAGCCGAACTGGACGAGGCGGTCGGCCTGCGCCTCTTCCTCGATGCCTTCGGCGACGACATCCATGCCGAGCCCTTCGCACATTGCGAGAATGGCGCGGATGATGTGCTCCGACGGGCGGTCATCGAGAATGGAGGAGACGAAGGCGCGGTCGATCTTCAACTTATCGAAATGGAATTCGCGCAGCCGCCCGAGCGAGGACTGGCCGGTGCCGAAATCGTCGAGCGAGACGCGGATGCCGACGCGGCGCAGGTCCTCGACGATCTGCGCGGCCGAGGCCGGATCGTTCATCAGGCCGGTCTCGGTAATCTCGATCTCCAGCCGGCGCGGATCGAAGCCCGTACGGTCGAGGATCGCCAATATGTGCAGGCCGGTGTTCTGGTCGACGAGCTGCGAGGGCGACAGGTTGAACGACAGGAACAGGTCCTTCGGCCAGCTTCTCGCCGCCTCGGTCGCCTTGCGCAGCACTAGCTGCGACAGCGGGCCGATGATGCCGCGCTCCTCGGCGATCGGAATGAAGACGGTCGGCGGCACCGAGCCGAGATCGCGGTCGGTCCAGCGCGCCAGCGTCTCGAAGCCGATGGTGCGGCGCGTGGTGAGGTCGACGATCGGCTGGAAATGCGGCTCCACCTCGCCGGCCGAGACCGCGCGGCGCAGCGCCTGCTCGATGCGGGTGACGCGCTTGGCCGCCTCTTCCATTTCGCGGGTATAGACAACGACCCGCCCGCGGCCGGACCGCTTGGCATGGTAAAGCGCCGTTTCGGCCTTGTTGATGAGGATCTCGGTGGTCTCGTCGCCGGAATAGAACAGCGAACAGCCGACGGAGGCCGACAGCCTGGCGGTGCGTTCGCCGACATCATACGGGGCCGACAGGATTTCGATCAGCATGCGCGACTTTTCGGCCGCCGCCTCCTCGCTGAACACCAGCGGATAGAGGAAGGCGAATTCGTCGGCGCCGATGCGGCAGACGGTGGAGTGGCCGTCCATCGAGGCGCGCAGCCGCATCGCCACCTGGATCAGGATGTCGTCGCCGGCCTTGTGGCCGAACAGATCGTTGATCGGCTTGAAACCATCAAGGTCGAGAATGCCGACGGTGAAGGGCGCGGGATCGTCGGCACGGTCGCTGATCAGGCGATCGACCTTGTCGAAGAAGCGGCGATGATTGCCAAGCCCGGTCAACGGATCGGTGAATGCCAGATCCGTGCTCTCCCTGTTTGCCTGACCGGTGCCAAACGAAGTTTGCATCGGTGTCCCTGTTTCTCGAAGTCGGAATTTATTTCCGAGACTGGCAGCAAACCCTTTAGGAAACGTATCGGGAAAATCGATTTTTCGCCGCTAGAGCGCGTTGCCCTCCGCAAAGCCGTCCGGGCTCAACGGCGTCGTCGCTCACGCGGATTCTCAGCCGGCGGGGCGAACGCGATAGAGCTCCAGCGGCGTGCCCTGGGTCTCCGCCACCGGTTCCAGCCAATCCGGCACGCTGCCATGCATCAACCCGGCCAGAAAGCCGTCAGGCGCCTTGGTTGCGAGAAGCCTGGTTTCGGGATTGCCGCGGCAGAGCGCGACAATCCCGACGCGATGGCTTGCCACGACGGCTTTCGCGTCAGTGGCCGAGCCCAGCAAGGCATCGAATACGAGCAGGTTTCCGGCGACGTTGCGGTGGTAGGGCCCAGCGAGCGCGCGATGACCGGTAAAGGCCAGGATCGGCGAGCCGAGATTGGAGATGGCCAGCACCGTGGTGTGAGGCATGCGGGCGAGCGCGGCGAACGAGGCCTTGCTGTTGCAAGGTGCATCGATGCCGGCGTCGGTGACGGCCGCACCGGTCTGGAAGGCGCTCGATGCCGCCTCGGCAGCGCTGGACCAAACCGCATTGACCGAGATCAGCCAGGCTGCGGCCATACGGAGCACGGAGCCACCGGACGGACTGTTTTCGGCGCGCTGCCGCCATTTGGCGATCCAGGCGCAAAGCGGGATCACCGCGAAGGCGATGGAGAAGGTCGAGCCGCGGACCTCCCAGGCGCTGACCAGGAAAGCCACCACCAGCAGCGCGCCGACGAGACTGTCCTGCCGCCGCCAGCCGCCCTTGCCGAGACGCAGCGCCATCAGGACGATCGCCACCAGCGGCGTCGCGAAGCGCGCCACCGCTCTGGCCGGATCGGCCGCGACGAGCTGGAATATCGACTGCGCTTCGTCGATATGACCGAGCCACATCTGCTGGAGGCGCGGGTCGAGGCCGGCATAGGGGGCAGCCAGGCATTGCGGGAACAGAAACATCACGACAAGGATAAGCACGAACGCCAGCAGGCCGAGCGAGACCAGGCGACGGCCGTACGTCGCATTGGCGGCGCCCCATCGGGCGATGACCGCAAGGCCGGCGCCGGCAAGCGCGGCAACCACGAAGTGCACGGTCGAGAAGGTGTCGCACTGCGTCTGCCCCCATGCCGACGCCGGTATGGTGGTGATGAAAACAAGGGCCGAGACGGCGGTGACGCCCAAGCCAAAATCCCTGGCGATCAGCCTTTCGCCGCCACCGCTGACGAGGAACAGCAGGGCGACGATGGCGCCCAGGGTTCCAGCATAGGGGGCGCTTTCCATGCCGATCGCCAAAGCCAGGGTGGCGCACGCGCCGGCAAACAGGGCGGCGGGCCGGTGGCGAGGGGCTTCAAGCAGCAAAGCCAAGCCGGCCAAGGTCAGCATCAGCTGGACATTGTGGTGATCGAGTGCGCCGGGCGAGAAGATTCCGAGATAATACAGGGCCGCTCCGCCGACCACCGCGGCGGGCAAGACCGCGTGCTCGCCAGCGAAAGCGCGCGCGGCGCGCATGATGGAGAACAGCGCGAGCCAGAATTGCAGGAGCGGCCAGAGCACCTGCACGACCTGCTCGCCCAAAGCGGCACTGCCCGTCTGGGCCGACAGGGCAAGCATGCCGAGCGCCAGCGGGGCGTCGAGCAGCCGCGACCAGTGCATGACGAAGCCACCCTCCAGCCCCATCCTGTACTGGTGCAGGTCGAACCAGCCCTGGCCGGCCAGGAGGTCGCGAACCTCCACCAGTTGCAGCAGGCTGTCATTGTCGCCGGCCGGGTTGGCCAGTTGCGGGAATCCGGCATAGAGATCGAGCGCCAGCAGCAGCAAGGCGGCAAGCAACGCAAACGCTATGTCGGACTTCCAGGTGGAAGCGCCGTTGCTGGCTGTGCTCATCCCATCGCCCCTGGCAGGAATGCCGGGCTTTTTCGGCCAATCGACACTCGTGAAGTCGGCCTTAAACCTAGCCTTAACGGCTTCAATAAATAGTAAAACCGCCTGAACGCGCCTGACTTTCGGCGCGAACCGCGCGTGGCGGCGAGGCACCCGGAGAGGAAAATGCCGCAAGAGCTTCGCTACGAACCCTCCATCGCCGTGCTGCTGCCTTGCTACAACGAGGAATTGACGATCGCCGAGGTGGTGCGGCGCTTCCGCGAGACGCTGCCTTTGGCGACGGTCTATGTCTACGACAACAATTCGCGCGACCTGACCGCGCTCAGGGCCCGCGCCGCCGGCGCCATCGTGGTGCGCGAACCGCGCCAGGGCAAGGGCAATGTGGTGCGGCGCATGTTCGCCGACATCGACGCCGACATTTACCTGATGGCCGACGGCGACGGCACCTATGCGCCGGAAGACGCGCCGCAATTGATCAACACGCTTCTGACCGAGCGCTCCGACATGGCGGTGGGCACCCGGCGCGGCGTCACCGACGATGCCGGCAGGACTGGCCATGCCTTCGGCAACCGCGTCTTCAACAGCCTCTATAAAGGGCTGTTCGGCAGCGATTTCACCGACATCTTCTCGGGCTACCGCGTCTTCACCCGGCGCTTCGTCAAGAGCTTCCCGGCCGTCTCCGGCGGCTTCGAGATCGAGACCGAAATGTCGGTGCATGCCTCGCAGCTCAAATTGCCCGTCAGCGAGATCGCGCTCGATTACGGCAAGCGGCCGGACGGCTCGTCGTCGAAGCTTTCGACGTTTCGCGACGGCGCCAGGATCCTTTGGATGTTCGCCATGCTGATGAAGGAAACGCAACCGCTACGTTTCTTCGGCGCCTTCGCCCTGGTCTTCCTGGCGTCGAGCCTGTTCCTGATGGCGCCGGTGCTGGTCGAATTCGCCGAGACCGGGCTGGTGCCGCGCATGCCGACATGGGTGCTGTCGGTCGGCCTGCTCTTGCTCTCGATGCTGGCTGGTGTGACTGGGGTGATCCTCGATTCGGTGTCGCGCGGCCGCGCCGAACAGAAGCGCATCTTCTACCTGTCGATGCCTTCGGGCCGCATAGAGCGGCGCGAGCGCGCCAGCGAGCCGACTGCCGCGAAGGCCGGCCCAGGCAAGACGCCTCGCGCCGCATGAAGCGGTGAGCCGTCTTATCCGCTTCCTCTTTGCCGGCGGCATCGGCTTCGTCGCCGACGCGGCCGCCCTCTGGCTGCTGCTTGCCGTCACGCCGCTCGGCCCTTTCAGCGCCCGCATGCTGTCCATCGGCTTTGCACTCTGCGTCACCTGGCAGATAAACCGGCATCTGACCTTCTCGCCGTCGAGCCGCGGCTTGGTGCGGGAAGGTGCCCGCTATGGCAGCATCGGCATAGCCACCAGCATCGCCAACTATCTGGTCTACTGCGCCATCCTTGTCGTCCTGCCGACAACCCCGCCATTGGCCGCCCTTGCTTTCGCTTCGCTGGCCGCCATGGCGCTGTCCTTTCTCGGCTATTCCAGGCTGGTCTTCGACCGCTAGAGGCGTGGCCCGATTGGCAGAAGGCGCCGGGACCCTTATATCGCTCTCTCATCGACCGTGCTGGGGACCTGCCATGAAGCTGAAAATCGCCGTCCAGATGGACCACATCTCCACCGTGTCGATCGCCGGAGACACTTCGTTCGCGCTGTCGCTGGAGGCGCAGCGGCGCGGCCATCAGCTCTACCACTACACGCCCGACCGGCTGTCGCTGCGCGACGGCAAGGTGTTCGCCCGCATCGAGGAGATGCAGGTACGCGACGAGAAGGGCAGCCACTATTCGCTGGGGGAGAAGGTGCGAACCGACCTGTCGGAGATGGACGTGATCCTGCTGAGACAGGATCCGCCCTTCGACATGAACTACATCACCACCACGCACATACTGGAGCGCATCCACCCCAGGACGCTGGTGGTCAACGACCCGGCCTGGGTGCGCAACAGCCCGGAAAAGATCTTCGTCACCGAGTTTTCCGACCTGATGCCGGAAACGCTGATCACCAAGGATCCCCAGGAGGTCGCCGCCTTCCGCAAGGAATTCGGCGACATCATCGTCAAGCCGCTCTACGGCAATGGCGGCGCGGGCATCTTCCACCTGCTGGAGGCCGACCGCAACCTCGCCTCGCTGCTCGAAATGTTCGGCCAGTTGTTCCGTGAGCCCTACATCGTGCAGCGCTACCTGAAGGACGTGCGCAAGGGCGACAAGCGCATCATCCTGATCGACGGCGAACCGGTCGGGGCCATCAACCGGGTGCCGGCCGAGCACGATTCCCGCTCCAACATGCATGTCGGCGGCCGCGCCGAGAAGACCGAGCTGACCGAGCGCGAGCGCGAGATCTGCGCCCGCATCGGGCCGGCACTGAGGGAACGCGGCTTCATCCTCGTCGGCATCGACGTCATCGGCGACTACATGACCGAGATCAACGTGACCTCGCCGACCGGCGTGCGCGAAGTCAAACGCTTCGGCGGCGCCGACATCGCCAGCCTGTTCTGGGACGCGGTGGAGGCCAAGCGGAAATAGCCGTTTTCATTTTGTATTAACCATGTTCCGTTTTTGCAACCGGAGACAATCGCGCCGCAACTTAAGCGATTGCATGTTCCTGTAATGTTCTTGATTTAGCCGAGGAACTGTGATTGTCTCCGGCCCAGGCCCTTCGCGGCCTGATTGCAAAAGGCTTGGGGCAAGCCCAGATCCGGGGGCAAGACATGGTGGCGCGGGTTCGCACGGTTGCTTTCCAAGGCATCGAGGCCGTGCCGGTCGACGTGCAGGTGATGATCGCGCCCGGCAAGGTCAACATGCACATCGTTGGCCTGGCCGACAAAGCGGTGGCCGAAAGCCGCGAACGGGTGCAGGCGGCACTGCATGCTTCCGGCCTGTCGATGCCGTCCAAGAAGGTCACTGTCAACCTGGCGCCCGCCGACCTGCCCAAGGAGGGCAGCCACTACGATTTGCCGATCGCGCTCGGCCTGATGGCGGCGCTTGGCGCCATTCCGGGCGACATGCTGGCCGGCTATGTCGTGCTTGGCGAACTATCGCTCGACGGCACTATCGCCGCCGTCGCCGGCGCCTTGCCGGCCGCGATTGGGGCCAATTCTGAAGGCAAGGGCCTGATCTGCCCCTTCGCCTGCGGCCCGGAAGCCGCCTGGGCCGGCAAGGACTTTGACATACTCGCGCCGCGCAGCCTGATTGCCATCGCCAATCATTTCCGCGGCACGCAGGTGCTGTCCCGGCCGGAGGCCGGCATCCATGCCGCGGCGCGCGACCTGCCCGATCTTGCCGATATCAAGGGCCAGGAAACCGCCAAACGAGCGCTGGAGGTGGCGGCGGCCGGTGGGCACAACCTGCTGATGGTCGGCCCGCCCGGATCGGGAAAATCGATGCTGGCGCAGCGGCTGCCGTCGATCCTACCGCCGCTGGCGCCGAAGGAATTGCTCGAAGTGTCGATGATCGCCTCCGTCGCCGGCGAGCTCGGCGAAGGCAAGCTGACCGACCGGCGGCCGTTCCGCGCGCCGCACCATTCGGCCTCGATGGCGGCGATGGTCGGCGGCGGCATCCGGGCGCGGCCGGGCGAAGTGTCGCTTGCGCACCACGGCGTGCTGTTCCTCGACGAATTTCCCGAATTCACGCCGCAGACGCTCGACGCGTTGCGCCAGCCACTGGAGACCGGCGACTGCATGATCGCGCGGGCCAATCACCGCGTCACCTATCCGGCGCGCATCCAGCTTGTGGCGGCGATGAACCCGTGCCGATGCGGCATGGCCGGCGAACCGGGCTATCGCTGCTTGCGCGGCGATCGCTGCCGCACCGACTACCAGGCCCGCATCTCGGGCCCGCTGCTCGACCGCATCGACCTCAGGATCGAGGTGCCGGCGGTTTCGGCCAGCGACCTGATCCGGCCCGACCGGGCGGAGAAGAGCGCCGACGTGGCGCTGCGCGTGGCGCGTGCCCGCGCCCTCCAGCGCGAGCGCTTCGAACGGCTCGGCGTCACCAGCGCCACCACGAACGCGCATTGCGCGCCGGCGGTCATCGAGGAGATCGCCATGCCCGACGCATCGGGCCTGTCGCTGCTCAAGGACGCCAGCGAAAAGCTCGGCTTCTCGGCGCGGGCCTATCACCGTGTGCTGAAGGTGGCGAGAACACTGGCCGATCTCGACGCCAGCGAGACCGTCGGCCGCATTCACTTGGCCGAAGCGATCTCTTACCGGATGAGTTCGGAGCGGGTGGCACAGGCGGCGTAGCGCGCTCTCGCTCGAGAGGAGGGGAACGGAACGCCGCCGGCTCCAAATCTCCGGTTCAGGCCGCTCCCTTCGCCTTCAGTTCCAGCCTCCGCGCGTGCAGCACCGGCTCGGTGTAGCCGTTGGGCTGGATGCGGCCCTTGAAGACGAGGTCGCAGGCGGCCTGGAAGGCGACGGAGCCGTCGAAATCGGCGGCCATCGGCCGGTAGAGCGGGTCGCCTTGGTTCTGCTGGTCGACGATATCAGCCATGCGCTTCATCGTTTCCATCACCTGGTCGGCCGTGCAGACGCCATGATGCAGCCAGTTGGCGATGTGTTGCGAGGAGATGCGCAGCGTGGCGCGGTCCTCCATCAGGCCGACATCGTTGATATCTGGCACTTTCGAGCAGCCGACGCCCTGGTCGATCCAGCGCACGACATAGCCCAGAATGCCTTGCGCGTTGTTGTCGAGTTCCGCCTGGATGTCGGCCGGAGACCAGTTGGGCCGCACCGCGACCGACACCGACAGGATGTCGTCGAGCTTGGCCTTCGGCCGGCTCTTCAGCGCCGCCTGGACGGCGTGGACATCGACCTTGTGATAATGGGTGGCGTGCAGCGTCGCCGCGGTCGGCGAAGGCACCCAGGCGGTGTTGGCGCCGGCCTTGGGGTGGGCGATCTTCTCGGTGAGCATCGCCGCCATCAAATCGGGCATCGCCCACATGCCCTTGCCGATCTGGGCATGGCCGGCAAGCCCGCATTCTAGCCCGGTGTCGACATTCCAGGCCTCGTAGGCGGAAATCCAGGCGGCCTGCTTCATGTCGCCCTTGCGGATCATCGGGCCGGCTTCCATCGAGGTGTGGATCTCGTCGCCGGTGCGGTCGAGGAAGCCTGTGTTGATGAACACGACGCGCTCCCTGGCGGCGCGGATCGCCTCCTTGAGGTTGACGGTGGTGCGCCGCTCCTCGTCCATGATGCCCATCTTGATGGTATTTTTGGCCATGCCGAGCAAGGCCTCGACGCGATCGAATATCTCGACGGCGAAGGCGACTTCCTCGGGTCCATGCATCTTGGGCTTCACGACATACATCGAGCCCGCGCGGGAATTGGCGCGGCGGCCGTTCGGCCCGATATCGTGCAGCGCGATCAGCGCGGTCAGCGCGGTGTCCATGATGCCTTCCGGCACCTCGTTGCCGTCTCGGTCCGTTATCGCCGGATTGGTCATGAGGTGGCCGACATTCCTGACCAGCATCAGCGAGCGGCCGGGCAGCGTCACCGTGCCGCCATTTGGCGAGGTGTAGGACCGATCGGGGTTGAGCTTGCGGACAAAAGTCCGGCCGCCCTTGGTGATCTCTTCGGCCAGGTCGCCCTTCATCAGGCCAAGCCAGTTGCGGTAGACGACAACCTTGTCCTGCGCATCCACCGCCGCGACCGAATCCTCGCAGTCCTGGATGGTGGTCAGCGCCGATTCCAGGATGATGTCGGCGATGCCGGCCGGATCGGTACGGCCGATCTGGTTATCGCGGTCGATCAATATCTCGATATGCAGGCCGTTGCTGACCAGCAGCACGGCTTGCGGGTTGGCGGCATCGCCGCGATAAGCGACGAACTGCCTGACATCGGCAAGCGTGGTCGAGCCGGCGCCGGCGCTGAGCCGCAGCGCGCCATTGGCCAGCGAAAGGCCGTTGACGCCGGCCCATTTGCCCGATGTGAGCGGCACCGACTGGTCGAGAAAGTCCTTGGCCCAGGCGACGACTTTCGCACCGCGCGCGGGGTTGAATCCGTTGCCCTTCCCGGCGCCGTCCGTCTCGGGAATCGCGTCGGTGCCGTAAAGCGCATCATAGAGCGAGCCCCAGCGCGCATTGGCGGCGTTGAGCGCATAGCGCGCATTCATCACCGGCACCACAAGCTGCGGCCCGGCGACGACGGCGATCTCGGGATCAACCTTTTCGGTCGTCACCGAGAAGACCGGGCCTTCGGGGACGAGATAGCCGATCTCCTTCAGGAAGGTTTTGTAGGCTTCCATGTCGACCGGCGCGCCATTGGCGCGATACCAGTCATCGAGCTTTTCCTGGATAGCGTCGCGCTTTGCCAGCAGTGCCCGGTTCTTCGGCGCGAGGTCGTGGACGATGGCCGAAAAGCCGTTCCAGAATTTGTCCGGGTCGATGCCGGTGCCCGGAGCGGCCTCGTTGACAACGAAGTCATGAAGTTCGCGGGCGATCCGCAATCCGGCGATTTCGACGCGATCGGTCATCAGGCTACTCCAGATGAAAGGCTTTCGCGGGCCTTTGGCATGTTGGGAGTGCAGGGTCAATTCAGCTTAGGGTGAAGGCAAGGCAGGTAGGCGCGGTTTTTAGGCTTGGTGCCGGCGGCGACGCTGCCAATCTCCCCCCAAGTGGGGGAGATGCCCGGCAGGGCAGAGGGGGGCGCGAAGGAATGCCGACCTCGGCAAGTTTCGGTATTTCGTGCAGTCGGTCGACGTCGAGTATGAGCGGGCGCTGCTCCGAGACGCTGGCGGGACAGCGCCCCCCTCTGGCCTGCCGGCCATCTCCCCCACAAGGGGGGAGATTACACCCTCCATCACACCGCGATCCGTGGCCTGCCCGAAGCCACCGCCACCACATGTGCCTCGATGAACATACGCTGGGCTTCGACGGTGGAGACGCGGAATTCGGTCGCGACATCGATCTCGGCGCTGTCAGTGCCGGCATCCCTGGCGCGCTGCGCAGCGATGCTGCGCACATCGGCCTCGGCGGCCGCGATCGCCGCCGCCTCGTCGAGGAAATCGCGCACGGTCTCGCCCGAGGCAAGACGGAACAGACCTTCCTTGGGCTGGCTGACGCGCGCCTCCGCCGATACCCGGACCTGGCCGACAACGGCGCCGAGCGCGTTGGCGACATCGGTGTCATCAGGCACCACGCAGTCATTGCCGACCAATGGCGGGAGTCCGGCATAGTGCAGCGGCGCGGAGGCACCGAGGCCGATCACCGGCCGGTCGAGCGCGACGCTCAGGCGCGCAATGCCGGGATGCGCGTCGACGGCGCGCTGCACCAGCGCATGCGCAACGGTGGCCGCGCCGTCGAGCCCGTCCTCGGCGAAGGCGGTTTGGAGGATATATTCGGCCGACCAGCGCGTCAGCGCCGCCAGCACGCGCTCCGAAATCGCCTCGGGAGAGGCCGCGATCGCCTGGCCGCGGCCGTCGCGCTTGCGGGCAAACAGCTCTGCGCCGAGGCGGGCGGCCGCGGCATCCCAGTTCGCCTGCTTGCCAAGCACATGCGCCGCATCCGACGGGGTGAAACCTGAAATGTGCACCAGCCCGCGCGACACCAGGCGGTTCAGGGTAGCGTTCTGGGCATTCGAGGTCAAAAGCCTGTCGAGGGGCAAGGGCATTGCGCCGATCGCTTCATAGAGCCTTGCTTCCGGAGCCGTCAGCCCGGCGGCAAGACGGTCGGGCACGCCGGTGCGCACCGCGAAGCGGCCGTCCATGCGGCCGGTGTTCGGCGCGCGCAGCTGGCGCTCGAGTTCCGCCAGAACGGCCTCGCGATGCACCATGCCGGCCAGCGCCAGCGGCACCAGCCGGCGCGGTCCAAGCAGGAGCCTGGGGTTGAGAGCGCCGTCTTCCAACGCCACTTCGGAATCGCCGCCGAGGCCGAAGGTGCGCATGGCGACGGCCTCGACCATGGTGCGGAAGCCGCCGACGGTGGCGCCTTCCGGATCGAGCCGCGGCCGTCCCTTGTCGAGCACCGCAACATCGGTGGTGGTGCCGCCGATGTCGGAAACCACCGCGTTTTCCAATCCGGTCATGTGGTGCGCGCCGACCAGGCTGGCGGCCGGGCCGGAGAGAATGGTCTCGATCGGCCGCTGGCGGGCGAACGCCGCCGACACCAGCGCACCGTCGCCGCGCACCACCATCAGGGGCGCGGCGATGCCGCGCGCCTCGAGAAAGCCTTCGGTCGCCGCCACCAGCCGGTCGATCATCGAGATCAGCCGGGCGTTGAGCAGCGTCGTCAGCGCCCGGCGCGGGCCGCCGAGCTTGGCCGACAATTCATGGCTCGCGGTGACCGGCAGGCCGGTTTTCTCCCGGATCAGCTCGCGGGCGGCGATCTCGTGCGCCGGGTTGCGGGTGGCGAAATAGGCGCAGACGGCAAAGCCCGAGACCGAGCCGCCGAGTCCGGGCAGCGCCGCCTCGAGGCCGGACAGATCGAGCTTGGCGGTATTGCCATGCACATCGTGGCCGCCGGGGCAGAACACGACCGGATCGGTGCCCAATGCCGCCTTCAGCCCATCGCGGGCAAGGTCCGCCTCGGAAAAGCCGATCATCACCAGCGCGACGCGGCCACCCTGGCCCTCGACCAGCGCGTTGGTGGCAAGCGTCGTCGACATGGAGACAAGCTTGATGGCGGCCGGATCGGTGACCGCTTTTTCCAGAACCGCGTCGACGGCGCCGGAAATGCCAACGGCGAGATCGTGCCTGGTGGTCAGAGCCTTGGCCTTGGCCAGCACCTTTCCCTTGTTCGGCCCGCTCTGCGGGCCTTCGGTTTCGGACCACAGCACGGCATCGGTGTAGGTGCCGCCGGTGTCGATGCCGAGGAAAAGAGGTTTTGGCTTGGTCTTGGTCATGTCTGATGATGGCCCGAGCAGATAGGAAAATACTTCTCGCCCTTAACCTATAGCGGCCGGACGATAAAGCTGAGAGCGCTGGGCCACGGGAGGAGTTCGATCTCCCCCACGAGGGGGGAGATTGGCAGCTTCAATGGCAGGGTCAACCTACCCCACGAACCCAACCTTTTTATGCGACCCATCGCAATACGGCTTGTTCGCCGAATGGCCGCAGCGGCATAGGAAGGCGCGTTGCGTGCGGTCGACCGTGTGGCCGGTGCCGGTGACGATTTCGACATTGCCTTCGAGCTTGAGCGGCCCGTCTTTCGTCGGCGTAACCTTGAGTGGCCCGTCGCGCGCGTCCAGCGCCGGCGTGTCCTTCAGCGCCGGCTCGCCGGTGGCGGCAAAACCTGATTTGTTGTGGCTGCCGTCGCAGAACGGCTTGTTCTGCGACGCGCCGCAGCGGCAGAGCGTGGCGCGGTGTAACGTCTCGCCGTCGAGCATAATCTCGGCGTGGACGGCCAGCGGGCCATTTTCCCTGATGCGCACGGTGTTGACCACCGGCGGCCTTTCCTGCGGCCCGCCATCCTTCCTGACATAGGTAATGGCGCCTGACGGGCAGCTTTCGGCAATGGCGACGATCTTCTCGACGCTGGCCGCGTCGGGATGGATCCACTCTCCCGGCGCGTTCGGCACGAAGACATGCGGATCGCCCAGCACGCAATTGCGCGAATGGATGCAGCGCCGGCCGGCAAAGCCGACGTCTATCTTCTCGCCCTCGACCGGACCTGCCATCGCCTTGCTCCTGTTGCCTGACGCACGCCGCCTGGATGCGGCGTGCTTTGGGTGCTGTTCTTGCAGGCTATGCCCCAGGCAGGAAAAGCGTCAAGCTGGCAAGCCGGTCAGGGAACCAGTTCGATTTCCTCGGTCTCGCCGCCGCTGCAGGTATAGCAGCAATCGTCGCATTTTTCCTTGTCGCCGGGGCCGACGCCCCAATAGGTGCCTTCGTCGCCGTCGACCCAGGCGCCGTAGCAGATCGATTCGCCCTCGTCGCAGGAGACCGGCAATTGCCTGGTCTCGCCGTCATCGAGGTAGAAATCCTTGCCGTTGCCCGGCCACACATAGTCGCGGTCCTGGCTGTAGAGCTCGAGGCGCATGGCATTGGGATGGCTGTTCTTGATGGCGAAGGTGACGTCGCCGGCATGGGCCGACGGCACCAGCAGTATGGCAAGAGACAGCGCGGCCAGCGAGCGGCGCGCATAGGCGTAGAACATGATATCCCCCAAAAATAAACGGCCCACCCGGCCGCCTTGCGGGCATTGCACGGGGCGAGCGATCGCTAAAGGGGGCGACCGCGACAATCCCGGACTAATTTTGGGGAGATTGGCGCTACTCCACCAGGTCGACGGTCTCGGTCGAATGGTGCACGCAGATGAAACAGCAATCGTCGCAGGGCCGGTCGTTGTCCGGGCCGACGCCGGCCGAGATGGCGTCATTGCCGTTGACCCACGCGCCGTAGCAGATGCGTTCGCCCTCATTGCACGAAATCGGCACCGATTTGCGTGAGCCGGGATCGATCAGGAACACCTTGTCGTCGCCCGGCCAGACCGTTTCGCGGTCGCGGCTGAACAGTTCGACCGCAACGGCCTGCCCGCGCTGGTTCTTGACGAAGAAAGCCATGTCGGCAGCCCCAGCCGAGGTGGTGAAAACCAATGCCGCGAGTGTGGCCGCGCGAAAGAGCGTCACGATTGGACCTTTCGAATCATGCCGGCAGACTCGCATGGCCGCCGCGAACTAGGAAGCCGCCTCCGCCGCGATCTGGCGTCCCAGCCGCAGCGTTTCCCGCACCAGCAGGTGAAGATCGTCGCGCCGGGTCCGGTGGTTGGTGATCGCCACGCGCAGGCAATGCTGGCCTTGCACCGTCGTGTCCGACAGTGCCGCAATGCCTTGTTCCTGCAAACGCAGCATGATCTCAGTGTTGAACCGCTTAAGCTCCTCGCCGGACGCCCCGGCAAGCCGATGCCGGAAGCAGACGATGTTGATCGTGGTCGGCGCCATCAGCACCAGCGACGGCTCGTCCTCGATCAATCCGGCGAGATAGGCCGCTTGCGCGATGTTCTGGTCGATCAGGCGGCCGAATTTGTCGACGCCATGCTCCTTCAGCGCCATCCATACTTTGAGCGCGCGAAAGCCGCGCGACGTCTGCAAACCGTAGTCGTGCAGCCATTCGCCGGAGGCGAGACCACGCGGCGTCGATTCCAGATATTCGGGGGTCACGGCGAAGGTACGGCGATGCGCGAGGGCGTCCCTGACCAGGGCGCAGCCGGCCTCGAACGGCGCGTGCAGCCATTTGTGCGGATCGAGCGCGATCGAATCGGCCCATTCGATGCCGGCGACGCGATGGGCGTTCTGCGGAGCGATGGCGACCAGGGCGCCGATGCAGCCATCGACATGGAACCAGAGCTCTTCCTCATGCGCCAGCTTGGCAAGCGCCCGCAGGTCGTCGATCGCTCCGGTGTTGACGGTGCCGGCATTGCCGATGACGCAGGCCGGTTTGAAGCCCGCCTGGCGGTCCTCGGCAATTGCCGCCCGCAAGGCCGCGATGTCGATGCGCAGCCCGGCATCGGTCGGTATTCGCCGCAAGGCCCGGTTGCCGAGGCCGAGCGCCTCCATGGCTTTGCGGTGACAGGAATGGAGTTGGTCCGAGCCATAATAGCGCAGGGGCTTCTCGATGGCGGCAACGCCGTGCTCGCGCACGTCGATGCCGGCCTTGACGTTGCGCGCCACCGTCAGCCCGATCATGTTTGCCATCGAACCGCCGCTGACCAGCGTGCCGCTGGCCGAGACGGGAAACCCCAGCATTTGCTTGCACCAGTTGACGACCTGGCAGTCCATCAGCCCGGCGGCATGGTTGCCGCCGCCGAGGTTGGAACCCTGGATCGCCGCCAGGAAATCGCCGAGCGCGCCGGTGAAGTTGCTCGAGCCCATGTACCAAGCCCAGAAGCGAGGATGGATGTTGCCCATCGGGTATGACATCACGGTGCGGGAGACCTCGCCATAGACGGCGGCTAGCCGCGCCGGCGTTCGCGGCAGGGGTGCGGCGAAGACCTCCCTCACGTCAGCCGGCATCTCCCGCCAGACCGGACGGTCGCGCACGTCGCGCAGATAGTCGACGGCATCGTCGATGACCCGGTGCGACAGGGCCTGCACATCGGCCCAGTCCAGGGGGTCAAGCGTCTCCTCGGCCACAGTGCCAGGGGTTTCCTGCGCGACGTCCATGACAGCCTCCCGTCAAGTCGCCGGGAACTGGCAGCCGGGCGTCGAGCGCGACAGCGCCGTCTCGTCGGCGTCCATCTCGGCATCGATGCCGTCGAACAGCGGCGTCGTCATGTAGCGTTCGCCTGTGTCGGGCAGCATGCACAGGATCACCGATCCGGCCGGCGCCTTCTCGGCGACCTGCCGCGCCACGGCGAAGGTGGCGCCGCCGGAAATGCCGGTGAAGATGCCTTCCTTCTGCGCCAACGCCTTGGCCCATTTGATGCCCTCGGGCCCGGCGATCGGCATCACCTCGTCATAGAGACCGGCATCGACCGCTTCCTGCAGCACGTTGGGGATGAAATCAGGCGTCCAGCCCTGGATCGGATGCGGCTCGAAGGCCGGGTGGCTGGCGGCGGGCGCCCCGTCGGCACCGCGCTGCTGCGCCTTGCCGCTGCCGATGAGCTGGGCGTTGGCCGGCTCGGACAGGATGATACGGACATCCGGCCGCTCACGGCGCAGCACGCGCGCCACGCCGACCACGGTGCCGCCAGTGCCGTAGCCGGTGACGAAGCAATCGAGCCGCGAGCCGGCGAAATCATTGATGATCTCGCGCGCCGTCGTCGCCTCGTGGATGGCGGCGTTGGCCCTGGTTTCGAACTGTCGCGCCAGGAACCAGCCATTGGCCTCGGCCAGCTCCACGGCCTTCTTGTACATGCCGAACCCCTTTTCGGCGCGCGGCGTCAGCACCACCTTGGCACCCAGCATGCGCATCAGCTTGCGGCGCTCGACGGAAAAACTGTCGGCCATGGTGACGACCAGCGGATAGGCTTTCTGCGCGCAGACCATGGCGAGCCCGATGCCGGTGTTGCCGCTGGTGGCCTCGACGATGGTCTGGCCCGGCTTCAACGCGCCGCTGCGCTCGCCCTCCTCGATGATGTTGAGCGCCAGCCGGTCCTTCACCGAGGCAGCCGGGTTGAAGAACTCGGCCTTGACGTAGATCGTCGCGTGGGCCGGGCCAAGATTGTTGATGCGGATGACCGGCGTGTCGCCGACCGTGTCCAAAATGCTGTCGAACAGGCGGCCGCGGCCGGCCGTGGTTCTGATTCTTGCTTGCTGCAACATGTCTGGTCTCCTCGTCTGTGTTGGTACCTTGCGGTCACGGGCCGGTTACAAACCGGCGGCTTGGGCGGCGAGGTTTCGAGACCTTGCCGCGCTAGGGTCGCTCGACGTGCCGGCAATGCGGCTGCCCGCATCCCGGCGCGCAACTCGCAACCGGGTGCGTTCAGGCCGTGTTCGGTGATAAACGAGGGCCGACCGGCCAACGTGGGAGGAAGCGTGGGAGCAAGCGTGGAAATGCACGTGGAATCCGCTCGACCGAGCCTGGATCGCGGTAAGCCCGCTCTTGCCGTGCGCCTGCTCGGGCCGTTTGCGGTCGTGCGCGATGGCGTGCGGGCCGAATTGCCGGCATCGCGCAAGCTGCGCGCGCTGCTTGCCTATCTGGCGCTGGCGCCGCATCCGGTCGGACGCGCTCGGCTGTGCGAGCTCTTGTGGGATGTTCCGAACGACCCCAGGGGCGAGTTGCGTTGGTGCCTCAGCAAGCTTCGCGCCGTCCTCGACGAGCCGGGGCACCGTCGGGTCGAGACACAGGACGACACGGTCGCATTGCGCCTCGACGGCTGTTTCGTCGACGCGCTGGAGGTTAGCGCCGCCGCCGCGCAAGGGATCGCCTCCCTCGACGCGGAGCGCCTGCGATCGCTGTCGGAGCTGTTCGCCGGCGACTTTCTCGACGGTCTGGAGCTCGACCGCAGTCCGTTTTTCGAGAGTTGGCTGATCGCGCAGCGCCGCCGCTTCCAGTCGTCTCACGCCGCCGTGCTGGAGCACCTTGTCGCGGCGGTTCCGCCCGGTTCGGAGGCGGCAGCAGCCGGTCTTGACCGATGGGTGGAGCTGGCGCCGTTCGACGGCCGCGCGCATCTGGCGCTGCTCACGCATCTGGCCGGGCGCGGCGCCATCGGCGCGGCCGAGCAGCACCTGACGGCGACGGCGCAATTGTTCCAATCGGATGGGCTCGACTTCGGACCGGTGCGCGCGGCTTGGCAGGCGCTGCGCGACAAGCCAGCGGAAGATCGGCCAGCGGAAGATCGGCCGTCGGATCGGCCGTCGGATCGGCCGTCGGTAGATCGGCCGGCGGTAGATCGGCTTGCGGCGCAGCCCGCCGGCATCGCGGCATCGCCGCCGTCGCCCGCTCCGGCGGGCGTGGAGCCCAGCCACGCCTCGCTGGCGGTGATGCCGTTCGTCGAGACTGCCGGCCCTTGCGGCACGCGCGGCGGGATCGCCGACGGGCTGACCCATGACATCATCACGCGTCTGGCCAAGCTCAGGGATTTCTTCGTCATCGCGCGCGGCTCGGTCTTCGCGCTCGCCGAGAAAAACATCGCGCCGCAGGAAGCGGGGCGGCAGCTGAATGTGGACTATGTCGCCACCGGCACGGTGGGCACCGTGGCCGGCCGCGTCATCATCGCCGTCGAGCTCATCGAGGTTCGCACGGCCAGGATCGTCTGGGCCGAGAGTTTCGAGCGCCGGGCCGACGACCTCTTCGGCGTGCTCGACGATATCGGCAACGCGATCGTCTCGTCTATCTCGGCCGAGATCGAGACGGTCGAGCGCAACCGCGCCATGCTGAAGGCGCCCAACTCGCTCAACGCCTGGGAGGCCTATCACCGCGGCCTCTGGCACATGTATCGCTTCACCCAGCCGGAAAACGAGTTGGCGCAGCATTTCTTCGGCGTGGCGACGGCGCTCGACCCGACCTTCGCCCGCGCCCATGCCGGCCTGTCCTTCACCCATTGGCAAAGCGCTTTCCAGCGCTGGGGCGACCGCGACCACGAAAGCGCGCTAGCCTACGAGACAGCGGGGCACAGTCTCCTGGTTGACGAACAGAACCCTGCCGCGCACTGGGCGATGGGCCGGGCGCTGTGGCTGCGCGGCGAACAGGACGGATCGCTCTTCGAATTGGAACGGGCAGTGGAGCTCAGCCCCAATTTCGCGCTCGGCCACTATGCGCTGTCCTTCGTCCACTCGCAGTCAGGCGATCCGCAGGCGGCGATCGGCTCTTCCGACCATTCGCGCCATCTCAGCCCTTTCGACCCGCTGCTGTTCGGCATGCTGGGCGCGCGCGCCATGTCGCATGTGCGGCTCGGCCAGTTCGAGGAAGCGGCAGAATGGGCGCTAAAGGCGGCGGCGCGGCCCAATGCCCACGCCATCATCCTGGCGATCGCAGCACACTGCCTGGCGCTGGCCGGGCGGCTCGACGAGGCACACAATTTCGCCGCCGCCCTCCGCAAGGCGCTGCCGGACTACCGCGCCGACGATTTCATCGGCACGTTCCGTTTCGAGGCGGACGCGGAGGCATTGTTCCGGCAAGGCGCAAAGCGGATCGGATTGAACTGAGCCAGCGCAATTCCCGCCGGTTAACGATTTCGGAAGGGGTTGTTTAACCGTTCGTCGCTATGTCACCGCCCGGGAGGGGCATGACAGAGAGTGTATGATGAGCGACAGCCCTGACAAGCGCAATGAATGGCGCGCCATTCTTTACGTACAAGCCCGCGTGGCGGTTCTGTTCGTCCCGGTCGTCGCCAGCCTGCTGATCATCGCCGCACTTGCCGGCAACGACCGCAAATCCGTTCCCGCCGTCGACCGGACGGTGACAGGCTCCGTGCGATAAACGGTTCGGCAGCCTTTCAGCCCTTTAAGAACCTCTGGCCTTCGGCAGATGGTCGGGCTGCCGGAAGGGGCCATGGCTGGACCGCAGCGAAGCGGCCGCCAGGGTTGAAGTGGTTTGTTTCGGGGACTGACCGGAAGGGGAGGTTCTTCTTGGATCTCTGAATCAGACCGAGCGGTTCGAAGGGAATTTGAAAGCCCTGATCGCAGTTTCGTGTGCGGCTACTCAAAACGTTCGTCCCAATCACGATACTGTTGCCGTTCATATCTCTGATATTCGGCTGCTTGTTGCTCCAGGCGGGCTTTTGCTTCGTTGATTTCATCAAGAGGTATGTCTTTATGCCTCCCATGAAGTTGATCGAGCAGGGCGGCACGAGATCTGACGAGCGCTGCACGTGACCCTGACCAACTTGTTGGCTCTATCCGATCTACAAAGATGTGAAATATCCTTAACCGGTCTTCTGCACAATCTATCAATGACAAGGCTAGCGGGGACCAACCCTTTGTATTTTCATCCCGATCATGATCAAAAACGACGCAATGATGTGCAATAAAAGGACCACGGGTAGCGAAATCCGCCGAGCACCAAAGAACTACGGCTTCAGGTGGCGCAGAATTTATCGGCCGCTGATGATAATCCCAAGCAGTCGCGCTGATAATGGCGCCAGCGGTTCGATATCCACCATCATTGTCTGGTTTGAATATCTCGTCTAGAAGTGCAGGCGCATGATGCTTGAACATAGGATTTAGAAGACCAGGTAGACGATAATATTCATGTCGACTGATCTTTCTTTGAAGTTTACGCACTATTTCCAAAGCGTCTGCTTCAGCATCGCCCCCTTCGAAGGCAAAGCTGCAAACCGTTTCGAAATAATGGTCGTCTCGTATGTCTTGATCTAAGTCGAGACTGCAAAGGAATCGCCTGCAAGTATTCCGAAGTTCCCGTCTGTAATCTTCGGACTTGTCGTCGGCAAGATGAATGACCATTGCGAGAACATGCGCTGCATATTTTTGACCATCTCTGGCTGCGGAAATCGCAAGAACTAGGCGACAAATTTGCTCTGCGGATAGTGTCTCCGTGACCATCCCTCCGCCCAAACTATCAAAGCGAAAGGTAGCGGTTAATGCCAAATCGGCGGATAAGATCAGTCGTTCGACGGCGTCTTCATTCAGCTCGACACTTGTCTGCAGTGTTGGAAAGTACGGACCCCAGAGTACGTCGCTCACGGCCACATCCATAAATTTGGAAATGGCCGAGGCGTGCGTTTTTCCGGCGCCATGTAGAAAGGGACGTATGAACCCAAAATTCAGATCACGAGAACCGGAGCGGCAAATCGCTTGTTTGATTTCCTCCAAGTAAGAAACGGGATCACTAATTGTCTCTCCCACACCCACACCAAAGCTCCAACCGTCCCCCTGAAAGTTAATGGTCAGGTCTGAGGCCAACTCTGAAAGTGCATCTCGGTCTGCCCCTGCCCGTTGTCCGAGTTGGCGCATAGTTTCCGACCAGGACCGATATTGCTCTGAGGGAGTCAAATCACTGCCCGGCGCTAGATCATCCACCAGAAATTGGCCCCCCGTCAGTACTTTCGCTCGTATTTCCGTCACAAGGTCGATTGGTGCTAACGCAGTCTCAAGCACAAGCAAGCGTTCGGACGCCTTTCCACTCGCCCCCTTACGGATGGTTGTTTTCACAGCACGCCAGCCCTCAGGCCATCCGTCAATCGAGAAGAAAACATTGGCCGCGACTTCAAGCTTTTCTGATAGACTGGTGCGCGACCAAAGCCCCAGAAATTTGTCGGCGAATGTCGATCTTACCTTTGCACCAACAATGGTCCTCGCAATTCCAAACTCCATAGCTATCTCAACGAAACCCGAGAACCACTTTTGCACATCGTCCTTGGTTCTCGGGTGCCAGCCATAGCTCCTAGTGCGAGCGCCGAAATCGAACGTCTGTGAGGGCATGAAGTTTGAGGTCTTGAGGGCTGCGCCGAGAAACGTAAGCCCAAATTCACGCTCACTGATCTCCTCTGACGAGAGATAGCGTCGGACCAGCGCTGCCCGCGCTTGATGAGGAGTTTCCGTTCCTGAAAACTGAACGTAAAACAGCGATTTAACCGCCTGGTTGGCAGAGTTCTGATTGTATCCTGGCCCCTCCGCTTTCGCGAATAGCATTAATGTGGCAACACACTTTTCGAAAAGATGGGGCTCATAGGCGGCTGACTTGAGCACTCGAACAAATTTTGAACGCGCAGCATTTCTAGTAGAAAGAAAATCGGGATTTTCTGTAGCTTGAGCAATTGCGGCTACTGCTGCGCTCGGATCGACCGCAGCGATGTTCCCGAACATCTCTTGGCCCAATTCGTTCAGTGTGTCAGGCTTTCCAAGCAAGCCATCTCGGCCTAGCCACTCGGATGCTATCGTTATGGCCACCTTTTCGTCGTGCAGATACCCCAGCCTCCTAGAGAACGATCGAGCTATTCTTTTGCTCGCCTTGTCGACAAAAGTTCTTTGGAGCGTTTGAATGGGGAAGTTCTGAAATGCCCTTTGCGCGAGGCGATTGGCAATCGCTGGTGGAAGCACGGCCCGCCATCGGCCTCGCTGCTGAACTAACCCGCGCCTTCTCAGCTCCTCAACATGAGCATACAGCCGGTTAAAGGACGTTCCAGCAAGGGCCGCCAGCATAGGTAGCTCTGCATCGTCTCCCCCCTCCAGCTCCCCTTCGAACGAATAGAGCATCGAACAGACCTCTGCGGCCCTGAGCAATTCGTTGTCTTCGGCCTTCGTTTGTTGGAAGAGGCGGATAAAAAGTTGCTCGTCTTCAAGCTTCGACAGTTGCCCCCCAATGGATGACGTTTCCGCGAGAGCAAAGGCGACACGAACATTCCCCCCTGAAAAATCCGAGATCGTTTCGACGTCTTGGCGTGTCAGGTTCGGATACCTGTTGCTGACCAACTGCCTTATCAACTCATCAGAGCACGGCTCTAGCCGATAGGAACTCGTACCCTCCGGAATATGTTCTCGAAGATCGTATTCAACAGTCACGAGCGAGAGCACGCTGTTTGGCTGCTGTACTTTCTCGGTAAGGCGTTGATGAAGATCGAAGCCGCAATTGTCGACGACTAGCAGGCCACGGTCCTCTCTAGCGTGCAGCGCTTCCACTAGGTGTATTGGAACTGGGCGCGGATCGTCGGAAAGGTCCGTATACAGGACCTCGTTCCGGTTGAGGGGCGGGCTTGACGTAATCAGCCTTTCGTCGAAAAGAGCTTGCACAAGGCGGGTCTTGCCTACACCGGATAATCCGGTGATACGAACGGACGCCCTTTCCTTGTTGAGATCGCGCCGGATGCGATCGATTGCGGCGGCAACCGTGATGCCATCGCTTGCGTCCGGGACAAGCACCTTGGCCTTTTCATCGAGCATATATGTTGCGTTCACATCGGTCTCACGATGAGCCCAAGCGCCAAAGGATTGCCATCCCTGCGCGCTGCGCCCGCAGAGTTCACGCACCCACGCAACAAGTGAAGGATATTTTTCAATCCAGGTGGCAATTCGTCTGCGATCATAAAACTCGACTGTTACTTTACCTGCCAATCCAGCTTCCGACAGACATTTATTCATTGTCGCCAATCTGCGCTTGTGTGCGCTATCCGCGACTGACGATTTCGAGGAAACTATTACGTAGGCCCCTTTCCTTACCGCGAGTTCCGAAATAGATGGCCGAATTGCCCCCCTTGGCATCATTTCCTCGACGATATCGGCGCTCGCAAAATTTTCAGTCTTGACCTGAAAACCTGTCTGAGACGCGGGTATGTTTCCGGAGATTTTCTCTAGAGCTCCAAGGGCAACTCGTACGTCGATACCACCGTCTTCGGCACGCTGGTCGCCGCCCCATGTCACGGCATTGGTTGAGAATCCCGCTGACCTCACGTCCGCTTGTGCAAGGCGAGCAACGAGCTCGCGAAGGTCGGAGTCTGAAAGATTTTGGACATCGTCTGCGCTTACGTTGAGATAACTGCTCATGCCGACACTTTACCTATGAAGGTAAGCACAACATACCCGTAGCAGATATCGGATTATACCTGGGTGGTGGACAACCAGGCGGCCCGACGAATCGGCGGTACGAAAAAAGCCCGGACGAGCCGGGCTTTTCCTTAGAGTCTCTGAACCGTCGAACGGTTCGAAACGGGAATTTGGTGCCCAGAAGAGGACTCGAACCTCCACTCCTTGCGGAACACGGACCTGAACCGTGCGCGTCTACCAATTCCGCCATCTGGGCTGGTGCGGGCTCAATAAGCGGGCAAGCGGTGCGTGTCAACGCGGTTTTTTTTCGAGGGCTGCCGCGCGCCGGCTCAGTTTCGGGCGTTGGCGCCGCCCCTCACCTGCCTGCCGGCATCCTCTCCCCGTATAGTGACGGGGAGAGGGGCGCTTTCATCAACGGTTTCGCCAATCACCAGCGTTGCGGCCAGCCCTTTCTCCCCGTCACTATACGGGGAGAAATGTCCGGCAGGACAATGAGGGGCGGCGCCGACTTTGACAATTTGGTGACCGGGACGCTTGCCGGTCAGCCCTCCAGCACTTCCTTCGACGCCACGGTGGAATCGGCGTTGAGCGTGTAGATGACCGGCACGCCGGTGCCGAGCTCCAGCTTGACGATCTCCTCGCCCGACTTGCCGTCCAGCGCCATGATCAGCGCACGCAGCGAATTTCCGTGGGCGGCGACCAGGACCGTGCCGCCGCGCAGCACATGCGGCTGGAGGTCGTGCAGGTAATAAGGCCAGACGCGGGCGCCGGTGTCCTTCAGGCTTTCGCCACCGGGGGGCGGCACGTCGTAGGAGCGGCGCCAGACATGCACCTGCTCCTCGCCCCATTTCTTGCGCGCGTCGTCCTTGTTGATGCCGGAGAGGTCGCCATAGTCGCGCTCGTTCAGCGCCTGGTCGCGGACGGTTTCCAGGTCGCTCTGGCCGACGGCGTCAAGAATGTGCTGGCAGGTTTTTTGCGCCCGGACCAGCGCCGAGGTGAAGGCGATGTCGAACTTCAGGCCGCGTGCCTTGAGCTTCTGCCCGGCTGCCTTGGCCTCGGCGTGGCCCTGTTCGGTCAGGTCGACGTCACGCCAGCCGGTGAACAGGTTCTTCAAATTCCATTCGCTCTGGCCATGGCGCACGAGCACGAGGGTTCTCGACATTTTTGCTCCTCTGGGATCTGAGCAATTCCAGCAGAAGTGGGAAGCGGTTTTCTGTCCGGAATTGCATGTGGATGAAGATGGTCCGGGGTCGTTTCAGGCAAGCCCGAGCACGTCCCGCATCGAGTAAAGGCCGGGCTTCCTGCCATGCGCCCACAGGGCTGCCTTGACGGCGCCGCGGGCGAAGATGGTGCGGTCCTCGGCATGGTGGGCCAGCGTGATACGTTCGCCGGTGCCGGCCAGGATCACGCTGTGGTCGCCGACCACCGAGCCGCCGCGCAGGGTTGCGAAGCCGATCGAGCCCGGCTTGCGCACGCCGGTGTGGCCGTCGCGGACGCGCACATCGTTGCCGGCAAGCGGCACGCCACGCCCCGCGGCGGCGGCTTCGCCCAGCAGCAGAGCGGTGCCGGACGGCGCGTCGACCTTGTGCCTGTGATGCATTTCGAGGATCTCGATGTCGAAATCCCCGGCGTCGAGGGCGCGCGCGGCCTGTTCGACCAGCACCGCCAGGAGATTGACGCCGAGGCTCATATTGCCCGACTTGACGATCGTCGCATGGCGCGCCGCGGCGGCGATCCTGGCATTGTCGTCGACCGAGCAGCCGGTCGTGCCGATGACATGGACGATGCGCGCCTGCGCCGCATAGCCGGCGAATTCGACGGTCGCAGCCGGGGCGGTGAAATCGAGCACGCCGTCCGCCCCGGCGAAGGCCGGCAGCGGATCGTCCGATATCGGCACATTGATGATGCCGATGCCGGCAAGCTCGCCCGCATCCTTGCCGAGATAGGGCGATCCTTGCCGCTCGATCGCGCCGGCGACGCGTGCGCCCGGCATTGTGTGGATGGCGCGGATCAGCGTCTGGCCCATGCGGCCGGCGGCGCCCACCACCACCAGGCCCATATCGCCCGCGGGTCTGTCGGCTGTCGGCGTTTCACTCATCTCGCGCTCCCGGCGATGCCCTGCGTCTCGATAGGTTGCGTCGGCCCTGGCGCCGGAGTTTGGATCGGCGCGCCGTCATCGACAAGCCCCAGGCCCTTCCTGCCCTGCACCCGGTGGAAGCGGGAATAGACGCTGTGCGGGTCGGCCATCAGCGAGGCATGGGTGCCCTGTTCGACCAGATGGCCCTGTTCCAGCACGATGATGTGGTCGGCATTGACCACCGTCGACAGCCGGTGGGCGATGACGATGGTGGTGCGCCCCTCCATGACGTGGGTCAGCGCTTCCTGGACCTTGGCTTCCGCCTCATTGTCAAGCGCCGAGGTCGCCTCGTCGAGCAGCAGGATCGGCGCCTGGCGGACGATGGCGCGGGCGATCGACACACGCTGGCGCTGGCCGCCCGACAGCGACGCGCCGTTTTCGCCGACGGGCGTGTCGTAGCCCAGCGGCTGCTGGCGGATGAAGCCGTCGGCCTGGGCCAGTCGCGCGGCCTGCTCGATCTCGGCATCTGTGGCGGAGAGCCGGCCATAGCGGATGTTATCGCGGATGGTGCCTTCGAACAGATAGGGCTGCTGCGAAACATAGGCGATGGAGCTGCGCAGCGATTGCTTGGTGATCTTGGAAATGTCCTGGCCGTCGATCTCGATCGTGCCCGACTCGACGTCGTAGAAACGCTGCAGCAGCGCCACCAGCGTCGTCTTGCCGGCGCCGGAGGCGCCGACGATGGCCGTCATCTTGCCGGCGGCGGCGACGAAACTGAGGTCCTGCAGGACCGGTGCCTCCTCGACATAGCGGAAGCTCACATTGTTGAACCGCACTTCGCCCGTGGTGAAATTGGCCTCGGCGGCTCCCGGCGCATCGCCCTGCTGCGGCTCGAGATCGAGGATTTCGTAGATCATGCGCGCATTGACCAAAGCGCGCTCCATGCCGACCTGCATGCGCGCCAGCCGCCTTGCCGGGTCGTAGGCCAGCATCAGCGCGGTGATGAAGGAGAAGACGGCGCCCGGCGGCTGCCCGAGGACGAGCGCACGATAGCCGGAATAGGCGATGACGCCGGTGACGGCGAGACCGGCCAGCATGTCGGAAATCGGCGACAGCCGTTCCGAAACCCGGGCGATCTTGTTGCCGCGGTGCTCGGCGCTGTTGGCGAGCTGGCTGATGCGTCGCGACAGCTCGTCCTCCATGGTGAAGGCCTTGACGATGGCGATGCCTTGCGTGGCTTCCTGCATGGCGCCGATCAGCCGGGAGTTGATCTGCACCGATTCGCGGGTGATGCGGCGCACCCGGCGCATCAGGTAGACAACGGTGTAGATGAGCGGCGGCCCGATCACCAGCGAGCTGAGCGACAGGACCGGATCCTGGTAGATCATGACGCCGAGCAGCCCGAACAGCGTCACCCCGTCGCGCGCGATCGACGTCAGCGTCATCGACAGCAGGTCGCGAATGCCGTTGACGTTCTCGTTGACCTGCGCCGCCAGCCGGCCCGATCTCGTGTCGTTGAAGAAACCGACGCCGAGCTTCATCAGGTGATCGAAGATGCGGCGCTGGTAGCGCGCAACCAGATTGTTGCCGACGGTCGCCAGCGTCACCGCCTGGCCGTAGCCGGCGAAACCGCGCACGAGAAAGGCGCCCATGACGCCGGCGCAAATCCACACGATCAGATCGCCGCGCCGCTCATAGAAGATCTGGTTGACGACCGGGCTCATGATCCAGGCGGTGAAAGCGGTCGTGGCGGATACCGCCAGCAGGCAGGCGCCGGCAAAGATGTAGGACCAAAGGTAGTCGCGGCCGTTCTCGGCGATGATACGGCGCAGCACCGCCCAGACCTCGCCGGGAGTGGCTTTCTGCTTATGTGGAGCTTGGAGTGTCAAATCGGCAGCGCTTCGTGGTTTCCGCTTGGTGGGACCGGGCTGCACACAGCATCCCTTCTGGCGCCCCTCTTAGCGCCAAGCGGCTGGCTTGCCTATGCCCGCGGCTGATTAACTTCGTCGCGGGGACCGGACGGACGCCTGGTCCGTCATGCGGCCCAGCCTAGGCCTGCCAGCGGCGGCCCGCGGTCTGGACGCCGAACAGCGAAGGGTTCCTGGCATAGGCGGCGAGGCCCAGAAGGGCCGCCAGCGGATGGGTGATGACATAGACGGGCATGGTGCGCATCAGTTCGCTGTGCGGCGCCTTGTCCTCGAAGGCGGCGCGGAAATTGCCCTGTTTCAGCGCCGGCACGATCTTCTGCGCGATGCCGCCGGTGAGAAACACGCCGCCACGGCTCATGAACACCAAGGCGAGATCGCCGGCGGTGCGCCCAAGGCAGGTGACGAATATCTCCAGCGCTTCCTGCGCAACCGGATCGGTCCTGGCAAGTGCCGCTGCGGTGATCTCGGCCGGCGTGGTGAAGGGCGACGGTTTGCCGTCCGCCTTGGCCACCGCCCGGTAGACGTTGACCAGGCCGCGTCCGCACAGGATCTGCTCGCCCGAAATGCGGCCCTCGATCTTCTCGATATGCGGGAAGACCTCGAAATCCCTGCTAGAACGCGGGCCGATGTCCATGTGGCCGCCCTCGCCGGGCACCGGGATCCAGTGGCGCAGCGCGTGCACCAGCCCGGCGACGCCGAGCCCGGTTCCGGGACCGAGCACCACGCGGCCTGCATTGGGCTCCGGCGCGCCGCCGCCGATCTTTTCCATGTGCTCTTCGCCGAGCGCCACGACGGCCAGCGCCTGCGCCTCGAAATCGTTGAGCACGACGATGTCGCTGAGGCCGAGGCTGGCGAACATCTGCCGGGGTTTGACGATCCACGGGCAATTGGTGAGCTCGATCTCGTCGCCATCGACCGGGCCGGCCACCGCCAGCACCGCCGAATTGGGGCGGACCGAGGAGCGGTCGAGCACCGCCGCCTGGATCGCCTCGTCGATTGTGTTGTAGCTGGCGGTCTGGACGATCGCCGGCTCGCCGGCTTCCGAATTGGCGTCGAGCACGACCGAGAAGCGCGCATTGGTGCCGCCGATGTCGCCGATCAGGATCGGGAACCGCAGCGCCGTGTCGTCGTCGCCTGTGTTTGGCATGCTTTGTCGTCCGTCCCCGGCGCCCGACGGCCCATTGCCGTTCTCCCGTTGACTAGCGCATGAGTTTGAAAAGGGAAACGGTTTTCGAAACCGATGGTGCGCACGACCGATTTATGAAGCCGAACGGCCGCGACTAGGCTGCCGCCTTGTGCTCCTCGCGGGCAGCGGACCAGACTTCGCGGGCCGCATCGGCGTTCATGGCGGCAATTCCCAGGCCGACAATCAGGTCGGGCCACGCAGAATGCCAGATCACCGCGGTGAGAAGGCCCGCGGCGATTATGGCGACGTTGGCAAAGGCGTCGTTCCGCGCGGAGAGGAACGCGGCCTTTGTCAGGCTGCCGCCGTGATGGCGGAAGCGCGCCAGCATGAACGCGCAAGACAGGTTCACGGCCAAAGCCCCGGCGCCCGCAAGCGACAGCGGCAGCGGCGACGGCGCGACCGGCAGGTTGAACTTGACCCAAGCCGTCCAGAGCGTTGCCAAGGCAGGCACCAGAAGAATCGCCGCCAGAGCCATGCCGACCCTTGCGCGGCTGCGTGCGCCCCAGCCAAGGGCAACGAGAATAAGTAAATTGAGCGAGGCATCTTCCAGGAAATCGACGCTGTCCGCGAACAGCGACACGGAGCCGATCGCAGATGCCACGGCGAACTCGACGATGAAGTAGCCCAGGTTCAGAAGGGCCACCCACCGGACGACGCGGCGAAGGCCTATATCCTGCGTTTGCAATGCCGGCCCTCCTGCTCGCGGGGTGACGAATGAACGGCGGCGAAGCGCCGGGGCGTCAACTGACGCGGTCAGTTTCCCGGCCGTGGCCGCGGCACCGGTACGCCGATCTCGGGCGTCGCGGTGAAGGCGTTCACCATGCCCGGCAGGCCGGCCGTGCCGCTGGCCGCGGTGGCGGGCAGCGACGGCGCCTCGGGTTCGGGCGCGGCGACCGCGACCGGTACGGCGCCGCCGTGATAGGTGGCGGCCTCGACCGAAGCCGGCCCGGGCGCGTCGAGCACGGCGCGGCATTCTCTCGGCAGGTTCGCCATGGTCATCAGGTCGCGCGCCTTGGGCGCATCCGGGTTCTTGTTGGGCCGCCACGGTTCCTGCGTGAACCACCAGGCCAGCGGCTTGCCGCAGCCGTCGTCGGCCGGGGTCGCTTCCTGCGCCTTGCAGTTGGGCGAGCCCGGCTGGCAGCCGATGCGCATGTGGAAATGATAGTCGTGGCCCCAGAACGGCCTGATCTTGCGCAGCCAGGAGCGGTCGCCCCTGACGGTGTCGCAGAGCTTCTTCTTGATGCCGGGATTGACCAGGATGCGCTCGACCTCGGGATAGCTCGCCGCGCGCTTCAAAAGCCGCGTATGCGCCGACGTCCACAGCGCGTCCTTCACCAGATGCGTCTTTTCGTCGACCATCAAGGTCGCGCTCATCGTCTCGCGCCGCGCCATCGACAACGGCCGGCTGGGCATCGGCGTCAGCCAGATGTCGGCATCGAGCCCGATCTGGTGCGAGGCATGGCCGGTCAGCATCGGGCCGCCGCGCGGCTGCGCGATGTCGCCGATCAAAAGGCCCGGCCAGCCGTCGGCGACGGCATCGCGCGACAGTTTCTCGACCAGCGCGATCATCGCCGGATGGCCCCAGCGGCGATTGCGCGACGGCCGCATCACCTGCCAGGTCGGGCCGTCCATGGGGATGGCAACGCCGCCGGCAAAGCAGCCCTTGGAGTAGAAGCCGAAGGATTGCGGGGCGGTCGCCGCCGGCAGTTTCTCGGCGCCGAAGAGGTCCTTGGCGCGTTCCTCGGCCATTGCCGGCGGCGCGGCGAGACTTGTGAGGGCGAGCAGGCCAAAAGCCGCCAGCTGTGAACGCTTGCCGAGCCGCATCGCTGTCTCCATGAACCCCCGCCGCAAACCCAAGCCCGAATCATAGCACGCAATGGACGTTGCTTCGATCGCCGGAGCGGTTCCGTTTCTCACAAACCGGTCAACCGCCCTGTTTTCTTTTCCGACGCATTCCGGCCCGAAACCGTGTCACGGAATGCGTCAGCGTTTCATCGGGCTGCGCGGCGCGCCGTCGCGCCAGTCGCCGCTTGCCCACATATGGTCGAAGGCGGCGCGGTAATCCGGGAAGCGGAACCGGTAGCCCGTCGCCTTGAGCGCCGCGTTGGCGACGCGCTTGTTCTCGCCATAGAAGGACCGCGCCATGGGCGAAAGTTGGGCGGCCTCGAAGGGAATTTCAGGCGGCGGTGTGATGCCCATCAGCGCGGCGGCATAGGCCACCACGTCCTGCGGCGGCGCCGGCTCATCGTCGGTGACGTTGAAGATGCCGCCCGTATCATCCCCGATGAGATGCCACAGCGCGCCGGCTATATCGTCGCAATGGATGCGGTTGAACACCTGGCCGGGCTTGACCAGCCGCCGCGCGGTGCCGTTTTCCAGATTGACCAAGGCGTTACGGCCGGGGCCGTAGATGCCGGAGAGCCGCAACACCGCCACCGGCCGGCCGATCTCGCGGCCAAGCCGCAGCCAGTCCTGCTCGGCCGCCACCCGCATCGCCGAGCGTTTCGACACCGGCCGGCATTGCGCCGTCTCGTCGACCCAGGCGCCGCCATGGTCGCCATAAACGCCGACGGTGGAGAGATAGCCGATCCATTCGAGCGCGGGCATCCGGACGATCGCCTCGCGGGCGGCATTCAGCACGGGATCGCCGGCCTCCTCGGGCGCGGTCGAGATCACCAGATGGGTTGTTGTCGCCAGCGCGTCGCCGAGTTCGCCGGTCAGCGCGCCATCGAACAGCAGCGGCGCGATGCCGGCCTGGCGGAGCGCCTCGAATTTTTCCACGGAGCGCGTCGTGCCGCCGACCGTCGTGGCGGACTCCCTGTTGGCGCGCGCAAAAGCCTTGCCCGAATAGCCGGCGCCGAAGATGAATATCCGCTTTTCGCTCATGCAGGCGCCCTGGCTGGAACCGGCCGCGCCCATTCCTCACGCACGGCCGCGTCGCTCTCGGTTTCCAGGCCGGTCGCGGCGCGTTCGGCATATTCGGCCTCGGGCACCAGCCGCGCCAGCGCCCATATTGCCGCGCCCCGCACCAGCGGCGAGGCGTCGGCGAGCAAGGCGCGCACGGCGCCGGCAAGCGCGGCATCGCGAGAATTGCCGGCAGCGATCAGCACGTTGCGGACAAAGCGGTCGCGGCCGATGCGCTTGACCGGCGAACCGGAAAAGAAAGCGCGAAAGGCCGTGTCGTTCAGCCGCAGGAGATCGGCCAGCGCCGGCTCGCGTAGGTCCTCGCGCGCAGCAAGCTTGGCCTCGGACGCCACCTTGGCGAACTTGTTCCACGGGCAGGCGGCGAGGCAATCGTCGCAGCCATAGATGCGGTTGCCGATCGCCTCGCGGAATTCATGCGGGATCGGCTCCTTGTTCTCGATGGTGAGATAGGAGATGCAGCGCCGCGCATCGAGCCGGTAGGGCGCCGGGAAGGCATCGGTCGGGCAGGCGTCGAGGCAGGCGCGGCAGGAGCCGCAATGGTCCTCCTCCGGCAGGTCTGGAACCAGTTCGGCCGTCGTGAAGATGGTGCCGAGGAACAGCCAGGAACCATGCTGCCGGCTGACCAGATTGGTGTGCTTGCCTTGCCAGCCGAGCCCGGCGGCCTCGGCCAGCGGCTTTTCCATGACGGGGGCCGTATCGACGAAGACTTTGACGTCACCTCCCGCCCGCGCGACGATCTTGCCGGCGATTTCCTTCAGCCGGCCCTTCATCACGTCATGATAGTCGTGGTTTTGCGCGTAGACCGAGATCGCGCCCCGGTCGCGCCTGGCCAACAGGTCGCGCGGATCGTGGTCCGGCCCGTAATTCATCGCCAGCACGACGATCGAACGCACCTGCGGCCACAGGCTTGACGGCTCGCTGCGGCGTTGCAGCGTCTCGGCGATCCAGCCCATGGAGCCGTGGAACCCGTCTTCGACAAAGGCGGCGAGCCGGGCCGGCGCCAGCGGGATCGCATCGGGGGTGGTGACGGCGACCGCCTCGAAACCGGCGCGCCGCGCCTGCGCGTCGATCAGCGCGCGCAGTTTTGCGGCGTCAGAAGTCGAGGTCCGCATAATGCGACACCGGCGACAGGCCGCGCACGCGGTCGGTCAACAGCGGCCGGAACGAAGGCCGCGACTTCACCCGCGTGTACCATTCGCGCGCGGCGGTGTGCTCGCGCCAGTCGATCTCGCCGAGATAGTCGAGCACCGAAAGGGTGGCGGCGGCGGCGAGGTCGGCATAGGTGACCCTCGAGCCGGCCAGCCAGTGGCGGGTGCCGGCCAGCCAGTTGGTGTATTTCATGTGCTGGCGGATGTTGGCCCGCGCCGCGCGGATGGCGGCCGAATCGGGCGAGCCGCCGCCGGCGGTTTCCGGCATGACCGGCTTCAGCACGCGCTCGCGCACCAGATGCCGGGTGACCTCGCTCTCGGCCTTGTGGAGATACCAGTCGGTCAGCCGGCGGATCTCGGCGCGCTGCATCGGGTCCTCGGCGAACAGGCGCTTGTCGCGCTTCAGGACGCCGCGCGTCTCGTCGAGATATTCAGAGATGACCGTGGCGCCGACGATCGGCACATCGCCCTCGGCCAAAAGGATCGGCAGCGTGCCGGCCGGGTTCAGGGCCAAGAACTCCTTGCGCCGCGTCCACGGCTTCTCCTCGATCAGCGCCAGTTCCTCGCCATACTCGCCGAAAGCGAGGCGCACGAACCGGCAGGAGGCGAACATGGGATGATGGAAAAGCGTCAGCATGGTTCCGCGATGATAAAGCGCACTGGTGGTTTGGATTTGAAGTTCCTGTCCCCTCAACGGCATCCGCGTTCAGGAACTTCAAATTCAAACCACACCAGAACTTGAAGTTGGCAGTGTGGCTCAGAATCCGGAATTCGCGCATCGCGCTCCTCCCGGGTGTGGCGAATTCCGGATTGCTACACTGGCGAATCGCCGGGCGCACCGGTAAGTCTTGGCCGCCCGGTAAGCGGGCCGTCAGGGTGTTGCGACCTATAGGGGGAGTTCGGCGCCATGACAAGCAAGCCCTGTCAGCCCATCCAGCGAATGCCGAGGTAGCCAATGGAAAGCCAGACAATCGTCGAAGCCCTGCTGCTCGGTCTGCTGGAGGGACTGACCGAGTTCATTCCGGTGTCCTCGACCGGGCATATCCTGCTCGCCGGCCACTTTCTCGGCTTCCACTCGACGGGCAAGGCCTTCGAGATCCTGATCCAGCTCGGCGCCATCCTGGCCATTCTGAGCGTCTATTTCCGGCGGTTGTGGCAGATGCTGCTCGACCTGCCGCATGACCGGCTGACGCGGCATTTCGTCATCGGCATCCTCATCGCCTTCCTGCCGGCGGCCATCATCGGCGCGCTGGCGCATGATTTCATCAAGACCATCCTGTTCGAATCGCCGCGGCTGATCTGCATCATGCTGATCATCGGCGGCGTGGTGCTGCTCGTCGTCGACCGCATGAAGCTGAAGCCGATGTACCGCGACGTCGAACGCTTCCCGACGCGGCTCTATTTGCAGATCGGGCTGTTCCAGTGCCTGTCGCTGATCCCCGGCACCTCACGCTCGGGATCGACCATCGTCGGCGCGCTGCTGCTTGGCGTCGACAAGCGGGCGGCGGCGGAATTTTCTTTCTTCCTCGCCATCCCCACCATGGTCGGCGCCTTCGCCTTCGACCTGTTCAAGAACCGCAACGTGCTGACGTCGGCCGACCTGCCGATCATCGCCGTCGGCTTCGTCGCAGCCTTCGTCACCGCGCTGCTGGTGGTGCGCCTGCTGCTCGATTACGTCTCGCGCAAGGGCTATGCGCTGTTCGGCTGGTGGCGGCTGGTGGTCGGCATCGTCGGGCTGGCCGCGCTGATGATCTGGGGGTGACCTCGTCATCCACGGGCGAAGCAAGGAGCGCAGCGACGCCGCGCAGGCCCGTGGATAACGAAGGTGAAGGCCTTCGCGCGCCCCCTTCATGCGAACCTCCTGCGGAGCAGCGCACAAGTCCTGCGGATTCCAGAACACTCCGCTGCGTAAGCTCGCCCTATCATCCCTCAGGCAATGGCGTCCGGCGAGCCGCATCCGCCCCCGCGCACGCGGTCGGCCGGGCGCCCAACAAGAGGGAACGACGATGAAATTCATGCTGACCGACAGGAAACTGCACCCGAAAGCCAAACCCGTCGCCGAGGATTTCAGGAGCGGCGCCATCAACCGGCGCGAATATCTGGCGCTGATGGCCGGGCTCGGCGTCAGCGCCGCCGGCGCTTTTGCCCTGGGCGGGCTGGCGCCCACGCCCGCCCGCGCGGCGGAGCCCAAGAAGGGCGGCGTGCTGCGCGTCGCCATGAACGTCAAGGGTTTCAAGGACCCGCGCACCTTCGACGGCGTTGAAATGTCCAATGTCGCGCGCCATTGCAACGAATATCTCGTGCGCTGGAACACCGACTTCTCGTTCGAGCCCTGGCTGCTCGAAAAATGGGAGATGAGCGACGACGCCAAGACGCTCACGCTGCATGTGCGCAAGGGTATCACCTGGTCGAACGGCGATGCCTTCAACGCCGACGATGTCGTCCACAACCTCAACCGCTGGTGCGAGGCCGGCGTTGCCGGCAATTCGGTCGCCGCGCGCATGGGCGCGCTGGTCAATGCCGACACCAAGAAGGTGGTCGATGGCGGCATCGAGAAGGTCGACGACTTCACGATCAAGCTCAACCTGCCCAAATCAGACATTTCCCTGATCGCCGGCATGGCCGATTATCCCGCGCTGATCATGCACCGCTCCTATGAGGGCGACGGCGATCCGCTGAAGGCACTTTCGATCACCACCGGCCCTTGCGAGCTGGTGAAGTGGGATGCCGAGACGGGAGCCGAGGTGAAGCGCAAGGACAAGCCCTGGTGGAAGGGCGAATTCCACCTGGATGGGATCCAGTGGATCGACTACGGCTCCGACCCCAACGCCATGCTGTCGGCGTTCGAATCCGGCGAGATCGACACCGACCACGAGACCGCCTCCGATGCCGTCTCGCAGACCGAGCAGATGGGCCTGAAGAATTCCGAGATCGCCACCGGCTCCACCATCGTCGCCCGCTTCAACGTCGCCAACGCGCCTTATGACGACATCAAGATGCGCCGCGCCGCCCAGCTCGCCGTCGACAACTCGGCCGTGCTGGCGCTCGGCCTCGGCGGCCGCGGCAAGCCCGCCGACAACCACCATGTCGGCCCCATGCACCCCGAATATGCCGATATCGGCCCGGCCAAGCGCGACGTCGAGGCGGCCAAGAAGCTGCTGGCCGAATCCGGCAAGGCGGACCATGAATACGACCTCATCTCGGTCGACGTCGAATGGCAAAAAAGCACCGGCGACGCCATAGCGGCGCAGATGCGCGAGGCCGGCCTCAAGATCAAGCGCACCGTGCTGCCCGCCGCCACCTTCTGGAACGACTGGAGCAAATATCCCTTCTCCTGTACCGAATGGCTCGGCCGCCCGCTCGGCGTCCAGGTGCTGGCGCTGGCGTACAAATCCGGCGCCGCCTGGAACGAAAGCGCCTACGCCAACAAGGAGTTCGACGAACTGCTCGACAAGGCGCTCGCCACCCCCGACGCCGCCCAGCGCAAGGAGATCATGGCCGGCATCGAGAAGAATTTGCGCGATTCCGGCATCATCATCCAACCCTACTGGCGCTCGGTCTACCGGACCTATCGCAAAGGGGTGGAAGGGTGCGAGCAGCACCAGGCGCTGGAGCAGCATTTCGAGAAGGTTTGGTTGGAGGGGTAGCGCTGCCCTGATTTCCTCTCCCCCACGAAGGTGGGGGAGAGGTGGCCCGGCGAAGCCGGGACGGAGCGGGGGACGCCCTCCGCGAAGCCAAAGCCGGCGCAGGAGAAGGCGCGACCATGGTGAGCTGTCCTGAACCCCTGAAACAACCTCCCAGCGCCGCGCTGGCCCCTCTCCGTCCCGGCTTCGCCGGGCCACCTCTCCCCACTGCGTGGGGCGAGGAACAAGCGCCATCCTGCCGCCCCATCAGCATCTCCAGTGCCAGCCGCTCGACCGTCAGGTAAGGCGGCGCCAACGCTGGTTCTTCCTTCTCCCCTTGTGGGGTCCGAAGGACGGGGCGAGACCCGTGGCTCGCCCCAGGGCGGTGGCCTGGCGAAGCGAGGTCGGATGAGGGGTGCTCCAGCTTGGCGCGGACGTCGACAACCAACCGAACCAGAAAACCCCACCGCCTCACTCCGCTGGAACACCCCTCAACCGTCTCGGCGCTGCGCGCCGATCCACCTTCTCCCACAAGGGGAGAAGGTCAGCGGCGTCAGCGCCCCGCCCCCATGCAGCAACGACTGCGGTGAGCCGCATCCATAAAGCGAAGGTTTTCTGCGCGCTGACCAGCACCAGCGCCGCCGCCCACAGCGTGATGCCCCCAACATAGGAAGGCACGCTGGCCTCTAGCCCCGTCGCATTGCCGGCCAGAAGCAGGCTCTCGCCGGCCAGGAAGGTCAGGAAACCGGCCGCGACGCAGTCATTGCCAAGCCGCTGATATTTCATGGTGAGCAGTGCCGCGGCCACAACCAGAGCCACGCCGTCGATCGCCCACAGCGTTTCGCGGAGTGGCGCGCTGGCGACGAAGGTGCCGGCGAGGCCAAAGACGCCGCCGATGGCGAGGCCGAGAGAGGCGACGATGTCCAGAGTGGTGCGCATGTGATGTCTCCCCAAGCCGGAGAGAGGATAAGCCAAGGTAAGGTGTTGTTGAAGGGAGGCTAAAATTAGGCGGCTCTGGAGGGGGCGACCAACAGGCCGCCCCGCTTCCATCTCTTTAAGCCGCCACCGCCATCGGGAAGTCGGCCGGGAGTGCCACCGCAGGCGGAATGTCGGGGAACAAGCGCCCCTTCATAACGTCTGCGATGCGGCCCTGATTGATCTGGTAGTACGATGCGATTATCGCGTAATTATAGTCCAAATCCCGGGCCAGTTTGATCACCGGCACCATGTCCGGCGTTACCTTGCGGTCGTGCATTGCCTTTCCTTTCTAGAAAGGTGCGACGGAATAACGGTTGACGACAATTCGCAGATGAATCATGGTCACTTCGTTGTAGTATGCCGTCATTCGCTCGCATGTTCTGACCTGAAACTATTTCCAGGTCAGTGAATGAAGCCGGAGCATTCGCGCCCCGACTGCTACCGCCCAGCGGCGGCTGCCGAAACTGACTAGGTGGATCAGACCTCGTCAGATCGGGAAGGGGTTGTGGGCTCGATACCGAAAACTTTCTTGATGCACCGCGCGGGGCAGATTCTCTGTACGGTGCATCTGGCTGGCTATCGATCATTGCGAGCCTCGTTGAGAGTGCGATTCCCCATTTCCGTGAGCCGATAGAGGCCGCGACCTGTGATTGGATTTTTGTAATAAATGGCTAAGCCTCTGCGCTCCAAGGTGCGGTGGCTGACAAGATTGCGGATAACCTGGCTCAGTCGGTCATCCGTCCGCCCTTGGAGGATTTCCCGATCTTCCGCAGTTGGTTCCACTTGTTCGCGCAGTTTCCTAGCTAATTCGGCGGTCGAAATCCCAATCTCCGGTTGTGCAGCATCGGCAAGAATGTTCAGCGCAGGCATTATCAAATCGTTTTCAAGGGTACGCATTCAGTCGCTATATCTCGTTCGAATCCATCAACGAGTCCATATATAGCGATTCGAATCCAGAGAATCAACCGAATCTTAACCATCTTTATTTACTATTTGAGCGAGTAGGAGTGCTGCAAACTACAATCTTTAGGTGTTGCCTCCAGATAGTTCCCGCAGCAGAGGCGTAGCAGTGATGCCGGCAGGAGACTGGGGCTAGCCACAGCTCTACGCCAACGATCTCACTTTACTCCAAAGCAACAAGCCACTGGATGCCGGCATATTGGGAGCACTTCGCGGTGGTGTGCGACTCGCGTATGTTGAGTTCGATTGGAGGCGGGCATGCCTTGTAACGGTCGGAACCATCAACCTAATTGCGCATGCGGCTTTAGCGGCGGCCGACATTCGCGATCACACACCTTCCGATGGAAAGGATGGAAGCGTGCCACCATCCCAAGCTACGGCAACGGCCCGTGGTCCAAGTGCCCGGTCTGTCTAATTGGCGTCTACTATATTTCCGGGCCGCGCGGCGGGGGTGCCTTTTTCGACTGCCTTGGTCCACCATGGACATTACACCCTTGCACCAACAAAAGGCTCAAATATTCGCCCTTCGGCCGTACTGGCCGGCCAAAGTTGAGGGTGCTCAAAACCGTACTACAGGAGAACGGTTTCCTGCCGCTGGTTGTGAGAAGAGTCGAGAGGGTCAATGGCGGCTCCATTTTGCATGGTGTCATGTGGGACACACCTACCGCACTTCATCTTGGAACTATGGAGGTCCTAGACCTCGACACACATAGGCCCGTGTATGTTCGTCGAGACGGCTCGGGTTGGGCGATAGTGAGTCACTTCCCAACGGATGACATCGAACCGATCAATATCCGGATGAGAGAAAATACTTTTGGACCGTTAGACCTACTCATGGGCCCTCCGCACAGCATGGGCAACGGCAGGTAGTCTGTTGTCGCGGCGTCAGATCAGGTCACCGCACTGCCGCAGCCCCCGGGGGGGGTAGGACCCGCTGCCTCCGGCAGCTCCCACACGGACTTGCGCTCGCATCGCCCCCGGTCGATGCGTCCGGCCGGAGGCCGGACCGCTCAATCCCCCATCTTCAGCGCCTGAATAAACGCCTCCTGCGGAATATCCACCTTGCCGAACTGGCGCATCCGCTTCTTGCCCTCTTTCTGCTTGTCCAAGAGCTTGCGCTTGCGGCTCACGTCGCCGCCGTAGCACTTCGCGGTGACGTCCTTGCGCAGGGCGGAGATGGTTTCGCGGGCGATGACCTTGCCGCCTATGGCAGCCTGGATAGGGATCTTGAACAGATGGTGCGGGATCAGCTCCTTTAGTTTCTCGCACATCTGGCGGCCGCGCTTTTCCGCCGCCGTGCGGTGGACCAGCATGGAGAGCGCGTCGACCGGCTCCTCGTTGACCAGGATCGACATTTTCACCAGGTCGCCCTCGCGATAGTCGGTGAGGTGATAGTCGAACGAGGCGTAGCCCTTGGAGATCGACTTCAGCCGGTCGTAGAAATCGAAGACGACTTCGTTGAGCGGCAGGTCGTAGGTCAGCATGGCGCGCTTGCCGACATAGGAGAGGTCGGCCTGGATGCCGCGCCGGTCCTGGCAGAGTTTCAATATGCCGCCGAGATAGTCGTCGGGGGTGAGGATGGTGGCGCGGATCCACGGCTCCTCGATGGCCGAGATCTTCACCACGTCGGGCATGTCGGCCGGGTTGTGCAATTCCTTCACCGAGCCGTCATTGAGGAGCAGCCGGTAGACGACGCTGGGTGCCGTGGCGATCAGGTCGAGGTTGAATTCGCGTTCCAGCCGCTCCTGGATGATTTCCAGATGCAGCAGGCCGAGGAAGCCGCAGCGATAGCCGAAGCCGAGCGCGGCGCTGGTTTCCATTTCGTAGGAGAAGGAGGCGTCGTTGAGGCGCAATTTGCCCACGGCGGCGCGCAGATCCTCGAAATCGGCGGCGTCGACCGGGAACAGGCCGCAGAACACCACCGGCTGCGCCGGCTTGAAGCCGGGCAGCGCGTGCGCGGTCTGGCGCTTGTCCTCGGTGATGGTGTCGCCGACACGGGTGTCGGCCACTTCCTTGATCGAGCCGGTGAAGAAGCCGAACTCGCCGGGGCCGAGCTCCTCGACATTGATGCGGGCGGGCGTGAACACGCCGGTGCGCTCGACCAGGTATTTGGCGCCGGTGCCCATCATGCGGATGGTCTGGCCCTTCTTCAAGACGCCGTCGATGACGCGCACCAAAACGATGACGCCGAGATAGGCGTCGTACCAGCTGTCGACCAGCATCGCCTTCAAGGGCGCGGTCGCGTCGCCCTCGCGCGGCGGCGGCAATTGGTGGACGATGGCCTCCAGCACGTCGGGAATGCCAAGGCCGGTCTTGGCCGAGATCAGCACGGCGTTGGAAGCGTCGATGCCGATCACCTCCTCGACCTGCTCGCGGATGCGCTCGGGCTCGGCGGCCGGCAGGTCGACCTTGTTCAGCACCACGACGATCTCGTGGTTGTTGTCGATCGCCTGGTACACATTGGCCAGCGTCTGGGCTTCGACACCCTGGCTGGCGTCGACCACCAGCAGCGAGCCCTCGCAGGCGGCGAGCGAGCGCGACACTTCATAGGCGAAGTCGACATGGCCGGGCGTGTCGATGAGGTTGAGGATATAGTCCTCGCCATTGTTGGCGCGGTACTTCAACCGCACCGTCTGCGCCTTGATGGTGATGCCGCGCTCGCGCTCGATGTCCATCGAGTCCAGCACCTGCTCCTTCATGTCGCGCAGCTCCAGGCCGCCGGTCAGCTGGATCAGGCGGTCGGCAAGGGTGGATTTGCCATGGTCGATATGGGCGACGATGGAGAAATTCCTGATGTGGTCGAGGGGCGTGCTCATGCCGCGCGCTTTAGCAGGGGCGGCTTGCTGCGGCAAGGCTTGCGGCGCAAGGCGCCCCCCGGTCATCACAAAGCGGTGAGCCGGGCGGAAAAGCCCGAAACGGCCGGCGGGCACGGCCGGATGCTTAAACTTTGAACGATCCTCTTAGACCCCGGTTTGCCGGCGCATGTTAGTTCCCCCGCAGGTAACCGTTTTTGGGGTAAGAAAAAATGCCGGGGCTTGCAGGAAGGTTCGCCCGCTCTCGCGGCGGCTCAATGATGCCGCTGTTCTTCATCAGCCTGGTGCCGCTGGTCACCGTCGTCGGCTTCTCGGTCGATTATACGTCGGCGGTCCAGACCCGGTCCAACATGCAGCAGGCGCTCGACGCGGCGACGCTGGCCATCACTACGCTGCCGAAGACGACGGCGCTGGCGGCCCGCCAGCAGATGCTCCGGGACACCTTTGCCGCCAATGGCGGGCAAGGCACAGCCACGCTGGTGAGCTTCACCATCGCGGCCAACGGCACCGCCACGGCGCAGGCCTCGGCAAGCTTCGCCATGCCGACCGACTTCATGCAGATCGCCAGGATCAACACCGTGCCGGTCGGCGTCACCTCGGCGGTCAACAAGGCGCCGGCCCTGGTGCAGACCACCTTCAAGATCGAGAAGGCGTCGGGCTGGTGGGACAAGACCATGTATCTCTACGGCACGCGATTCGGCTCGACCACGAAGCAGAAGCTGATGCAGATCAGCTATGTCTACAACAAGGGCGGCGATCCCAAGGGCTATGGCACCACCACCGTCTCAACCGTCAGCGGCACCACGCTTACCCAGGTGCAGCAGCAGGTGTGCAACACCACGACGGTCGCCAATTTCAACAACACGCCCTCCGGCGCCATCACCAGCACCGACGGCAACGGCGTCATGCGGCAGACCGTCTGCACCACCAGCCCGGCCAACAGCACCGGCGCGGTCATCGACGTCAGCCAGATGGACCAGCTCTATCTCGAGATGGACGTGCCTTCCGCCGCGACGGCCAAACCGGCTCAGCCGACCACGCTCAGGTCGAACGACCCTAAAACCTCGGACCGGCTCTATATCGGCACCAGCCCGACCGACATGCCCGAAATCGCCACGGGCCAGACCGTCGATATCTTCACCGCCGTGCCGTGCGGCCAGACAGGCTACCAGGCCTGGGAAGACGGCGGCTCGGCCGTGCCGGCGCCTGTCGTCAACGCCGACTTCTTCTACACCGTGATGGGCAAATGCGACTTCAACCAGCGCCCCTCGCAAACGGTGCTGACGCAGTAGAGGCGAAGCTGCCGATCTCCCCCCTCGTGGGGGAGATGGCCGGCAGGCCAGAGGGGGGCGCTGCCCCGCCGGCCTTGCCTGGGTCCACGGAACTCGTCCTCCACTTTCCCGATCTGCCGCCTACTCTTTGCCGTCGCGACAACGGCTGTCGAACCGCGTCCAGGTAGGTGCTCTACGACGCCCCCCTCTGTCCTGCCGGACATCTCCCCCACGAGGGGGGAGATCGGCTGTCGCGACGGCCTTTGCCAATCTCCGGCCTCTTGGAGTCCGACCAACCTTCATCACAAACCAGTGAGCGCTGTAACGAAGCGATAATTGGCGGCGAAGTGGGGACATCAGCGGCGCATCGCGGCGCCGTCGCCCACGGAGCAATCCCATGTCGCAAGCCAAACGCAGCAGGTTCCTCGCAGTGTCCAGCCTGGGCGCGCTTGCGCTCGCGGCGTCGCTCGGTGCGGCCGCGGCGCAGCCGCTTACCGTTGTCGAGCTGTTCACCAGCCAAGGCTGTTCGTCCTGCCCGCCGGCCAATGCCAATTTGATCAAGGTCAAGGACCAGCCCGGCGTGCTGGCGCTGTCCTTCAATGTCACCTACTGGGACTATCTCGGCTGGAAGGACATTTTCGGCCGGCAGGAGTTCACGCAACGTCAGGTGAGCTACGAGCCGCCGCTCGGCCGTGACGGGCCGTTCACGCCGCAGGTGGTGGTCAACGGCCGTGCCGATGCGGTCGGCGCCGCGCCCGGCGAGATCGAACGGCTGATTGCGGCGAGCGGACGCATCAAGGGACCGTCGCTGTCGCTCGATCGCGGCAAGGCCAGCATCGGCGCGGGGAGCGTGCCGGGCGGCAAAGCCGACATCTGGCTGGTGCGCTATGCCAGGGGCGTCGTCGAGGTGCCCGTGGCGCGCGGCGAGAACACCGGCCGCACCTTGCCGCACGGCAATGTCGTGCATGCGCTGAAGAAGCTCGGCAGCTGGACCGGAGAGGCGACGACGCTCGACGTGCCGGCGGCCGCCGATGGCCTCAGCACCGCCGTGCTGGTGCAGTCGCCCGGCGGCGGGCCGATCCTGGCCGCCGCCGCCGATTAGCTTACCTCCGGGAACTTCCCGTTTGCGGGGAGAGACCATCAGAAATTGCGCAACGCCGCGCCTGCGGCGCCGCAACAGCCGGCCGCCGCGAGGGCGCGCCACCCAACCAAGGAGACCATCATGACCGTTCTTTCCCGCCTGACGCTGCCGGCGCTTGCGCTCGCTTTGTGCTCGACGGCATTGCTGGCCGGCGGCATCGCCCGTGCCGACGAGGCCACCAACGCCATGAAACCCGCCGCGGACGCGATGAAACCGGCAACCGATGCGATGAAGCCGGCCGACCCGATGGCCACAAATGCCATGAAGCCCGCCGCCGATGCGATGAAACCGGCGGACGCCATGAAACCGGCGACTGACGCGATGAAGCCGGCGACGGATGCGATGAAGCCTGCCAACTAGGTCAAGCCGCGGCGGAGAGTTAGGCACCCGCTGGGGCCGCACGAGAATGTGAGCCTCCGCCGCAACTCGCGCATCGCACCGGCTCCGCTAATTCAATAGACTGGACCCTATGCAAGCTATGAGGAGTGCAACCATGACCGACATCAAGAACCGTTCGAGCGGCTTCGTCCGCGGCGCGCTCGCAGCTTTCGCGCTCGCCGTCGCGGGCGCCGCCTTCTGGCTCACCCCAGCGGTTTCGGCGGAAGACGCCGTGGTGATCCCGCCACCGGCGCTGGATGAAAAGGCCGCGGGCGGCAGCGAGACGGCAGTCTTCGCCGGCGGCTGCTTCTGGGGCGTGCAGGGCGTGTTCCAGCACGTCAAGGGCGTCACCAAGGCGGTCTCGGGCTATACCGGCGGCGCCAAGGACGACGCCGTCTACGAGACGGTCGGCACCGGCCGCACCGGCCATGCCGAATCCGTCGAGATCACCTACGACCCCTCCAAAGTCACCTATGGCCAGCTGCTGCAGGTGTATTTCTCGGTCGCCCACAATCCGACCCAGCTCAACTATCAGGGGCCCGACTCCGGCACGCAGTACCGCTCGACGATCTTCGCCGAGAACGACGCGCAGAAGAAGATCGCGCAGAGCTACATCGCCCAGCTCGACCAGGCCAAGCTGTTTTCCAAGCCCATCGTCACCACGATCGAAACCGGCAAGACCTTCTACCCGGCCGAGGAGTACCACCAGGACTTCCTGACGCTCAACCCGACCTATCCCTACATCGTCTACAACGACCTGCCCAAGGTGGCGAATTTGAAGACGCTGTTCCCGCAGCTTTACAGCGACAAGCCGGTGCTGGTGCTGTCGGCGAGCAATTGAGTCTTCGCAGGGTGAGAAGAACGACAGGTCGGCGGGACGGCGCCCCCCTCTGCCCTGCCGGGCATCTCCCCCACGAGGGGGGAGATCGGCGGCCTCGCCGTCCCGCCCCGCTGTCAACGTTAGAAATTGGCGAAAGCCGTCGCGACATCCAATCTCCCCCCTCGTGGGGGAGATGGCCGGCAGGCCAGAGGGGGGGCGCGAGGGATCGCGGCCTCTCCTGCGAAGAAGGCTACACCCTCTTCCGCCACGGCAGGCTCCACCGCGCCTTCTCCAGCGAGGCCTTGGCTTCGACCATGGCCGGGGCGGCCTGGGCTTCGCGGTACTGCACCGAGCCCGGCGGCGGATAGGGCAGGCTGTCGTTGAGCTCCAGCCTGTCGAGCTGGCTGAAATCGGGGAAAGGCAGTTTTTCCTCCTCACGCCAGGCGCTGACCCGCTTTTCCGCGGCGATGCGCTTTTCCTGGTCGAGCGGCAGGTCGGCGGCGCTGTATTCCAACTGCGCCGGGAAGGCGAACTGGGCGCCGGCCTCGTCCATCACCGCGATCATCGACAGCAATATGTCCTCGCGGATGGCGAGAAACTCCGAGCCATCCGCGGTCGTGATGTAGGTGAAGACCTCGATGTCGAGTGAATAGGGGCCGAAGCCGACGAAGCGCACGCGGCACGGGTCGTCGATGACGCGCGGATGAGCGATCAGGAGCTTGCGCAGCGCCGCCAGCGTGTAGCGCAGCTGGTCGGGCGTCGTCTCGTAGCGCAGCTGCAGCGTGGTGGCGAAGCGGGTGCGGTCGCGATGGGCGTAGTTCTCGATCTGCATGCCGGCGAAGTCGGAATTGGGCACCGAGATCACCGTGCGGTCGACCGAGCGGATGCGGGTCGAGCGCATGCCGATATGCTCGATGGTGCCGGACTGGTTGCCGAATTTGCAGAAGTCGCCGACGCTGACCGGCCGGTCGGCATAGAGCGTCAGGCCGGAAAGAAAATTCTGCAGCGTCGGCTGCGCCGCCAGCGCCACCGCCAGGCCGCCAATGCCGAGGCCAGCCAGCACGCCCTGATAGGGGATCGCCAGCACCTCGGCCAGGAGCAGGAAGGCGACCACCAGGGCGGCGATGCGCGCCACGCCGGTCAGCAGCGAGATCAGCGTCTCGTGGTAGCCGGGCACGTTGAAGGTGGCGCGGTAGCGCTCGGCGATCTTGCCGATCAGGTGCCAGACGACGGGAACCGCGCCGATCAGGATCAGGCTCCAGGCCGCCGCCTTGGCGGATGCCGCGATCACCTGCGGCAAGCCGAGCGGCCGCAGCGCAAACAGCAGGAACAGACCGAGGAAGATCGAGCGCACCGCCCATTCGACGACGCGGAAGAAGCCGGCCCGCCCCGAACTCCTGCCGCGGCGGGCGAAGAACACGATGACGGCGTTGGCAAGGAAGCCGAAGGCGATGCCGGCAAGCACGGCAATGCCGAGCCCCAGCCATTGCCAGCGTTCGATCGGCCCGGCGCGGGTCAAAAGGGCAGGGCTGATCTCACGGGCAAGGCCCCTCGTGGCGAAGAAGGGATCGTTGCTGGCGAAGGCGGTGAATTCCGGCGCCACCGGCGCATCCTCGATATCGGCATAGAGCGTGCGGATGTTGGCCAGCGTTTCCGGCGTGAATTTCCACAGCTTGCCGCCTTTCTCAGTCCCCACCGGAGCGACGACGATGTTGCCGGCCGGGTGCTCGAAATACACATAGGGCGTGTTGCTTTGGGGATCGTCGGGAATTTCCTGCCAGTAGACGTAGCCGATGCGGTCGATGACTTTCTTGAGATAGCTCTCGAGCAGAACCGCCTCGTCGGACCGCACCGCCGGATTGTAACCGCGCATGTCGAGCGCCGTTTGCGTCGAACCGCCATTCTGGTCGGCGATGCCGCCGAGCAGCATCTTGAACGTGTCGCGCGGCGAGGCGAGCTTGGCCGGATCGTCGACCATGTCGGGGGCTTCGCCACGCGCCGCCTGGAACTCGGCGAGCTTGGCCTGCAGCACGGCGAGCTGCGGCCCGACGATGAACCATTCGCCGGCCTTGCGGCGGAAGGTGACGTCGAAGAAAACCTTGCTGCCATATTGCTGCAGCCTGGCTGTCACCTCGTCGCCGGGGATCGCATCATGCGGCAGGTTCCACAGGCGCAAGGTGGCGTTGTCGATCACCGAAAACAGGAGCTTGGTGTAATCGGGCATGTTGAGGCCGCCGCGATCGGCCTCCGTGACGTCGACGAGGCCGGCCGCCAGCGCGGCAAGGCCCATGCCGCCGCCGGTGGCGCGCGGCACATTGTCGGCGCCGCTCTCGTTCATGGTCTGCAAGAATGAGCGCATCGTCGTCATGGGGCTGGTCTGGTCGACCTTGAGGGTCTCGGCGGCGTCGACGCGCACGCCCGTCCACCATTCGGCGGTGGCGGATTCGAAACGGCCCATGAAGCTCGCGCCGTCCGGCGCCATGACGAAGCTGAACTCGCCCTGGCGACTGCCCTCGAACCAGCGGCCGAACAGCTTTTCGCCTTGGGCCTTGGCTTCGATGCGGCCGTCATACAGGGGATAGACGCCCTTCACCTCGGCGCCGTCCTGCTCGAAGGTGATCTGGGCGCCGCCGCCGCGCCATTTGGTGTCCCAGACACCGGCCCAGTTGGCCGTCTGCTGGGCATGAGCGGGCTGAATGACAGGCAGCAGGCCGGCCAGCACGAGCGCGGCGATCAGCGTGACCAGGCGGATCAGGACCAGAGCAACCCCAGGAAAGCGGCGTAGCGATTTTCTTGGGAAAGATGCGTAGCGCTGCCGCGCCTGCGGATCGTGTTCTATCGAGGCAACCGGGACACCGCGCATTGCATTGCCCTTCTTCTCGGACCGCTGCCATCAGGCCGCAGCATGTCGCGGAAGGTTATTGCGCGTGAAGATGAATATTGTCTTTCCGGCCGGCGACAGGCGGCAGGCGGAGGCGATGATTTCGCGCCGTCGCCTGGCCCTTCAATCGTAGGTCAGGTCCCTCGCCTTGCCGCCGAACACGCGGTAGGCATAGAAGGAATAGAAGATGATGATCGGCAGCACGACCACGGTGCCGGCCAGGATGATGGCCAGGCTTTCGGGTGCGGAAGCCGCCTGCCAGATGGTCAGCCTGTCGGGCACCACGAACGGATAGAACGACCAGGCGAGCCCGGCAAAGCCCAGCGCGAAGATGGCGGCCAAGGTCAGGAACGGCGTCAGCGAATGGCGGTCGTCGGGCCTGGGCAGATGAGAGGTCTGCCGCCACAGCCACAGGAACAGCAGCGCCGACAGGATCGGCAGCGGCGACAGATAGAGCATTTCGGGCAGGACGAACCATTTGGCGAAGATGCGCGGGCTGGCGAAGGGCGTGGCCAGCGACACGGCAGCCATGCCGAGCGCGGTCAGCACCAATGTGGTGCGCAGCCAGCGCACCGCCTTCTTCTGCAAGTCGCCTTCGGCCTTGTAGATGACCCAGGCCGCCCCCATCGCGGCGTAGGCCGCCGCCAGGCAGAACGCCACCAGCACGCCGAACGCCATGCCCCCCAGGCCGAAGTCGAGGCCAAGCACATAGACGCCCAGCATATAGCCTTGCGCCAGCGAGGCGATGAGCGAGCCGAGGAAGAAGATGCGGTTCCAGCGGTGCTTGCGCTCGGTCGCCACCTTGGCGCGGAAGTCGAAGGCGACGCCGCGCAGGATGAGGCCGACCAGGAGCACGAACACCGGGATATAGAGCGCGCTGAGGATGACGCCATGCGCCATCGGAAAGGCGACCAGCAGAAGGCCGACGGCCAGCACCAGCCAGGTCTCGTTGGCATCCCAGAACGGGCCGATGGCGGCGATCATGGTGTCCTGCTCGGCGTCCTCGGCCGCCGCGAACAGGATGCCGATGCCGAGATCGAAGCCGTCGAGAATGACGTAGATCAGGATGGCGAGGCCCATCAGGCCGGCGAAGATGAGGGGGAGCAGGATCGGCCAGTCATAGGTCATTTCTCTCTCTCTCCTACTCGCCAGCCGCGGGCTGCGACATCGGCTTGTTGAGCACGCCCGGCAGCGGCGAGGTGTCGCCGTCCTTGGCCGCCTTCAGCGCCAGGTGGACCAGAACGCCGAGATAGGCGATCAGCAACAGCACGTAGAGAGCGAGATAGACGGCCAGCGTCAGCGCCACATGGCTGCCGGCCACCGGGCCGACGGCGTCGGCGGTCCTCAGCACGCCCGTCACCAGCCAGGGCTGGCGGCCGATCTCCGTCGTATACCAGCCGGCGAGCGTCGCCACCCAACCGGAGATGGTCATCGGCACCATGAGCAGCGCCAGCGGCCTCGGCAAGCCATGACGGCGCTTGAGGAAGAAGGCGGCCGACCAGGAGACGGCGAGCATCAACAGGCCCGTGCCGACCATGACGCGAAAACCCCAGAACACCGGGAAGACGGGCGGATGGTTGCCGGGATAGTCGTTGAGCCCCGGCACCACACCGCCGGCGCTGTGCCGCAGGATCCAGCTCGCCCCGTCGGGAATGGTCACCTCGAACCTGTTTTCCCTGGCCGCTTCATCCGGAATGGCAAACAGCACCAGCGGCACGTTGGGGCCGGTGTTCCAGTTGGCCTCCATGGCGGCGATCTTCTGCGGCTGGTGCTCGAGCGTGTTCAGGCCGTGCTGGTCGCCGGCAAGGATCTGGATGGGGATGAGGATGGCGGCGGTGAAGACGCCGGTGCGCAGCGCCTTCCACATCGATTCCGAGCGGTCGCCCTTGAGGTAACGCAGCGCCGACAGGCCGGCGATGAGAAACGATACCGTAAGCCCGGAGGCGAGCAGCATATGGACGAGACGGTAGGGCATGGAGGGGTTGAAGAGGATCGCCCACCAGTCGACGGCGTGGGCGACGCCGTCGCGCATCTCGAAGCCGACCGGCGTCTGCATCCACGAGTTCAGCGCGATGATCCAGAAGGCAGACACGGTGGTGCCGCCGGCCACCAGCACGGTCGCCAGCGTGTGGATGCGGTTGGAAACGCGGCGGAAGCCAAACAGCATAATGCCGAGGAAGGCTGCCTCGAGGAAAAAGGCGGTGAGGATTTCGTAGGCCAGCAGCGGCCCGGCGATGTTGCCGACCGTTTCCATGTAGCCCGGCCAGTTGGTGCCGAACTGAAAGCTCATGGTGACGCCGGAAACCACGCCCATGGCGAAGGACAATGCGAACACCTTCACCCAGGTGAAATAGGCGCGCATCCAGGCCGAATCATTGGTCGCGTTGTAGCGGAGCTTGAAGAAAAGCAGCACCCAGCCGAGTGCGATGGTGATGGCTGGAAACAGAATATGAAACGAAATATTCGCACCGAACTGGATGCGCGAAAGGATGAGCGGGTCCATGGCGGGCTCCGGCTGCTTCTAATAAGCGGAGAATAGGCTTGTAGGGCCAGCCGGTCAAAGCGGCGTCCCGCCGCGAGGCGGAACGCCGCAGCGCCATGCGGCGGCAATGTCGAGAACTGTCAGCAGCGGCATTGACTTGCGGTTGCATGCGGCGACATTCGTCCTATATCTGGGGTCCTCTTTCAAGCAGCCGTTTTCAGCCATGCAGCCTGTCATCTCCATTTCCGGGGTCACCAAGACCTACGCCACCGGCTTCAAGGCGCTGAAGGAAATCAATCTCGATATCGAGCGCGGCGAGATTTTCGCGCTGCTTGGCCCCAACGGCGCCGGCAAGACGACGCTGATCTCCATCGTCTGCGGCATCGTCAACCGTTCGTCTGGCAGCGTCACGGTGGATGGCCACGACATCACCAGAGACTATCGCGCCGCGCGCGGCCTGATCGGGCTGGTGCCGCAGGAACTGACCATCGATGCCTTCGAGAGCGTCTGGGCGACGGTCAACTACAGCCGCGGCCTGTTCGGCAAGCCGGCAAACCATGCCTTTGTCGAGAAGGTGCTGCGCGACCTGTCGCTGTGGGACAAGAAGGACGCCAAGGCGATCACGCTTTCGGGCGGCATGAAGCGGCGGCTGATGATCGCCAAGGCGCTGTCGCACGAACCGCGCGTGCTGTTCCTCGACGAGCCGACGGCCGGCGTCGACGTCGAACTGCGCCAGGACATGTGGGCGATGGTGCGGCGGCTGCGCGAGGACGGCGTCACCATCATTCTCACCACCCACTATATCGAGGAAGCCGAGGCGATGGCCGACCGCGTCGGCGTCATCAACCGCGGCGAGATCATCCTGGTCGAGGGCAAGGCCGAACTGATGCGCAAGCTCGGCCGCAAGCGCCTGGTGATGGAACTGCGCAGCCCGCTCGGCGCCATTCCGGACGCCTTCTCGCACTACGCCCTGGAATTGTCGCCGGATGGCGGGCAGATCACCTACACCTATGACAACCAGAGCGACCGGCCGGGCGTGGCGTCGCTGATCCGCGATCTCGAGGCCGCCGACATCCAGTTCCGCGACCTGGACACGCAGAACAGTTCGCTGGAGGAGATCTTCGTCAATCTTCTGAGGCAAGAGCCATGAACCTGCGCGCGGTATGGGCGATCTACCGGGTGGAGATGGCGCGCGCGCTGCGCACCGTTTTGCAGAGCATCGTCTCGCCCGTGCTGTCGACGTCGCTGTATTTCGTCGTCTTCGGCTCGGCCATCGGTTCGCGCATCACCGAGATCGACGGCATCAGCTACGGCGCCTTCATCGTGCCCGGGCTGATCATGCTGTCGCTTTTGACGCAGTCGATCTCCAACGCCTCCTTCGCCATCTACTTCCCGAAATTCGTCGGCTCGATCTACGAGCTGTTGTCGGCTCCGGTCTCCTATCTCGAGATCGTCCTCGCCTATGTCGGGGGCGCCGCCACAAAGTCGATCATCCTCGGCCTGATCATCCTGGCGACGGCCTCGCTGTTCGTGCCGCTCTCGATCCAGCATCCGTTCTGGATGCTGGCCTTCCTGGTGCTGACGGCGGTGACCTTCAGCCTGTTCGGCTTCATCATCGGAATCTGGGCCAGGAGCTTCGAGCAGTTGCAACTGGTGCCGCTGCTGATCATCACGCCGCTGACCTTCCTCGGTGGCAGCTTCTATTCCATCAACATGCTGCCGGGCGCCTGGCGCACGGTGACGCTGTTCAATCCGGTCGTCTATCTGATCAGCGGCTTCCGCTGGAGCTTTTTCGGAAAATCGGACGTTTCGGTCGGCATCAGCCTCGGCATGACCGTGGTTTTTCTGCTGATCTGCGTGGCGACCGTCGCCTGGATATTCAGGACCGGCTACCGGCTGAGGAATTGAGGGGCGAAGCCACGCTGAGCCGCGGTCAGAGCTAGATCGCCTTCACCAGCCGCAGCAGGCCCAGCATCTCGACATAGGTTCCCTTACGGAAGGCGACGTAGACCGGCTCCTCGATGCCGTGGAAACGACGCTTGAACGCCGCCTGCCCCTGCAGGTTGAAGCGGCGGCGGTTGACCCAGGGCGAATCATAGGCGCGCTGGAAGGCGTTGCGCCAGAAATCGCTTTCGGCGAATCCGCTGGGGCCGACGTCGACCAGCGGCGACAGCCCGAGCGTGACGACCGAAATGCCTTCCTCGCGAAAGCGGTCGACGGCGAATTTGGTCAGGCCGACCTCGGCATGCGGCGAGGCGTCGATGTGCTTGCGCTTGAAGGCTGTGGTGTAGCCGATGACCTTGCCGCCGCGAAACAGCGGATCGAAGTCGAGCAGGGCGACCAGTTCGCCATCGGGGCCGTGCAGCACGAAGCGGCGCATGTCGACGCCCACATGATCGGCGAAGTGCCGGTTGAGGAAGCCCATTTCCCAACGCTTGACGATGCGGTCGCCGCGCCAGTTCGCCGAAAGCCGGGAGATCTCGTCGAGAAAGATCGTCCGCTTGTCCTCGGCGAACGAAAAGCCCTTCTTCAACAGCCAGCGCTCGGAGTAGCGCACGGTTTCGTTGCGCTTGCCGGAAAAATCGTGTTCGGGCAGCGGCAGACGGGTGTCGATGCCCAGCCGGTTGACCTTGTAGCCGAGCCCGGCCAGCACCCGCGCCGACTGTTCGCCGATCTGCACGAACCAGGGGCTGCCGGCGGTCTCGACGAAGCGCCTGATGTAGTCGGCCCGATGGGCCGGATCGGCGACCGGGTCACCGAGCGCGAAATGATGCTTCATCTTGGTGCCGAAAGCGATGTAGCCGTCGGCGTCGCCGAAATAGGAGAGCCTGCCTTGCACGGCGGAGGAGTAGGCGAGTGAGAAGTCGCCGTGGCGGCGCACCAGCGCCAGCCGTTCGGCATGGGTGAACGCCTGGCGCTCGACCTTTGGCGAGGCACGCTCGAGGATTTTGTCGAGATAGATCCGCAAGGAGGGCATGGGTCGAGATTCCGCGTGCATCTGCGGCGCGCACCCGGGTACGCTATACGCCGTGGCGCCTTGATTTTGCACAGGAAGCCGAAAAAAGCGTTTCGAGGACTTCGGATTCCTGTACCGGTAACAGAGATCCGCCAGCCCCCGGATCTCGAATCAATCACATTGCCGCGACCTGATTATCGCCGATCTCGCGTATATGCCATATAGGACGCAACCGCGGTGCGGCGCATGGCCTCGAAATCCGGGGCCGATCTGCTGTATGGATCATGCGCGGGAGGGCGTTCTGCCGGTGTCGGCGGAAGCGCCACAAGGGTGGAATGGGGTTCGTGAGCGAATGGCAGATACGACAATCAGACCGGCAGCGCACCAGACGGTAACCATCGAACCGGCGATCGTCATCGGCGCCGGCGCCGCCGGTCTCGCGGCAGCGCAGGCCTTGGTAAAGGCCGGCGTGGCGACGGCGATCCTGGAAAAGGAGAGCCGGCTGGCGGAGCCATGGCATCGGCGTCACCAGCAGCTGCGCCTCAATACTCACCGCGACCTTTCGGCACTTCCCGGCCTTGCCTATCCGAAGGGCACGCTCGCCTTCCCCCACAGAACCGCCGTCATCCGCTATCTGAACGATTTCAGCGAGGCGAACCGGCTGCCGGTGGAGCTCGGCGTCGCCGTCGAGGCGGTCCTGTTCCGGGGCGACCACTGGGCGATAGAAACCAGCGCCGGGAAGCGCCTGGCGCGCCACGTCGTGATCGCCACCGGCCGCGACAGACAGCCGTTCATCCCCGAATGGAAAGGAATGCGGGATTTCGCCGGCCGCATCATCCATTCGGCGGATTTCGGCGACGCGAAGGACTATGCCGGCAAGAAGGTGCTGGTCGTCGGCGCCGGCAATTCGGGTATAGACGCGCTCAACCACCTGGCCCAGGCAAGCACCGCCTCGCTGTGGCTGTCGGCCCGCAATGGTCCGTCGGTCCTGCCCAAGCGCATCGGCAAGATTGCCGTGCACCGGCTGTCGCCGCTGATGGCGCGGTTGCCTTTGCGGGTCGCCGATGCGGTGATCGCCTTGACGCAACGGCTGGTTTTCGGCGACCTGACGAAATTCGGCGTGCCGCCGGCACCGGTGGGCGGCGCCAGCCGCCTGACCACCGACTACACCGCGATCGCCGCCGACGAGGGCGCGATCGACGCCATCCGCTCGGGCAGGATCACCGTCGTGCCGGCGGTGCGGGAATTCACCCGCGACGGCGTCATCCTGGCCAATGGCAGCCTGATCGATCCCGACATCGTCATTGCCGCGACGGGATACCGCACCGGGCTTGAGCAGATGGTCGGCGATCTCGGCGTGCTCGACGGCAAGGGCGTTCCGCTGTTCAATGGCGGGGATGCCGATCCGAAACTGCCTGGCCTCTGGTTCACCGGCATGCGGCCGAGCATCCGCGGCTGCTTCGCCAACGCCGCCATCCAGGCCAAGGCGATCGCCGAGCGGATTGCCCGGCGGATCGCCAATTCCGGCCCCTGAACCGGGCTGGAGGTTCGTTTTACGCGTCGGACGGAACCCCACTTTCCTGGAATTGCCCTCTAAATCGCGATCTTGCCGCCGCCTTGCCTGGTAATGGCGACGACCGCCGGCCGCACCGGCATGTCCGGCTTGAAATCGGGCCAGCGCGTCGACGGATCCTCATAATAGGACGGGCGGCCGAACGCCTCCCAATCCTCGCCGCCGTCGCCTGGATGCTGGACGGCGACGAAGGCGGTCTGATCGTCGGGCGCAAACAGCGGCCCGCACATTTCAGCGCCGATCGGCACGCGGAAAAACAGTTTTGACGTCGCGCGCGCCGGCCCTTCGGTGTCGACCGCCCACAGGCCGTCGGTGCGGCCGGTGGTCTTCGGGCCCTGGCCGTCGGTGGCGACCCACAGGCGCCCGGCCGAATCGACCGCGCAATTGTCGGGCATGCCGAACCAGCCATTGGCCGTGGTGGCGGTGGAGAAGGTGGCGCCGACATCGGCAACCGCTGGATCGCCGCATTTCAGGAGCACCTCCCAATTGCCCCTGGTGCCGGCGAAATCGCCGCCATCCTCCGATATCTCGATGATATGGCCGAAGGCGTTATCGGCGCGCGGGTTGGCGGCGTCGACCTGATCGGCCTTGCGCTTGGAATTGTTGGTCAGCATGACATAGACCTTGCCGTTGATACGATTGGGCTGGATGTCCTCGGGACGGTCCATCTTGGTGGCGCCGAGCAGGTCGGCGGCACGCCGCGTCTCGATCAACACGTCGGCCTGGCCGGCAAAGCCGTTCTCAGGTGTCAGCGGACCCTGGCCGAAGACGATCGGCAGCCAGTCCACCGTACCGTCCGCGGCGAATTTGGCGACATGCAGCGTGCCGTCGTCGAGCAGGTTCATGTTGGCGGCGCGGTCGTCCGGATCGAAACGGCCCGCGGTGACGAATTTGTAGACGTACTCGAAGCGCTCGTCGTCGCCGAGATAGAAGACGACGCGGCCATCCTTGGCGATGATCGATTCGGCGCCTTCATGCTTAAAGCGGCCCATTGCGGTGCGCTTCCTCGGCGTGGATGTCGGATCGTTGACGTCGACCTCTACGATCCAGCCGAAACGGTTGGGCTCGTTCGGCTCCTTGGCGAGGTCGAAGCGATCGTAATGCGCGCCCCATTCATAGGCGCCTTCCGGAATGCCGAGGCGCTTGTAGTTGGCGGCTTCCTTATGGCCTTCCGGCAGTTCACCGGAGAAATAGCCATGGATGTTCTCCTCGGCCATGACATAGGTGCCCCAGGGCGTGACGCCGCCGGCGCAGTTGTTGAATGTGCCGATGACCTTGGTGCCGGATGGGTCGGCATTGGTCTTGACGCGGTCATGGCCGGCGACCGGGCCCGACAGCGCCATTTCGGTGTTGGAGGTGATGCGGCGGTTCAACTTGCCGTCGCGCACCACCTGCCACTTGCCGCCTTCCTTGCGGATCTCGACGATGGTGCCGCCATGTGCCGCCATCTCGACATCGACCTGCTCCTTCGAGAGCGGCGTGAGTTCGGCCGCCTTCTTGCCGTCCTTCTCGACTATCTTGACGATACCCGGGAACATCAGATGCGGATTGGTGTATTCGTGGTTGACGACCAGCAGGCCGTGCTCCGCGGAGCCATCGATCCCGATATAGCCGACATAGTCGTTGTTGTAGCCGAATTGTCTTGCCTGGGCCTCAGCCGACTGTCTGGCCGGGTCGAACTCCGGCGAATCGGCAAACAGCGGATCGCCCCAGCGCAACAGCACGTCGGCATCGTAGCCCGGCGCGACGTGGTGCTTGTCGTCGATACCGGCTTCGAGTTCATCGAACGAGAAAGCCGAACCCTCGGCGGCACGCGCATCGTCGGCGGCCACGAGCGCCAGCGGGCTGACGGTGGCGGCGATGGCCGAGACGGCCAGCGAGCACTTGAGGAAGGCGCGGCGGGAGAACCGCTCGGCAATGATTTCGCCCATGGTGCGGTTTTCGGTGGGGTTGGTCGCCGGACCGTCGTTTTCCTCAAGCAGGCTGGTGCGGAATCTGGCGTCGGGCGAACGATGGTCGGTCATGGGTCTGCCTCTGGCTGGATGGCTGGAGCGTGTCACGCGTTTCGACCCCTTATAGACGATCGGTCACACTTTCGTGACATTCGTGCACCCGCCAACTTGACCGCGAACCTCGCGCCACATCCGGTTTGAAACTCGGACCAAGGTCCTAAACCGATCAGGGCGAAGGTCCGGATTGCCGCGGCATCGGTCGTGGGCCACTTACACGAACACGCCATGTCGCCGATGATCGCGTACCTGCACGAGATGGCCTCTGAATTTTGCCGGCCCGATCAAGTGAGGGACTGATGCGCAGCTCGATCATGGCTCATTGTTGCTGGCTGGCCCTGAGAGCAGTGCCGGCACTGGCGCTGACCATAGCCCCCTATCACCTCGATTTTCACGGTTCCGCCGCAGGCATTGTCGCGTCCAGCGCCCAAGCCAAGCCTGGTGGGAACAGCGGTAGTGGCGGTAACGGCAATGGCGGCAATGGAAATAACGGCGGCAGCAACAATGGCAACGCCGGAGGCAACAATGGCAACGCTGGCGGCAACAATGGCAACGCTGGCGGCAACGGGAACAATGGCGGCGGCAACAACGGCAAGGGGAAGGGTGCCAACAGCTCCGGCAAGCATGTGAATGCAACAACCGGCGATCGTGTCGAAATAGGCGACAACAAGATCGTGGTGCAGCACCCTAACGGCTTCGGCGAAGAGATCGAGAAGGGTCGCTTCAAAATGACCGACGCTCTGGGCCGCACGATCGTCGAGCGCCCTGCGACGGCGGCGGATATAAGCCGCCTCAAGGGGTTGTAGAGCGGGCAATAGGCATCGCCCGCTTTACGTGTCACCTCCGCCGCCCCCCGGCGGAGGTGACCTTGTCGCTCCGGCCCCGTATAGGGGCCGTCTTTTTTGCCCTGGAGCGTTCCGCTGCTGCACCGCGCTTCAGGTTTTCATTTATGCGTGTCGTTATCCCAAACCGGGGATCCCTTGCGGCCGACCAGGATTAGCTGCCGGCCCGATCCCGCGCTTCGCGCATCAGCAGCGCCGCCTCGGTGCGATTGCGGACGTTGAGCTTGGACAGCACACCGGTCATGTGATGCTTGACCGTTTTTTCCTGCAGTGCCAGCCGCAGCGCCACTTCCTTGTTGCTCAGCCCTTCCGCCACCAGCTGCAGGATCTCGGCCTCGCGTCCGGTGAGCTGACGCAGGCGATCCGTCCTGCCGTTGGCCGGCTGCAGCGATTGCAGGTCCGAAAGCAGGCGAGCCGACAGGGTCGGCGACACATAGGTCTCGCCGGCCGCGACACCATGCAGGATTTCGGCCAGCATGCGCGAGCCGACCCCCTTCAGCACATAGCCGCGCACACCGGCGTTCAGCGCCCGCGCCACGTCGGCATTGGCCTCCGAGACCGTCAGCATGACGATCTTCTGTCCGGGATTGGCACCCAGTATGCCGGCCACCGACGCAAGGCCGTCACCCGGCATGCTGATGTCGAGCAGCAGTATGTCGGGCTGCAAAGTCGAGGCGATGCGTTCGGCATCCTGCGCCGTGGCGCCCTGGGCCACCATTTCGAAGCCGCCGATCTCCGACAGGCTGCGGGTAACGCCTTCGCGAAACAGCGGGTGGTCGTCGACAATGGCGACACGGATGGTACCGATCATGGTTGATCCTCGACGGCTAGCGTAATCATCAATCGTGTTCCCTGTGGCCCGGTCGTGGTCTCGAACTGGCCACCAATGCTTTCGATACGTTCCCTGATGCCGGCGAGCCCCAGGCCCTCGGCTCGCCTTGGGTCGAATCCAGGCCCGCCATCCGACACTTCAACGAAGAACTTGCCGCCTGTCATCCCGGCCTTCACCTCCTGATCCTTGCCCTGCCCATGACGATAAGCGTTGTTCAGCCCCTCCTGGACGAAGCGATAGATGCTGATCTTCTCCGAAGCGCCCAGTTCGGGCAACTGCCTGGATAGGGTCAGCGCCACGGAACTGCGGGTCCTGCGTTGATGCTCGTCGACGGCAAGACGCAGAATGTCGCCGGTCGCGGCCGTTTCTATCTGCGGCAGGACGAGGCCGTTGCAGATGCCGCGGATTTCACGCATCGCGTCGTCCAGCGCCATGCGGATCATGGCGATCTCGGCGTTACGGCTGTCGCTGGAGGCACCCTCGCCGGAAATGGCGGGGCTGTCCACACGCAGCGCCGCCAGCGCGACGAGCTGAGCCGGCCCGTCGTGAAGGTCGGCGCCGATGCGACGCAAGTATCGTTCATTGAGCGCCGTGGCACGGCGCGACGCCTGCTGGACGCGCAGGCGCAGCGCCCGGTTTTGCGAAACCAGCGCCTGCAGCTCGGAGACCTGACCCTGCAGAACGCCGCGCTGCTTGTCGATGGTGCGGCTGCCACGTATGACGATCCCCGACAACAGCAGCAGCGCCGTCAGCGTGGCGCCGGCCACGATCAGCCAGCTCGACAGCAAGGCGGAAGCCAGAGCCGCCTGGAAATCGTCGGCGATCTCGTAGAATTCGGTGACGGCGACCACCTCGCCCGACCAGGGTTCGCGGACTGGATTGTAGATTTCCAGCAGCGGCACGCCCGCGGCCCTCTCCTCCTTGTCGTCCTCGTCGCCTAGCTCGTTGAACTCGGCGACGACATTCCCGGCGAAGGCGGCACGCAGGTTGGCGCTCGGGCCGAACTGCCGGCCGATCAAGGCCGTGTCCTTCGAATACAGCACCGTGCCGTCCCGACGCCACAACTTGAAGGAAAACAGCCGTTTGCCGAGCGCGCCTTGGCCGAGGGTCTCGTCAAGCGCCCGTTTGACGGCGTCATCGAGCTGATGGTTCGTGCGCAGATCGGGGAGCAGCGGAGCGATCACACTGTCGACATAAAGGGCAGTCGTGGCCGCCGAATTGTGGAGCACGCTTTCGCGGATTTGCGCGGTGACCCAGAAGCCGACCACCAGCATCACCGCAAGCAGCCCGAAGCCGCCGGCAATGATGAACTGCAGCGCCAGCGTAAGCCCGTTCCAGCGCCGCGACAAGGTTTCGAGAAATCGCACGCCACGCTCCTCGCCCCCACCCGCAGGGGCAGGGTAGTGGCCGCGACTTTGGCGCTTCGGTCCTGCCGACACAAGAGCCTGGTCCCACGGCAGCTGCTTGACGTCCCGACGCGCTTGCGAAACAAGGCACGGACGACCGGCATCAATATCGAGGGCAGGGTGAGTTTTTCGGGGTTACTTCAGCTCGGTCTTTCGACCGTGATCTTTCTGCTGGCGGCGGCGGCCGCCAAGCAATGGGGGATGGCGCCCAGCCTGGGCAAGATCGTGCTGACGCTTGCGCTCTATTCGCTGGGCAACCTGATCATGCTGCGGCTGATTCGCGAGTTCGGCATGTCGGTGTCGTTCAGCCTGTCGGCCGTCATCCAGCTGGTATCGGTCAATCTGGTGGCCCTGATATTCTTCGGCGAGCGCATCAATACGCTGCAAGCGGCCGGCATCGTGCTGGCGATTGCCGCCGTGGCGCTGATCACGCTCGGGCCCTATGTGCAAGGGCGATGACCGGCAAACCATGGTTGCGAAACGAGGTCCGATGAGAACTGCGGCAAAGGCTCTGCTGAGCCGGGTCGAATTCCCGGTGCTGCTGGCCGGCCTTGTCGTCGCCGCCGGCCTGTGGGGCTTCGTGGAGTTGATGGAGGTGGCACGGGCCACCACGCCGCACGCCTTCGACGCTGAAATCATGCTTGCCTTCCGCCAGGCCGGCCAACCCGGTATCCCGATCGGCCCGCCATGGATGGAAGGGGCGATGCGCGACATCACCAGCCTCGGCAGCACCAGCGTGCTGGTGCTGATCACGGCGGCGACGATCATCTATCTGCTGTTGATCCGCAGGCCCGGGACCGCGCTTCTCATCTTCGTCGCCGTGGCGGGCGGCCAGATGCTGTCGAGCCTGCTGAAGCTCGGCGTCGACCGGCCGCGGCCGGAGCTCGTCTCGCATCTGGTCAACGAGACCTCGCTTTCCTTCCCGAGCGGCCACGCGATGCTTTCGGCGGTGACCTATCTCACATTGGGCTCGCTTGCGGCGCGCTTCCTGCAGGGCCGGACGACGAAGATCTATGTTCTGGCGCTCGCCGTGCTGACGACGGTGCTGGTCGGCATCAGCCGCATCTATCTCGGCGTCCACTGGCCGTCGGACGTGCTGGCCGGCTGGTGCGCGGGCTTTGCCTGGGCCATGCTGTGCTGGTTGGCGGCAAGGGTCCTGCAACGGCGCAGGGTGGTGCGTGACGACGTCTGACGACGCTCGACCGGGAAGCGGTCAGATCAGCCGGTTGATCAAGTGTCCGCAGCCCGTTAGCAGAAGGACCACCGATACCAGGCATGCCGATGTCGTCAATGTCTTGAAAATGGTCAACCACGTTATCCCCTGCCCCAGATGGAACACCATAGCTCTCAATGCTCGGAAAGTATCCGAAAAATGCTCGATAGCGATGATGATCAAGGCTCAAGCGTGCATGCTGATGCTTGAAACATCATAATGATCGTATTATACATCATATCCGCAGACTCAGACGGGGATCCCGGCCGATGATCACTGCCGCGCAGATGCGCGCCGCGAGGGCGCTGGCCGGCATCGATCAGAAGACGCTCGCCGAGCGCGCCGGCGTTTCGCTTCCCACCATCCAGCGCATGGAAGCGAGCGACGGCGTGGTCAGGGGTGTGGTCGATACGCTGATGAAGGTCATCCAGGCCCTCGACGAGGCCGGGGTGGAGCTGATCGGCGAGAATCAACCCAGTGAGCGCGGCGGCCGGGGCGTGCGCCTCAAGCCTGCCGTGCCGCCCAATCCGAAAGCTGAGCCGGCATAAGTCGCGACGGCGACCGCCGACAGTCCTGCCGACGATCCCGCCGCCTTTCAGGTGCGGAAGCAGTCCATGGACGAGATCGGGCAGACACTCAACGAAACCGCGCGCAAACCGACCCATGGGCCGGCAAAGCCGACTTTTTCCGAACTGTTCACACCGAAACTGGTGACGGTCTGGCGCGAAGGCTACAGGCTCGAACATCTCAGGGCCGATGCCATTGCCGGGCTGACCGTCGCCATCGTCGCCTTGCCGCTGTCGATGGCAATCGCCATCGCATCAGGGGTGACGCCGGAGCGCGGGCTCTACACATCGATCATCGGCGGCTTCATCATCTCGGCGTTCGGCGGCAGCCGTTTCCAGATCGGTGGCCCCGCGGGCGCCTTCATCGTGCTGGTGGCGGCGACGGTCGCGCGGGTCGGCGTGGACGGGCTGTTGCTGGCGACGATGATGGCCGGCATCTTCCTCATCGCCATCGGCTATCTGCGGCTCGGCACCTACATAAAGTTCATTCCCTATCCGGTGACGGTCGGCTTTACCGCCGGTATCGCCGTCATCATCTTCTCGGGCCAGATCGTCGAACTGTTCGGGCTGAAGCTCGCCGGCAAGGAGCCAGGCCCGCTGGTGCCGAAGCTGACGGCGATCGGCGAGGCGGCCGGCACGATCAATCTCGCGGCGACCTTCGTGGCGGTGCTGACAATCGCAACCATCGCTTTCCTGAAGCGCTGGCGGCCGAAATGGCCGGCGATGTTGATCGCCATCGGTCTGGCGTCGCTCGCGGTGGCGCTGTTTGCGCTGCCGGCCGAGACGATCGGCACGCGCTTTGGCGGGATCCCGCGCAGCCTGCAATGGCCGGCGCTTCCCCCCGTCAGCCTCGACAGGATGATCGACGTGCTGCCGGACGCCATCGCCTTCGCGTTGCTGGGCGCCATCGAATCCTTGCTGTCGGCCGTCGTCGCCGACGGCATGACCGGCCGCCGGCACCGTTCCAACTGCGAACTGGTGGCGCAAGGCTTCGCCAACATCGCCTCGGCCCTGTTCGGCGGCATCTGCACCACCGGCACCATTGCCCGTACCGCCACCAATGTGCGGGCCGGCGCGCACGGGCCGGTTTCGGGCATGATCCACTCCATGATCCTGCTCGTCCTGATGCTGGCGGCAGCGCCGCTCGCCAGCTACATCCCGCTCTCCGCCCTCGCCGGCGTGCTGGCGGTGGTGTGCTGGAACATGTTCGAGAAGCAGGCTTTCGCCACGCTGCTGCGCGCCTCGCGCGGCGATGCGCTGGTGCTGATGGCCACCTTCCTGATCGTGGTCTTCCGCGACTTGACCGAAGGCATCGTCGTCGGATTCGCGCTGGGCTCGATCCTGTTCATCGACCGCATGGCGAAATCCATCGCCGTCGAGGCCGACCAGACGCTGGTGCCTGAGGACGTCGCCGACCGCGAGAGCGTCTATGATTCCAGGGACGCGACCGACGCCGACACCGTCGTCTACCGCATCTCCGGCGCATTCTTCTTCGGCGCCGCTTCGACCGTCGGCGCGGTGCTCGACCGCATCGCCGACCAGCGCAAGAACTTCATCCTCGACTGCTCGGCGGTGCCGTTCTTCGATTCGACCGCGGCCAATGTCATCGAGGGTGCGGCGCACAAGGCCAGGCGCGCCGGCGTGCGCTTTGTCATATCTGGCGCTTCGCCGCAGACAAGACGCACGCTGATCAACCACGGCCTCAAGCGCCCGCTGGTGACCTACGCCGCCTCGATCCGGGCAGCGCAGGCGCAGTTGGAGGGAAAAAGGGCAGCGCAGTAGCTTGCATTCTTCTTCCTTTCAACGCGCCGGGAAGCACCTCTCATGGGTTGAGCGATCGTGAACCGCTGACAAACGGACTTCCCCGGACGTAAAATCGCAGCAGGCGGTCGGCATCCTTCGAAATGCCGATCCGAACGCTCTGCCCGATTTCGCCGGGGTCGCGGCCATCGCTTGCAAGCCATAGAGGGCCTTCCCGGCAAAGATCGAGCCCGTCGAGCGAACGGTCGATCCGCAACGCCATGGCGAGCCTTCCCGGTCCTCGCGCCAGGTCACGCAGGCGCTCGATGCCGCGATTGAGCTGCATGATCGGAATGCCGTCGAGCGGCTCCAGTGCCCTGATCAGGACGCCGGTTCCGATGCCGGGCATCTCGCTCGAGACATTCAGCATGTATGAGATGCCGTAGGCGAGATAGACATAGGCATGCCCGCGCTCGAGGAACAGCGAGCGGTTGCGCGGGGTCATTCCCCGGTAGCCGTGCCCGGCAGCATCGCCGGCGACATACGCCTCGGTCTCGACGATGCGGCCGCTGGCAATGCCTTCGGGCAATTCCCGGACCACGATCTTGCCGATGAGATAGCGCGCGAGAGCGGCCGTATCGTGCGGCAGTTCCGAGCGGGCGAGCGGGCGGCGGACGACCATCCTCATGGCGGCTGGTTTTAGATCCGCCCGGCCCATGTGGCAAAGACTCTCGTGAGTCCGCTCGGGATATCTGGCTTCTCAATCGAGCTTCAGCGCCGCGACTTCGCCCTCGTTCATCAGGGGGGCATAGAGGATCGACTTGCCGTCGGTGCGGATGCCGGTGCGCGAATGGAGGGCCAGCCCCTGCCCGCGAGCCATCCAAGGCGAATGACCGCATGACCGGCGATTAATGCCCTCGCGTCACCTCGCCGCCAATTCCTCCGCGGGCGGAGCGCCGGCAAGATCGTCGCGCGCCTTGCGGGCCAGCTTCTTCGTCGAGCGCCTGGGACTGTCGCCGAACAGTTCGGCCGCCTCGGCAAGGCAGGATTTCCTCAGGCTCTTTTCGGAATGCTTCAGGAGTTTGCCAAGGAGTTTCGTATCCCCGGGCGGTCCAAGCGGCTCGCCGCCGGCCTCCAGCATCGCCCGCATGACGAAGACGTCGTGCAGTTCGCCGAGTTGCTCTGCGAGCTTGTCGACCGCCTTGCGACGAGCCTTGATTGGCGTCGGCCACAGGCGGCCGAGCAGCGACAGATGCATGCTGTGGGTCTTGGCCGCCTTGCGCAGGTCGTGGAAATCCTCGGCCCCGCCGCTCGAGGCCGCCTTGTCCAGTGCTTTGCGCGCGCGCCGCAATGTGGCGCGGGCGCCCTCGGCCAGAATGTCGGCGGCCCGCTCCGGCTGGTCCGGCAAGGACAGGCTGTCGACGCGTTCGAGGCCCTCCTGGCAGGCGGCGATGGCAGCTTTTATGGCCGCATCGAGACCGGCGCCGGCATGAAGCGCGTGCTGGCGCATCACCAGGCGATCGCGGGCGGGGCCGAGGCCGTGACCGGCGCTTTGCCCCGGAAAGGCGTCGGCCAGGCGGTCGATCGTCTCGATCAAGGCGGTCGCCTCGCGCGGTCCGGCGAGCAGTGCCGAGACCTGCTTGTAGCACTCGTTCTCCGTACGGCAGAATGTTTCGTCACCGGAACGAACGAGGTGTAACAAGGCGCGCACGCTCTTCAGTCGTTTGCGGGATTTGTGCAGTCCCTGCTCCGGCCTGTCATGCGCCGTGTCGAGATGAGCAAGCGCCTTGCCGATTTCCTCGGCCAGGATACGCCTGACCTCGCCGGTCAGCGGCAGGCGCGGATCGATGCGAAAGCTCATGCGGCGATCTCCGGAATCCCCCCGAGGGCGAGCGACGCGTTGTAGAATTTCTGTTCGCCAGTCACTTCGCGGCCGAGCCAGTCTGGCAGCATTTCGTCCGGGACATCGTCCGGTGTCTCGAGTTCGGCCATCACAAGCCCCGCCAGCGCGCCGCCGAAGACATCGACTTCGTAGAGATAGCCGCCATGCCTAACATGGTGACGTGTCTTCTCGATGACACGCCCGATGGCGAAGCCGAGCATCTCCACGGCGTCGGCCAGCGGAATGGGATATTCGAATTCGTCGCGCTCGCGCGCCTTGCTGCCGAATTTGAGCGTCAACCTGGCCGAGGCGCCGTCACTGATGCGCACGCGCACCGTGCGTCCCGGCGCGGCGGCGAGATAGAACTGGAGGATGCGGATGTCCGCCTCGACCAGATCCCGCCATGCCGTGCCGGAGACCAGGAACTTGCGCTCGACTTCCTTGCCCATGGCCGCGCACTAAAGCCCGCGCGGGCCGGCATGGCAAGCCATGTCCGGGATCGGATTTGACTTTAATCAATCGATTGATTAAAGTCTGCCGCATGATCAAGCCGCCCGAAGCCCGAACTCCTCGCCGCGAGCCGCCCGCCGCGGAGATGACGCGTGAAGCCCTGGTCCGCGCGGCGCTCAAGCTGTTCGGACGACAAGGCTTCGACGGCACCTCCACGCGCGAGATCGCGGCGGAGGCCAAGGCCAATATCGGTTCCATTGCCTATCACTTCGGCAGCAAGGAGGGGCTGCGCCTCGCCGCCGCCGACCATATCGTGGACACCATACAATCGGTCGCCGGCCAGGCACTCGGCGAGGCGGGGGCGCCGGCAATCGCGAACCCCGAGACGGCGCGCGCGCAGCTGTTCGCGGCGCTGGAGCGGATGGTGGCATTCGTCGTGGCGCAGCCGCAGGCCGGTGAGATCGTGCAGTTCGTGCTGCGCGAGCTCTCGCACCCGACCGCGGCGCTCGACCGCATCTATGACGGCGTGTTCGAGCCGACGCATCGGCGCCTGTGCCTGCTTTGGGAACAGGCGACCGGCGAGGCGGCCGAGAGCGAGGCGACCCGGCTCACCGTGTTCACGCTGATCGGACAGGTCATCTATTTCCGCATCGGCCGCGAGGCGGTCATGCGCCGCATGGGCTGGCGCGAGATCGGCGCCGCCGAGGCCGCCAAGGTGGCGGCCGTCACATCGGACAACCTCGGCGCCATACTGGCCGCCCGTAAGGGATCGAGACGATGAGCTTTCTTTGTTCGCTGCCGCTTGCCGCTCAACTCTTCGGCGCCTGCGCACCGGCTTCGCCGCTGGCCGTCGGCTATGTCGAAGGCGACTATGTGCTGCTGGCGCCGATCGAGGTGGCGCAGGTCGAGACCGTCGCGGTCAAGCGCGGCGATCGCGTCACATCGGGCACCACGATCGTGACGCTGGAAAACGCCGACGCGAAAATCGCGGTCGCACAGGCCACGGCAAGTCTCGCCCAGGCGCGGGCGCAGCTTGCCGATCTGCAGGTAGGCAAGCGGCCGGAAGAAATCGCCGCCCTCAAGGCCCAGGTCGACATGGCCAAGGCGCAGGCTGACGATGCCAGACGCAAATACGACCGCGCTGCCGACCTCTTCAAGCGCGGCACCGGCACGCAGGCCGACTACGACACCGCCTCGGCCACGCTGGAGACGGCCAACGCGCAGGTCGGACAGGCGCAGGCCAATCTCGCCGCGGGCGGCCTGCCGGCGCGTCCCGAGACGATCAAGGCCGCCGAAAGTCAGGTCAAGCAGGCACAGGCCGCGCTCGACCAAGCGGCGTGGCGGCTATCCAAGCGCACCCTGGCGGCCCCTTCTCCGGGCCGCGTCAGCGACGTCATTCGCAATCCGGGCGACACCGCAGGTCCGACCGCGCCCGTCATCTCCGTGCTGCCCGACGGCGCGGTGAAGCTCAGCGTCTATATACCGGAAGCCGCCTTCTCCTCGGTCAAGGTCGGCACCTTGCTCCGCGTCCATTGCGACGGCTGCGGCCCGGATGTGAAGGCGCGCGTCAGCTATGTCTCGCCCGATCCGGAATTCACCCCGCCGGTGATCTATTCGCTGGAGAACCGGCAGAAGCTGGTCTACCTCGTCGAGGCGCGGCCGGAGGGCAGCGCCGGCGCCTTGCAGCCGGGCCAGATCGTCGACGTCGAGCTGGCGGTTTCAGGGAAATGAACGTCATCGACGTGCACGGCCTGGTCAAGCGCTTCGGCGACAAGACCGTCGTCGACCATGTCACGATGACGGTGGCGGAAGGCGAGATCGTCGGCTTCCTCGGCCCCAACGGCTCGGGCAAGACCACCACCATCCGCATCATGTGCGGCCTGCTGACCCCGGACGAGGGCGAAGGCACGGTGCTGGGTTTCGACATCCTCACCGACAGCCTGCGCATCAAGCGCGAGGTCGGCTACATGACGCAGAAATTCTCGTTCTACGAGGATCTGACGATCGGCGAGAACCTCGAATTCGTGGCGCGGCTCTACCGGTTGAAGCCGGTCGAGGAGCATGTCGCCAGGACCTTGGAGGAACTCGGCCTGACGACACGCCGCAACCAGCTCGCCGGGACGCTGTCGGGCGGCTGGAAGCAGCGGCTGGCGCTGGCCGCTTGCATCATGCACAAGCCCAAGCTGCTTCTGCTCGACGAGCCGACGGCCGGCGTCGACCCCAAGGCGCGGCGCGAGTTCTGGGACGAGATCCACCGGCTGGCGAGCGGCGGGCTGACCGTGCTGGTCTCCACCCACTACATGGACGAGGCCGAGCGGTGCCATCGCATCAGCTATATCTCCTACGGCAAGATGCTGGCGACGGGCACCGTCGCCGAGGTGGTCAGGAATGCCGGCCTGACCACTTTCGTCCTGCAGGGCCCGCGCCTCGACCAGGTGGCGCAAGCGCTCGAAGGCCGGCCGGGCGTCGACCAGGTGGCGCCGTTCGGCGCGACGCTGCATGTCGTGGGAGCCGACAAGAAGAAGCTGGAGGCGGCGCTGGCCGATGTCGAGAAGGAGCACAAGGGCGTGACGGTGGCGCCGGGCGAAACCAGCCTCGAGGACGTCTTCATCCAGTTCATGTCCGGCTCGAAGGACAACATGGCATGAACGCGGTCTTCTCCTTCGCCCGGCTCGGCGCGCTGCTGATCAAGGAGTTCATCCAGATGCGCCGCGACCGCATCACCTTCGCCATGATGCTGGGCGTGCCGCTGATCCAGCTGGTGCTGTTCGGCTACGCCATCAACAACGACCCGAAGAGCCTGCCGGCGGCACTCGTGGCGACGAGCAGCGATCCCTATACGCGCGCCATGGTCTCGGCGCTGCAGACCACCGGCTACTACCGTTTCGACCATGTGGCGCAAAGTGCCGAGGAGGCCGAATTCCTGATGGCGCGCGGCGACGTCGCCTTCGTCGTCACCATTCCGGCCGATTTCGCGCGGCGGGTGGAGCGCGGCGACAATCCGCAGATCCTGATCGAGGCCGACGCCACCGACCCGGCGGTTGCCAGCGGCGCCATCTCGACGCTCAGCACCGTCGCCGGCCAGGCGCTGCTCAGAGCGCAAGGCATGCAGGAGGCCGCCGCCGAGGCCGCCCGGGGCCAGCTCGATGTGGTCGTGCACCGGCGCTACAATCCGGAGGGCATCTCGCAATACAACATCGTCCCCGGCCTGCTCGGCGTCATCCTGCAGATGACGATGGTGATGATGACCTCGATCGCGCTGACGCGCGAGACAGAGCGCGGCACGATGGAGAACCTGCTCGCCATGCCGTCGAGCCCGCTCGAGATCATGCTGGGCAAGGTGCTGCCCTATCTGGCGGTCGGCGCGGTGCAGGTCGTGGTGGTGCTGGCGGCGTCGAAGCTTCTGTTCGCCATTCCCTTCACCGGATCGATGACGCTGCTCTTGTCGGCGGTGCTGGTGTTCGTGCTGTCCCTGGTGCTGCTCGGCTACACGATTTCGACCGTCGCGCGCACGCAGATGCAGGCCTTGCAGCTCACCTTCTTCTTCTTCCTGCCGTCGATCATGCTTTCAGGCTTCATGTTTCCCTATCGCGGCATGCCGGGCTGGGCGCAGATCTTCGGCGAGATCTTTCCCCTGACGCATTTCCTGCGCATCACCCGTGCCGTCATGCTGAAGGGCGCGCAGCTGCCGGCGGTGGCCGTGGAGATCGGCTGGCTGGTGGTGTTCGTGGCGCTGTTTGCCGGCGTCGCCCTGGTCCGCTTCCGCCGCACGCTGGACTGAAAAACAGCCCCTGAGAGGGTCCAGGGTTCCATCGAGCCCTGGACCCTCCCGTTGGAACCATGCTTCTGCCCCGGCGTTGTCGATCAGCCTCGCCGCTGCCACTTGCGGGCCAAGACGGCCCCCTCAGTGCAAGCGAAGCCCTTGGCATCTCGAGTCCGGCCGGATCATCTGGCGGGATGCGGAATGCCATCAAAACAACGGGATAGAGCGCAGACTTGCAAGTGTATTGCGCTCTATCGACCAGCAATGGAGGCAATGATGAGACTGTATCTTTCCGCCACCGCGGCCGGGCTTCTGCTAGCCGCCGGCATCGGTGCCGCCGCTGCTCAGGACGTGATCATCGAGCCGCAGCAGGAGACCGTCATCCGCGAATATGTGCACAAGAAGCCGATCGCCTCGGTCGACCTGCTGGGCGTCCAACTGGCCATCGGCTCGACCTTGCCGGACACTGTGGAGCTGCATGCGATCGATGTTCCTGATGTGCAGTACCGCTATGTCGTCGTCAACGGTCAGACCGTCCTCGTCGATCCCGGAACCCGTCGCATCGTGAAAGTCATCGACTGACGGCACCGTCATCAGCTGACGGGCACTGGGCAATTCCAGGAAAAGTGCGCAGCGGTTTCCATCCGGAATTGCGAAACAACAAAGGCTGCCCGCCCTGCCACGCGGGGCGGGCGTCAGGCGGCAGCAGCCATGATCTTGGCATAGGCGTCGAAATCGACATTGCCGCCAGAGAGCACCACGGCCACGCATTTGCCTGCCAAGTCGATCCTGCCCGACGAGAGCGCCGCCAGCCCGACGCAGCCGCCGGGCTCCACGACCAGCTTGAGATGGGCCATGGCGTCGCGCATGGCCTGCTTCGTCGCCTCCTCCGAGACGGCAATGCCGCCGGCCAGCGTCCTGCGATTGATCTCGAAGGTGAGCGCGCCCGGCTCGGCGACGAGAAGCGCGTCGCAGATTGAGGTGTGGCCGGGCTCGTTCGCTACCCTGGCGCCCTTGGCCAGCGACCGGCTGGTGTCGTCGAAAAATTCCGGCTCTGCCGCCCAGACGGCGGTGGCGGGCGAACCGTCCTTGACCGCGATCGAAATCCCGCTGCTCAGCCCGCCGCCGCCACAGGGAACGATGACGGCGTCGAGGCTCACGCCAAGCGCCTTGGCCTGACGCAGCAATTCGAGGCCGATCGTGCCCTGGCCCGCGATGATGGCGGGATCGTCATAGGGCGGCACCAGGACCATGCCCTTCTCCACGTAAGGCCGAACCACGGCCACGCGGTCTTCGCGGACGCGATCGAAGGCGACCACTTCGGCGCCCATCTTGCGGACATTGCCGATCTTCATGGCCGGTGCGTCCGACGGCATGGCGATGACCGCCCTGACGCCGAACATGGCGGCGGAAGCGGCAACGCCTTGCGCATGATTGCCCGAGGAAAAAGCGACCACGCCGCGGCCGCGCTCCTCGGCCGAGAGCGAGGACAGCTTGTTGTAGGCGCCGCGGAACTTGAACGAGCCGGTACGCTGCAGCGTTTCCGGCTTGAACAGGATGCGGCCGCCGAAGCGGCTGTTGAGCTCGGGCGATTCGATCAGCGGCGTCTCGACGATAAGGCCGGAGAGCCGGGCGGCGGCGGCGTGGATATCGGCGATGCCGGGAGGCGTGGTCATGGCGGGTCCTGTAAGATGTGGTCCGGCCATGGTGCACGCAAAGGGCCGCGCGAGGCCAACAAAAAAATGTAACCGTCACAAGGTTTGGGATCACGACGGCCGGCAGTGCTGGCAGTCACCTGCCTGCCGGTCCGTCCAGTTCAACCCTCACCCCAACAACGTCCGCTGCCGCTTGTTGCCGCCGGCCTTGCGCCAGGCATTGAAGCGATGGGTGGCGGCGGCAAAGGAAATCTTCATCTGCTGGGAGACCGAATAGCGCGACTTGCCTTCGTCGAACATGCGGTAGCAGCACTCGACGCCTTCCTCGGTCAGCTTGCCGTCGAGGGTCTTGTTGTGCGGGTTGGCGGGATCGAACTTCTCGATCTGCTGCTCGACCAGACCTTTCAGGCGCTGCAGATCGGCCTCGATGCTGGCTATGAGGTCGAGGACGGGTTTCGGGTCGAAGTGATGGGCGTGCGGCTTTGCAGTCATCGGCGGCTTCCTCGGTTGTTGGCTTGGAGTTCCGTCATATAAGTGAACATTTGCCGATAATGAAGGGCCGGCGCCGAATGGCTGCTTCAACAAATCTTGACTGCCGCCCAGGCGCACGATTGACCGATGCGGCAGCAAACCTTAGTTTAGAACAATTCTAAACTAGGGTGATTTCCTCATGCTTTCCCGTGTTTTCGGCTTCGGCCGCCGCTCCTTCGATTCGCTCTCCGAACAGGAGATCCTGGCGCTTGCCATCTCGTCGGAAGAAGACGACGGTCGCATCTACCGCGCCTATGCGGATGGGCTGGCGGAGGATTTTCCGCAATCGGCCAAGATGTTCGAGGACATGGCCGAGGAGGAGGACGGTCATCGCGACGCGCTGATCGAGCTTTTCCGCAGGCGTTTTGGCGAGCGCATTCCGCTGATCCGGCGCGAGCATGTGAAGGGCTATTACGAGCGCAAGCCCGACTGGCTGGTCAAGCCGCTCGGCATCGAGCAGGTACGCCGCCAGGCCGAGGCGATGGAGCGGCAGGCCTACCTGTTCTATGTCGAGGCGGCCAGGCGCACCACCGATGCCTCGACCAGAAAGCTGCTCGACGAACTGGCGGCGGCGGAACAGAGCCATGAGAGCATGGCGCAGCGGCTGGAGCAGCAGCACGTGCCGGGCACCGTGAAGGTCGAGGAGGCGACGGCCGAGCAGCGCCAGTTCATCCTCACCTATGTGCAGCCGGGACTGGCCGGACTGATGGACGGTTCGGTATCGACGCTGGCGCCGATCTTCGCCGCCGCTTTTGCCACGCACGACACCTGGCAGACGCTTCTCGTCGGCCTCGCCGCCTCGATCGGCGCCGGCATCTCGATGGGCTTCACCGAGGTCGCCTCCGACGACGGCAAGCTGTCGGGCCGCGGTTCGCCGGTCAAGCGCGGCCTGACCGTGGGCATCATGACGACGCTCGGCGGCCTCGGCCATGCACTGCCCTACCTCATCCCGCATTTCTGGACGGCGACAGCGGTTGCCGCCGTGGTGGTGTTCTTCGAACTCTGGGCCATCGCCTTCGTCCAGAACCGCTACATGCAGACACCCTTCCTGCGCGCGGCCTTCCAGGTGGTGCTCGGCGGCGCGCTGGTGTTCGCGGCGGGCGTGCTGATCGGGAACGCATAGGGTTCTTCCTTCTCCCCCTTTTGGGAGAAGGAAGGACCTGCCGATTACCCGTTCACCGCCCGGCTATCCACCGGCGCCTGTTGCCTTTCACTCAAGCCATAATCGCGCACGACGTGCGCGATGCGCAGGCGGTAGCCGGCAAAGATGCCGCCGCGCCCGGCCTGCTGGGCCTGCCGGTGTTCTTGCGTGTTGCGCCAGGCCTTCACCGCTTCCTCGTCGCGCCAGAACGATAGTGACAGGATGCGGTCCGGATTGGCGAGGCTCTGGAAGCGCTCGACCGAGATGAAGCCATCGATGCTTTCAAGCAGCGGCCGCAACTGCGCGGCGATGTCCAGATAGGCATCGCGCCTGCCCGCAGCCGGCTCGACCTCGAAGATGACGGCGATCACGGCAGCACCAGCTTCGCGTGCGGGCCGGACGCCAGTTTCAGGAACATGCGGTCCTCCTTGAGGATGAATTTTTCACGGCGGGCGAATTCGTAGTTTGCCTTGCCGGCCGGGTCGGCGGCAAGCCGGGCCCTATAGGCTTCATAGGCAGCCAGGCTTTCTATGTTGTAGGCGGCATAGGCGGTCGTGGCCGAGCCTTCATGCGGCGCGTAGTAGCCGATCAGGTCGGCGCCGCAGCGCGGAATGGCCTGGCCCCAGTTGCGGGCATATTCCTCGAACGCGGCCTTGCCGAACGGATCGATCTCGTAGCGGATGAAGCAGGTGATGGTCATTTCGGTCTCCCTGAATTTGACGCACAGATAATTCGATCTCTGTCGAAACGTCGCCTACGCCGGTGTGCTAAGCAGTTTCCTGTCAGGAGCATCGTCAGCGCTCCTTGAGCTCAGCGAAGGATAGTGATTATCTGGCGAGAATGCTTCGATAGGGATGAAACTATGCGCGAAGGACCCGACATTGCCCGCATCGCCAGCCTGATCGGCGACCCGGCCCGCGCCAACATGCTCAACGCACTGATGGGCGGCACGGCGCTGACGGCAAGCGAACTGGCGCTTGAGGCCGGCGTCTCGATGCCGACCGCCTCCTCGCATCTGTCGAAACTGATGGAAGGCGGGCTGCTGACCGTGGCAAGCCAGGGCCGGCATCGCTATTACGGGCTCGCCGGGCCGCAGGTGGCTGAAATGATCGAAGCCATCGCCGGCGTCGCCGAAACCATCGGCCCCAGGCGCGTGCGGCCGGGCCCGCGCGACGGGGCGATGCGCGTGGCGCGCGTCTGCTACGATCATCTTGCCGGCGAGCAGGCGGTGGCGATGCTCGACCGCCTCATCGACCGGAGACTGCTGCTGCGAGACCACGGCGAAATCCGCTTGGCGCCTTCGGCCGCCTCGCATTTCGCGGCGCTAGGGATCGATGTGGAGGCGAAGGCCCGGCGGCCGGTGTGCCGCGCCTGCCTCGACTGGAGCGTACGGCGCTCGCATCTCGCCGGCACGCTGGGCGCCGCCATCCTCGACAAGATCCTCACCGAGAAATGGGCGCGCCGGGAGAAGGACAGCCGCGCCGTGATTTTTTCGCCGCCCGGCAAACAGGCGTTCGAGAAGGTGTTTTTGGCTTGAGCTATCGGCGCTGTTGCCAGCATCGATTCGTCGGCGGGACAGGCGCGAAGGATCGCCGCGCTGCAAATGCGGGCAGGATTACCCCCGCTTCAACACCTTCCCCTTCTTGAAGAAATCCTTCCACGGATCGGCTTCCGCGAGTTGCTTCAGCGTCGTCTTGTCGCCGATGGGGAATGCGTTCGGCGGCAGGCCGGCCTCGATCTCGGCCCAGGTCACCGGCATCGACACCGTGGCACCCTTCTTGGCCCGCGACGAGTAGGGCGCCACCGTGGTCGCGCCGCTGCCATTGCGCAGATAGTCGACGAATATCTTGCCGGTGCGCGCCTTCTTGGACAGCGTCGCTGTGTAGCGGTCGGGCGCGCCCTGTTCCAGCGCGCGCGCGAAATCATGGGCGAAGCCTTTCACCTCCTCCCAGTTGGCCGACGGCTTCAGCGGCACGACGACATGAAAGCCCTTGCCACCCGACGTCTTGACGAAATTGGGCAGCGACAGCTCGTCAAGCTTGCCCCTTATGTCGAGTGCCGCCGCCCGCACCGCCTTCACGTCGACGCCTTCATCGGGGTCGAGATCGAAGACGATCTGGTCAGGTCGTTCGAGCTCGTCGATGGTGCAACCCCAGATGTGGATCTCGACCACGCCGAGCTGGACAAGTGCCGCGACGCCGTCGAAGTCACGGATAAACAGGATTTCCTCGCCATCCGTGGGATCCCTCGTTTTCTCGATCTTGTCATGCATGCCTGGCGAGGCATGCTTCTGGAAGAAGCGCTGGCCGCCGACCCCGTCGGGGGCCCTGACCAGGCTGAGCGGGCGGTTGACCACGAATTGTTTCATGCGCGGCCACACCAGCGCGTAATGATCGAGCAGCCCCTGCTTGGATATCTTTTCGTCGGGCCACAGCAGCTTTTCTGGGTGGGACAGCTTCACCGTGGTGGTTGCCGCCCTTGCCGGCGTTGCGCCGCTTGACGCCGGCTTGGCCCGGGCCGTGCTTTTGCCTGTCGGTGCCTTCGGCTTTTCCTGCACGACTTCCTCCGCCGGCTTGTCCTCGCGCAGCCCCTGGAACGAGGCGTGGCGTACTATACGGTCGGAGGTCCAACTGCGGAACTCCACTTCGCCGACAAGCTCCGGCTTCACCCAGACCAGGCCCTTGCCCCTCGGCACGGCCTTGTCGAAGGGCGACGACTTCGTTTGCAGCGCATCGAGCTTCTTCTTCAGGGCATTGGCGCCGCCGGTCGAGAAGCCGGTGCCGACGCGGCCGGCATAGTGCAGCTTGCCGGCCTCGAAATAGCCAAGCAGCAGCGAACGCAGCCCGCGCCCGGTCTTGTCGGACGGCAGGTAGCCGGCGATGACGAACTCCTGTCGCAGCGTGCATTTCGACTTCACCCAGGACGGCCCGCGCCCGCTGCGGTAGACCGCGTCGGCGCGCTTGGAGACGACGCCCTCCAGTCCCATGCGGCAGGCATGCTCGAGCATGACCTTGCCGGGCTCGGCGAAATGGTCGCTGAATTGGACCGCCGAATCCTCCGGCTGGCCGGCCAGCAATTCCTGCAAGGCCTGCCTGCGCTCGACCAGCGGCTCGCGGCGCAGGTCCCGCCCATTCAGCCGCATCAGGTCGAAGACGTAGTAGATGAAGCGATCCGTGCGCTTCGCCGACAGGTCGGCCTGCAAAAGCGCGAAGGAAGAGACGCCGCTGTCGGCCAGCACCACGATCTCGCCGTCGATGATGGCGTCGCTGCATTTCAATCCGGCGAGCTCGGCGACGATCGCGTCGCCGAATTTCTTCGTCCAGTCGAGGCCGGTGCGGGTGAGCAGCCGCACGTCCGTGCCGGCGATCTGCGCCTGCATGCGATAGCCGTCGAACTTGACCTCATGCAGCCAGTCCTCGCCCGGCGGCGCTTCCCGCTCGAGCGTGGCCAGTTGCGGCTCGATGAAGTCGAGGCGCTTTGCGTGTCCGGCCTTGGCCTGGGCGGCGGCCGGTTTGTTGGAGTGCCAGACTTTCGCCTTCTCCCCTTTCGCGGCCTTGCCCGCCCCGACCTCCTCGATCGTCAGGCCCGACTTCACCGATTTCGGCGCTTCCTCCAGAATATCCTCGCCCGGGCGCGCCGCGCCATCGTCCGACTTGATCAGCAGCCAGTTGTCGCGCTTCTCGCCGGGGCGCGGTCTCAGCCGCACCAGGTGCCAGCGGCCGTGCAGCTTGTGGCCGTTGAGCTCGAAGTTGATATGGCCCTTCTTCATCGCCTTGGCCGGATCGCCCTCGGGCACCCATGTGCCCTCGTCCCAGACGATGACCGAGCCGGCGCCATATTCGCCCTTGGGAATGGTGCCCTCGAACGGCGCATAGTCGATCGGATGGTCCTCGACATGCACGGCGAGCCGTTTCTCGTGCGGATCGAGGCTGGGCCCGCGCGTCACCGCCCAACTCCACAGCACACCGGCATGTTCGAGGCGCAGGTCGTAATGCAGCCTGGTCGCGGCGTGCTTGTGGATGACGAAGATGCCGCCGGCCTCGCTCTTCTTGCCGCGGGCGACCTTGCCGGAGGGTTCGGCGGTTTTCCTGAAATCGCGCTTGGCATGATATTGTTCGAGGCTGGCCATCGCTACGTGTCCTCACGCCGATTTGCGCTTGGGCGCGGCTTCTTTAGGCTTGCCGCGTTTGGCCGCCGGCTTGGCTTTCGCCGAGGCCTTGCCGCGACGTTCGCCCGATCCGCCATCCGACGAAAGGCTCTTCTTCAGCGCATCGAAAAGATTGACGACATTGGACGGCTTGGGCGCCGCCTTGGCCTTCGGCGCCTTGCGGCCCGCCTTCTTGGCGCGGATCAATTCGAGCAGCGCATCCTCGTATTTGTCCTCGAATTTCGAGGGATCGAACTTCGCTTTCTTCTTGTCGATGATGAGCTCGGCCAGATCGGTCATCTCCTGATCCGTCTTTACCGATTCGATGTCGCCGAAGACGGTGTCCGGCTGGCGCACCGTGTTGTCGTAGCGCAACGTCGTCAGCACCATGCCCTTGCCGAGCGGTTCGATGAGCACGGGACGTTCGCGCCGATAGAGCACGATGCGCGCCAGGCCCGCCATCTTCTTGCCGGCCATCGCGTCGCGGATGACGGCGAAAGCGTCCTGCGAGACCTTGTCGGCCGGCGCGACGTAATAGGGCGTATCGAGATAGATCTGCTCGATGGAGGATTTGTCGACGAAGCCGTCGAGGCTCATTGTGTGCGAGGACTCGATCTGGATGGCCTCGATCTCGTCCTCTTCGATGTGGATGAACTTGCCATCGTCGTCCTCGTAGCCCTTTATCTCGTCGCCATCCTCAAGCGGCTTGCCGGTTTCGGCGTCGACATAGATCCGCTTCACCGTGTTGCCCGTCTCACGGTTGAGGATGCGAAAAGAGACCTTCTCGGCATGGGTGACGACATTGGTCAGTTCGATGGCGCAGGTGACCAGCGAAAGCTTCAGATAGCCTCTCCAGGCGGGACGCGGCGCCATGATGATTTCCTGTAGAGAAAGACCTGGCTGGAACGGACGACGACCCCAACGGTTCCAATCCGGTCGAGCCAAGGCCGGCGCGATTGCCACCGGCCCCGGCTCTTTCAGCCCCTATTCGGCGGCCTGCAGGTTGATCTTGCTTTCCGCTATTTCGGTCAGCTTTCGATCCGTCGCCTGCTCTTCCTTGAGGTTCTTGGCCAGCACGTTGGCGCAGTCGCTGCGGCCAAGCTGCTTGGCCCAGGCGATCAAAGTGCCATAGCGGGTCATCTCATAGTGCTCGACCGCTTGCGCCGAGGCGATCAGCGCCGCATCCAGCACCTCCTTGTCGTCGACGTCGCCGCTGACGTCGTCGGCTTCCTCGAGGATGCCGTCTATGGCCGGGCAGTTGACCTCCTTGGCCTTGACGCCGTGCAGTTCGAACACCTGCTCTACGCGCTCGACATGGCCCCTGGTCTGCTCGAGATGTTTCTCGAAGCCGGCCTTCAGCTGCGGATCCGTCGCCTTGTCGATCATCTTCGGCAATGCCTTCTCGATCTGCTTTTCGGCATAATAGATGTCGCGCAGCGTGTGCACGAAGAGGTCGTCCAGGGTTTTGATGTCCTTCGAAAAGAAGCCCATGATTGCGGCCCTTCCTTTGCTCTTGCGGTTGCGGGTTAGCGTGGGGCCGCAGGTCGGCGGCCCCATGGGCCGGCCATGCCGGCTCGAAGAATCAACGTCTCGTCCCAGGCCGGGTTCCGGACTTGCGGCGGCGAGCAAGGAAAATTCTCCCGCCAGGGCGAAAGCTGAAACGCAACCGCACCCAGGCGACATCCAAACGAAACATATGTGATGCAAAAGTCACACACGCCGAAATGGCGACAAAAGGCGTGGAAAGACCCCGAATCAGCCGCATTCCGGCCATGAAGCGACGGGTTTTCGACCAGAAATTAACATCGCGTTCACCGACTATTCACGCCTCGACGCTATGATTTCCGCAATTCGGAAGGGACACCCGAAAGTCGGGACAGGGACAGGTAAAATGAACTTCCTCACGCACCTCATCGGCTATGCCGCAGCCATCCGCGAATTCGTCGCGCCGACCTATCGGCCCGAGCGCTACTACATGCGCGGGCCGGGCCCGGCCTGCGCTCGTCGCGGCACCTCGCTGGGCGCGCACTGACCATGACTTTCGAGAGCCGACACAACAGCCGCATCTGCAGGCCTGACGCCGAGTCGCGCGCCACCACCTATCGCGCCGAGCGCCCGGCCTTCGCCGATCGGCGGCGTGCGACATCGCCGCGGCTTTGAGACCGCCTTCGCCGGCTTAATGTCTCAGGACACGAGCCGCCGAGGCCCGCGTGAGCGACCTTCTCCAGCCCAGTCGGCCCCAGTCCAGTCGGGCCCAGTCCAAGCCGTCCTTCTGAATACCCTTCGATGCAAGCCATCCGCTGACCGTCTTCGACGGCGCTGGCTCCAGCCGGGATGATAGTGCGCTACCGCGGCAGGCTCGTGCCGTCCGGAGCACACGGCTCCAGCACGATCGTGCCGCCGGCCACCTTGCCGAGTTCTCGGCAACCCTGATCTGCGCACAGTGTCCAACCATCACCGGTCGCGCCGGAGGCGGCGAGCATAAGGCTTCGCTGCGGCCCGACCTTCGGAGCATAGACCCACCAGCCGTCTCGCAGCACCGCGCCCTCCGGTGGTTCCATGCCGGCGCCCGAGCCCTTTATGCGCGCCTCGGTGACTTGCAGGCCGGAAGGCATCACCTTCCAGTGTTCCTCCCAGCGCGTGCGCTCCACCGAGTGCGTCCAGGAGAGGGTGAAGGCGGCGGCCGCCAGCGTCACCGTCTTGCCGGCGGCAAGGATACACAGGCTCATGCTTGGGCCGTCGCCCGCCGCGCACGCCAGAAATGCCAGCCGATCCAGGCAAACGACAATGCCCAGCCTGTCTCGTCGGTGAGCGGGATCGCCGCGACCAGCAGCACGCCGGCACAGAAGGCGATGAGCCGTTCCCACCACGCCATGCGCCTGGCAAGGAAGCCGACGGCGGCGGCGCCCCACAGCACGATGCCCATGCACGCCTTGACGACGATGTAGGCGACCTCGACGGGGTAGCCGAACTGGGCGGCGATCGGGCCTGGATCCTGCAGCATGAGCGCCGGCGTGTAGACCGCCATGAACGGCACGACGAAGCCGGCAATGGCAAGCTTGGTCGCCTGGATGCCGATCTTGAGGCCGCTTTCCCTGGCCATCGGGGCGGCCGCGAAGGCGGCCAGCGCCACCGGCGGCGTGAGATCGGCCATGATGCCGAAGTAGAAGACGAACATGTGGCTGACCACCAGCGGCACGCCGAGCGACAGCAGCGCCGGGCCGGCCAGCGAGGAGGTGATGATGTAGTTGGGAATGGTCGGGATGCCCATGCCAAGCACCAGGCAGGTGAGCATGGTCAGCACCAGGGACAGGAACAGATTGTCCTGGCCGATGGAGATGATCCAGCCGATGAAAGTGGAGGCGATGCCGGTGAGCGTCAGCGTGCCGATGACGATGCCGACGATGGCGCAGGCGATGCCGACCGGCAGCGCGTTCTTAGCCCCTTCGGCAAGTGAATCCACGCAGATCCGCAGCGTTTCGCGCCCGCCCTTGAAGGCGAAGCAGGCGACGACGAGAGCGGCGATGACGAGGCCGAGTATGTTGACGCCGAAGCGCATGAACGAGGCGGCGGCAAGCCCGAGCGCCAGCCAGAAGACGACGCGGAAGGCGAGCGGTCCGATCAGGGCCGCCAGTGGGGTGCCGAGGATGAGCACGATGGTCAGCGCCAGCCCCATCGTGCCGGCGAAGATCGGTGTGTAGCCGGCAAACAGGAGATAGATGAGGGCCGCCAGCGGCAGCACCAGCGGCCAGTGCTGGCGCACGGCATCCCAGGGATTGGGCAGTTCGGCCTTGGCCATGCCGTGCAGGCCGGCCTTGCCGGCTTCCAGATGCACCTGCCAGAAACAGGCGCCGAAATAGAGCAGCGCCGGGATGATCGCCGCCTTGACCACTTCGGCATAGGGGATGTTCAGCGTCTCGGCCATGATGAAGGCGACCGCGCCCATCACCGGCGGCATGATCTGGCCGCCCATCGAGGAGGTCGCCTCGACGGCGCCGGCGAAGGCCGAGCGGAAGCCGAAGCGCTTCATCAGCGGGATGGTGAACTGGCCGCTGGCCACGACATTGGCAACGCCGGAGCCGGAGATGGTGCCCATCAGCGCCGAGGACAAAACGCAGACCTGCGCCGGGCCGCCGCGCCACGAGCCGACCAGGCCGAGCGCGAAATCGTTGAACAGCGCGATCATGCCGGCGCGTTCGAGGAAGGCGGCGAAGACGACGAAGATGAAGATATAGGCGGCCGAGACATAGACCGGCGTGCCGTATATGCCTTCGGTGCCGTAGGCGAAAGTGTCGACGAGCTGGGCGAAATCGTAGCCGCGATGGATGAAGGGCGGCGGCAGATGGTTGCCGACGAAACAATAGGCGAGAAAGATGAAAGCGATGATCGCCAGCGGCAGTCCCATCAGCCGCCGGGCCGCCTCGAAGACCAGCACCACCAGCACCGCGCCGACGACAAGATCCGGCGTGGTGAGGAAACCGGAGCGGCGGATGAGGTCGGTGTAGAACACCCAATTGTAGAGGCCGGTGCCGAAGCCGAGCACGCCGAACGCCCAGAACACGGCCTTGGCCGGCAGGCTTCGGGCGCGCAGGTTGGCGATCAGGCCAAAGCCGAGCAGCAGCAGGAAACCGACATGCATGGCCCGCACCACCTGGCTCGGGATGCTGCCATAGGCGGCGACGTAGATCTGGAACACGGAAAAGGCGACGGCGATGAGGAAGGCAGCCTTGCCGGCGATGCCCTCGCCAAAGCCCGGCGGCAAGCCTTCGACCTGCTCTTCGGCGACGGGGAGATGGAAGGTGGAGGATTTGCCGTCGGCTGTCGTTCCATGCGTTGTTTCGCTCATCCGATGCACTCCAAAATGAGCGAATGACAGTGCGAAGACATCTCAGATAGTCCTCCGCCTACTTCAGCAGCCCCTTCTCCTTGTAATAGCGTTCCGCGCCCGGATGCAGCGGCACCGGCATGCCGTCGAGCGCCTTGGCAGGGTCGATCGCCTTGGCGGCGGCGTGGGCGGCGGCTAGTTGGTCGAGATGCTCGAACATCAGCTTGGTCATCTGATAGGCCGTCTCGTCGGAAACATCGGCGCGGGTGACGAGGAAATTGCCGACGGCCGCGGTCGCGACGTCCTCGGCCTGGCCCTCATAGGTGCCCTTGGGGATAACCACCGACAGATAGGGGGCGCCGATCTTGGCGACATCCTCGGCCGGCACCGCGACGACGTTGATCGGCACCGAGGTGGCGAGATCGCGGATCGAGGCGACCCCGAGGCCGGCCGACTGCAGCGTGGCATCGAGCTGGCGGTTCTTGATCAGCTCGACCGATTCGGCGAAGGGCAGGTATTCGACCCGGCCGAGATCCTCGTATTTCAGGCCGGCGGCGGCAAAGATGGCACGCGCGTTGAGCTCGGTGCCGGAGGCCGGCGCGCCGACCGACAGGCTCTTGCCCTTGAGGTCGGCCAGCGTCTTGATGCCGGATTCCTGGCTGGCGACGATCTGGATATAGTTGGGGTAGATGGCGGCGATGCCGCGCAATTTGTCGAGCTTGCCGGGGAAGCCGGCCTCGGCATTGCCTTCGGCGGCCATCTTGACGGAATCGCCGAGCGCGAAGGCGATCTCGCCCTTGCCCTGCTGCAGCAGGTTGAGGTTCTCGACCGAAGCCTTGGTGGCCTGCACCTGGGTGCGGGCGCCTGCGATGCCCTTGCTGTAGATTTCCGACAGCGCCACGCCGAGCGGGTAGTAGACGCCCGACGTGCCGCCGGTCAGCACGTTGATGAATTCCTGTGCCCTGGCCGAGGCAATGCCGAGTCCAAGCGATAGCGCCATTGCGCCGGCCGCAACGAACTTCGTTCTGAAATGGAACATCCGGTTTCCTCCCTGAAATATTGGCTGCCGCACCACCTCCTCGATGCGAACCGGCCAAGTTTAGACGGCGGGCCGCAAATGCCAACCCGCAATTGCATTCATTAGACGAACGGTTGAATGGATGCGGAAACAGCTCCCGGCTTGCGCGGGACGCGACCGTGGCCGAAAGATTTTTTCCGGCACCTGTCGAAATCGGCCCTTGCCGCGCGACATATGTCCGGCTCGCAAGGACGCGGCCTACGAAACCACGGGAGAAGACCCATGCGATACATGCTTTTGATCAACAACGACGAAGCCGCACTGGCGAATACGCCGATCGAGAAGGCTCAACAGATGAGCGCGGCCTATGGCGCCTATACCGAAGCGTTGAAGAAATCCGGCGCGTGGCTGGCCGGAGAAAGGCTGCGCCCGACTCAGGCAACCACCTCGGTGCGGATCACCGACGGCAAGACCAACGTGATCGACGGCCCCTATGCCGACACCAAGGAGCAGCTTGCCGGCTTCTACATGATCGAAGCGGCCGACATCGATACCGCCATCGAATGGGCGGCGCGCTGCCCGGCGGCCAGCACAGGCACGGTCGAGTTGCGGCCGATTTGGGAAATGGCCGAATACATGCCCAAGAAATGACGATGTGATGGACAGCAGCTCGCAGATTGCCCGGGCAGCCGCCGAGGCCGCCGCCCGGCAAAGCTACGGCAAGCTGGTCGCCTGGCTCGCGGCGCCCACGCGCGACGTGGCCGCCGCCGAGGACGCGCTGGCCGACGCCTTTGCAGCGGCGCTCGAACGCTGGCCACGAACCGGCGTGCCCGAAAAGCCGGAGGCCTGGCTGCTTGCCGTGGCAAGGCGGCGGCGTGTCGACGCGGTGCGGCGGCGGCTCACCAGCGAAGCCGGCCGCGACCATCTCAAGCTGATTGCCGAGGAGGCGGAGGCGTGCATGACCGACCAGGACCTGCCCGACGAACGGCTGCGGCTGATGTTCGCCTGCGCGCATCCGGCGATCGAACCTGGCGTGCGCGCGCCGCTGATCCTGCAGGCCGTGCTTGGTTTCGACGCCGCGACGATCGCCTCCGCCTTCCTGGTTCCGCCGGCGACAATGGGCCAGCGCCTGGTGCGGGCCAAGGCCCGCATCCGTGAAGCCGGCATTCCGTTCCGCGTACCGGAGCGGGCCGAACTCGGCGAGCGCCTGGATACCGTGCTGGAGGCCATATACGCGACCTTCGCCGAGGGCTGGTCCGACCCGGCGGGCACAGAGACGCGGCGCCGGAACCTGGCCACCGAAGGGATCTGGCTCGGCAGGCTGGTGGCCTCGCTGCTGCCGGACGAACCGGAGGCGCTGGGCCTGCTTGCGCTGATGCTGTTCGCCGAGGCGCGCCGTACCGCGCGCCGCGATGGGTCCGGAGATTATGTGCCGCTCGCCGAGCAGGATCATGCGCTTTGGGATCATGCCTTGATCGACGAGGCGGAAACCCTGCTCGGCCGCGCCGCCTCCATGGGCGTGATCGGCCGCTACCAGCTCGAGGCGGCCGTGCAGTCCGTTCACGCGGCGCGGCGGCTGAGCGGCGAGACCGACTGGGTGGCGATCCGCGAATTCTACGACGCGTTGCTTTCGATCGCACGATCGCCCGTGGTGGCGATCAACCGCGCGGTGGCGATCGCCGAAGCCGAGGGCGCCGTGGCGGGGCTGGCGGCGCTGTACGTGCTTGGCGACGACAAGCGGCTCAATGATTACCAGCCCTATTGGGCAGCGCGCGCCGGCCTTCTGGCCAGGCTCGGCCAGGTGCCGCAGGCGGTCGAAGCCTATGACCGTGCGATCGGCCTTGAAAGCGATCCGGCGGTACGCCGCTTCCTGCAGGGAAAACGCGCGACGCTCAGGCATTGAAATGCCTGAGCGCGGTGCTTTGCCGATGAATTGTTCAGCCCGGCCACATTTCGTGCGATGCGTTGAGCGTCTTCATCAGCGGGTGCTCGCGAAGCCTGGCCCACAGGCGTTCGATGTCGGGCCAGGCAGTGCGTGCCTTGCCGCTGTCGGGATGCCAGGCCACCAGCATGGCCAAATAGATATCGGCCACCGACATCGCCTCGCCTGCCAGCCAGTCGCGGCCGCGCAAGGCGGCATCGACGACGGCAAAGCCGCGGTCCATCTCGGCCACGGCCGCCTGCTTGACGGCCTTGGCGCCGTCGGCGTCGGCCGTGTAGCGCGGCGCGTAGTAGAAACGCAGCACCGCCGGATAGAGGGCGGACGACATGAACGCCATCCAGCGCAGGAAGTCGGCGCGGGCCGGTTCATCGGCCGCCGGCGCCAGCCCGGCCCGCGGATGGCGTTCGGCGAGCAGGATGCAGATGGCCGCCGATTCGGTCAGCGAGCGGCCGTCCGGCAAGGTCAGCACCGGCACCTGGTTCAGCGGGCTGATGTGGAGGAAAGCGGGATCGGGCCGATCGGATTTCGGTACGTCGATCTGCTCGAACGGCGCCTTGGCCAGCGCCAGGGCCGCCTCGACAACGAAGCCGCCGCTGCCGGGACGGGTGTAGAGCTTGTACATGAGGTCCTCCGCCGGCCCTGCGGGGGCCGGGGGCGATATGAACCGGAAGCAGGGCGCTGCTCAAGCCCGTGGCATCCGCCACGGCGGGTTTTTTCAGCGGGCCAGGCTAAGCACCTTTGTGTTAGGCGCTCGGCAGGGGGCGTGTCGAAACTTGACAGGCGACGCGTCGTATCGCTTCGCCCAACGAAGACCCTAAGCGCCCAGCCCTTCGAACAGGATCGTCGACAAATAGCGCTCGGCGAAGGACGGGATGATCACCACCAGGTTCTTGCCCTTGTTCTCCGGCCGCGAGCCGACGACGATCGCCGCCTGCAAAGCGGCGCCCGAGGAGATGCCGACCGGCACGCCTTCCAGCCGGGCGACGAGGCGGGCATTGGCGACCGAATCCTCGTTCGAGACCGTGACGATTTCGTCATAGATGGTGGTGTCGAGGATTTTTGGCGCGAAGCCGGCGCCGATGCCCTGGATCTTGTGCGGGCCAGGCTGGCCGCCCGACAGCACCGGCGAGGTTTCCGGTTCGACCGCGACGACATGCAGCGAAGGCTTGCGCTTCTTCAGCACCTGGCCGACGCCGGTGATGGTGCCGCCGGTGCCGATGCCGGAGACGATGATGTCGACCTCGCCATGGGTGTCGTTCCAGATCTCCTCGGCAGTCGTCGTGCGATGGATCTCGGGATTGGCCGGGTTCTCGAACTGCTGCGGGATGATGGCGTTGGGGATGGTGGCCGCCAGTTCGTCGGCCTTGGCGATGGCGCCCTTCATGCCTTTCGGCCCTTCGGTCAGCACCAGTTCGGCGCCGAGCAGCGCCAGCATCTTGCGGCGCTCGACCGACATGGTCTCGGGCATGGTGAGGATCAGCTTGTAGCCCTTGGCGGCGGCAGCGAAGGCAAGCGCTATGCCGGTATTGCCCGAAGTCGGCTCGATCAGCGTCGTCTTGCCGGGAGCGATCTTGCCCGATGCCTCGAGCGCCTCGATCATCGCCACGCCGATACGGTCCTTGACCGAGGCGATCGGGTTGAAGAATTCGAGCTTGGCAAGGAGATGGGCAACGATGCCCTTCTCCTTGGCGAATTTGTCGAGCCGCACCAGTGGCGTGTCGCCGATCGTATCGGTGATGGAATTGTAGATGCGGCCACGGCCGGGAACACGAGCGGAGGCGGCGAACTTGTTCATTGGTTTGGCTCCCAGAATGTCAGGCGGATGGAACTGATCTCAGACGGATGGCCGCCAAGATAGGCCTTCCACGGACGCAAGATAGACCGTCGCCCGAAAATATCCGAGTGGGGCCCGTGTCTAAAACGCCTCGGCCTCGGAAAAGCGTTCCCGCAAAAGCCAGTCCGGCGGAATGCCTTGGCAAAAATGGCCCTATTGGCGGGCGGCGATCGCCGCCGCCGCGCCGACCATGAAACCGGCCGCGGTGCGGTTCAGCGCCTTCAGGGCGCGCGGCGAGCGCAGGAACCAGCGCGCCTTGGCCGCCAGCGCCAGATAAGGCACCAGCACCACGAACAGGACGAGGACGGTGAGTGCGGCGAGGATGCCGTAGTCGGCCAGCGTGATGGTCTTGAGGTCGACGATGGTCGGCGTGATGGCGAGATAGAAGATCATCGTCTTCGGATTGCCGAGCGTCACCGTCAGGCCGGCGAGGAAGCTCGACGCTAGCCCGCCCTTGCCTTTCCTGGCCTCGACCGTCTCGGGCGTGATGCCGGCGGTCCAGAAGCGCCAGCCGAGGAAGGCGAGATAGGCGACGCCGGCCCATTTGACGGCGAGGAACACCAGGCCGAAGGTCTGCGCGACAAAGGCAAGCCCAAGCACCACGGCGGTGAGATAAAGGAGGTCGCCGAGCATCAGGCCGAAGGACATGGCCAGCGACGAGCGGAAGCCGGAACCGAGCGCGCGCGCCACAAGCGCGGTGATGCCGGGGCCGGGAATGGCCGCGGCCAAGCCGAGGGCGGCGCTGTAGGCGAGAAAGCCGGTGAGGGTCATGGATCGAGCCTTGCGTCCGCGAAACTGCTGGGACGGCGCCTTGTCGCACAGAGTTTCGCGGGCGGGAATTGCCTGGAGCCGGATTTGGTTGCACCAGGCATGCCCCGTGCTCGAGGCCTCCCAGCGGATCAGGACCGGCCGTCGCCGTAGGTCACGCGCCAGATGGTGCCGTTGCCGTCCTCGGTGACGATCAGCGCGCCGTCGCTCGCCACCGCCACGCCGACCGGCCGGCCCCAGACCTCGCCGCCGGAGGTGACGAAGCCGGTCATGAAATCCTCATATTCGCCGGTCGGCTTGCCGTCCTTGAACTTGAGCCGCACCACCTTGTAGCCAGTCCTGTTGCCGCGATTCCACGAACCGTGCAGGGCGACGAAGGCGTCGCCCCTGTATTCGGCCGGAAAACCGGATCCTGCGCGGACATTCCTGCCGTCGTAGAAGGCGATGTTGAGCGGCGCCGAATGCGCCTGCATCAGAATGTCGGGGACGGTGACCTTGCCGGCAAGGTCGGGACGCGCGCCCTTGTGGCGCGGATCCTCATTGTCGCCGATATAGTACCAGGGCCAGCCGTAGAAGGCGCCTTCCTTCACTTCGGTCGCATATTCGAACGGCACGTTGTCGCCGAGCGCGTCGCGCTCGTTGACCACGCACCACAGCGCGCCCGCCGCCGGCTGGATGGCCATGCCCGAACAGTTGCGCAGGCCGGTGGCGACGATGCGCCCATTCCTACCGTCCGGGTCGAAAGCCCTGACGTCGGCGCGGCCTTCCTCCGCGCCCCAGGTGGCGCCGAGCGGCTTCGACCTGGCCCAGGCGTCGAGCCCGCCCCGCGGTTTCCTTGCCATGTCCTGGGCGGCGTTCGAGCCGGAGCCGACCGAGAGATACAGCGTCTTGCCGTCCGGCGAGAAGGCGATGTCGCGGGTCCAGTGATGAGTGGCCGGAATATCGCGGACGATGGTTTCCGGCTCGCCGGAGGCCTCCAGGTCGCCATCGCGGTAGGGAAAGCGCACGATGCTGTCGCTGTTGGCGACATAGACCCATTGCGGGTTGTCCCCAGGCGGGTAGAAGGCGATGCCGTAGGGCTGGTTGAGATTGCGGGCGAAGATGCCGTCCCTGACAGGTTTCGCGCTGCCCTCGCCGAGACGGTAGACGCGGATCTGGTTGGCCTCGCTGTCGGCGACGAACAGGTCGCCATTGGGCGCGACGCGCACGACGCGCGGATTGTCGATGCCCGAAGCGATCAGTTCCGCCGAAAAGCCCGCCGGCAGCCGCGGCTCGGCGCCTTGCGGCCTTTGCACCGGACCGGCGCCGTTCGAGGCGGATCTGGTGACATAGGGCCTGGGCTGGTCTTGCGGGCTGATCAACCGGCGCACGCCCGGCGCATCGGCCCGCCAGTCACCGAATGCGGCCGCGCCCTTCAGCACCGGCTCTTCCTGCTGGGCCAATGCCGTCGCGGCGAAGAGCAAGGCAGCAGCGATTACCACGGCGCCGGCAAGTCGGATCATCCCAGTCTCCAGCTTCTCGCTTCTTCATGCATGTCGTTGTCCCAAGACCGAAGTCACATGCATCAAGGGAACGGGCGGGCTCGGCAGTCGTTCCGGACGACACGGGGAGTTGAAGGAATTCGGGTCAGCTATCCGCGTCGAGATCGAGATCGGCGTCGAGGTTCTTTTCCAGTTCGACGAGATCGGCCGGCAGCGGCATGCCCATGGCGCGGATTTCGCGCAGCTTCTCGCGCAATTGCTCCTGCACTTCGCGCACATCCTCAGGCTGGTTGACCATCTCCTCCAGCAGCAGGCTGATCTGGGCCTTGAACGATTCCAGCGCCATCTTTTCTCTCCTCGGCCGTCTGGATCGATCCCAGCTCTCAGCGCAGCATGCGCGATATCAGCTGCGCCGTATAGTCGACCATCGGGACAATGCGGGCATAGTTGAGCCGGGTCGGGCCGATGACGCCGAGCGCGCCGACGACGCGGGCGTCCTTGTCGCGGTAGGGTGCCACGACCAGCGACGAGCCGGAGAGCGAGAAAAGCTTATTTTCCGAGCCGATGAAGATGCGCACGCCCGGTCCCGCCTCGGCGAGGTCGAGCAGCTGGATCAGCCCGTCCTGCGTCTCCATGTCCTCGAACAGGTGGCGCAGGAGTTCGATGTCGGCCTGGGCGGTGACGTTTTCGAGCAGATTGGCGCGGCCGCGCACGATCAGGCGCGCCGGCAGGCCGCTTTCCGCGCCGGCCCACACCGCCAGCCCTTTCTCCACCAGGTCCTGCGACAGCGTGTCGAGCGCTGCCCTTGTCTCTTCCTTGATACGCTCGACCTCCGCCCGCGCCTCGGCCAGCGTACGGCCGCGAATATGGGCGTTGAGAAAATTCGAGGCCTCGTGCAATTGCGAGACGGTGATGCCGGCCGGCAGATCGATGACCCGGTTCTCGACGTCGCCGTTCTGCGACACCATCACGGTCAGCGCCTTGGTGGGCTCGAGCTGGATGAACTCGATGTGCTTGAGCGCCACCTCGTTCTTGGCGGCCAGCACCAGGCCGGCGCCGCGCGACATGCCCGACAGCATCTGGCTGGCCTCGGTCAGCATGTGTTCCAGCGTGGCGCCCGAGCCGGAGGCGCGCACCTGCGCCTCGATGCTGCGCCGCTCCTCGTCGGAGAGGTCGCCCAATTCCATGAAGGCGTCGACGAAGAAGCGCAGGCCGGCCTGCGTCGGCAGGCGACCGGCCGAGATGTGCGGCGCGTAGATCAGGCCGAGATGTTCGAGATCGCTCATCACGTTGCGGATGGTGGCGGGCGACAGCGAGGACGGCAGGATGCGCGACAGGCTGCGCGATCCCACGGGCTCGCCGTCCCTCAGATAGGAATCGACGATACGCCGGAAGATGTCGCGCGAACGCATGTCGAGCGCCTGAAGTGCGGGCGCCTGAAGTGCCGGCGCGTGAAGAGCGAGCGACTGCGAAGCGGGATCGACTGCCTTGGTCATTGCGGCCATAACCTCCGGTTCAAGGATATAGACTTCGCGGCGCTGCGCGCAACCCGGTGTCGCGTTGCGCGATCAGCCGGTGTCGCACTTGCGATCACCCCGGTGTCGTGTTGCGCGATCGCCCCGGTGTCGCCGCGTTTGCGGCCGCCGGTCCATTTTCCTTTACGCCGTGCCCCGCATGCGTCTAAAAGCCGGCCAAGATTCAAAAAAGCTGACAAGAAAGCAGGCCGAATGCGCCCCTCCAAACGCCAGTTCGACGAAATGCGCGCCATCTCCTTCGAGCGCGGCGTCTCCAAACATGCCGAAGGCTCGTGCCTGGTGAAGTTCGGCGACACGCATGTCTTGTGCACGGCAAGCCTGGAGGAAAAGGTGCCGGGCTGGATGCGCAATTCCGGGAAAGGCTGGGTGACGGCCGAATACGGCATGCTGCCGCGCTCGACAGGCGAGCGCATGCGCCGCGAGGCCTCCGCCGGCAAGCAGGGCGGGCGCACGCTGGAGATCCAGCGGCTGATCGGCCGCTCGCTGCGCGCCGTGGTCGACCTGCAGGCGCTGGGCGAGCAGCAGATCACCGTCGACTGCGACGTCATCCAGGCCGATGGCGGCACCCGCACCGCCTCCATCACCGGCGGCTGGGTGGCGCTCTACGATTGCCTGCGCTGGATGGAAGCGCGGCAGATGGTGAGCGTCGCCAAGGTGCTGAAGGACCATGTCGCGGCGATTTCCTGCGGCATCCATGACGGCCAGCCGGTCATCGACCTCGACTATCTCGAGGATTCCTCCGCCGGCACCGACGCCAATTTCGTCATGACCGGCAAGGGCGGCATCGTCGAGATCCAGGGCACGGCCGAGGGCGAGCCCTTTTCGGAAGGGCAGTTCGCCGAGCTGATGGGCCTGGCCAAGAAAGGCATCCAGAGGCTGGTGAGTTTGCAGCAGATGGCGGTGGCGTAGTTTATTCATGCGGAGCCTGGGCACCCCCCTCTGCCCTGCCGGGCATCTCCCCCGCAAGGGGGGAGATCGGCTGTTGTCTCGAGCTTCGCCAATAATCAGAATAGAATACCATGAGCCGGCGCTCACGCCGCCAATCTCCCCCCTTGCGCGGGAGATGGCCGGCAGGCCAGAGGGGGGTGCCTCGTGATCCCCTCTGCAATTCTTGAATCCGCTCTTTACGTCACCGACCTCGCCGCTGCCGAAGCCTTCTACACCGACATCCTCGGCCTCACTCCTCTCGGCAAGGTCGAGGGCCGCCATCTGTTCTTCCGTTGCGGAGCCGGCGTGCTGCTGGTCTTCAACGCCGAGGCGACCAGGATCCCGCCTGCGCCCGACGCGAGGCTGAAAGTGCCGCCACACGGCACATCGGGCGAAGGCCATCTCTGCTTTGCGGCGACCGCCGATGAAATCAGCCGCTGGAAATCCCATCTGAAGGCGAAGAACATCGCTGTCGAAAGCGAATTCGAATGGCCGCAAGGCGGCCGCTCGCTTTATATCCGCGATCCCTCCGGCAATTCGATCGAATTCGCCGAGCCGAGAATCTGGGGACTTTGATGCATTCTCTCGACGGAAAAAAGATCGTCGTCGCCAGCCACAATGAAGGCAAGCTGCGCGAATTCGCCGATCTGATGGCGCCATTCGGATTCGAGGCGAAATCGGCGAAGGACTATGGCTTGCCCGAACCCGAGGAGACCGGCACAACCTTCGAGGAGAACGCCTATATCAAGGCCTTCGCCGCGGCCAAGGCGACGGGCCTGCCGGCGCTGTCGGACGATTCGGGCCTGTGCGTTGACGCGCTCGACGGCGCGCCCGGCGTCTACACCGCCAACTGGGCCGAAACGCCTGATGGCAGCAGGGATTTCGGCATCGCCATGCAGCGCACCGAAGTGGCGCTGCAGGAAGTCGGCGCCGCCTCGGCCGAGCAGCGCAAGGGTCGCTTCGTCGCCGTCATCTGCCTCGCCTTTCCCGACGGCGAGGCCGAATATTACCGCGGCGAGGCCGAAGGCACGCTGGTCTGGCCGCCGCGCGGCGAGCTCGGATTCGGCTACGACCCGGTGTTCCTGCCCGACGGCTTCGAAAAGACCTTCGGCGAGATGACCGCCGAGGAAAAACACGGCTGGAAACCCGGCCAGGCCACGGCGCTGTCGCACCGCGCCCGCGCCTTCCAGAAATTCGCCCAAGCCCGATTGGGTCTGGCCCGGTTAGGCTCGGCATGATCAGGCCCGGCGCCACCATGCCGCTCGACCGCAGCCCCGGTTTCGGCGTCTATGTGCATTGGCCGTTCTGCGCGGCCAAATGCCCCTATTGCGACTTCAACAGCCATGTCCGCCACCAGCCGGTCGACCAGGAGCGCTTTGCCGCCGCCTTCGAGGCGGAACTGGCGACGATGCGCCAGCGCACCGGCCCACGCGAGGTGACCAGCATCTTTCTCGGCGGCGGCACGCCGTCGTTGATGAAGCCGGAAACGGTGGCCAGGGTCCTGGACGCCGTGGCGAAGAACTGGACGGTGCCCGACGGCATCGAGGTGACGCTGGAGGCCAATCCCTCCTCGGTCGAAGCCGAACGCTTTCGCGGCTATCGCGCTGCGGGCGTCAACCGGGTCTCGCTCGGCGTGCAGGCGCTGAACGACAAGGATTTGCGCTTCCTTGGCCGGCTGCACAATGTGGACGAGGCGCTGCACGCGATCGGGCTCGCGCGGGAGATATTCCCAAGGCTCTCCTTCGACCTGATCTACGCACGGCCAAGCCAGACGCCGGAGGCCTGGGCATCGGAGCTCGAACAGGCGATCGGCCACGCCGCCGACCATCTGTCGCTCTATCAGCTGACCATCGAGGAAGGCACGCCGTTCCACGCGCTGCACGCGGCGAAGAAATTCATCATCCCCGACAACGACCACGCCGCCGACCTTTATGCGCTGACGCAAGAGGTGACATCAGCCCATGGTTTGCCGGCATATGAGATCTCAAACCACGCCCGGCCGGGTGCCGAAAGCCGGCACAATCTGACCTACTGGCGCTATGGCGAATATGTCGGCGTCGGCCCTGGCGCGCATGGCCGCTTCGTCGAGAACGGCCACCGCGTCGTGACCATCGCGGAGAGGATGCCGGAAACCTGGGCCAATCTGGTCGAGGCCAAGGGCCATGGCGTCACCGGCGGCGAGACCCTGACGCGCTCCGAAGAGGCTGACGAGTTCCTGCTGATGGGACTGAGGCTGGCGGAAGGCATCGACCTGTCGCGTTACGAAGCGTTTTCCGGGCGCGGCCTGTCGAGCGCGCGGCTGTCGGTGCTGCAAGGCGAAGGGCTGGTGGCGCCGATCGGCAACGCCCGCCTGCGCGCCACGCCCGCCGGCATGATCGTGCTCGACGCCGTGGTGGCCGATCTGGCACGGTAGGCTGGGATGCTGCTCCCAATCTCGAAGCCAAGATTACGCTTCTGGAGGCGGCTGTTTCGCGGTATCTGAGTTGAGACCCGACCGGTGAGGCTATCCGAATGAACCTGCCGCTCTCCTGGCAATTCTGGGCGCTGTTGTCGGCGACTTTCGCGGCGCTGACGGCGATCTTCGCCAAGGTCGGCATCGAGACCATCAATTCCGATTTCGCCACCCTCATCCGGACAGCCATCATCCTGGTCGTGCTTGCGGCGATCCTCGCCGCCAGCGGCCAATTCCAATCGTGGGCCTCGATCTCCGGGAAGACCTGGCTTTTCCTTAGCCTGTCGGGACTGGCGACCGGAGCCTCGTGGCTCTGCTATTTCCGCGCGCTGAAAATCGGCAATGCGGCGCAGGTGGCGCCCATCGACAAGCTAAGCGTCGTGCTTGTGGCGGTGTTTGGCGCGGTCTTTCTCGGCGAGCGGCTCACCGGTGCGAACTGGCTTGGCGTCGCCCTTATCGCGGCGGGCGCGGTGCTGGTCGCTTATCGAGGGTAGTGCTGCGCCGTGGCGGGCGTTCTTGGTTTCGAGACGGGTGATGAAAATATCGAAGCGATTGGGCATCGTCCGGTCAGTGCTCCGTCGTGCTGTCGGGTTCGTTATCGGGTAGCTTGATCTCTGGTGGCGGGCGGCGCGCGGGCCCCTGCTTGCCGTCCGTGGTGGCGGGCGGCTTCCCGTCTCCTTGCGCGGCAAAGCGCTTGCGGCCTGCATAGTAAGGCTCGAAAGCGTCCTGTATGGTCAGTCTGTCCATCCTGTCCTCCCGGGGGAATCAGGGGCTAAATCTGCGAAAGACGGTTTCGTTCCCTACTGTGGCGAAGGAATGGCGCTCGCCTTGCATTACAGCGGCTTTTGCAACCCGGCGCGGGCCGTGCCAAACAGGGCGGATAATTTCGGAACGTCCTTCGCGGCTCCATCTGGACGCGGGCGCGCCGCTGACGGAGAAGGCACCGGTGACTGGCGAGACGGGAAAGCGCAGCTATGTGATCGGGCAGACCGAGATCGCGGCCCGGCCGCTCGAACCCGCGCTCTATCTGGTGGCGACGCCGATCGGCAATCTCGCCGACATCACGCTGCGCGCGCTTGAGACGCTGGCCGCCGCCGACATGGTCGCCTGCGAGGACACGCGCGTGTCGCGCGTGCTGCTCGACCGCTACGGCATCCGCCGCCGCACCACGGCCTATCACGAGCACAATGCCGGCGAGGCCGGGCCAAAATTGATAGCGGCGCTCCAGTCGGGGCAGAGCGTGGCGCTGATCTCGGATGCCGGCACGCCGCTGGTTTCCGATCCCGGCTACCGGCTGGTCGGCGAGGCGCTCGACCAGGGCATTCGCGTCGTGCCCATCCCCGGTCCGTCCGCGCCGCTTGCCGCGCTCACCGCATCCGGCTTGCCTTCGGATGCCTTCCTGTTCTCCGGCTTCCTGCCGGTCAAGGCGGGGCAGCGGCTGGCGCGGCTGGACGCGCTTAAAGCGGTGCCGGCGACGCTGATCTTCTTCGAATCGCCGCGCCGGCTGGCCGAGTCTCTCGGCGCGATGGCCGAAGCGCTTGGCGGCGAGCGCAAGGCAGCGATCGGCAGGGAATTGACCAAGACCTTCGAGGAGATGCGCACCGGCACGCTGCGGGCGCTGGCCGACCACTATGCGGCGGCCGATACGCCGAAGGGCGAGATCGTGGTGTGCGTCGGTCCGGCCGAGGCCAGGGCGGACGAGCCGGCCGATATCGACCGGATGCTGTTGTCGCTCGCCGCCGAAATGCCGGCTTCGAAGGCGGCGGCGGAAGCGGCGAAGATGACCGGCGGCCAGAAGCAGGCGCTTTACCGGCGGCTGCTGGAACTCAGGGATGCCTCTGGAGAGGACCGTGGCTAGGCTCCCGAGCGTCAGCCGTCAAAAGGCCTACCGGCGCGGCCATCGCGGCGAATGGCTGGCGGCGGCGGCGCTGGTGCTGAAAGGCTACCGGATCCTGGCGCGCCGCCATCGCACCCGTTTCGGCGAGATCGACCTGATCGCGCGGCGCGGCGACCTGGTGCTGTTCGTCGAGGTCAAGGCGCGCCGCACGCTGATGGAAGCGATGGAGGCGATCGCCCATGAATCGGAGCGCCGCATCGAAGGCGCCGCCGACATCTGGCTGTCGCGCCAGCCGGATTACGGCAGGCTGTCGATGCGGTTCGACATGATCGCCGTGCTGCCATGGCGCTGGCCGGTGCATGTCCCGAACGCGTTTTACGGGCGCAATTGAGGGCTGCGTCGCTCGGGTTCAGTGTTCGACGGGCCATTCGCCCGCGCCAAGTGCCGCGATCGCCGCGATTATGCGCCGGAACGCCTCGGCGGCAGCCGGCACGGTGGTGCGGGCGCGCAGGAAACTGTGCACGAGGCGCTTCTCCTCGTGCCAGCTCGCTTTGCCGCCGGCGGCCAGGATGCGGTCGCGATAGGCCTCGCCGTCCGACGACAGCGGGTCGCATTCGGCGGTAACGACAATGGTGGGCGGCAGGCCGGAGAAGTCGGCGGCGCGCAGCGGCGAGAAGGTCGGATCGTCCGGCGCCTGTCTCTTGGCCGAGCGGACGTGGCGGTAGAAAGCGACGTCGCCGGTCGACAGAAGCGGCGCCTCGGCATGCTCGATGTAGGAGCGGGCAGTCTCGTCGCCGCCGAGGCCGGGATAGATCAGCACCTGGCCGGTCGGCCTCTTCGCGCGAGCGCGCGTCGCGTGACTGACCGCCGCCGCCAGATTGCCGCCGGCGCTCTCGCCGGACAGCAGCAGTGGCCCGTTCGCTCTAGCCGCCGCCCATTCGAAGGCGGCCAGAGCGTCGTCGAAGGCGGCGGGGTGGAGATGTTCGGGCGCCAGCCGATAGTCGACCGAGAGCACGGCAAAGCCGGTGCCGGCGCAGATCTCGGCGCAGATGTCGTCATGGCTGTCGAGCCCGCCCAGGATGAAGCCGCCGCCATGGTAATAAAGCACCGTGGCCCGCGCGGCCGTGCCTGCCATCCCGTAGTGCCGCACCGCGATGTTCCGGCCGGGGGCGGCGATGAGGCCGTCGCTCGCCGTCACCCCCGGCGGATAGGGCTGGCGAAGCGCCCGGCACATCCTGTCATAGATCGCACGCTGCTTGGCGATCGGCAGGTCGATCGTCTCGGGCGGATACCAGGCGTTGATGCCGTCTATATAGGCCCACAGCGCAGGGTCGAGCCGCGTCGCGTATTTGCTGCGACCGGTCATTTCAGTGCTGCCCACGGTTTCGGAAGGCATTGCCTCAAAGCTCGCTGTAAAGCCTGGCCGCGTTTTCAAAGCTGAAGCGCAGCGGCACCGAGCCCTCGACCTGCCAGACGGCGACGCTCTCGCCAGCCAGCAGCAGGCAGGCGCCGTCGGTGTCGGTGACGGCGCCGCCATAGAGCCGGTTGGCGAGGTTGAGGATTGCGGTCTGGTGCATGGCGGCACTGCCGCTGCCGCAGGCGTCCTTGACCAGCAGCACGCGAAAGCCGCGCGCCACGGCGTCCTTCACGGTGGCATCGATGCAGGCCTCGGTCCACACGCCAGATATGACCAGCCATTCGACGCCGGAAGCCTTGAGCCGATCGGCGGCCGGTCCCGCGCGGAAGGCGCTGGCCTCGGCCTTGATCAGCAGCGCCTCGCCATCAGCAGGCGCCACCTCACGGCAGATCTCGGTCAGCGGATCGCTCTTGTCGGAGAAGGCCGACTTGCCGTCGGTTCCAACAGGGTGAAAGGGCCGCTCCTGCTTGTCGAGATCGACAATGTAGGCCCAGTGATAGAGCGGCACATTGTTCTGCCGCGCCGCCGCCTGCAGCCGCTGGACGTTGGCGAGAATCTTGTCAAAACCCTCGACCAGGTAGCGCGGGTCCTGCCGGTGCTCTTCCTGCAGGTCGATGAAGACAGCGGCCACGGTGCCGCGCTTGACGGAGATAGGGCTTTTCATGCGGATGCGCCTGGCCCCCAAGATACTTCCAAACGCTGGAGGGACAGAGGGGGGCGCCAAGGAATGAGGCGCTCGTTCTTCAGCTGCGATGCGTCGCCGAGGCGGGCAGTGGATGTCAAACCTGCTTCTCCAGAAACTCATCCTCATAGGGGAAGCGCGACAGGAGCTCGGTGCCGGTCTCGGTGATCAGGATTTCATCCTCCAGCTTGACGCCCTCGCGGCCGCCCTTCTCGCCAATATAGCTTTCCACGCTCACCACCATGCCTGGCACGATATGGCCGTCGCGGCCATAGGTCTCGTAGTCCATGGCGTGCGCGATGAAGGGCGTCTCGCCATGCATGCCGACGCCGTGCATGACCGAGGTGTAGCGCTGGTCGACGAAGCGGTCGGGGATCTTCCACGCCTTTTCGGCGATCTCGCGGAAAGCCATGCCCGGCTTCACGATCGAGATATTGTGCTGAACCTGGTCGTGCGCCATGCGGTAGAGCGATTTCTGATAGGGGGTCGGCTTGCCGGGCCCGCAGCGGAAGGTGCGCGAGAAATCCGAATAATAGCCATAGCAGCCGATCGTGTCGGTATCGAGCGCCAACAATTCGCCCGGCCGGATTTTTCGCCCGCTCGCCTCGTTGAACCAGGGATTGGTGCGCTGGCCCGACGTCAAGAGCCGCGTCTCGATGAACTCGCCGCCCTGGCGGATGACCTCGCCATACATGATGGCGAACAGCTCGTTCTCGGAAACGCCGGGCTTGATCGCCTCGCGCACCGCATAGACGGCGGCTTCCGCGCCGGCCATCGACACCTGCAGGCATTTCACTTCCTCCGGCGTCTTGACCGCGCGCACCGCCAGGATCTCGCCCTGGCAATCCCGGACCTCGCAGCCGCGCTTCTCCAGCGCCAGCGCCTGCAAGTGGCTGCAGCGGTCGAGCCCGAGCTTCATCGAGCCGCTGCCATGCTGCTTCAGGAGGTCGGTGATCTCGTCGGCGAAGGGACCGGCGGTCTCGTCGTCGCGGCCCGAGACCGACGACCAGACGAGCTTGGAAGGACGCGCCTCGTCGATCGTGTCGAGCACTATCGAGACATGGTAGCTCTGCGGATATTCGAACAGCACGATCGGCCCTTCGGTCGGAATGAAGAAATAACGGGTCGAGTTGCGCAGAAAATAGCCGAACATGTTGCGCGAGCCGGTGGCGTAGCGCTGGTTGTACGGGTCGAACAGCACCACGCCGCCATAGCCGGCCTCGCGCATCCAGCCGCGCAGCTTGGCCAGCCGGCCTTTTCGAAGGGCGTCGGCATCGATGAAGGACGGCTCGGTGTCGGACAGCCACATGCCGCCCGCCGAATCGGCCGCCGCGGGGTGGCGCATGCGGTCCTTGAAGTCGACGTCTTCAGTGCTGTCGGGGTCGAATACGACGATGCTCATGGGGGCTGACCTTGGGTGGTTTGCAAGATCAGACCATGGCGCAGGAGGGGCAGGGGAATTGTGCGGAAAACCGCGTGGGTTGTGCGGGATGCCGCTGGGGTAATGAGAGATGCAGGTGCCAGTCGCCCCCCGCTGTCCCGCCAACGTCTCTCAGTGCCAGCAGGACCTCTAATGCCGTCGCGCCAGCTTCGGCGGATGGCCGTGCTCCTCGCGAAAGGCACGCGCGAAGCTAGACATCGAGGCAAAGCCGCAGGCGAGCGCCACGTCGCGCACGGCGAGCGTCGAGTGCGCCAGGAGATCGGCGGCGCGTTTCAGCCTGAGCCGCCGATAGTAGCCATTGGGCGAGATGGCGAGTTCGGAGCGGAAGGAGCGTTCGAGCTTGTCGGACGACACGCCGAGCCGCGCAGTGAGCTCCGCCATGCCGAGCCGCTCCTCGACCGCGTCCTCCATGATGGCGATGGCCGACAGCACCAGCTCGTTCCGGACGCCGGTACGCAGGCGCAGCGGCATCAGCTTGCGGTCGACGCTGGAGCGCAGCTGGCTGTGCACGAACCATTCGGCGACGCCGGCCGCAAGCTCGGCGCCGTAGTCGCGGGTAATGATCTCCAGCATCATGTCGAGGCTGCCGACGCCGCCGGCCGAGGTGAAACGCTTGCGGTCGATGACATAGAGGTCGCGCCTCAGCTCGACATTGGGAAAGGCCTCGGTGAAGGCCGCCTGGCTGGTCCAGTGCAAGGTGCAGGCATGGCCGTCGAGCAGGCCGGCGCGGGCGAGGAAGAAGGCGGCGTCCGCCACCGCGCCGATATGGGCGCCACTGCGCAAGCTGCGGCGGATCCAGCTTGCCGCATCCTCGGCAACGAGATGATCGGCATCGCCGCCTGAGCAGACGACGATGCGGTCGACCTTCGGCGCATCCCCGGCATAGAAGCGCGGCTGGATGACGACGCCGTTCGAGGCCTCGACCACGCCCTGGGTAGCGCCGACGATGATCCAGCGATAGCATTCCCGCTTCGCCAGCACATTGGTCGCGCGCAGCGGCTCGATGACCGAGCTGAACGCCATCATCGGAAAGCCGGGGAAGACCAGCACCGCGAAAGTGAGGGGAGCGTCTGGAGATGTGTCGCGCGTGGCCATAGGCGCTACATCTCGGGCAGATGGGATTTGGGGTCAACGGGGTTGTGGCTGGCTTTCTGCGAAGTTGGCGCTGCCCCTCATCCGCCTGCCGGCACCTTCTCTCCGTATAGTGACGGGGAGAAGGGAGATACCGCAACCCCGGCTCCCTCTTGCCGCCGTTGATAATTGGCGCAAATCGAGACACAGCGCCCCTCTCCCCGTCACTATACGGGAGGATGCCGGCAGGCAGGTAAGGGGCAGCGCTGGCTTGGAGACTGGCTCGTCTCAGCGGGAGCGCCGCCGCTCAGCCCCCCAGCGCCTGCTCCAGGTCCGCGATCAGATCGTCGCCATCCTCGATGCCCGCCGACAGCCGCACCAGCGAATCCGATATGCCGATCTCTTCGCGCTTCTCCGCCGGGATCGATCCATGCGTCATCAGCGCCGGATGCTCGATCAGGCTCTCCACGCCACCGAGGCTTTCGGCCAGCGTGAACAATTGCGTGCGTTCGAGGAAGCGTTTCGTGCCGGCGAGGTCGCGGTCGAGCACGGCTGATATCATGCCGCCGAACGCATGCATCTGCTGGACGGCAACGGCATGCTGCGGATGGCTGGCGAGGCCGGGATAGATGACCCGGCGCACATCCTTGCGGGCTTCCAGCCACTGCGCGATCTTGAGGCCGTTCGACGAGTGCCGCTCCATCCTCAGCGCCAATGTCTTGAGGCCGCGCAGGGCGAGAAAACTGTCGAACGGGCCCGAAATGGCGCCGATGGCGTTCTGCAGGAATTTCAGGCGATCGGCCAGATCCTTGTTGTCGCCGACAACAGCCACGCCGCCGACCATGTCGGAATGGCCGTTGAGGTACTTCGTCGTCGAATGCACCACGACGTCGATGCCGAGCTCCAGCGGCCGCTGCAAATAGGGGCTGCAGAATGTGTTGTCGGCGACCGAGAGGATGCCCTTGCGCCTTGCAAGGGCTGCGACGCCTTCGAGATCGACGATGCGCAGCAGCGGGTTGGTCGGCGTCTCGACCCAGAGCATTTTCGTCTCCGGGCGGATTGCCGCCTCTATAACCGCAAGGTCGGTGCAGTCGACGAAGCTCACCTTGAGATCGGCGGAGCGCTTGCGCACACGCTCCATCAGGCGGAAGGAGCCGCCATAGATGTCGTCGGTGGCGACGATGTGGGCGCCGGAATCGAGCAGTTCCAGCACGGTGGCGATCGCCGCCAGCCCGGAGGCGAAGGCGAAGGCAGCCGAGCCGCTTTCGAGATCGGCCACCGCGCGCTCGAAGGCAAAGCGCGTCGGATTCTGGCTCCGGGCATATTCAAAGCCCTTGTGCACGCCGGGCGACTGCTGGCCATAGGTCGAGGTGGCGTAAATCGGCACCATCACCGCTCCGGTCAGGGGATCGTGGCTCTGGCCGCCATGGATGGTGCGGGTGGAGAAGGCCAGGCGGTTCTTTCCGGATGCGGTCATCGTGCACGGCGCCTCAAATGGTTGATCAGGTCGATGCGGGTTATCAGGCCGACGAACTCGTCGCCGTCGAAGATGATGGCGACCTCGTTGCGGTCGAATACCGGCAGCAGCGCGTCCAGCGTCTGGCTGGCCTGCAAAGTATGCAGATTGGAGGTCATCGCCGTGCGTACCGGCGCGTTGAAGCGCTCCCAGCGGCCCTCATAGGGGCCGTCGACCTTGGCCAGAATGTCGCTTTCGTCGACGATGCCGACCAGCTTGCCGTCGTCGAGCACCGGCAGCTGCGAGACATCGGAGCGGCGCATGCGGCCATAGGCGTTGAGCAGGCTCTCGTCCGGACCGACATAGACGGTGTCGCCGGTGCGGTGCGTGCGCATCACCAGGTCGCGCAGGTCGCCATGCTGCTCGTGCTCGGCCAGCCCCTGCTCGGCCAGCCAGAAATCGTCGAAGACTTTCGACAGATATTTGTTGCCGCTGTCGCAAACGAAGGTGACGACGCGCTTGGGCGACGTCTGCTCGCGGCAATAGCGCAAGGCGGCCGACAGCAGCGTGCCCGAAGACGAGCCGGCCAGGATGCCTTCCCGGGACAGGAGATCGCGCACCGCCAGCATGCTCTGCTTGTCCGATATGGAATAGGCCTTCTTGACCAGCGACAGCTCGGCATTGGGCGGCACGAAGTCCTCGCCGATGCCTTCCACAGTCCAGCTGCCGGCCTCCACCATCTTGCCGGTCTTGATCAGCGGCGCCAGCACCGAGCCGACCGGATCGGCCAGCACCATTTCCGTCTTCGGCGATGCCTTGGCGAAGAACCGGCCAAGGCCGGTCAGCGTGCCGCCGGAGCCGACGCCGACCACCACCGCGTCGACATCGCCGTCGAGCTGCGAAAAGATTTCCGGACCGGTGGTGGTTTCGTGCGCCTCAGGGTTGGCCGGATTGGCGAACTGGTTGGCGTAGAAGGCGCCGGGCAGCTCGGCCGCGATCTTTTCGGCCATGTCCTGATAATATTCGGGGTGGCCCTTGCCGACGTCGGAGCGCGTCATGCGCACTTCCGCGCCGAGCGCGCGCAGGTGCTGGATCTTCTCGCGCGACATCTTGTCGGGCACGACCAGGATGATGCGGTATCCCTTGGGGATGCCTACCTGCGCGAGGCCTAGGCCGGTATTGCCGGCCGTCGCCTCGACGATCGTGCCGCCTTGCTTCAGCCTGCCCTCCTTCTCGGCCGCCGCGATCATCGACAGCGCGATACGGTCCTTGATCGAGCCGCCGGGATTCTGGCTTTCGAGCTTGATGAACAGCCGGCACTTGCCGGTGTCGAATTGGGTCAGCTCGACCACGGGGGTCTGGCCGATCAGGTCGAGCACCGATCCGTAAGGCGGCCGCAGGCGCGACGTTGCGTTTTCCGAAGCGGCGCTTTCCAAAGGGGCGCTATCCGAGGGCGCGATCTTGTGCCTGCTCATATCGATGCTCCATGATCAAGCGGCCGCCTCGTGCAGGGCGGCAGCGTATCCTCTTTTCCAGCCCTTTGCAGTGGGAAAGAAGATAAATCGTGCCAATCGACCGGCTAGATGGAGAATGAAATTCCGGGTTGCGACGCGCAACGGCTGCAGGACTGTGCGGCACGTCCCCCCTCTGGCCTGCCGTAGAGCGCCGACGTCAACACTTTACCCCAGCAGCTGCTTGCTCAGCCTCGCACACTGGACGCGAATATCCGGAATGGCGTCGATCTCGAAGAAGGTGCCTCTGGTCAGCGGGCCGACGGCGAGGATTTTCCTGGACACCGTGCCGTCGCCGGCGATGATCTCGCAATTGGTCGTCACGTCGAGGCCGATGCGCAGCGGATCCGGCCGCGCCAGCCCGCGGTCGACCAGCGAGCGCACCACGCTGTTCGACGAGGCCGAGATGTCCCTGACGATACCGGAGCAATCATAGATGCGGGCGACCTCGAACCTCTCCAGCCGCTTGGTGTGGCGCGACTGGACCTGGACCGTGAACTCGCCGCCCGCCGCGATGTCGACGACACGGCCGGCGACGAGGCGGATGCGGCCGGACTGCACGGCTTGCGTGACGCGGGCATGGACCTCGGGCGCCATGCGGTGGCGGTGGATGTCCCACCACGCCTTGGTGTGCTCGACGAAACGACGCTTGGCGGAGGCCGGCCAGTTCTGCCAGATCTTCTGGTTGAACGGGCGAAGGCCGTCGACGACGTCGCGCCAGTCGATGCCGGCCTTCTGGTTTTCCCGGATCAAATCGCGGAACCAGCCGACGAAATAGGAAAGCTGGGTGCCGAGCGGGATATCGGCGACGTCGAGCTTGATCGGATTGCCCTTGCGGTGCGGCGAGGGCAGCAGGCCGCGCCGCGACACCGCGACGATCTCGGCGCGGTGGCCGCGCTGTTCGAGGGCGAGGAACGCGTCGACCATGCTGAGGCCCGTTCCCAGCACCATGACGCTCCGGTCGGGATCGAGCGCGGTGTCGGCCTCAGACCCCATCCGAACCGCATGGCCTTGCCCCATGGCCGGCACCTCGTCATGGCCGGTGGCGAGCACCGCCAGATGGGCGACGACGCTGGTGCCGTTGGCGAGCGCCACTTCCACCCCCGAGGCCGTGGGCGAGATCGACAGGCTTTCCTCATGGATCAGCCGGAGGCGTCCGGTCTCCCTCTCGCGCGCCTCGAGATCGTCCAGCAATTCGCCGAGATAGCGGGCATAGATGCTGCGCGGCGCGTAGACCGGCGCCTGCTCGGGCGTTGCCAGGTCGCGTTCCAGCAGCCAGCGCCAGAAATTGCCGGGATCGTCGGCATAGGCGCTCATACCGGCGGCGCTGACGTTCAGCACATGCGCGGAGAGCAATGTGGAATAGGCGATGCCCTGGCCGAAATGCGGGCGCTTCTCGACCAGCGTGACGCGAAGGTCGGGATTGGGCTGTCTCAGCAGATGCGCGGCGAGCACGACCCCGCTGGCGCCGCCGCCGACGATGATGATCGAGTTGCCGCGGCCGCTCATGCCAGCCCCGTGCGACGCGCCGGCGTCAGGCCTTCACCGCAACCGGCAGATCGTCGCTCGCGACCGAGAGGTCGTCGAGGCCCCTTGCGACCCCAAGGTCGTCGAGGCCGATGTCGCGCATCTCGGCGAGGCTGCGCTGGTCGAGCACCTCGGCGATCGCTTGCCGGACTTCCAGCATCAGATGTCGAACCTGGCATGTCGCCTCGTTACAGTCTTCGCAGCGCTGGTATTGGGTACGGCTGGCGCAAGGGATCGGCGCCAGCGGGCCGTCGAGCACACGCACGACATGGCCGACCCTGATTTCCTCCGGTGGCCGCGCCAGGCGATAGCCGCCATCCTTGCCTTTGCGGCTCTGCACGAAACCGGCATTGCGCAGTTCGCCCAGGATGGCGTCGAGAAACTTCTTCGGGATGTTGTTGCCGGTCGCGATGTCGTTGACGAAGGCAAGCTGCCCGGCCGGCATCCGCGCCAGATGGACGAGCGCCTTGAGGCCGTACTTGCCTTTCTTGGTGAGCATGATCCGAACGTTTCTCTGTCATGCGATGGCTCGAGGCCATCCGTTGCGAAACGCCTGGCGTGCCTCCCGCCGCGCTCAAGCATCCATGACATAAATTCTACCGGCATGATATACAAGCCAATCGCGATTGATCTTGCTTGATTTTCAAGCCATTGCGGCGATTTTGGACCTGACTTGTGATGCCGGGGACACAAACCGTGGCGCGACGGCCCGAGACCGGTGCCACCGGCGATCGCCGCGATACGGATGGGTATGACCTCTCATCGTCGCCTCCAAGTCTCTATGTTGATAAGTTTACTATACTTAAACGCGAACAGGCGGAACACGTTTTTAAATTCCAATCCATCTGAAGCATGGATTTGCCTTTCAAGCGGCTGCAACGTGAATTCTCGTTCGCGATCGGAGGCCGTAGCGGTGGCTGGAGCTTCCCGAACGTGATGATCTCGCCACTCTTGAAGCGCCATAGCCGCCAAATCCGCCTGGGGACCTCGGCACCGGCAGCTTTTTCCAACAAATCCAGCCCCGCTAGAAGAATTTAACTCTACAAGAACCGTAGAATTAGCGGACTATCATGAAGCAATCCGGTTTTCCCCTGTTTCATGGAGCCCTTGATGTCCACCACCATTTCGCGACGCATCCTTCTCCTGTCTACGGCCGCACTTGCCGGCGCCGCCTTCCTCGGCCCGGCTTTTGCCGACGACCTCAAGATCACCATCGGCTACCAGACGGTGGTCGAACCCTCCAAGGTGCCGCAGGCCGATGGTGCCTATGAAAAGGCTACCAACGCCGCCATCGACTGGCGCAAATTCGATTCCGGCGCCGATGTCATCGCCGCGGTCGCATCCGGCTCGGTAGACATCGGCTATGTCGGTTCGAGCCCGCTGGCGGCGGCGGCGAGCCGCGAATTGCCGGTCCAGACCATCTTCGTCGTCGGCCTGATCGGGCCATCCGAGGCCTTGGTCGCACGCAACGGCGCCGGCATAGAGAAGGTCGCCGACCTCGCCGGCAAGAAGGTGGCCGTGCCCTTCGTCTCGACGACGCATTACAGCCTGCTTGCCGCGCTGAAACATGAGAATGTCGACCCGAAATCGGTCGAGATCCTCAATCTCAGGCCGCCGGAAATCGCCGCTGCCTTTTCGCGCGGCGATATCGATGCGGCCTATGTCTGGGATCCGGCGCTCGGCCAGGTCAAGACATCAGGCAAGGTGGTGCTGGATTCCTCCCAGGTCGCCGCCTGGGGCGCGCCGACCTTCGACGCCTGGATCGTGCGCACCGACTTTGCCGAAAAGAACCCGGAAGCGGTGCGCGACTTCGTCAAGGTGACGGGTGCGGCCTATGCCGAGTACCTGGCTAAGCCCGACGCCTGGTCGGCAGCGTCGCCGCAGGCGGCCGAGATCGCCAAGCTGACCGGCGCCAAGGTCGAGGAAGTGCCTGAACTGCTCAAGGGCTACGTCTTCCCGACACTCGAAGAACAGGCCTCCGACAAGTTCCTCGGCGGCGGCACGGTCAAGGCGATCGCGGCCGCGTCCGCCTTCCTCAAGGAGCAGGGCAAGGTAGACGCCGTGCTGCCGGACTATTCGAAATATGTGACATCGAAATACGTCACCGAGGCGCTGGCCTCGAACTGACCCGAGCGTTGGAGCGCCCCATGCCACGACGGGCAGGTGGCGCCCCGATGAGACGCGCGCGGCTTTCCTGACGCCGCGTGTCGTCTGTCCCGGAGCCGCTGACGAGGCGCGGCTTCGGGCAGGCGCACTTCAACGAACTCCTGCGAGGGCTCATGTCGCATCTCGTGCTCGACAGAATCTCGATCCACTATGACGGCCAGCCCGCACCCGCCGTCGAGCGGGTATCGATCGACGTCGCCAGCGATGACTTCGTCGTCCTTGTCGGCCGTTCCGGCTGCGGCAAGACCTCGCTGCTCAATGTAGCCGCCGGCTTTGTCGCGCCGGCACGCGGCACGGCCGCGATCGACGGCCGGCCGATCGCAGCACCCGGTTCGGACCGTGCGGTGGTGTTCCAGAACGACGCGCTGTTTCCTTGGCTGACGGCGCGCGAGAACGTCGCCTTCGCGCTCAGGCTGCGCGGTGTCGGGCCATCCGAGCGGGCGCGCCGCGCCGACGAATTGCTCGGCCTGGTCAAGCTCACCGATGCCGGCGACAAGCGCATCTGGGAGCTGTCCGGCGGCATGCGCCAGCGCGTCGGCCTTGCCCGGGCGCTGGCTGCCGAGCCGCAATTCCTGCTGCTCGACGAGCCGCTCGGCGCGCTCGATGCGCTGACGCGCGAGCGCATGCAGACGACGCTGCTCGACCTGTGGACGGCAAGCAAGGTCGGCGTGCTTATGGTCACGCACGGCATCGACGAGGCGCTGGTGCTCGCCACCCGCATCGTGGTGCTGGCGCCCGGGCCGGGCCGGGTGGTGCGGACCTTGGAGCCGGGCTTCTCCAGGCGCTACGCAGCGGGCGAGGCCATCCGCGCCATCAAGGCCGATCCTGGCTTCGCCGCGGCGCGCGGCGAACTGACCGACGCGATCTTCGAGGGAGAGGCGGCATGACCATTTCCTCCTACACCGAACGCTCCGGCCCCAGGACCGAAGAGGCCGACGGCCTGTCGGTGCCATGGTCGCGCCCGGTCCCGAAGCGCAAGGGCGTTTCGGCGCGCATGGTCAGCGCGGCCACCATTCTTCTGGTGCTGGCGCTGTGGACGCTGTCGGCCCGCCTGCAACTGGTGTCGCCGGTATTCCTGCCCTCGCCTGTCGCGGTGTGGAACAAATTCATCATCGTCGCCCGCGACGGCTTTGTCGACGCAACGCTCGTCCAGCATATCGCCGCCAGCCTGGGGCGGGTGTTCGCCGCGCTCATCGCGGCGCTCCTCGTCGGCGTGCCGGTTGGCCTCGCCATCGGCATCAGCACCGTCGGCCGCGGCATTTTCGATCCGCTGCTGGAATTCCTGCGGCCGATCCCGCCGCTCGCCTATCTGCCGCTGGTCATCATCTGGTTCGGCATCGGCGAGCCGTCCAAGGTCCTGGTGATAGCCATCGCCATGCTGGCGCCGGTGGCCTTGTCGACCGCGTCCGGCGTCCGCGGCGTCTCGCAGGAGCGCATCAACGCCGCGCGTTCGCTTGGCGCGACGAGGCGCCAGGTGGTCCGCCACGTGATCCTGCCCAGCGCGCTGCCGTCGATCCTGACCGGACTGCGCATCGCTCTCGGCGCCGGGTGGTCCACGCTGGTCGCCGCCGAACTGGTGGCGGCGACGCGCGGGCTTGGCTTCATGATCCAGTCGGCGGCGCAGTTCCTGGTCACCGACGTGGTGGTCATGGGCATTTTGGTGATCGCGGCCATCGCCTTCGTGCTCGAATTCGCCATCCGCAGGATCGAGCGCGCGCTCGTGCCGTGGGCGGGACGCGAATGATCGGGAAACGGAGATGACGATGACCCATTCCACCGCCATGCTGTTCGCCCATTTTGGCACCTGGCTGCTGGGCCTGACATCCGATGGCAAGGCGATAGAGGAGGACAAGGCGACAAGGGAGGACGGTCCGCGCTCGCCGGCGCCCGTCCGACTCCCGGCCGGGCGTGACCGCCTGCCGCCGCGAGACGAAAGCTTCTACTGGGCCTGGCAGTACTGGTCGCAGTGAGAGCGGCTCAACCGCGCGAACGGTTCGCCCACACGAGCCCGGCGAGACCGACCAGCATGACGATGATGCCGATGGTGAGCCATTGCGACTGGCCGGTCATGAAGCTGCCGCCGATCGCGCCGATGCCTTGCAGCGACCACAGCGCGCCGACGGCCAGCACAATCAACGTCAGCAGATTTTTGATCAGTCTCATTGCCGGATTCTCCCTTCCGAAGTTGATCGGTCGCGTCGTCGCCGTCGCGATGAAAGAGGCAAAGGAATCGGTTCGGCAGCAGCATCTTCTACTTGGATGTTGCCGCTCGATCTTGTCAAACAAGACATGGATATCCGCTGGAACATCATCGTGAGTTGATCGCTGACCGTCGGGAAATCACTGACAGACTGTTACCGGGCGACTCCAAACGTGTGCCGGCGCCATGGAACCGCCAGATGATTGCCGCATTTCGTGCCTTATTGTCTCCGTAACGGCTGGGGCCTGTCAAAAACGGAGCCTTCCCCCAAATATGAATAACAACAACCGGACCGCGCTTGCCGCGGTGACGATCGCTGCTGGCCTGATGGTCGGCGCCTCCGCCACTCCAGCCGCCTCCGCCGCCGGTCAATGCGGCCGCGCTTCCTGGTACGCCCTGCACTCCAGGACCGCGTCGGGCGAACGGATGAACCCTTCGGCCTTGACCGCCGCACACCGCACGCTGCCTTTCGGCACCAAGCTGCGGGTCACCAACCAGAACAATGGCCGCAGCGTCGTGGTGCGCATCAACGATCGCGGACCGTTCATCCGGGGACGCGTGCTCGACCTGTCGAAGGGTGCCGCCGGCCAGCTCGGCTTCATCGGTTCGGGCCACACCGCGGTCTGCATGGCGCGCGTCTGACCACCACTGCCCGGCCCGAGGGCCGGGCCGCCTGGCGGGCCTTCGCACCTGCACAATGAGCCGGCTTGTACCGTCCAAGGCTGATTTCCAACGCTTTGGACCAAGAATGCGTATAGATCACGCCACGTGACGTATTGCATCGCAGCAATTAGTTGTTAACTTCCCCGCGAGACAGTTAGGGTCAGGCACTGCTCGCCGCCCCTTCGGTCGCAGGCCGCAGCGGGGTAAACGGATGTTCTACCAGCTCTATGAAATGAACCACGCCGCCCTGCAGCCGGCCCGTCTCTATGCCGATGCGGTGCGGCTGTTCTATTCCAACCCGCTCAATCCGTTCTCGCACACGTCCTGGGGCCGCTCGATCGCGGCGGGCGCCGAGTTGTTCGAGCGCACCACGCGCCGCTACGGCAAGCCGCAATTCGGCCTCGACAAGACGGTGGTCGACTGGAAGAGCGTGGCAGTGACCGAGAAGACCGTCTGGTCGCGGCCGTTCTGCAACCTGGTGCATTTCGAGCGCGCCGTTCCCGCCGGGCGGCGGCGCGATCCGAAGCTTCTGATCGTGGCGCCGATGTCGGGCCACTATGCGACGCTGCTGCGCGGCACGGTCGAAGCCATGCTGCCCCATGCCGACGTGCACATCACCGACTGGATCGACGCCCGCATGGTGCCGACGGCCGACGGCCAATTCGATCTCGACGACTATATCGACTATGTCGTCGACATGCTGCATGTGCTGGGCCCCGACACGCATGTGATGGCTGTTTGCCAGCCTTCCGTGCCGGTGCTGGCGGCCGTGGCGCTGATGGAAACGCGCGGCGACCCCTTCGTTCCTGCGACGATGACCCTGATGGGCGGGCCGATCGACACGCGCCGCAACCCGACCGCGGTCAACCTTCTGGCCGAGGAGAAGGGCATAGACTGGTTCCGCGACAATGTCGTGATGCGCGCGCCCTGGCCGGTGCCGGGCTTCGGCCGCGAGGTCTATCCAGGCTTCCTGCAGCTTTCGGGCTTCATGAGCATGAACCTCGACCGCCACATCATCGCCCACAAGGACTTCTTCATGCACCTTGTGAAGCATGACGGCGACAGCGCCGAGAAGCACCGCGACTTCTACGACGAGTATCTGGCGGTGATGGACCTGACGGCGGAGTTCTACCTGCAGACGGTCGACACGGTGTTTGTCCGGCACGCCTTGCCCAAGGGCGAGATGACGCATCGCGGCACGCCGATCGATCCCTCGGCCATCCGCAATGTCGCGCTGTTCACGGTGGAGGGCGAGAACGACGACATTTCGGGCCTTGGCCAGACGCGGGCGGCGCATGATCTGTGCGTCAACATTCCCGCCGACAGGAAGGCGCATTACATGCAGCCCGCGGTCGGGCACTACGGCGTCTTCAACGGTTCGCGCTTCCGCGCCGAGATCGTGCCGCGCATCGTCGACTTCATCACCAGCTATGGCCGCCAGAACCGGGTCGCCGTGAAACCGAAGCTGGTCCGCACCGCCAAAAGATAGGCAGCCTGCATTGCCGGCCCGATAGCGCCGGACAGGCCGGGCAGGCCTGTCGCACGGGTGCCGCTGCCATGCGTCTCGCGGGTAACCATGTCGCAAATCACCCAATCGTGGTAATTGACACGGACTGTAGATCGCCCTTAACCTTTCATTAATAACAAGGGCGAGCGGGGACAATGAATTCCTCACCAATGGCGCGAGCGCTTCGTGCGTGCGCAGTAGCCGGACTGGCGACAATGATGGGAGGCTGGGTGGCACCGGCCCTGGCGGCCGGAGCGATGACGACCGGCGGCGTCGCGTCGCAACCGATCGGCCATTATGATTTCTGCAGGCTCAATGCCCGCGAATGCGCGATCCGTCCCGGCAATCTTGCGCCAGCCGCGATGACGGACAGATTGTGGCGCAAGCTGGCCAAGGTCACCGCCAGGGTGAATGCCGCCGTCAAGCCGATGAGCGACATGGACATCTATGGCAAGGACGAGGTCTGGGCCTATCCCGCCAAGGGCGTCGGCGACTGCGAGGACTATGTGCTGGAGAAACGGCGCCTGCTGTCCCGAATGGGTATATCGCTTGCCGATCTTCTCATCACCGTGGTGCGCAAACCCGACGGCGAAGGGCACTCGGTGCTGACGGTGCGCACCGACAGGGGCGACTATGTGCTCGACAATCTGACCGACAAGGTCAAGGCCTGGGACGACACCGGCTACCATTTCCTCAAGCGCCAGGCGATCGACAACACCGGCCGCTGGGTCTCGATCCGCGGCGGCCAGCAGGTGCTGGTGGGGTCCGTGGAGTAGGGACTGCGGCGGGCGGCGCGCCCAACCGCCGGATGTCGGCCCCGCCCCTCATTGCCCTGCCGGGCATTTCTCCCCGTATAGTGACGGGGAGAAAGACGCTGTCATCGACGATTTCCCCAATTGCCGACGTCGCAAGAAATACGCCAAGGGCGCGGCTGTCTCCCTTCTCCCCGTCCTATACGGGGAGAAGGTGCCGGCAGGCGGATCAGGGGCGGCGCCGACGTTGCAGTCACGCGCCTCGCGCACTCCCCAAAAAAATTCCCACCCTCCATGAACCATTTCGGCCCGGCCGGCGACACACAGCCGTGAACCGAAACCAACCATGGAGACTTCAAATGACTGCTTTCCTGCGTAACACCCTTCTCGCCGCCGTCGCGGTGTTGGGCATGGCCGGATCCGCTCTCGCCGATCAGACCATTCGAAGCTGCGCCAACACCAATCTCAACGACCTGTGGAGCGGCCGCTGTTGCGGCGCCGCCGGCGCATCGGACTGCCTTGGCGGCGGCAATGGTGGCCGCGGCCATGGTGATCACGGCCGCGGTGGCAATGGCGGCAGCACGGCCGGCAAGAACTGATCTCATCACGGCGGCCCGCCGGCTGCTGCTGGCGGGCCGCCGTTTCGCGATCGGGAGCTCAGCCGCCGCGAGAGCCGGGCAAACCCGGCCTACCGCCGTCGTCCCAGCGCCGCTCGGATAGAGAAGGTTATGCCGCGCAGTTCCTCCTCGTCGAGCTTTTCGATGTTCTCGGCCAGGAGGTTGGCAAGCTCGGTCGCGGCCGGGCTCAGGCCCGACGTGTCGAGCCTGACGCGCGGATGCGAGCCTTCGGCCAGTCGCGCCAGTTCCTCCGCGTCGTCCCAGATGATGTTGAAATAGCCGATGATCTTCTGGATCAGCGTCCAGGTCGGCGCGCCGCGCCTTCCATGCTCGAGCGCCGACAGATAGGCGGCGCTGACGCCGATGGCGGCGGCCATGTCCTTCTGGGTGACGCCGCGCTCGGCCCTCAGCGCTCGCAGCCTCTCGCCTAACGGGGTCACGAGCCCATCCTCACGACCGGACCCGCCGCAGCCTGACATAGAGCGCGCCCGAGCCGCCATGGTTGCGCGCGGCGTGGTCGTGACTGGAGACCAGCGGCCGGAACGCCGGCGTTGAGAGCCAGGCCGGCACCGCGCGGCGCAGCACGCCGTCGCCGCCCGACGAAGAGCCCTTGCCGGTGATGACCAGGACATAGCGGATGCCGCCGGCATGCGCGCGGTGCAGGAAGGAAAACAGCAGCGAATAGGCTTCGTCCTGCGTCATGCCGTGCAGGTCGACGCGGCCTTCGATGGGCAGCCGGCCTTTCGATAGTTTGTCCAGCGTCGGCTCGTCGAGCACATGGGAGACATGCTGGGCCTTCGGCTTCGCCGCGCCTGCCGGACCGGCAACGGGCCGGGCTTGTTGCGTCGGCGCCGGCTTCGCCTCGATGCCGAAATCCGGGACAGGCACGGCGGCCTTGCCCTTCAGCGGCTTGGCCGTGCGCGCCACCAGGTTCCACAGCACCCGGTCGTCCTCGCTCAATCTGTCGCTGCGGCGGGTCATGGCTTGGACCCCGAGACGAGCGGGCGCGGCACCAGTGCGTAGAAATCGGCCGGATTGCGCACCACGCCGGCAATCTCGCCGGCGGCATCGCCCGACCCGGCGAAGAGATCTCCGCGCGCCGGCCCAGTGATGGCGGAGCCGGTGTCCTGCGCGATCATGAGGCGCCGGAACGGTTTTGCCTCGAAAGCCGTCAGCGATGGCGCATCGATGTAGAAGGGCGTGCCGAATGTGTGCAGCAGCCGGTCGACGGCGATCGAGCGGCCCGGCGTCAGCGGCACCTTGGCGGCGGCGATCGGCCCGAGCGTTGCGTCCTCGACCGCGGCCTCGCGGAAGAAGATATAGGAACGGTTCCGCCACAGGATCTCGTCGACGCGGCCCGGATGCGCCCTGAACCAGACGCGGATCGACTGCATCGTCACGTTTTCCAGCGGGATCTCGCCGAACTCGCTCAACACCTTGCCGGGCCCGGTGAAGCGCTGGCCGGACTTGGCGGCATAGGTGACGCGGCACAGCCGGCCGTCGGTCATGAGAAGCCGCGCCGCGCCCTGCACATGGATGAAGAAGGCATCGACCTTGTCGGCCAGCCAGGCGATCTCCAGGCCCTTGCCGGCGAGCGCGCCGCGCTCGATCGCGCCGCGGTCGAAATATTCGGCCGGCCCGTCCGGCGTCCGGCGCGCGAAAGCGAGATAGGGGTCCATTCCGTCGGGCCGGTTGGCGTCGTCGACATCGACGAGATCGGCGGGACGCGACAGAAGCGGCACGGCAAAACGCTCCGTGCGCACCGGCGAGGCCTCGACCTCCGGTTCGTAGAAGCCGGTGACGAGGCCGGCGCCGGTCTCTGGACGCACCTGCATGGGGACGAAATGACGCTCGAAGAAGGCGCGGGCCTCCGACCGGCTGGCAGGAGGGGCCGCGCGCGCCTCGGCATAGGCACCGGCAAAGGCGTCGAAGTCGACGCCGAGCGCGCCGCTGCGATAGGGCTTGGCCAGGACATGGAAGGCGGAGCGGCGAAAGGCCTCCAAGGCCGCCAGATGGTCGTCGTCATCCCAGCCGGGCAGAGCGCCGAAGGATCTTTCGCTAAATGCCTGATGGAAGGACACGACAGGCCCGCCGCGGTCAGGGATTCAATCTTCTTCTTCGGTGGCGACGAGCTTCCAGTTCGGGTCGCGCGAGCGCGTGTCGCGGGCGAAGGTCCAGACGTCCTTGACCTCGGCGACGGTTTCGGGGTCGCCGTCGATGACCGCACCGGCCTTGTCGCGCGTCGCCGAAATCAGCTCGCTGATGATGCGCAGCGTGACATGCGCCTCGCCGCCCTTCATCTCGGCCGAGACGATGTCGGCCTTGTCGATGCCGACGAAGGAGGACTGGATCTTTTCCGACCGCGCCTCGCGCTCGCCGATCGCGGCGACGAAACCGTCATAGACATCGCGCGACAGAAGGTTCTTCAGCGTTTTGCGATCGCCGTCGGCATAGGCCATGACGATCATCTCGTAAGCCATCTTGGCGCCGTCGACGAAACCCTTCGGGTCGAAGGACGGATCGTTGTCCTTGATCGTGCGCAGGCCCTTGTTGAGGTCGGTTCCGGGCTTGGCAAAGGCGTCGATGGCCGCATAGACCTCGCCGGTCGGCTCGCCGGGCTGGCGCTTGCGCGGCAGCGACACGACGTTCTCGGACTTCTGCGCATCCTTGTCGCCGGTGCGGGCGGCGGTGTAGGGATCGAAAGGCGGCCGTTCGCTGCCGGTACGACGGCCCAGCACATTGCGCAGCTGGAAAAAGATCACAACTGCCGCAATCAGAAAGAAAATCGTGCCGAAGTCGAAGAAACCCATATCTTCCGCCAATCAATCCTGCCCTCGGCCGGACCGCCCGGCCAACAGGGCAGCGGTCGCATAGCGTTCAACATGCAAACCATATAGAACGCAAGGCGCAATCATTCAAATCAAAGGCAGCCATACCTATCTAACAGCCTCGGCGCCAGCGGCCGGCGGCCGCTGGCAGGCAAAGCAGACCAACGCCAGAACGATCGGAAGGATCGGCAAGACTTGCGCATTTCGTTATTTCCCGTTTTTCTTCTGGCGCTTCCGCTGCTGGAGATCGCCGGCTTCGTCATCGTCGGGCGCCAGATCGGCGCGCTGGCGACGGTCGGCCTGGTGCTCGCGTCGAGCATCGCCGGGGCGCTGCTGCTCAGGCATCAGGGTTTTGGCGTCATGAGCCGCATCAGCACCGAGATGGGCGCCGGCCGCGATCCGAGCCGTCAGCTCGCGCACGGCGCCATGATCGTGCTCGCCGCGATCCTGCTGATCATCCCGGGCTTCATATCGGACATTTTCGGCATTCTCTTGTTCCTGCCGCCGGTGCGCGACCTTGCCTGGCGCAGGCTCAAGGGCCGCATCGTGGTAGCGACGAATTTCTCGGCCGGCGGCTTCCGCGGCCGGCCGCGCGACAGGGTCATCGACCTCGACGACGGCGATTATTCGCGCGAAGACGATTTCAAGCGCGGGCCGGACCACAATTCGCCATGGCGCCGGCTGAAGGACGACTGAGGCTATATTGATGTTCAGGTGATGCCGGCCTGACCTGAATCTCGACGCAGTCTGGATCCCCTCCGGTCGCAAGGCGGCAAACCTTGTCTTGTCATGCCGGCCATGGTAGCGAACGCCCGATTTCAATTCGGTCAGCAATGCTGCCCAGGCAAAAGGACACAAGGCTCATGGCCAGCAAAGATGACGCGCCGGTCGGCGCCAACGGAAACGGCAACACGGCGCAGCCCTCGCTCAACGTCCTTGCCCAGTATGTGAAGGATCTTTCCTTCGAGAGCCCCGGCGCGCCGAACTCGCTGCGCGGCCGCGACAAGGCGCCCGGCATCGCCATCAACGTCAACGTCAATGCCAACCCGCTCTCCGACAAGCAGTTCGACGTCAACCTGACGCTGAACGCCAAGGCGTCCTTCGACCAGGAAGTGCTGTTCAATGTCGAGCTGGTCTATGGCGGCGTTTTCGCCATCAGCGGCTTCCCGCAGGAACACATGCTGCCGATCCTGTTCATCGAATGCCCGCGGCTGCTGTTCCCGTTCGCCCGGCAGATCATCGCCGAGGCGACGCGCAATGGCGGCTTCCCGCCGCTGATGCTCGACCCGATCGATTTCGCGCAAATGTTCCAGCAGAAGCTGGCCGAGGACCAGGCAGCGTCGAAGGTCCAGGTGAGCTGATTCCGGCTCGTACGAATATTGCAGAAAGACCCGGCCTCGCGCCGGGTTTTTCGTTTTAGAGGCTGGTGCGGCCGGTTTGGCCGCAGAGCCCCCGACCTCGTCATCCTAGGGTCTCCGCGACGTCGCTTCGCTCCTGCTCCGCCGTACGATGACGAAGGCGAGGAGAACGACGCGTCCTAGGCGCCCATCACCTTCAGCCAAAGCGCCTTCTCGCCAAGCGTGGCGACCATGCCGGCATGCGCAGCGCGCTCGGCTTCGCTCAGGCGCGGGGGCAGGGCGATCGGCCGCGCGCCGACCGAGATATCGATGTCTGCCACTTCGCCCGCGCCGTTCATCTGCACTGAAACGGTGTCCAGGATCAGAGCCGTCTGCTTGCCGCCGATCAGCTCGATATAGACTTCGGCCAACAGCTCCGAATCCAGCAAGGCGCCGTGCTTGGTGCGCCGCGCATTGTCGATGCCGTAGCGCCGGCAGAGCGCGTCGAGCGAATTGGGACCCATCGGATGCCTGCGCCGCGCCAGCGCCAGCGTGTCGACGACGCGCCCGATGTCGACGGCCGGATGGCCGAGCCGGCCGAACTCGACATTGAGGAAGCCGATGTCGAAGGTGGCATTGTGTGCGACCAGCTTGGCGCCGTCGGTGAAGGCGATCCACTCCTCGACGATCTCGGCGAAGGACGGCTTGCCTTGCAGGTCCGCCATGCTGATGCCGTGCACGGCCTGCGCCTCGGCGTGGATCGAGCGGCCCTGCGGGTTGATGTAGTGGTGGAAGGTCTTGCCGGTTGGAAAGCGGTTGACCAGCTCGACGCCGCCAAGCTCGATGATGCGGTCGTCGCGCATGTCGAGGCCGGTGGTTTCCGTATCGAAAATGATCTCACGCATCGAATCAGTCGCTCCTGGTGAGCAGAATCGTGAGAGCGGAACAAAATGGCAATGGGCAATGACTTTTTTCCTTCTCCCCCTGTGGGAGACGGAAAAGAGGCGCCGATCTAACCTCTCAAATCCGCGATGATAGCTTTGACCTCAGCCCGCGCGGCATCCAGGCCCCGGCTGGTATCGATGACGAAGTCGGCCTGGCGGCGCTTTTGCGCATCCGGCACCTGGCTGGCCAGGATGGAGGCGAGTTTCTCTTCGTTCATGCCGGGCCGCGCCAGCACGCGCTGGCGCTGGACTTCGGCCGGCGCGGTGACGACGACGACCTTGTCGACGCGGTCGCGGCCGCCGGTTTCGAACAGGAGCGGAATGTCGAGGACGGCAAGCGGCGCGCCGGCGGCGCGGTTGCGCGCCAGGAACGCGTCGGCGTCGGCGCGCACCAGCGGATGGATGATCGCTTCCAGCCTTTTCAGCGCGGCCGCATCGCCAAGCACCCGAGCGCCGAGCTTTGCCCGGTCGACGCCTCCGGCGCCGGTGGTTCCTGGAAAGGCGGCCTCGACCAGGGGGGCTGCCTTGCCGGCATAGAGGCGATGCACCGTCTCGTCGGAATCGTGGACCGGGACGCCGGCCTCGGCAAACATTTTCGCGGTGGTCGACTTGCCCATGCCGATCGAACCGGTGAGGCCGAGCACGATCATGGTTTTGGCGCCAGATCGGCTTCGACGAGCGCGCGCAATTCGGGTGTGACACGGGGCCGGACGCCGAACCAGCGTTCGAAACCCGGCGCCGCCTGGTTGAGCAGCATGCCGAGACCGTCCACCGTCTTCAGCTTGCGCGCGCTTGCCGCGGCAAGCAGCGGCGTCTCGAGCGGCACATAGACGATGTCGGTGACGATCGCGTGGTCCGGCAAAAGGGCCGGGTCGGCGGCGAGACCCTCATTGCCTTGCATGCCGAGCGCCGTGGTGTTGATGAGCAGGCCGGCATCGGCAAGCAGTTCACCGGTCACCGCCATGCCGTGCGCCGAGACACCGACGCCGAACCGGTCGCGCAACTCCGCCGCCCGGGCAAGCGTGCGATTGACGATGCGGATATCGTGGATGCCCCGCTGCTTCAGCGCGTGGATGACGGCGCGCGAGGCGCCGCCGGCGCCGAGCACCACCGCCGGGCCATTGGATGCCCAGCCCGGCGCGTGATCGTCGAGATTGGCGGCGAAGCCATGGCTGTCGGTGTTGCCGCCCCACAATTGGCCGTCCTCCAGCCACAGCGTGTTGACCGCGCCGATCTGCTGGGCCGCCTCGTCAAGGTGCTCGACCAGGGCGAAGGCGGCCTCCTTGTGCGGGATGGTGACATTGCCCCCGAAATAGCCGTTCGCCTGCAATGTGCTCAGGAATTCGGCGAAATCCTGCGGCGCGACATCGATCGCCTGGTAGCTGCCGTCGATGCCGTATCTGGCCAGCCAGTGGCCGTGGATCTTCGGCGAGCGCGAATGCTTGATCGGGTGACCGGTGACGAAGGCCTTTTTGGTCGCCTCAGCCATCGATCGCTCCCAGCGTGCGCAGTTCGGCCAGCAGCGGCAGCAGCGGCAGGCCGACAATGGTAAAGTGGTCGCCCTCGATCTTCTCGAAGAGCTGGATGCCTTCGCCTTCGACCTGGTAGGCGCCGACGCTCGACAGCGCCCTTGAGCCGACGCGCGCCAGATGGCGGCCGATGAAGGCCGGGTCAAGCTTGCGCATGGTGAGGCTGGCGATGCCGACATGGCGCCACAGCACCTGGCCGTCGCGGACCAGGACCGCGGCGCTGTTGAGCTGATGGGTCCTTCCCGACAGCGCCAGCAGATGGCGGCGCGCCCCTTCCATGTCGGCCGGCTTGTGGAACACCTCGTCGCCGAGCGACAGCGTCTGGTCGCAGCCGAGCACCAGCGCGCCGGGCCTGCGCCCGCTCACTTCGGTGGCCTTGGCTTCGGCCAGCACCAGCGCGACATCCTCGGGCGAGGCGCCGCTGCCTTGCAGGGGCGCCTCGAGCGCGCGCTCGTCGACATCAGGCGCAACCGCCTCGACGTCGATGCCGGCACCGAGGAGCATCGCCTTGCGGAACGGACTGCCGGAGGCGAGGATGATTTTTTCGGTCATGCTGGTTCACCCAGGGTTGGCGTTCCATCGCGCACCCCTCACTTCTCTCATCTGCACCTACCGCGTCTTCCCCCGCAGGGCAACGATTGCCGCCGCCGTCTCCTCGATCGAGCGGCGGCTGACGTCGATCATCGGCCAGCCATGGCGGGTACAGATCTGGCGGGCATAGGCGAGCTCCTCACTGATGGCGGCGCGGTCGACATAGTCGCCTGGCACATAGGCGCTGCTGTTGCCGAGGATGCGGTTCTGGCGGACATGCGAGATGCGTTCGGCGGTGGCGACAAGGCCGACGATCAGCGGCGTCCTGGCGTTGACCAGGCTTTCGGGCACCGGCACGCCGAGCACGATCGGAATGTTGGCGGTCTTGATGCCCCTGTTGGCGAGATAGATGCTGGTCGGCGTCTTGGACGTGCGCGAAATGCCGACCAGCACGATGTCGGCATCGTCCATATTGGCCGGCAATTGGCCGTCATCATGTTCCATGGTGAAGTTGAGTGCGTCGATGCGGCGGAAATATTCGGCATCGAGGACGTGCTGGGCGCCGACGCGGCGGCCGGCCGGCGTGCCCAGATAGGACTGGAAGACGGTGAGCACCGGCTCCAGCACGGAGACGCAGGGCAGGCCCATGGCGGCGCAGCGCTCGTCGATGCCGCGCGCCAGCTTCTGGTCGACGACGGTGTAGAGAATGATGCCCGGCTCCTCCTCAATGTCCTCGAACACCTTGGCCACCTGTTTTTCGGTTCGGATGAGCGGGTAGATGTGCTCGATGGCGCGCGCATCCTTGTATTGCGCCGAAGCCGCACGGCCGGCCGCGAGCAGCGTTTCGCCGGTGGCGTCGGAGATCAGGTGCAGGTGGAAGAAGCTCTGGGGTTTGTTCACAGGGTTTACCTAGGGCTGTGGGCGGATGTGGATAAAGCAGGGTTCGGAAAACCCGCCGGCCGGAGCGACTGTATCAGATGCCGGTTTGTCCACAATTCGATGCGCTGTAGGCTTCGTCGGGCGGCTGGGGACAAGTCCGTGGACGAAGATTTCTGCCTTTTGTCTGTCCACAGGACGTACCTGCAGGATCGCTGCTCTAGCGTGTTGAGTCCAATGGAAGATTCCGGCTCGTCCCCAGAACCATGCAAGCGGCGATTGGAAATGCGCGACAATATGCTTGCTGGTGTTTTGACGGCCAAAGCGGGACAGGTGACAACCACCACAACCAACAGACTCTTAGAATCAGAAGATTCTTTAAAATAAGATATTTGATTAAAGAGAAAGCCGGGAGAGGCGAGCGCTCTATGCCTGCAAGACGGATCATGCTGGACGTGCTGAAGGGTGAGACGGTGTTTCCGCCGCCGCTCTGGATGATGCGCCAGGCCGGGCGCTATCTGCCGGAATACCGCGAGACGCGCCGACGCGCAGGTTCATTCCTCGACCTCTGCTATGATCCCGACCTTGCCTTCCAGGTGACCATGCAGCCAATCGAGCGCTTCGGCTTCGACGCTTCGATCCTGTTCTCCGACATCCTTGTCGTTCCGCATGCGCTTGGCCGCGACGTGCGCTTCGAAGAGGGGCGAGGGCCGCTGCTGACGCCGATCACGGCGGCTGAAATCGCGGCCCTGGACAGCACGGTGTTTCACGTGAATCTCGAACCGGTCTACGAGACGGTTCGCCGGTTGCGGACGAAACTGCCCGATGAAATCACGCTGATCGGCTTCTGCGGCGCGCCATGGACGGTGGCGACCTACATGATCGCCGGGCACGGCACGCCGGACCAGGCGCCGGCGCGGCTGTTCGCCTATCGCGAGCCGGCGGCGTTTCGTCGGCTGCTCAAGGTGCTGGCCGATCATTCGGCCGCCTATCTCATCAGGCAGATCGAGGCCGGCGCCGATGTGGTGCAGATATTCGATTCCTGGTCCGGCGTGCTCGACGATGCTTGTTTCGAGCTGTTCTGCGTCGAGCCGGTGGCCGAGATCGTCAGGCAGGTTCGAGCGGTCCATCCCGATGTGCCGATCATCGGTTTTCCCAAGGGCGCCGGTGCGCGCTACCGGAGCTATCGCGAGAAGACCGGCGTCACGGGGCTGGGGATCGACTGGACGGTGCCGCTGGAGACAGCGAAGGCGTTGCAGCGGGAAGGGGCCGTCCAGGGCAATCTCGATCCGCTGCGGCTGGTCGCCGGCGGCAAGGTGCTGGCCGACGGCGTCAGCGCGATCCTGGAGAGCCTGGGAAGCGGACCGTTGATCTTCAATCTTGGCCACGGCATTACCCCGGAAACGCCGATTGCGCATGTCGAGGCGATGGTGAAACTGGTGAGGAGCGCGACACGCTGATGGCCGGGATGAGCAACACCAACAGCACGGGCCAGGCGATGATGCGCATGGTGATCGGCATCGTGGCCCTGGTCGTGCTCACCGCGCTGCTGTTTCTGGCGGCCCCAGACGGCTTCTATCTCTGGGCCAAGGCGATCCACGTTCTTGCCGTCATCTCGTGGATGGCGGGCATGCTCTATCTGCCGCGGCTGCTGGTCTATCACGCTGATGCCGAGAAGGGTTCGGTGCAGTCGGAGACTTTCAAGGTGATGGAGCGCCGGCTGCTGCGCGGCATCATCAACCCGGCGATGATCGTCACCTGGGTATTCGGCCTATGGCTGGCCTGGAAAGGTTTCGGTTTCCAGGGCGGCTGGCTGCACGGCAAGATCGCGCTGGTGCTGGTTCTGTCGGGCATCCACGGCTATCTGGCCGGCGCTGTGCGAAAATTCGCTGAGGATCGTAACGAAAAACCCGCGAGGCACTGGCGGATCGTCAACGAGATCCCCACATTGCTGATGATCGCTATCGTGATCCTGGTCGTCGTCAAGCCGTTCTGAACCTTCAGACCTCTCTCACGACCTGCTAAAAGGCGGCTTGCTCTTTCAGCCGGCCGACGATAAAAGACGGGTCTTCCTTCCCGTCATGCGCCGCCCTTCATTGCTTTTGGCCGCGCCCGGCATTTATCGCATCCCGCCGATTTCCTCCCAAAAGCCTACCCAGAGTCTATCCTAATGCAAGAAATGAAACTCACCGAGTTCAAGAACAAGAAACCGCCAGAGCTGATCGCCTATGCCGAATCGCTCGAGGTGGAGAACGCCAGCGTCATGCGCAAGCAGGAGCTGATGTTCGCAATCCTCAAGAAGCTGGCCGCCCAGGACATCGAGATCATCGGCGACGGCGTGGTCGAAGTCTTGCAGGACGGTTTCGGTTTTCTGCGCTCGGCCAACGCCAATTATCTGCCGGGTCCCGACGACATCTATATTTCGCCCTCGCAGATCCGGCGCTTTTCGCTCAAGACCGGCGATACGGTCGAGGGGCCGATCCGCAGCCCGAAAGAGGGCGAGCGCTATTTCGCGCTGCTCAAGGTCAACACGATCAATTTCGACGATCCCGAAAAGATCCGCCACAAGATCCACTTCGACAATCTGACGCCGCTTTATCCGACCAAGCGGCTGAAGATGGAGATCGACAACCCGACCTCCAAGGATATCTCGCCGCGCGTGATCGATCTGGTGGCGCCGATCGGCAAGGGCCAACGCGCGTTGATCAACGCGCAGCCGCGTACCGGCAAGACGGTTCTCATGCAGAACATCGCCCACTCGATCACCGCCAACCATCCGGAATGCTACCTGATCGTGCTTCTGATCGACGAGCGGCCGGAGGAAGTGACAGACATGCAGCGCTCGGTGAAGGGCGAGGTGATCTCCTCGACCTTCGACGAGCCGGCGGTGCGCCACGTGCAGGTCGCCGAAATGGTCATCGAGAAGGCCAAGCGGCTGGTCGAGCATGGCCGCGACGTCGTCATCCTGCTCGATTCGATCACCCGCCTCGGCCGCGCCTACAACACCGTGGTGCCGTCCTCCGGCAAGGTGCTGACCGGCGGCGTCGACGCCAATGCCCTGCAAAGGCCGAAGCGCTTCTTCGGTGCCGCCCGCAACATCGAGGAAGGCGGTTCGCTGACCATCATCGCCACCGCGCTGATCGATACCGGCAGCCGCATGGACGAAGTTATCTTCGAAGAGTTCAAGGGCACCGGCAACTGCGAAATCCAGCTCGACCGCAAAGTGGCCGACAAGCGCATCTACCCGGCCATGGACATTCTGAAGTCGGGTACCCGCAAGGAAGACCTGCTGGTGCCGCGCGCTGACCTGCAGAAGATCTTCGTGCTGCGCCGCATCCTGGCGCCGATGGGAACAACCGACGCGATCGAGTTCCTCATCGACAAGCTGAAGCAGACCAAGACCAACGCGGACTTCTTCGATTCGATGAATACGTAGTTCGCAGAGCGAACTCCACTTCTTCGTGATCCTCGGGCTTGACCCGAGGATCCATGCCATGGCCTCGGCCAAAGAGCGCGGCGGACTGGATCTTCCACCTGTTGCAGCGCTCGAAAGTCACGGCATGGATCCTAGGGTCTCCGCGACGGAGCTTCGCCCTAGGATGACGAACTCTGTGGTCTTCGTCGCAATAGCCCTTCCAATTCATCCGGATCGCTCACCGCCGGCAAACACACCTGCCCCGTGCACAGCCACGCGCCCGGCCTGTCGGCGGGAGGCAGGATCCCGCCCGGCAACAGCGGTCGATTCGCCTGCGTGCCGAGCGCCACCACAATATCCACCCGGCGCGGATCGGGATTGCGATTCGCTACCGGAACGAGCGTTGGATTTGTCAAATCGTCCACAAGCACCAGCTTTAGCGGCTCTATGGCGAGCGCCGAGGCGTTGAGGATGCCGGCCTGGCCATAGGCCTGGTGCGCCGCGCGGCCGGCGGCATGTTCGGCGACTTTCGTCGCTTTCTCCTGCAGGTCGAGATCGCTGGTCAGCGCGGCGAGCCGGACGAGCGCCTCGATGACCTGACCGGTGGCCGACGCAATAGCCTCGTCGACATCGCCCCTGATGCGGATCGGCACGTCGGTGCTGTCGGATGCCGTGAGATAATAGCCGGTGCCGTCGGCATCGGCGTGCCAGCGGTCGAGCTGCTCGACGAATTGCCGGGCCCGATCGGCGTAGCTCCAGTCGCCGGTGGCTTCGAACAGGGCGATCGCCGCATTGGTCATCGACGCATAGTCGCTCGACAGGGCCGGGAACAGTTTCTTGGCGCCGAGCATGGAATGCGGCAGCCGTCCGCCCTCGGCGGAAGAGGCGATCTGGTCGAATGCGGTCTTGGCCGCGTCGATCCAGTCTTGCCGCGCCAGCGAGCGGCCGGCCTCGGCAAGTGCCGAGATCATCTGGCCGTTCCAGTCGGCGAGGACCTTGCCGTCGCGGCCGGGCCTGACGCGCCATTCCCGGACCGCCAGCAGCCTTGCCTTGAGAGCGGCCAGAAGCGGTTGCTCGGCAATGCCTTGCCCCTGCTGGGCCAGCGTCTGGTGGATGACAGGCTTGCCTTCCCAACCGGGTGGGCTGGAGAGCATGAAGCGGTTGAAAAACAACGGAGAATCGTCGCCGAGCGCGGCCTCGATCTCTTCCCGGCTCCAGGTGTAGAAAAGGCCCTCCTCGCCCTCGCTGTCGGCATCGAGACTGGCGGCGAAGGCGCCGCCATCGAGGCGCATCTCACGCAGCAGCCAGCCGATGGTCTCCTCGATTCGGACCCGGAACAAACACTTCCCGCTCGCGGCATGGGCCCAGTTGCAAAAACGGATGAGCTGCGCGTTGTCGTAGAGCATCTTTTCGAAATGCGGCACCAGCCATTGCGCGTCCGTGGAATAGCGGCTGAGACCGCCGCCGACGTGATCGTAGATGCCGCCGGCCAGCATCCGTTCGAGGCTCAGGAGGACATCGTCGCGGTGACCGGCATTGCCGTCGCGCAGCCACGACAGCCACAGTGTCTGCATGAATGGCGCATTGGGGAATTTCGGCGCGCCGCGCAGGCCGCCGAGATCCTTGTCGATCATGCCGTCTATGCCTCTGGCGAGCGCGGCAAGCGTGTCGCGGTCGAGCGCGGTGCGGGCATGCGCGCCGGCGAGCCGGGTTTCGACATGCGAAGTCAGCCCGTCGGCGCTCTGGTTCAGGCTTGCTCTTTTCTCGCGCCAGGCCTTGTCGATCGCCTCCATGACCTGGATGAAGCCCGGGCGGCCATAGCGCGGCTCGCGCGGGAAATAGGTGCCGCCCCAGAAAGGCTTGCCGTCCGGGGTCAGGAACATGGTCAGCGGCCAGCCGCCCTGCTCGCCCATCGAGGACAGCGCCGCCATGTAGATCTGGTCGATGTCGGGACGCTCCTCGCGGTCGACCTTGATATTGACGAACAGACGGTTCATGACGGCGGCGACGTCGTCATTCTCGAAGCTTTCATGGGCCATGACGTGGCACCAGTGGCAGGCGGCATAGCCGATCGACAGCAGGATCGGCCGATCCAGCGCCCTCGCCTCGTCAAGCGACGCCGGCGACCAGGCCCGCCAATGCACGGGATTGCCGCTGTGCTGCTGCAAATAGGGGCTGGCTTCGTCGGCAAGCAGATTTTGCGCAGGCAGTGTCACGATGAGCGGTCCGGCGAAACAGGGGTTGGATAGTGAAGCTAGGGCGGTCCAACAAGGCGGGCAAATGATTTCGGCCGACACCATCGTCGCGCTTTCCAGCGGCCGCCTGCCCGCCGGCGTCGCCGTCATCCGCATTTCGGGGCCAAAGACTCGATTCGTTGTCGAAACGATCGCCGGCGGTATGGTTAAGGGCCGCGTGGCCAGCCTGCGCAAGCTGCGGGCGCCCGATGGCGGCGTGCTCGACAGTGGTCTGGTGATCTTTTTCCCCGGCCCCGGCAGCTTCACCGGCGAGGACGTGGCGGAATTCCAGGTGCATGGCGGCCGCGCCGTGGTGGCGAGGCTGTTGGAGACGATCGCCGGTTTCGAAGGCGTCAGGCACGCCGAAGCGGGCGAGTTTACGCGCCGGGCCTTCCTTAATGGCAAGGTCGATCTGGTAAGGACGGAAGCGCTGGCCGATCTGGTCAACGCCGAGACCGAGGCGCAGCGGCGCTTCGCGGTGCAGAATGCCGAGGGCGCGCAAGCCGAGCTTTATCTGAGCTGGCGGCGGCGGCTGATCCATGCGCGCGCCATGATCGAGGCCGAGATCGACTTTGCCGACGAGGACGATATTCCCGGGTCCGTTTCGGACACGGTCTGGTCTGACGTCTCGGCGATGATTGGGGAGATCGACCGCCACATTGCCGGGTTTCGTGCCGGCGAAATCCTCCGCGACGGGTTCGAGGTCGTTATCCTCGGCGCCCCAAACGCCGGCAAGTCGAGCCTGTTCAACGCTTTGGCGCGGCGCGATGCAGCTATTGTAACGGATGAGCCAGGCACGACGCGGGACCTGCTCGAGATCGTACTTGACCTCGAAGGCCTGCGGGTCAGGCTGACCGACACCGCAGGCCTGCGCGATGCGGCCGGCAAGGTGGAAGCGATCGGCATCGAGAAGGCGCGAGCCAAGGCGCATGGCGCCGACCTCTTGCTCATCCTCGTGGATATGGCCGACCCGCATCCCGTTGCTCTTCAACGCGAGGGGATCGCGACCCTGCGCGTGGGCACCAAGCTCGATCTGGTGCACGGGCAAGCCGCTGCCGGGGGCTATGATCGCGCCATCTCGACGAAGGACGGGACCGGCGTGGCGGAGCTGTTGACCGAGATCGCCAGGCTCGCGGCCGCGCAGGTCGGCGAAGCGGGCGACATCCTGCCCTCACGGCTTCGCCACGTTGAATTGCTAGGCGATGCCAACCGCTTCCTGCTGCGCGCGGCCGAGAGCCCGGACGCCGGGCAGGAACTGCGCGCCGAGGATCTGCGGCTGGCCGCCGACCGGCTCGGCCGGATCGTCGGCGCTGTCGATGTCGAGGACATGCTGGATGTGATTTTCTCGCAGTTCTGCATCGGGAAATGATTCACGTGGAACATTGTCGGGGCGCGGACGCCGTCAAGCCTCCCTTCTCCCCGTCACTATACGGGGAGAAGGTGCCGGCAGGCGGATGAGGGGCAGCGCTGACCTCGGCTTCTATCACGACGGGCCCGGCCGATGACTCACGTGAAACAGAAGGGCTCTCCGACCGACGTTGTTTCACGTGAAACGGCTGCGCCGGGGTCAATCGCCAGCGTCGGCGCTACCCCGCACTTGCCTGCCGGCATTCTCTTATCCGGCATTCTCTTATAAGGACGGGGAGAGGGCGCGCTGTTATTTCCAGTTTCGGCAATTATCAGCCTTGTAAATGAAGGTGCCGGCTTTGCGGTCAGCGCTGTCTCCCTGTGCCAGGGAGAAGTGCCGACACGGCGCCGGGGGGCGGCGCCGGCGGTCGATACACGTGACTCACGTGAAACACTACAATGAGGCTCGCCGTCCTGTTTCACGTGAAACTCCCGCGAAGTTTCTTGACACCGTCCCGCTGCGGGGACATCTCTCCACCAAACTTCGAATCCAGGGCGTTTTGAAATGACCGATCACTATGATGTGGTTGTGGTGGGTGGCGGCCATGCGGGCAGCGAGGCGGCCAGCGCGGCTGCGCGTGCGGGCGCCAGGACAGCGCTGGTGACGCTGCGTTTCGACACGATCGGCGTGATGTCCTGCAATCCGGCCATTGGCGGGCTCGGCAAGGGCCATCTGGTGCGCGAGATCGACGCCATGGACGGACTGATGGGCCGGGTGGCGGATGCCGCCGGCATCCAGTTTCGCCTGCTCAACCGACGCAAGGGGCCAGCCGTGCGCGGCCCGCGCACCCAGGCCGACCGGAAACTTTACCGGCTCGCCATGCAGGAGGCGGTCAGGCAGCAGGGCGGTCTCGATGTGATCGAGGGCGAGGTGCTCGACTTCGACATCGACGATTCGGGGTGCCTGCGCGCCGTTCTCCTGGCCGACGGCCGGCGCCTTGCCTGCGGCGCGGTGGTCCTGACCACCGGAACTTTCCTGCGCGGGTTGATCCATATCGGCGAGAAGAAGATCGTCGCCGGCCGCATGAACGAACAGGCGAGCCTTGGCCTGTCGGCGACGATGAGCCGCGCGGGCTTCAAGCTCAGCCGCCTGAAGACCGGCACGCCGCCGCGCCTCGACGGGCGCACCATCGACTGGGCGTCGCTGGAAAGCCAGGCGGCGGATGACGAACCGGTGCCGTTCTCGCTGCTGACCGACCGCATCGAGACGCCCCAGATCGAATGCGGCATCACGCGCACGACCGCGGCCACGCATGAACTGATCCGCGCCAATCTCGGGCGCTCGGCCATGTATTCGGGTTCGATCGAAGGCGTCGGGCCGCGCTACTGTCCGTCGATCGAAGACAAGATCGTCAAGTTCGGCGACCGCGAAGGCCACCAGATTTTTCTCGAGCCGGAAGGCCTGGACGACGACACGGTCTATCCCAACGGCATCTCGACCTCGCTGCCGGAGGAGGTTCAGCTCGAAATCTTGAAGACCATCCCGGGGCTGGACCGAGCGGTGATGCTGCAGCCCGGTTATGCCATCGAATATGACCATGTCGACCCGCGCGAGCTCCATCCGACGCTGGAGACAAAGCGCGTCGGCGGCCTGTTCCTCGCCGGGCAGATCAACGGCACGACCGGCTATGAGGAGGCCGCCGCGCAAGGCCTGCTCGCGGGCCTCAATGCCGCAAGGCGGGCGTCGGGCAGCGAGCAGGTCGTGCTCAGCCGCACCGAAGCCTATATCGGCGTCATGGTCGACGATCTGACCAGCCGCGGCATCAGCGAGCCTTACCGCATGTTCACCTCGCGCGCCGAATTCCGGCTTTCGCTGCGCGCCGACAATGCCGACGAGCGGCTAACGCCGCTGGCTGCAAGGCTGGGTATAGCGTCAGCCCGGCGGATGCGGCGGTTCGGCGAGGTGGAGCAGCGCCTCGCCGAAGCGCGCCGGCTGGCGCTCGGCGTAAAGCTGACACCCAACGAGGCGGCGCGCCACGGGCTGGAGGTCAATCGCGACGGCGTGCGCAGATCCGCCTATGAACTGCTCGCCTATCCCGGCGTCGACGTGGCTTGGCTGGCCCGAATCGATAGGAATTTCGGGACGATCGACGCCAGGACGGCGGAGCGCCTCGAAACGGAAGCGAAATATTCGGTTTATCTCGATCGCCAGAAGAGCGACGTCGCCCAAATCCGGCACGAGGAAAGCCGGCTCATCCCCGAGTCGCTCGACTTCGCCGAGGTGCCGGGACTATCGAACGAGCTGAAGCAGAAGATGCATGCGCGGCGACCGCGTTCGGTTGCCGACGCGCAGCGCATGGAAGGCATGACGCCGGCGGCGCTGGCCATCATCGTCGCTCATATCAGGCATTCCGAGAGCGCGCAAAGGGACGTCGCGTGAGCGCTGCCTCCTGGGAGAGCCTGCGCAACGCCGCCGGTCCCGTTTCACGTGAAACATTCGATCGCCTGGTGGCGTTCGAAGAGATGTTCCAGAAATGGAACCGCAGCATCAATCTGGTCGCGCAATCCACGGCCGGCGATGTCTGGCAACGCCACATACTGGACAGCGCGCAGCTCTGGCGAATCGAGGATAAAGCGCTGCGATGGGTCGATATCGGCTCGGGCGGCGGATTTCCGGGACTGGTCCTGGCGTTCCTGCTTGCCGAGCGTGACGGCGCCAGCATCGACCTGGTCGAAAGCAATCGCAAGAAAGCGGGATTCCTGCAAGCCGTCGTCGGCCAGTTCGGTCTGCCGGCGCGTGTCGTCGCGCGCCGCATCGACGACAGCCATGCGCTTGTCGCGGCACCGGAAATCGTCACGGCGCGGGCGCTGGCGCCGCTTTCGACCTTGCTTGAGCTGGCGGGGCCGTGGCTGACATCAGGCGCGCGCGGGCTGTTCCACAAAGGCCGGGATTACCGCGCCGAAGTGCAAGAAAGCGTTAACCGCTGGAGCTTCGATCTGGTAGAACATCCAAGCATGACCGACCCTGGCGGCGTCATCCTTGAACTGTCCAATGTGCGACCTGTCTGAACAAAGACCTGTCCGAATCCGTGTTGGCGACCCAAAATGAATTCCTGGCATAGACCCATGATGAAGAACGGCCCTCGAATCATCACCGTAGCCAACCAGAAGGGCGGTGTCGGCAAGACCACCACTGCCATCAACCTGGCCACCGCGCTGGCGGCGATCGGCGAGAAGGTGCTGATCGTCGACCTCGATCCGCAAGGCAATGCCAGCACCGGCCTCGGCATCGACCGCAAGGACCGCACGGTGTCGTCCTATGACGTGCTGACCGGCGAGCTGGAGCTTGAGGAGGCGGCGATCCCGACGGCGGTGCCCGGCCTGTCGATCGTGCCGTCGACCCTCGACCTGCTCGGCATCGAGATGGAGATCGCCTCGGCGCCGGACCGGGTGCTGCGGCTGCGCAACGCCCTGCGCGCCGCATCGGCGCGTTCGGCCGGGTTTGGCTATGTGCTTATCGACTGTCCGCCGTCGCTCAATCTTTTGACCTTGAATTCGATGGCGGCAGCCGATTCCGTTCTGGTGCCGCTGCAATGCGAGTTCTTCGCGCTGGAAGGTCTCAGCCAGCTGCTCGAAACCGTCGAGCAGGTGCGCCGCTCGATCAACCCGGATCTCACCATCCAGGGCATCGTGCTGACCATGTATGACGGCCGCAACAACCTCGCCAACCAGGTGGTGCAGGACGTGCGCGAGCATATGGGGGACAAGGTCTACGAGACCATCATTCCGCGCAATGTGCGGGTGTCGGAAGCGCCGTCCTACGGCAAGCCGGCGATCCTCTACGACCTCAAATGCTCCGGCAGCCAGGCTTATCTGCAGCTTGCGTCGGAAGTGATCCGCCGCGAGCGTAAATTGCGCGCCGCTTAACAAGCGGCCGCGCATGGAGCAAAAACCGATTCGATACCGAAACAATCTGGAACCGAAATGAGCGAAGACCTTTCGAGAAAGAGACTAGGCCGCGGGCTGGCGGCGCTGATCGGCGAGATCGACCGTCCGAGCGCGCCGGAGAAGCCTGGGATGAGTGCCGACGGGAAGGTGCCGATCGAGTTCCTGACGCCCAATCCGAAGAACCCGCGCCGACATTTCGGCGACGCCGAGTTGACCGACCTGGCGCAATCGATCCGCGAGCATGGGGTGGTGCAGCCGGTGGTGGCGCGGCCTTCGCCGTCGCAGGCCGGGCGCTACGAGATCATCGCCGGCGAGCGGCGCTGGCGTGCCGCGCAACGCGCCGGATTGACCGAGATCCCGGTCATCGTGCGCGAGGTCAACGACCGCACGGCGCTGGAACTGGCAATCATCGAGAACGTCCAGCGCGCCGACCTCAACCCGGTCGAGGAAGCGCTCGGCTATCAGCAGCTCATCGACGATCACGGCTACACCCAGGCCGATCTCGGCCAGGTCATCGGCAAAAGCCGCAGCCATGTCGCCAACACGTTGCGGCTGCTGAAACTGCCCGACGTGATCCGCGACATGCTGGTCGACGGGGCCTTGTCGGCGGGCCATGCCCGCACGCTGGTGACGGCGGAGGACCCGGCAGGGCTTGCCAAGCGCATCGTCGAGGAAGGGCTCTCGGTGCGCCAGGCCGAAGCGCTGGCGCAGATGCCGGCCGGTCCGACCCCGGCGAAGCCGAAGCAGGCGAAAAGCGCGCCGGAAAAAGACGCCGACACGCTGGCGCTGGAAAAGCTGATGACCGGCACGCTCGGCATGATCGTGACCATCGACCACACGAACAAAGGCGGCGAGATTCGCGTGGCGTACCGGACGCTGGAGCAGCTTGACGAGCTGTGTCGGAGATTGAAACAAGAGCGGTAGTTAGCCGGCGAACTTCAACAAAGCGGAAGCTACAACGCAGGGAAAACGAGGGCTGGCTGTCCGCCAGCCCTTTCGTTTGAAGCGCTGGCGATTGGCGAAAAAGCAGCGCCATCGGCATCCGTCGCCAGCCGCGCTCGCGGCTTGACAGTGCCCGGCAACGGCGTAACCTCTATTAGACAAGGCTTAAATTAATTGCCCTAGCGTGCCGGTCAGTCGCGGCGAGGGCTATCTGCCATTCCTGCAACAGGCGTGAAATGGCACCGCCTCGCCAAAGCAATATGCCGACGCGCGCCTGACGCAAATGGGAGGTGCAAATGGCAGTCCGTTGGCAATTGTCCGGAAGTTACTTCGAAAACTGTAGCTGCGATGTCGTGTGTCCTTGCCTGCTGTCCACCAACGCGCAGCTGACATCAAGGCCGACGAAAGGCTTTTGCGACGTCGGCCTGGTCTTTCATATCGATACGGGCAGTTACGGCGACGTCCGGTTGGATGGGCTCAGCGTCGCCATGGTTGCCCACACGCCGGGTCCGATGGCAGACGGCAATTGGACGGCCGCCGCCTATATCGACGAACGGGCCGATGACAGGCAGACAGAGGCGCTAGGCGCCATCTTCACTGGCGTCGCGGGCGGCCCGATGGCGGTGCTGGCACCCTTGATCGGCACGAATCTCGGCGCCAAGAAGGTGCCGATAAGCTACTGGATAGACGGCAAGAAGCGGTCGGCGGAGATTGCCGGCGTCATGCGGATGGCGGTCGAGCCGCTGCCGACGATGCGCGAGGACGGGCAGATGTGGGCGGCCACCGGCCATCCCGTCAATCCCGACTGGCTCGCCTTGGCGATGGGGGCGGAAGGCAGTACATTCAGCGACCATGGCATGAGCTGGGACAATTCCCGCCGAAACGGACACTACGCCCCGATCAACTGGTCTGGCCAGCAGTAGCCGTTGGCCGCATGGTACGGGACGTACTTCGTCCATGGTGCAGACGTTGCAGCGATACATCATTCTCGCGCTGCTGATCGCTATCGCGGCGGCGGCATGGACCTTGCTCATCCGGCAGCAGGCGGGCATGGGCGCGGACATGCGCATGGAAATGTACTCCCTCACAATGGGCATGAAGGCGCCGCTGTTTCTTGCCGTCTGGATGATCATGATGATTGCCATGATGTTTCCGACGGCCGCACCCATGATCCTGACATTTCACCGGGTCCAGGCGGGCAAACGGGGCCGGGGCGAGACCTTTGTCTCGAGCTGGGTGTTCGTGGCCGGGTACATGCTAGTCTGGGGCGTGATGGGCGTTATCGCCTTTGCCGGCGCGGCGGGTGCGGAGATGCTCGCCGGGCATGTGGGATTGTCCACGGCGACGGCCGCGCGTTTCGGCGGCGCGCTGCTGATGCTTGGGGGCGCCTACCAACTTTCCCCACTGAAGGATCTGTGTCTGGCCAAATGCCGCACACCGATCGGCTTCATCCTGACCTCATGGCGCGATGGTTACTGGGGCGCGGTTCGCATGGGTCTGGAGCATGGACTTTTCTGCCTGGGCTGCTGCTGGCTTCTGTTTCTCGCCCTCTTTCCTCTCGGGATCATGAACGTTGCCGCAATGGCCGTGGTCACCTTGCTGATATTCGCGGAAAAGACCCTGCCGTCTGGAAATGGGATCGCGAAGCTGTCGGGGATCGCTCTGCTGCTCTATGGCGCGGCGGTGCTGGTCTTTCCACAGGCGCTGCCGACCTTTGAGCCGGTAGGCGCCATGACAATGAATTGACCAACGGAGGCAGCGCCCGGCGCCAAAGGGCCTAACGTTGCGCCAATCTCGCGCTCTCCACCGCGATCCCGAGCAGCGCCTGCCTTGCCAGCGCCACCGACAGGTCCGGCCTTCGCCGCGTCTGCAGCACGGCGGTCTGCAGCCGGGTCAGCGCGCGGCCGAGCGCCTCGACGCTCCAGCGTTCCAGCGCCTTCTCCACCAGCTTGCGGCGCGAGAAGAAAACCGGCGGGCGCGCCGCCGCCACCACCGACGCGGCATTGCGGCCGCCGGCCTCCATCTGGCCGCGCATGGACTGCATCGCCTGAAACTGCCGCATCGCCGAGGACAGCACCAGGAAGGGTTGGCCGCCTGCCTGGCAATGGCGGGTGAAGGCGGTGTCGAACTCGCCGACCTTGCCTTCGAGAAGCGCGTCGACGGCATCGTCGAAGGACGCGCCGGACACGTCGCCGGACATCGCCCTGACGTCGTCGAGGCCGATTTCCTTCTGGCCATGGACATAAAGCAGCAGCTTGTCGATCTCGCCGCGCGAGGCCAGCCGGTCGCCGCCGAGATTGCGGCGCAGCGCCTGTCTTGCCTCAAGCGTCATCGTCGCGCCGGTCTTGCGCAGCTCGTCGTCGATCACGGCATCGATGTCCCTGGCCTCGTCGGCATAGCAGGGCAGCGCCATGGCGTTGTCGGCCGCCTCGACGACGGCGCGCAGCCCGACGCCCTTCTTGAGATCGCCGGCCTCGATGAGGATGATCGCGTCCCGCACGGGCTCCGCCGTCAGCGCCTTGACGTCGTCGGCCAGCGCCTTCTGGCCGCCGGCATTGCGCACCCACAGCAGGCGGCGGTCGGAAAACATCGGCACGGTGCGCGCCTCGTCGAGCAGCCGGCCTTCGTCGCGCTCGACTTCGGAGCCGTCGAGCCTGACCACCGAGAAGGGGTCGTCGAGCGGCAGGCCGGTCGCGGCGGCAAAAGCCTTGGCGCGCTCCGAGACGAGGCCCCGATCGGGGCCATAAAGCAGGACGATCGCCATGCGCGGGTCCGGCTTCGCGAGCCAGGAATCCACTTCGTATGCTTTCTTCTGTGCCATCGAGGGTGGTTAGCATGATGTTGGGGCGGAGTGAACGTTTTCCAGTTCACCTCGGAAGAACTGCTTCGAGGGAAGATCGACCCCACCCCGTCGAGCTTCGCTCGACACCTCTCCCCCGATCGACGGGGGAGAGGAAGGGTGCGAGCTCGCCAAGTTTGACGCCTTTCCTCTCCCTCCGGAGGGGGAGAGGTGGCCCGGCGCAGCCGGGACGGAGTGGGGGGAAGCCGTTTGCCAAACGCGCCGCCGCTCCAAGACACGCGCAACCCCGGCGAGGAAGAAAACCCAGGCAATCAGGCGGAGCATCGCTTCGATGAAAGGTCGACCCCCACTCCGTCGAGCTTCGCTCGACACCTCTCCCCCGATCGACGGGGGAGAGGAAGGGCGCGAGTTCGCCAAGGTTGGCGCCTTTCCTCTCCCTCCGGAGGGGGGAGAGGTGGCCCGGCGCAGCCGGGACGGAGTGGGGGAAGCCGTTTGCCAAACGCGCCGCCGCTCCAAGACACGCGCAATGACCGGCGAGGAAGAAAACCGGGTAATCAAGCGGAAGCAATGCTTCGAGGGAAGGTCGACCCCCACTCCGTCGAGCTTCGCTCGACACCTCTCCCCCGATCGACGGGGGAGAGGAAGGGCGCCACGTTTGGCGGACCCGCGATTCTCCTCTCCTTCCGCAGGCGTGAAGTGGGCGCGGCAGCCAAGCTTGCCAAACAATCACCTTATCTGGCGACAAACCTCACGCGACCTTGCGCCTAATTGCGCGGCGCCGCCCAACATCGACAAGAAATTTCGCCGACATATCTTCATCTTGGTGCGCGGCAGGCTGTATCGGCCGGCTTGGCCGGCCCGATGCCCGGAGGCTTGCCCGGTGAATTCGCACTGGCGGCGCGGATATGCAAATATCGGTGCCGGGCGACATGGAGGACGAAGGTCATGGCCGATGCTGGGATGTTGCGCTTCCATGTTCCGGAGCCCGAGGTGCGGCCGGGCGGCACGCCTGATTTCTCCAACGTGACCATCGCCGCCGCCGGCTCGGTGCCGCGCCCCGAAATCGACGTCGATCCACGCGCCATCCGCGACATGGCATTCTCGATCATCCGGGTGCTGAACCGCGCCGGCGAGGCGGTGGGGCCGTGGGCGGGGCTGCTCTCCGACGAGGAACTGCTCGAAGGCCTGCGCCACATGATGACGCTGAGGACCTTCGATGCGCGCATGCAGATGGCGCAGCGGCAGGGCAAGACCTCCTTCTACATGCAGCATCTGGGCGAAGAGGCGGTGAGCTGCGCCTTCCGCAAGGCGCTCGCCCCCGGCGACATGAATTTCCCGACCTATCGGCAGGCCGGGCTGCTCATCGCCGACGGCTACCCGATGGTCACGATGATGAACCAGATCTATTCCAACGAGGCCGACCCGCTGAAGGGCCGGCAATTGCCCATCATGTATTCGTCGAAGGAGCACGGCTTCTTCTCGATCTCGGGCAATCTGGCGACGCAGTATATCCAGGCGGTCGGCTGGGCTATGGCCTCGGCGATCTCGAACGACTCAAGGATCGCCGCGGCCTGGATCGGCGACGGCTCGACCGCGGAATCCGACTTCCATTCGGCGCTGGTGTTCGCCTCCACCTACAAGGCGCCCGTGGTGCTCAATGTCGTCAACAACCAGTGGGCAATCTCGACGTTTCAAGGCATAGCGCGCGGCGGCGCGGGCACTTTCGCCGCGCGCGGGCTGGGTTTCGGCATCCCGGCGCTGCGCGTCGACGGCAACGACTATCTCGCCGTCCATGCGGTGGCGAAATGGGCGGCCGAGCGCGCGCGCAGCAACCTGGGGCCGACGCTGGTCGAATATGTCACCTACCGCGCCGGCGCCCATTCGAGCTCGGACGATCCCTCGGCCTACCGGCCGAAAACCGAATCCGATGCCTGGCCGCTCGGCGACCCGGTGGTGCGGCTGAAGAACCATCTCATCCGGCTCGGCGTCTGGTCGGAGGAGCGGCACAAGCAGGCCGAAGCGGAAATCCTCGATACGGTGATCGCGGCGCAGAAGGAGGCCGAAAGCCACGGCACGCTGCACGCCGGCGGCAAGCCGTCGACGCGCGACATGTTCGAGGGGCTCTATGCCGAGATGCCGCCGCATCTCAGGCGCCAGCGCCAGCAGGCGGGGGTCTGAGCCATGCCGAGGCGGACCATGATCGAGGCCATTCGCGACGCCATGGACGTGTCGATGGAGCGCGACGAGAAAGTGGTGGTGTTCGGCGAGGATGTCGGCTTTTTCGGCGGCGTGTTCCGCTGCACGCAAGGCCTGCAGGCGAAATACGGCAAGAGCCGCTGCTTCGACGCACCGATCAATGAATCCGGCATTGTCGGCTCGGCCATCGGCATGGCCGCCTATGGTCTGAAGCCGTGCGTGGAGATCCAGTTTGCCGACTACATGTACCCGGCCTACGACCAGCTGACCCAGGAAGCCGCGAGGCTGCGCTACCGCTCGAACGGCGACTTCACCTGCCCGATCGTGGTGCGCATGCCGACCGGCGGCGGCATATTCGGCGGCCAGACGCACAGCCAAAGCCCGGAAGCGTTGTTCACCCATGTGTCGGGGCTGAAGACCGTCGTGCCCTCGAACCCGCATGACGCCAAGGGACTGCTGATCGCGGCGATCGAAGATCCCGACCCGGTCATCTTCCTTGAGCCGAAGCGGCTCTACAACGGTCCGTTCGACGGCCATCACGACCGTCCGGTGACGCCGTGGTCGAAGCACGAACTGGGCGAGGTCGCCGACGGCCACTACACCGTGCCGCTCGGCAAGGCCGCGATCCGCCGGGCCGGCTCCGCCGTCACGGTGCTCGCCTACGGCACCATGGTCTATGTCGCGCAGGCGGCGGCTGAGGAGACCGGCATCGATGCCGAGATCATCGATCTCAGGACGCTGTTGCCGCTCGACCTCGACACCATCGTGGCGTCGGTGAAGAAGACCGGACGCTGCGTCGTGGTGCACGAGGCGACGCTGACCTCCGGCTTCGGAGCGGAGCTGGTCGCGCTTGTGCAGGAAAACTGCTTCTACCATCTGGAGGCGCCGGTGGCCCGCGTCGCCGGCTGGGACACGCCCTATCCGCATGCACAGGAATGGGACTATTTCCCCGATCCGGCCCGCGTCGGCCGGGCGCTTACGGAAACATTGGAAGCCTAGAACGGGGAGGCCCGACATGGGCGAACACATCATCAAGCTGCCCGATGTCGGCGAGGGCGTCGCCGAGGCGGAACTCGTCGAATGGCATGTCAAGGTCGGCGACATTGTGCGCGAGGACATGATGCTTGCCGCCGTGATGACCGACAAGGCCACGGTCGAAATCCCTTCCCCCGTCGATGGCGAGATCCTGTGGCTGGGTGCCGAGATCGGCGACACCGTGGCGATCGGCTCGCCCATCGTGCGGCTGAAGGTGGCCGGCGAGGGCAATGTCGTTGGCGGTGCGATGCCGGCGGAAGTGACGGCTGAAAGTACCTCCGATGATACGGGGGCTCGCCCGGTGTCGAGCCTGAATCCGTCATCACCCAATCTGGCGCCGTCGTCCTCGGGTTTGTCCCGAGGATCCGCCGTCCCACACGGATATGATGCGACCAGTTCCGGAAGGTCGGTAGATCGTCGGGACAAGCCCGAGGATGACGGCGCCAGGTCGAAGGTCAACAGCGCGCCGCGTGCGCAAGGTGAAAGGCCGCTGGCCTCGCCGGCCGTGCGGCTGCGTGCGAAGGAAGCGGGCATCGACCTCAGGCAGGTCCAGGGAAGCGGCCCGGCCGGCCGCATCGGCCATGAGGACATCGAGGCGTTCCTGGCGCGCGGGCCGCACATGGCAAAGGCATCCGGCCTCGCCCGCAACGATGCCGTCGAGGACATCAAGGTGGTGGGCCTGCGGCGCAAGATCGCCGAGAAGATGACGCTGGCGACGTCGCGCATCCCGCACATCACCTATGTCGAGGAGGTCGACGTTACCGCGCTCGAGGATCTGCGCGCCGCGCTCAACAAGGAGAAGCGGGCGGCCAAGGGGGTAGAAAGGCCAAAGCTGACGCTGCTGCCGTTCCTGATGCGCGCGATGGTCAGGGCGATCGCGGACCAGCCCAACCTCAATGCGCTGTTCGACGACGAGGCCGGCATCATCCACCAGCATGGCGGCATTCATATCGGCATCGCCGCGCAGACGCCGTCGGGACTGGTCGTGCCCGTCGTCAAGCACGCCGAGGCGCTGGACATCTGGGAATGCGGCGCGGAGGTCGCCAGGCTGGCCGAGGCGGCCAAGTCGGGAACCGCGACGCGCGACGAGCTCTCCGGTTCGACCATAACCATCACCTCGCTCGGCGCCATGGGCGGCGTGGCGACGACGCCGGTCATCAACCACCCGGAAGTGGCGATCCTCGGCGTCAACAAGATGATGGTGCGGCCGGTATGGGACGGCACCCAGTTCATCCCGCGCAAGATGATGAACCTGTCGTCGAGCTTCGACCATCGCGTCATCGACGGCTGGGACGCGGCGGTGTTCATCCAGCGCATCAAGACGCTCCTGGAAACGCCGGCGCTGATTTTCGTGGATTGAGGGCGGATCATTCGAGATGATGGCGGGAGAGCGCCCCCCTCTGCCTTGCCAGGCATCTCCCGCACAAGGGGGGAGATCAGATGTCACGCCGGCTTTCGCCAATCACCAGCGCTGCGGGATTGAGCGAGGCGCCGAAGCCTCCAATCTCCCCCCTCGTGGGGGAGATGTCCGGCAGGACAGAGGGGGGCGCGAAGAATCTCGACGGAGCGTTTCCTCGGATCGAAGGGTCACGTCATGAAAGAAATCTCCTGCAAGCTGCTGGTCATCGGCGCCGGGCCGGGCGGCTATGTCTGCGCTATTCGTGCCGGGCAGCTCGGCGTCGATACCGTCATCGTCGAGGCCGGCAAGCCGGGCGGCACCTGTCTCAATGTCGGCTGCATTCCCTCCAAGGCGCTGATCCATGCAGCGGAGGAGTTCGAGAAGGTCGCGCAGATGGCGGGCGGCAACAGCCCGCTCGGCATTTCGTTGGCCGCTCCGGCGCTGGATCTGGGCAAGACGGTCGCCTGGAAGGACGGCATCGTTAGTCGGCTTAACAGCGGTGTCGCCGGCCTGCTCAAGAAGGCCGGGGTGAAGACCGTGCAGGGCTGGGCGACGTTTCGAGACGGCAAGACCGTCGCGGTCGAGACCGAGACGGGAAGCCAGGTGATCCGCGCCGAAGCGGTGGTGATCGCCACCGGCTCGGCGCCGGTCGAATTGCCGTTCCTGCCGTTCGGCGGGCCGGTGATCTCGTCGACGGAAGCGCTGGCGCTGAAGGAGGTGCCGCAGCGGCTGGCGGTGGTCGGCGGCGGCTATATCGGCCTGGAGCTCGGCACTGTCTTCGCCAAGATGGGCGCGGCGGTGACCGTGGTCGAGGCCTTGCCGCGCGTGCTGGCGCAGTATGACGCCGAACTGACGCGGCCGGTGGTCAAGCGGCTGGCGGCGCTCGGCATCGAAATGATGCCAGGCGCCAAGGCCAAGGGCCTGTCGACGAAGGGCGACGCGCTGCTGGTCGAGACCCCGGACGGCAAGGATGCGAGGATCGCCGCCGACAAGATCCTGGTCACGGTCGGCCGCAAGCCGGTGACGGAAGGGTGGGGGCTCGACCAGATCGACCTCGACATGGCGGGGCGATTCATCCGCATCGACGAGCAGTGCCGCACCTCGATGCGCGGCATTTTTGCCATTGGCGACGTCACCGGCGAGCCGATGCTGGCGCACCGCGCGATGGCGCAAGGCGAGATGGTCGCCGAAATCGTCGCCGGCCATAAGCGCGGCTGGGACAAGCGGGCTATCCCCGCTGTCTGCTTCACCGATCCGGAGCTGGTCACCGTCGGCCTGTCGCCCGAAGAGGCCAAGGCGCTCGGCGGCGAAATCAAGGTCGGGATGTTTCCCTTCGCCGCCAATGGCCGCGCGATGACCAGGCTTGGCGAGGACGGCTTTGTCCGCGTCGTCGCCCGCGCGGACAATCATCTGGTGCTGGGCATCCAGGCGGTCGGCCAAAGCGTGTCGGAACTGTCGACGGCCTTCGGCCTGGCGCTCGAAATGGGCGCGCGGCTGGAGGACATCGCCGGCACCATCCACGCCCACCCGACGCAGGGCGAAGGCTTCCAGGAAGCGGCCCTGAAGGCGCTGGGACACGCGCTGCATATTTAGAGCGCGACAGCAAAAACTGGTGATGTTGGCGGGGCACTGCCCCCCTCTGCCCTACCGGGCATCTCCCCCTCAAGGGGGGAGATCGGCCGTCACCTCTGCCTTCGCCAATTTCCCAACGTAGCCAAGTGAGCGGGGCGCCGAAACTGTCAATCTCCCCCCTTGAGGGGGAGATGTCCGGCAGGACAGAGGGGGGTGCTAGCCCGCCACCGGTGCGCAATTCCGGACTGAAAACCGTTTCCCGGAATTGCTCTAATTCGCCGCGCTCATCGCCTTGTCGAGCGCTGCCTTCACGTCCGCCGGCCAGGTCTTCACCGGGGGCTTGGCGTCCGGCTGGCCGTTGTCGCCGCGGCGGGCGAAATAGAGCTTGTGCTGGCCCGGATCGACCGCCATGAAGCCGTCATTGCCGCCGCAATCATGCGGCACGCAGCCGCTGGCGTAGAAGGCGCCGGACGCGGTCTTTTCTGTGCCGCCGCCGACCAGCAGGCTGGTCGCCATGTCGGGCATGTCCTTGCCGAGCAGCGCCTCGGCCGCCTTGTAGACGGCCTCATTGTGGAAGGCGTCGATGATGTTGTCGTATTTCGACGGATCGATGTCCTTCCAGTCGGTGCCGGGTTCGGGCATGTAGGTCAGATTGCCGGAGATCGTCAGCCCCGATGTCGGCGACCACTGCAATGCCGGTTTCGAATCGCCGGGCAGGAGATAGGGCACGAAACAGATGGCGCTGTCGGAGACGGCCGTAGGCGGCGCGCCGCACTCGTCCTGCTCGACGGTGGTGCTCTGGATCTCCGCGCCTTCCGGTTTCCAGACGATCACCGTCGCCGGCCCGCACTGATTGCCGCCGTCGCCGACGTCGAACAGCGCCACCTTGACGCCGCCGACCTCGACGATCTTGTCGAAGAAGACGTCATAATTGCTGGCCAGTTGCTTGCCGTCATAGGCAAGCACCTTCTCGCCATACTGTTCCTGCTGGGTGATGGTGAACTGGCCGCCCTCGAACGGCACCGGCGCCTGTTTGTCGTCGTCGGAAACGTCGGCGGCTCCCTGATCCGTGGCCGGCGTCTCGCTTGCCGCCGGTGGCTGCGCCTCTGGCGTCTCGGCCTGCGCATGCGCGCCGGCCAGCGCCGCCACGGTCATGGCCAGGGCGCAGGCGCTGGCAAGAAGCGGGCGTGTCATGACTGTTCCTCCTTCAGCCGCCGCAAGACCGGCCAGCGACGGCCGGGCCGATATCGTCAGCCGCGCCGTTCAGGCCCAGGGGCGCAGCTCGGCGTTCTTCTTCTCGAACGAAGCGATGGCGCCGGCCTTCTCCATCGTCAGGCCGATATCGTCGAGGCCGTTCAGCAGGCAATGACGCTTGAAGTCATCGAGGTCGAACTTGACCACGCCGCCGTCGGGCCCGCGGATCTCCTTGGCCTCGAGGTCGATCGACAAAGTGGCGTTGGAGCCGCGCGAAGCGTCGTCCATCAGCTTGTCGAGATCCTCGGGGCTGACGGTGATGGGCAGCACGCCGTTCTTGAAGCAGTTGTTGTAGAAGATGTCGGCGAAGGAGGTCGAGATGACGCAGCGTATGCCGAAATCGAGCAGCGCCCACGGCGCGTGCTCGCGCGAGGAGCCGCAGCCGAAATTGTCGCCGGCGACGAGGATCTGCGCCTTGCGGTAGGCCGGCTTGTTGAGCACGAAATCCGGATTCTCCGAACCGTCGTCCTTGTAGCGCATCTCGGCGAACAGGCCGCTGCCGAGCCCGGTGCGCTTGATCGTCTTGAGATAATCCTTGGGGATGATCATGTCGGTGTCGACATTGACGATCGGCATTGGCGCGGCGACGCCTGTGAGCTTGGTGAATTTTTCCATGGTCTTTGCCCGTCTTCCTGGCATTGCGGGGGATCGCTGGCGCCCGGTTTACACAAAGCCGGCGACAAATAAAAGGCAGGTGTTCGCGCGTCGGCACGGGTGCCGCACAAACGGCTTCGAATTCGCGGCCCGATGGTGCAGTCTGGCTGTGATGGCTGAAAAAATCCTCTATGCCGGCGAACCCGCGCTCGACGTCGCCGAATTCCGCCGCGTGCTGGTGGACTCCGGCCTTGGCGAGATCCGTCCCGTCGATGATGCCGACAGGCTGCGGGCGATGCTGTCGGGCGCCAATCTGGTGCTCACCGCGCGGCTGGATACCGAAGGCAAGCCGCTGGTCGGCGTCATCAGGGCCATGACGGACTTCTCCTGGGTCTGCTACATCTCCGATCTCGCCGTTTCCGGATCGGCGCAGGGGCTCGGCATCGGCAAGGGACTGATGGACGAGGCGCGGCGGCAGCTCGGCCCGTCCGTCGCCATCAGCCTGGTTTCCGTGCCCGACGCCGCCGGCTTCTACGAACGCATCGGCATGATGCGCATGGCCGACGCCTTCTGGTTCTCCCGCACGCGCTGACATTTTTTCTCCTGTGGCCGGATCCAGCAGCCGTTGGCATGACATGTTGTGCTTGACATGCAACCAAATGGTTGCATATTAGAGCCATGAGCATGGACGCCGTCTTTCGCGCTTTGGCCGACCCGACCCGCCGGCAATTGCTGGACAGCCTTCATGACAGGAACGGGCAGACGCTGAACGGGCTGTGCGCTGAGATGGATATGACCCGCCAGGCGGTGACCAAGCACCTGGCGATCCTCGAGGAGGCGAACCTTGTCACCACAATCCGCAAGGGGCGCGAGAAGGAGCACTACCTCAACCCGGTTCCGATCAACGAGATCGCCGAGCGCTGGATCGGCAAATTCGAGCGGGGGCGGCTCTCCGCCCTCGGCGATCTGAAGAGACGCCTCGAAAAGGAAGACTGATGAGCAACGCCTTCGTTTATGTGACCTACATCCGCACCACGCCCGACAAGCTTTGGCAGGCGCTGACCGAACCGGAATTCCACGAGCAATATTTTCTCGGCGCCCGCATGCAGAGCGACTGGAGAAAGGGCTCCGCGTGGAAGATGGTCTATGCCGACGGCCGGGTGACCGACAGCGGCGAGATCCTCGAGATCGATCCGCCAAGGCGCCTGGTGATCAAATGGCGCAACGAGTTCATGCCGGACGTGAAGGCCGATGGCTACACCACCTGCACCTTCGTCATCGAGCAGGAGGGCGACATGGTGAAGCTTGCCGTCACCCATGCGGCCGACGGCCCGCACAAGCTGCTGGAGCATGTCGGCAAGGGCTGGCCGCTCGTCCTGTCGAGCCTGAAAAGCCTGCTCGAAACCGGGCAGGGCCTGTCTCGGCCGGCGTCGAAAGGCTGAAAATCATCGGTTCCGAGCCGAAACAATCATCCGGAGGCATCCATGATGCATGTTCCAGTGCCAACTTCAGCCGTGCAGAGCATGACCAATGGCGAGACCGTTATGGCCCAGGCCGAGATCGACGCGCCGGCAGAGCGCGTCTTCCGCGCGCTGATCTCCGACGAGGTCGAACAATGGTGGGGGTCCGCCGACACCTACCGGATGGTGAAATGGTCGGCAGACCTTCGCGCCGGCGGCCGATGGGCCGTCACGGTCCGTGAAGCCGACGGCAGGGAGCTGCCGGCCAACGGGGAATTCCTCGATATCGAGGTGCCGCGGCGGATCGTGCAGACAAGGCTCTATGCCTGGGATCACCCGACGCTTGGCCGCCGGCAAACGACGGTCGCCTGGCTGCTGGAACCAACCGCCGCGGGCACGCGCCTCACCATCTGCCATGGCGGCTTCGCCGGGCTGGCCGAAGCGGCGGCCGAACATGCCGAGGGCTGGGGACGCGTGCTGGGCTGGCTACAGGCGTATTTGGGTGCGGGAAGCCGAGTGGCGGCTTAGCCGACTGGTGGCGGTGCAGACCCTTTTGATGTCAGCGTCAAAGAGGGACCTTGACTCGGCTCAAATCACATTCAACTCGCGGAACGCCCGCCCTTCGGCAACGCGTTCGTAGCCAAAGGGGGAGCAATCGATCGTGCGGTAGCCACCATGGACGATCAGCTCGGCCAGCGCCTTGCCCACGGCGGGCGCCTGCTGCAGGCCGTGGCCGGAAAAGCCGTTGGCGAAGAGGAAATTGCCGACTTCGGGATGCGGGCCGATCACCGCGTTCTGGTCGAGCGTGTTGTAGTCGTAATGACCGGCCCAGGCGCGCGTCGGCTTGATCGCCTCGAAGGCCGGGATGCGGGTCGCCAGCACCGGCCAGATCACCTCTTCGAACAGCGGCCAGTCGACGTCGAAATCGGCGGGATCGGCCGGGCCGTCGCCCTCCTCCGGCTCGGCGCCGCCGGTGAGATAGACCGAGCCTTCCGGCCTGACATAGATGCCGGACGGGTCGACCAGCAGCGGCATGTCGGCATATTTCTCGCGCGCCTCGAAGACGAAGACGTTGCGCTTGCGCGGCTCGACCGGCAGCGCCAGCCCGGCGAGTGCGGCGACCTTGCCCGCATTCGGCCCTGCGGCATTGACAAGGATGCCGGCCTCGAGCCGTTCGCCATTGTCGAGGCTGACGCCGGTAACGCGGTCACCCTGCCGCTCGATGCCGGTGACCGAAGCATTGATGAAGTCGATCTTCTTCTCACGCAACGCCTTGCGGAACAGCATCAGCATCGCATGCGCGTCGAACCAGCCCTCGCCGCTGCGGCCATAGGCGCCGGCGGTGATGCCCTCAGCCGACAGCCATGGAAAACGGCGCACGAGCTGTTCGGCATCCTCCAGTAAAATGTCGGCCCCTTCGGCAAGCTGTGCCTCGTGGTTGGCCCTGAGGATCGGCAGCCCGGCCTCGCCGGCGAGAATGAGATAGCCGCCCTCGCGAAAACCGATGTCGGCGTCGGCGCCGAATTCTTCCTTCAGCCGGCGGAACAGTTTCAGCGTGAATTGCGACAGGCGGATATTTTCCGGAATGGAGAATTGCTGACGGATCGAGGCCATGGATAGCGTTGTCGCCGCGTGGGAAAATTGCGGGTCGCGCTCGACCAGCGCGATCCTGCCGGAAAAGCCCTCCTCGCGCAGATAATAGGCGATCGAGGAGCCGACGATGGCTCCGCCGATGATGACGATGTCGTAGCGCACTTTTTTCTCCGATCCGCTGCCGGCGTCCTTACGCGACCGGCAAGACAATCTCGAAGCGCGTGCCGCGCTCGGAGTCAACCAGCCTGATCGTGCCATCCTGCGCTTTCAGGAGGGCCAGCACGATGCCGAGCCCCATGCCGGTGCCCCCGGTAGAGCACCGCGCGATGCCGCCTGCTCCCTTGCCTCAACCCGCGGCAGGCGGCATAGATCTGGCATGACGACCGATCTCTACCGCCCGCGCCGCTCGGTGCTCTATGTCCCGGCCTCGAACGACAAGGCGCTGGCCAAGATGGCGCAGCTTGCCTGCGACACCGTCATCATCGATCTGGAGGATGCCGTCGCCCCGGCCGACAAGGCCGCGGCGCGCGAAAGGCTGGCCGGCATCTTCAGCAATCGTCCTGATACCAACCATAGTGGCCGGCGCTGCGAGATGGTGGTGCGCATCAATGCGCTCTCGAGCGAATGGGGCGGCGCCGACCTGCTGGCGGCAGCGAAGGCGGAGCCGGACGGCATCCTGCTGGCCAAGGTCGACACGCCCCGCGACGTGCTCGAGGCGGGTGACGTGCTCGACGACAATTCCGCCCCCGACAGCGTGAAACTATGGGCGATGATCGAGACGCCGAAGGCCGTGCTCAATGTCGGCGCCATCGCCGAACTTGGCCGCGATCCTGCCTCGCGGCTTGATTGTTTCGTTGCCGGAACGAATGACCTGACCAAGGACACCGGCATTATGGCGACGTCGGACCGGCGTTATCTCCTGCCGTGGCTGATGCAGATGGTGCTGGCGGCGCGTGCCGGCGATCTCGATATCGTCGACGGCGTCTTCAACGATTTTCGCGCGCTCGATGCTTTCAGCCGCGAATGCACGGAAGCGGCCGCCATGGGCTTCGACGGCAAGACGCTCATCCATCCCGCCCAGATCGAGGCGGCGAACCGCGCCTTTGCGCCGTCGGCGGAGGCGGTGGCCAAGGCCCGCGCGGTGAAGCAGGCCTTTGCGCTTCCGGAAAATGCCGGCAAGAACGTGATTGCGCTGGAGGGAAGGATGGTCGAACGGCTGCACCTTGCGCAGGCCGAAAAACTTCTGGCGAAGGCGGCGGCCGTCGGCGCATGATGTGCCGTGTTGGATTGCCGATCGCGGGCGATGGACTGACGACAGGAATTGAATGATGAAACTCTACCGCTTTCTCACCGCTCCGGACGACGCCAGCTTCTGTCACAAGGTGACGGCGGCGCTGAACAAGGGCTGGCACCTGTTCGGCTCCCCCACCTACGCCTACGACAAGAAGACCAAGACCATGCGCTGCGGCCAGGCCGTGGTGAAGGATGTCGACGGCCAGGAATACGGGCCGGACACCAAGCTCAGCGAGTGGTAGCCCCTCGCATCCACAGCCACGCCGCCAGCCAGGCGATCGATGCCGCAAGCATCGCCAAGCCCAGGTCAAGAGCCAGCTCCGGAACGAACGCACGAAGCGCGATCGGCACCGCGCCAATGAGATAGAGAGCGAGAGGAATGCGCGGCACGCCTCTTGCAACGGCGAGAGAGATTACAAACGCGAGCGTTCCAACCAGAAAAAGAACCGAACTGGCGACCAGAGCCAGACCGAGCGGTCCGGCTCGCAGCTCGACGATGGTTGTGAGCGGAAGCTTCGAAAATACCAGATTGATCACTGCTTCCACGCCTACCAAACTTGCCAACGCAACGAAGTTGATGACAAACGCGATAGTGCCGAACAGCCCCGCGCGCCGGCCAAACGCAAGAAACAGGCCCACGACGAGGCCAAGCGCCAATATCTCGGCGACTGGTGCGAGAAGTTGCGTCAGATCGGTGGTCGCGATGAGCGAGCTGCGTTTAGCCGCGTTGACCAGAAGAATAAGCGCGCTTCCCATCCCGGCAACGGCGGCAAGCCGATAAAGCGTGAGGCTGGGCACAGTCGCGCTCGACTGAACAATCGCGAAATTCTCCTGCTGAAATTCTTCGGCTGGACTCTGATGCGAAATGACCGATTGCGAGCGGGGTGGGGCTGTTCTGGCGAGCATGTTCGTCTCCTCAGCTGGGAGTTCGGGAGCCGCGAAGACCGTAGGCCTGTTCCGATCCCATCAGTAATCACTGCTTACATCCTCTGGCCGGAATTGTAAACGGCGATTACATAAATCGCGGAATCATGCTACAGAGGCGGGGAGCTGCTCCACGGAACGAAGGGAAAGAGATGGCAAAAGCCAAGGCGCCTCATCGCACTGGTTACCACCATGGCAATTTGCGGGAGGTCCTGATCGATGCCGCGGTTCAACTGGTCGAGGAAGGCGGCCCCGACAATGTGAGCGTGCGCGAAGCCGCAAAACGTGCCGGCGTTTCCCCTGGCGCGCCATTCCGTCACTTCAGCAACAAGACCGCGTTGATGACGGCTGTCGCGGAGCAGGCAATGAGCCGATTCCGCTCGGAGATCACGAATGCGGTCGAGAAGGTTGCGACGGACGATCCGATCGAACGCTTTGCCGCTGTTGGAATCGCCTATTTGCGCTGGGCAATTCGAAACCCCACCCACTTCCAGATCATCTCGACACGCAATCTTATTGATTGGGATGCTTCAGAGTCGCTGCGTCACGATAACGAAGCGGTGCGTTCGCTGATGGAAGCGTCAATGGCAGAAGCACAGCGACGAAACATGCTCCGGTCGGACGACATGGCAGAGACCCAGATAGCCGCGAGGGCGCTCGTCTACGGGCTCGCACGCATGTACATTGATGGACATTTTGCGCAATGGGCAGTGGCAGGACATACCGGGGAGCAGACTGTGCAGAACGTATTAAAACATTTCGTCACACTCATTGTGAAATGACGGCCTGACGTGGAACCGGTCACTCGGCTGCCTCTTCGATCTTCTCCATATCGTCGTCCGAGAGGCCGAAATGGTGGCCGATCTCGTGGATCAGCACATGGGTGACGATGTCGCCCAAAGTCTCCTCGTTCTCGGCCCAGTAATCGAGGATGGCGCGGCGGTAGAGCGTGATGCGGTTCGGGCCTTCGCCGGTCTGCGGGTTCCAGCGCTCGGCGATGCCGCGTCCCTCGAACAGGCCGAGCAGGTCGAAGGGGGTTTCCAGTGACAGGTCGTCCATGATCTCGTCGGTCGGGAATTCGGCGATCTGGATGACGATCTCGCCGGTCAGCTTGCGAAAATCCTCGGGCAGATGGGCGTAGGCCTCCAGCGCCAGGAACTCGATCTCGTCCATCGACGGCGAAAGCTGGTCGTGCCAAATGCGGGTCTTGTAGATGCGGGCCATGCTTTGTCCTTTGATCCCGGCATATAGGCTTTTGGGCCACAATCGGCAAATGACGCGGCGGCCAACCCCAGGATTGCTTACGGCACCGGGAGCCGTTTCGCATGGCTTGAGGGGCGGTCGGCTGTCCGACCCATGTTGGCCCTCTTATCGGAGAGGAATAAATTCCCCCATGAGTCTGCTTGACTCTTCGGGTCGCCTCTGGAATCTATAAGAACATAACAGGAACAATTGTGAGTGGACACTGACCGTCATGGCGATGAGCGCCGTGGCGCGGGAGACTGTTTTTGCCCTGCGCCGCCAGATCGCGAAGATCGAGGGAACGCTGCCCGAGCGCCTGCAGGCGCCGGCCGGCGCGGTTTCCGACGCCGGCATGGCCGCCGCGGACCGCACCGTGGTCCGGCGCGGCATCGCCGTAGCCAGGCCGGATGCTTTCCTGCGCACCGGCATCGGCCGGCTCGATGCCGCCCTCGGTGGCGATTGGGGCGGCGATTTGGGCGGCGGCCTGCCGAAAGCGGCCTTGAGCGAAATCCATGGCGTCGAGACCCGCGATGCCGGAGCGGTCGCCGGCTTCGCCCTGTCGCTCGCCAGCCTGATCCTCAAGCCCAGCCTGATCCTCAAGCAAGGGCCGCGATTGCCGGTGCTGTGGATCGGCACCCAGGAGGTTTTTCGCGAGGCGGGCTTTCCCTATGCCCGGGGCCTTCACGCCGCCTTCGGCATCGAGCCGGAGCAATTGCTGTTTTCCGAGGCGCCAAGGCTCGCCGATGCGCTGTGGGTCGCCGAGGAGGCGGCCCGCATGACGGCGCTCGCCGCCGTCATCCTTGAAGTCCGCGGCAATCCGCAGCGGCTGGACCTGACCGCGACGCGCCGGCTGCACGCCCGCGCGCAGAGCGCCGGCCGGCCGGTCTTCCTGCTGCGGCAGGCGGCCGAACCCGAACCGACGGCGGCGCCCGTCCGCCTCATCGTCTCGCCGGCGCCGGCAGGGCCGCGCGACACGGTCGCCGGGCCGCTTGCCGGCTCGATCGGCCGCCCCGCCTTCACCATCAGCATCGGCAAGAGCCGCACGGCCCTGCCAGGACAATTCATATTGGAGTGGAACCCCGATGAACGCATATTCGATGAAAGACGGATTGGGGAAGAACGAGCAAAGAATCCTGTCCCTGTGGTTTCCCTATCTCGCGGCCGAACGGATCCTGCGGCAGCGCCTGGGGCGGTCCTGGCGTTCCCGGCCATCGGATCACCGGCCGCTGGTGATCAGCCATCGCGACAGCAACGCGCAGCGCATCTTAGCCCTCGACGAGCGGGCTGAGGCGCTGCATCTGAAGCCCGGCATGGGCATCGCCGATGCGCGCGCCATGCATCCGTCGATCGACATAATGGAGGCCGATGCCGAAGCCGACCGGCGCCTGCTCGAAGGCCTTGCGGACTGGTGCGACCGCTATACCCCGCTGGTGGCGCTCGACGGGACCGACGGCCTGTTCCTCGACGTCACCGGCTGCACCCATCTTTTCGGCGGCGAACGCGCCATGCTGGACGAGATCCTGTCGCGCTTCTTCCATCAGGGCTTCGACGTCCGTGCCGGCCTTGCCGCGACACCCGGCGCCGCCTGGGCGGCGGCGCGGTTCTGCGGCGACCGCATCGTTGCCGGCGGCGAGGAGGAAGCGCTCCTGGCGCCCTTGCCGCTGGCGGCGCTACGCATCGCGCCGGAAACCCGCGCCAGCCTGGAAAGTGTTGGCCTGCGCACGGCGGGCGCGGTGATGGCCGCGCCGCGCGCGCCGCTCGCCCGCCGCTTCGGTGCCTCCCTGCTCTTGCGCCTCGACCAGGCGCTCGGCCGTCTCGACGAGGCGGTGTCGCCGCGCCTGCCCGTCGCGCCGCTTTCGGTCGAACGCCATTTGGCCGAGCCCGTCACGCTGACAGAGGACATAGAACGGCTGGTGGGCATGCTGGCGACGACCCTGAAGATCGACCTCGAGCGGCGCGGCGAAGGCGCGAGAAGCCTGGCGCTGCTCTTGTTCCGCGTCGACGGCGCCGTCAGCCGCATCGCGCTCGGCACGTCGCGACCGATGCGCGAACCCCGGCTGATCCAGAAATTGTTCCATGAGCGGCTGGCCGCCCTCGAGCAGCATATCGATGCCGGCTATGGCTTCGACCTGGTGCGGCTTTCGGTGCTGGCGGCGGCGGCCTTCGACATGCCGCAGGCCGACCTGACAGGCAAAACGACCGACGACGGCGCCGATATCGCGCTGTTCGCCGACCGCATCCGCGCCCGGCTCGGCGAGGGCGCGGTTCTCAAGCCGGTCGTCGTGGAAAGCCATCTGCCCGAGCGTGCCGTCGCCACCATCCCCTTCACGGAAACCCCGCGCCGCATCACGCCGCCGAAGAAACCGGACAGGATGCAGGCGCCGATGACCATCTTCCCGCCGGAGCGGCCGATCCGGCTTTTCCGCTCGCCCGAGCCGATTGAGGTGCCGGCCACCGAAATGCCCGAGGGACCGCCGCTGAATTTCCGCTGGCGGCGTGCGCTCTACAGGGTCGCCCGCGCCGAAGGCCCTGAACGCATCGCGCCGGAATGGTGGCGTGAATTTTCGAGCGACGAAGCGGCGTCGACACGCGACTATTTCCGCATCGAGGATGCCGACGGCCGCCGCTACTGGCTCTACCGGCAAGGTCTCTATGGCGGCTCTGAAATCCCGCCGCGCTGGTTCCTGCACGGGGTCTTCGCATGAACGCGCTGACCGCCATTCCCTATGCGGAATTCGGCATCCAGTCGAATTTCTCGTTCCTGCGCGGCGCCTCCAAGCCGGAGGAGCTGGTGGTCGCGGCCAAGCTCATGGGGTTCTCCGCGATCGGGCTCGCCGACCGCAACACGGTGGCGGGCGTGGTGCGCGCCTGGCAGCAGGCCAAGGTCGAGACGCTTGCCTACCACCCCGGCAGCCGGCTGGTTTTTTGCGACGGCACGCCTGATATTCTCGCCTATCCGCGGAACCGCAAGGGCTGGGGACATCTGTGCCGCATGCTCACGCAAGCCAATCTGCGCGAGGAGAACGAAAAGGGCGCGACCCTTCTGCGGCGCGACGACCTTCTCGAATGGGGCGAACTGATGTCGCTGGCGGTCCTGCCCGCTCTGGCGACAGGCGCGCAAGACAGCCTTGCCCTGCTTCGCCAGCTCAAGGACCGTTTCGGCGGGGCCCTGCGGCTCGGTGTCTCGCCCGACTACGCGGGAAACGACCGCTTCAGGATCGAGCAGGCGGCGGCGATGGCGGAGCTGGCCGGCCTGCCCTTGATGGCGACCAACGACGTCCTCTACCACACGGCCGAACGCCGCCCGCTGCAGGACGTGCTGACCGCGATCCGTCTCAACATTCCCGTTTCGGAGGTCGGGCTGGAACTCACGGCGAATGCCGAGCGCCATCTGAAACCGCCGCTGGAGATGGCGCGCCTGTTCCGCAGGCACCCGGAGGCACTGGCCGAAACGCTGCGCTTCGCGCAGGAGCTGACTTTCTCGCTCAGCGACCTTCAGTACAATTACCCCGACGAGCCGACGCAATCAGGGCTCGGCCCGCAGGCGGAGCTGGAAAGGTTGGCGCGGGAGGGGGCGGCCAGGCGCTATCCCTCGGGCGTGCCGCAATCGGTGACGAGGCGCATCGAGGAAGAGCTCGCCCTTATTGAGCGCCTGAACTATGCCCGTTATTTCCTGACCGTCCACGACATCGTCAAATTCGCCCGCAGCCAGGATATTCTCTGCCAGGGGCGCGGTTCGGCCGCCAATTCGGTCGTCTGCTTCTGCCTCGGCATCACCGAGGTCGGGCCGGAGCGAATCGACACGCTGTTCGAACGCTTCATTTCCGAGGAGAGGAACGAACCGCCCGACATCGACGTCGATTTCGAGCATGAGAAGCGCGAGACGGTCATCCAATATATCTACGAGAAATACAGTTCCAAGCGCACCGCGCTGGCCGCCGCCGTCATCAGCTATCGCGGCCGCTCGGCGCTGCGCGAAGTGTCGAAGGCGATGGGCCTGTCCGAGGATGTCAGGGCATCGCTCTCCGGCTCGATCTGGGGCTGGTCGACCTCGGAGCTCGGCGAGAAGGAAGCCCGGGCCGGCGGCCTCGATCGCGCCGACCCCATATCGCGGCACGTGATGGAGCGTGCCAACGAGATCATGGGCTTTCCCCGTCACCTCTCCCAGCATGTCGGCGGCTTCGTCATCACCAGGGACCGGCTCGACGAGATCGTGCCCATCGTCAAGACGGCGATGGAGGAACGCAAGATGGTCGAATGGGACAAGGACGATCTCGACGCGGTCAAGATCCTCAAGGTCGACGTGCTGGCGCTCGGCATGCTGACTTGTCTCAAACGCGCCTTCACTCTGCTGACGGACCATTATCCGCAGGCGCGAGACCCTTACGGGCAGCCCTATGTCCTTGCCACCCTGCCGGAAGAGGCGAAGCCGGTCTATAAGATGATCGGTCGCGCCGACACGATCGGCGTCTTCCAGATCGAATCGCGCGCGCAGATGTCGATGCTGCCGCGTCTCAAGCCAAAAGAATTCTATGACCTTGTCATCGAGGTGGCGATCGTGCGGCCCGGCCCGATCCAGGGCGACATGGTCCACCCCTATCTGCGCCGCCGGCAAGGCAAGGAGCAGCCCGAGTATCAGAAACCGGAGCTGGAGGCGATCCTCCACAAGACGCTGGGCGTTCCTCTGTTCCAGGAACAGGCGATGAACATCGCCATCGTGGCCGGTGGCTTCAAGCCTGGCGAGGCCGACGAGTTGCGCCGCGCCATGGCCACCTTCAAGCGCACCGGCACGATCGGCAATTACCGCCGGCGCATGATCGACGGCATGGTCGGCAAGGGCTACACCCGGGATTTCGCCGAACGCTGTTTCAAGCAGATCGAGGGTTTTGGCGAATACGGCTTTCCCGAAAGCCATGCCGCCTCCTTCGCGCTGCTGGTCTATGCCTCCTGCTGGTTCAAGACCTTCTATCCCGACGTGTTCTGCGCCGCGATCCTGAATTCACAGCCCATGGGGTTTTACCAGCCGGCCCAGCTTGTTCGTGATGCACGCGATCATGGCGTCGACATCCGCGAGGTCGACGTCAATTTCTCCGTCTGGGACTGCACGCTGGAACAGGCGACTTTCGACCCGGCCCACATCCTGCCGCGCCATGCCGACATGCGCGGCGTCATCGCGACGCAGCACGCAGTGCGGCTCGGCTTCAGGCAGATCAAGGGACTTTCCAAGGAGCGCATGGACGCCTTCGTCGAGCGACGCGGTTCAGGCTACATATCCGTCCGGGATGTCTGGCTGCGCTCCGGCCTCGATGTCGCCGAGATCGAAAGACTGGCGCAGGCCGATGCCTTCCGCTCGCTCGGCCTGGACCGCCGCGCCGCACTTTGGGCGGTGCGCGCCCTCGACGGCAAGAGTGCCGCCGAAAAGCTGCCGCTTTTCGACCAGCCGGCGCTGCGGCTACGCGAGCTGGAGCCGGAGACGAAGCTGCCGAAAATGCCGCTCGGCGAGCATGTCATCCACGATTACCGCTCGCTCGGCCTGTCCTTGAAGGCGCACCCGGTCGCCTTCCTGCGCGAACGGCTCGACCGGGCCGGCGTGACGCCCAATGCCAGGCTGTGCTCGGTGCGGGACGGACGGCGCGTCTCGGTCGCCGGGCTCGTTCTGGTGCGGCAGCGCCCCGGCAAGGGCAATGCGGTCTTCCTGACGCTGGAGGATGACGAGGCCGTTGCCAACGTCATTTTCTGGCAGCGGACCTTCGACCGCTTCCGTCCCATCGTCATGGGCGCGCGCTTCGTCAAGGTCACCGGCAAATTGCAGTCGGAATCGGATGTCGTCCACATCGTCGCCGAGAAGATCGAGGATTTGACGCCCTGGCTGACGGTGTTGCTGGAGAAGGTCGACCAGGCCAGTTTGCCGGGGGCCGGTTCTCAGGGGCATGCCTCGAGGGAGGATCCGGATCGTCCCGGCCGGCCCGCGATGCGGAACCCACCGGCCGGGCAGGATTTGGCAACACTGTCGGAAGAAGCGGAAAGCGTCATGCCCAGGGGCCGCAATTTTCAGTAGACACATCAATGCCTTCGTCATCCACCGGCGGAGCAAGGAGCGAAGCGACGCGGCGCGAGGATTCATGCCGCGACGTCTCCGCACCGCAGCGGTGCGAAACTTGACGCTGGCGGGCGAGCCCCCCTCTCGCCTGCCGGACCCGGCCCTTCGCTGTCGCTTCGGGCGCTCTTCGTTCGCAAAGCCAAGCAATTGGCTTTGCGTCCACTTCATGGACCACTCCTCGCCCCCTCAAGGGGGAGATTGGCAGTTTCAACGCTCCGCCAATTCCTGCAACAATGGAGATTGGCGAAGGCGGAGGTGACATTCGATCTCCCCCCTTGAGGGGGAGATGCCCGGCAGGGCAGAGGGGGGCGCCGTAGAATGCCGACCGATAATTTTCACGTCGAGCCGGCCGGCCCGCCCAGCCGCGGCGGCAGCACGTCTTCCGCCGAGATGCTCCGTGCCTCCGAAGGCAGCATGATCGGGATGCCGTCGCGCACGGGATAGGCGAGCTTGGCGACCCGCGAGATCAGTTCGCCGCGCTCGGGATCCCAGGCCAGCGGCCCCTTGGTCAGCGGGCAAGCCAGCAGCTCCAGCATCCTGGGGTCGACATTCGCTCTCTTTCCGTCACGCCCATCCGCCGCCATCGTGTCCTCTCTCAACATCCTACTGCAGGCTCGAGCCAAAATCCTCGTTCTCGCGCGCCAGCGCCATTTCGGTGATGGCGATCAGCGTTTCGGCGCGGGTCTTGAGATCGGCCGCTTCGAGCAGCGCCTGCTTCTCGGCCGGCCCATAGGGCGCCATCATCGACAGCGCGTTGACCAGCATGGCGTTTTCGGCCCGGCTGACGCTTTCCCAGTCGGCCTCCAGGTCGTTGGCCTGAAGATAGGAGCGGAACGCCCGCAGCAGCGCCGGCCGGTCGACCTCGGCGGCCGCCTGGTCGTCGTCGAGATCGGCGAGAAAGGGGGCGATCTTGCCCTGGCGGAACGGCGTCTTGACCGTCAGCTCATGGGTGACACGGAACCGGCACACGCCCTGCAGCGAAATCAGGTAGCGGCCGTCGCCGGTCTCGGAAAGCGCTATGATGCGGCCGGCGCAGCCGACATTGCAGAGTTCCGGCTCGCCATCGTCGCGCAAGGCGCCGTCGAGGCTGGGCTGGATGACGCCGATCAGCCGGGAGCCGGCGATCGCCTCGTCGACCATCTGCAGGTAGCGCGGCTCGAAGATGTTGAGCGGCATGCGGCCGCCCGGCAGCAGAAGCGCGCCCTCGAGCGGAAAGACCGGGATGGTCGACGGCAGATCCCTGGCGAGCCGGTAGTGAGCGTTTCCCGCTTGCACCTCGTTCCTCCGATCGCTTCGCCCGGGAAGCGCCTCCATGCCGCGATCCGCCTGTCGCTGCCCGGGGTTGTTGGCTTCCCGAGGGAAAGGCGGGCCGGATTCGTCCTATCTGGCGCGGCCGGCGCCGGGTGCAAGCCCCGCGCGACCATTCGGCCGCGCCGGCTCAGGAAAACAGCAGCGACGACAATTTGCGCCGCGCGGCAAGCGTCGCCTCGTCCGTCATGCCCCAGGCCTCGAAGAAGCGCAGCAATTGTGCCTTGGCGCCGTCCTCGTTCCAGCCGCGGTCAGCCTTGATGATGGCCAGGAGATTGTCGGCGGCCGCATCGCGCTCGCCCCTGGCGTTCTGGACCATGGCCAGATCGAAGCGGGCCTGGTGGTCGCCGGGATTCTCAGCCAGCCGGCGCTCGAACTCCGCCGGGTTGCCGAGTTCGGACGCTTGCGCGGCCAAGGTCATCCTGGCGCGCAGCGCGGCCAGCGGCGGCGCATCGGCCTTGGCCTCCGGCGCCCGCGCCAGCATCGCCTCGGCGCCTTCGGTATCACCGGCCTCGAACAGCAATTCGCCTAGCCCCGCTATCGCCTCGATCGTCTCCGGCGCCTGCTCGAGCACCGCGTCATAGATGTCGGCCGCCGTCTGCACGTCGCCGGCCGCGCGCGCCTCGGCCGCCGCCGCCAGCGCCTCGGTTACATCAGCCGCACCATTGCCCTTGCCGCCGACCTTGTCGATGAACTGGGCGATCTGGCTCTCGGGGATGGCGCCCATGAAGCCGTCGACCGGCTGGCCGTCCTTGAAGGCGATGACCGCGGGAATGGACTGGATGCCGAGCTGGCCGGCGATCGAGGGATGGTCGTCGATGTTCATCTTGACCAGCTTGACCTTGCCGCCGGCGGCGCGGACCGCCTTTTCCAGTTGCGGCGTCAGCTGCTTGCACGGCCCGCACCACGGCGCCCAGAAATCCACCAGCACCGGCTGGCGGCGCGATTCCTGGATGACGTCGGCGGCAAAGGCCGCGGTGGTCGTATCCTTGATGACGTCGCCGGCGGGGGCGGCGCCGGCCGCAGGTTTCTGCGGTTCCGCGCCGCCGCCATACTGCACCGTCGTGGCATACTGGCCGCCGCTGTTGCCAAAGGAGCCGCCAAACGGATTGTTGTCACTCATGTCGTCGCCCTTTCGGTGGCGCCAGCGGATCGGCGCACTGTCCTTGGTTGGAAACCGGTTTCGCCATCCATGTGGCGATCATGCCGAGACTTTCAAGATAGCAGCATCGTGCCCGGTTGCCTCGACGAATCTGACGAGGTCGCCCGATGCGATCGACGTCGTCGCCTCATTGGTCAGCGGATGCGCGTTGATCACCGCATGCCGCATCAGCGCCTCGTCGAGCACGACCCTGACCCTGTGCTGCGTGTCGTTGATCAGGCCAAACACCGTGACTGCGCCCGGGGCGACGCCCAGAAGCTCCATCAGCATCTCCGGCTTGCCGAAGGAAACGCGGCCGGCGGCGCCGATCACATGATGGATCTGCTTCAGGTCGACGACAGCGTCCTCGCCGACCGTGACCAGGAAGAAGGCGTCCTTCTTGTCCTTCAGGAACAGGTTCTTGGTGTGGCCGCCGGCGATTTCGCCGCGCAGCGCCTGCGAATCGGCGACCGTATAGAGCGGCGGATGGCGTTTCGTCGAAACGGCGATGCCGAGTTCGGCAAGAAAGGCAAAGAGCTCGGCTTCGGTCCTGGGCATGGGGTTCTCGTCTTCGGCTGGTTTCCAGCCATGCCGTTTACGGCCAATGACATGGTCGAGACAAGACCACCGCGCGACGCGGCGCTGAATCCTTCCGGCTGCCGCCGGCGGCCTTGCCGGCCTCGTCCGGCGCATTGAAAAAAGCCTGCGATTTCCCTGTTGCAATCGCCGCGCTCTTCAGCCATATAGGCCCGGCTTGCGGCCCAAAGCCGCGCGAGCGGGTGTAGCTCAGGGGTAGAGCACAACCTTGCCAAGGTTGGGGTCGAGCGTTCGAATCGCTTCACCCGCTCCAGTTTCCTCTTGGGGAATTAAGCAATTAAGAGAAAAGCGCCGCCTAGTGCGGCGCTTCTTTTTTGCCCGTAGGTCATAGATATCTCCCACGACTTGGCGAGCCAGGGCACGATCTTTGTCGGCTCGCCATAGCTCTGGTCTGTTAGCGAATCGACAAGCTGACAAACGTCAACCGATCCATACCCGTGATTGCTTTGCTGCGGATCGATGCAATCCGCCTGACTCGGACTGTCGCACCATCTCCGCTACGCACTGGCCAGAGCGATCGCGATACCCTGTCCGACACCGATGCACATCGTGGCCAGGGCCAGTCGTGCTTTTCGGGACCGCAACTCAAGCGCGGCAGTGCCGGTGATGCGAATGCCCGACATCCCAAGCGGGTGCCCGAGCGCGATCGCTCCGCCGTTCGGGTTCACATGCTCCGCGTCCTCGGGGATACCGAGTTCGCGGAGCACGGCGATGCTTTGGGAGGCAAATGCTTCATTCAGCTCGATGATGTCGAAGTCCGAAGGCGCGATGCCGAGGCGCGCGCCAAGCTTGCGTGTCGCCGGAGCCGGGCCGATCCCCATGATCCGTGGGGCAACCCCGGCCGTCGCGACGCCCAGAATCCGGGCGATCGGTGTGAGCCCGAATGCCTTCACGGAAGCTTCGGACGCGATGATCAGCGCTGCCGCTCCGTCGTTCACGCCAGAAGCGTTGCCCGCGGTGACGGTGCCGCCTTCCTTTTTGAACGGCGCTGGAAGCTTGGCGAGCGACTCGGTTGTCGTTCCGGCGCGTGGATGTTCGTCGCGATCGACCATGATCGCATCGCCTTTGCGCTGGGGCACAGTCACCGGCGTGATCTCCAGCGCCAGCCGGCCATTTTCCTGAGCGGCGGCGGTCCTGGCCTGGCTGCGTGCGGCGAAGCTATCCTGATCGGCGCGGCTGACCTTGAAGGCTTCCGCAACGTTTTCACCCGTCTCCGGCATCGAATCGACGCCGTACTGCTTCTTCATCAATGGATTGACGAAGCGCCAACCGATCGTGGTGTCGTAAATCTCGGCGTTGCGCGAGAACGCCTCGCCCGCCTTCGGAAGCACGAACGGCGCGCGGCTCATGGATTCGACGCCACCGGCGATGATCAGGTCGGCTTCGCCGGCCTTGATGGCCCGTGCAGCGATGCCCACGGCGTCCATTCCAGAACCGCACAGGCGGTTGACGGTGCTGCCGGGGACTTCGATCGGCAGTCCAGCCAACAGCGATGACATGCGCGCGACATTGCGGTTGTCCTCGCCTGCCTGGTTGGCGCAGCCAAAGATGATCTCATCCACCGCGGACCAGTCCAGGCCTGGATTGCGGTGCCGCAGCGCTCGCAGCGGCACCGCGCCGAGATCGTCGGCCCGGACCGAGGACAGCGAACCGCCAAACCTGCCGATCGGGGTGCGGATGTAGTCGCAGATGAAGGCCTCGGTCATTCAGAGCTCCGGTGCCGCCAAGGATTTGATTTCGCCATCGACCTTAAGCTCTGCGCCGGTCAGCGCCTGCAATTCATCGAAGCTCATCGCAAGCAGCTTCTCGCGCAGCACGAAACGACAATCGATGATGTCTATGACCGCAAGGCTCGTGTAGACCCTCGTCACGCAGCGCACGCCGGTCAGGGGAAGGCTGCAGGCTTTCACCAGTTTCGGACGACCGTCCTTGGTGACGTGATCGGTGATGACGGCCACGCGTTTTGCTCCGTGCACCAGATCCATGGCACCACCGACCGCTGGTATGCCCTTGGGTCCTGTGCTCCAGTTCGCAAGGTCACCGGTCTCGGCCACCTCGTAGGCGCCGAGAATGGCAACGTCGAGATGTTCGCCACGCACCATCGCGAAGCTGTCGGCATGGTGGAAGAACGAAGCGCCCGGATTGAGCGTGACCGCCTTCTTGCCCGCATTGATCAGATCCCAGTCCTCGTCGCCTGCCGCCGGGGCTTCGCCAAAATTGAGGATGCCGTTTTCGGTGTGGAAGATCGCCCGGCGCCCATGCGGCTGAAAGCTCGCCACCATCTCGGGAAAGCCTATGCCGAGGTTCACATAAGCGCCGTCCTCAATGTCCTGCGCGGCGCGCCATGCAATCTGCGCGTTGGTCAGCTTGACTGTCATGCGTATGCGACCCCTTGGCGGATAAGCGTCTCTTCCTGCATCGGGTTCGAGACCTCGATCACCTGGTCCACGAAGATCCCGGGCGTCACGACCAGCTCAGGATCAATCGCACCGGGCTGGACGATCCGGCGCGCCTGAACGACGGTCGTGCGTGCGGCCATCGCCATCAGCGGCGAGAAGTTGCGTGCCGCCTTCCTGTAGGTGAGGTTACCATGAGGGTCGGCAAGTTCCGCCTTGATGAGGGCCACATCCGCCTTCAGCCAACGTTCCTGCACATAGTGGCGCCCCTCGAACTCGGCCACAGGCTTGCCGGCCGCGAGGTCGGTCCCGTAGCTCGTCGGCGTGTAGAAAGCCGGGATGCCCGCGCCACCGGCGCGGATTCGTTCGGCCAGGGTCCCCTGTGGAACCAGTTCGAGCGCGATTTTCCCGGCGAGGTACCGCTCGGTGAATGCCCGCGGATCGGACGAGCGCGGGAACGAGCAGATCATCTTGGCGACCATGCCATTGTCGATCATGGCGGCAATGCCGATCCGTCCGTTCCCTGCATTGTTGTTGACGATCGTAAGGTTTTTCGGGGCGCCGGTAGCGCGAAAATGGTCAATCAGGGCGTGGATCAGCTCTATCGGAGCACCTGCGCCGCCGAAGCCGCCGATCATGACGGTCATGCCGTCTTGGACGACTGCCACTGCTTCCGCGAGGCTCGCGATTGTCTTGTCCACGTAACCTGCCTTTCCCGGCACCAAGATGGATTTCGCCGCCACACGTATCGGCAGACGAGATCTTTCGGCAAGCCGGCTTGTGCGATATCATTCGTTTGTTGACATATCGCACAAGGTGAATGGATGCCCATTTCCGAACGAGACACGATGGGTGGCTTGGCCAAGGGGTTGTCCGTCATAGAGACGTTCACGGTGGAACGGCCACGGCAGTCGATCACGGACGTCGCGAATGCGTCCGGTCTCGACAGGGCGACAGCCAGACGCTGTCTCCTTACGCTTTCCCATCTCGGCTACGCCGACTACGACGGAAAGTTCTTCACGCTCACTCCGCGCGTGTTGAGGCTCGGGACAGCCTGTCTGGCAACCATGCCGCTGCCGCATCTGGTGCAGCCTTTGCTGGATGACCTTTCGGAGCGGCTCGGCGAAAGCTCGTCCGTCTCGATTCTGGACGGCACCGACGTCGTTTACGTCGCGCGCGCGGCGCAGCGAAAGGTGATGTCGATCGCGCTGATGCCCGGCTCGCGGCTTCCGGCATACTGCACTTCCATGGGGCGCGTGCTCCTGGCAGCCATGCCTCCGGAACGCGCTGCACATCTTCTATCTTCCCATGCCCTGCCGGCGCGGACTGCTCACACCTTGACTGACCCCGACACCATCCTTGCGGAGTTGGGGCGGGTGCGGACGCAAGGGTTCGCGTTGATCGATCAGGAGGTCGAGCTCGGATTGCGCTCGATCGCCGTGCCGTTGATGACCGTGCGCGGGACGGTGATCGCAGCCGTGAACGTTGGCGTTGCGGCGACACAAGTGGGTGTCGGCAATCTCGTTGCGCTCTACCTGAAGCCGTTGCGTGCACTCCAAGCTGAACTGCGGGCAGTGCTGCGTTAGGGCGCTGCCATGGAGGGAATTAGCGTCCAAGTCGCTCGAGATAGGAGAGCATGTTCCCACCCATGAGCTTGTCGATGGAAGATCAAGGTCGCGGATCGGAGGGTGGGAGCCGGACATTCGCCGCCGTCGAGACGGAGATCGCGAAACTACATTCTCGGTTCAAAGCGCGACGTTTCTTCGCGCAAGTGACCGGCCGCTCACGCACCGCCCTGTCGCTGATCCGCTGCGGCATTCTTTGCGGCCATAGCCGATCCGTTGTAGGCGTGCATCTGCGCCAGCTTCGCCATGCGCTGGGCGGCCTCCGCGAGCGCTGCGCAATGCTGCTTGAAGTTTTGCTCTATGATCTGACCGTAGGGTCCCGTAAGTCCCACCGCGTATATCACCTCACCGCTCGTCGGCCTTATCGGAAATGCGATCGAGCCAAGGCCCGGAACATGCTCGGCCAGGTCCATGGCGTAACCCTGCTCCCGAACCTCGGCCAATTCCCTGGTCAACTCCGCGATCTTCGTTTTCGTCCGATCGGTATAGCTGCGCAGCTCCGTCGCCAGGATCCTCTTCACGGTCTCCTGCGGATGAAACGCAAGGATCGCCTTGGCCGAAGCGGTCGCATTTACAGGCATGGCCATGCCCGGCATGACATAGGTCCGGACCGGAGTGTCGGGCGCGACGCAGGTGACCGAGCGCACTTCGATACCGTCGAACTTCGACAGGAACGCCGACTGGCCGGTGCGGTCGGCCAAATCCTGAAGCGGTCGCTGCGCGAGCGTCGTCAGCCAGCCGCTATCCGGAGACATCTGTAGCAGCTGCAACAGGCGATCGCCGAGACGGTATGTCCGATTGCGAACGCTCTCGGCGGTGATCATCCCGCTTTCGATCAAGGCGTGCAGCAGCCTGTTGATCGTGGTTTTGGGCAGTCCAAGCGTCGTTTCGAGTTCGATCGCCGTCAGGCCATGCTCGAACGGCGCGACCGTCTCCATGATCGAGATGTAGCGCTCGAGGGGGCTGTCCTTGGCGCCCGGCTTCTTCGACTTCGTATTCAAGGGCACCTACGCCGATCTGACAATTGCAACTGCAAGAAGGTTATCGTTCAAAACAGACATGAGGGGCAAGGTCGGTCCCTTGTTATTCCGCCGCGCCTTGAGCCCGGGGTCTCCGTAGAATAGCCGAACGGCCGCACGCCCTCGATCAATCGGGCTCCGTTAGTACCCGAATCCGGAAATGTCCTCGCAAATTCCGAAATTCGGTATTATCCCCATTTTATGGTCCCCTCGATTGACTCGCAAGCCAAATCCTGATTATCGGACTAAATACCGATTTTCGGAGGAACTTGAAATGGCTGAACTCCCGCGTGTGACCTACTCGAACATCGGAGTGGATTTTTCCCCGGTTCACGCTCACCTCGACGCAATGATCCCGGATTTCGAGAAGAACACACTGGGTCGCGAGTGGTCGACGCCGTTTGCGACTGGCGCTCGGAAAGAGATCCTGAGCCCGATCGACAAGAAGATCTCTCTCGGCAAGTTCCCGGCTTCAACCCCGTCAGACGTCAAGTCGGCGATCCAGGCTGCCCGAGCCGGCGCGAAGGCCTGGAACCGTTCGACGCTGGACGATCGCCTTGCATTCGGCGCCCGCTGGCGAGAGGCGCTGGCGGAGCGGAAGTATGACCTTGGTTTGGCGGCGCTATACGAGATCGGAAAGTCCCGCCTCGAGGCAGTCGGCGAAGCCGAGGAATGCCTCGACATGGTCGAGTACTACGCATCGGAGATGAAGGCGAACAACGGGTTCGTCCGGCCGATGAACATGTTGGTCGAAAACGAGACCGCTACCAGCGTCATGAAGCCCTATGGCGTCTTCGCGGTCATCGCTCCTTTCAACTTTCCGCTCGCCTTGTCGATCGGCATGGTCTCGGGTGCGCTGTTGACAGGCAATGCGGTGGTCTACAAGCCGTCGCCGGGTTGCGCGCTGACCGGACTGCTGATTGCCGAAACGCTTCGCAAGGCGGGATTGCCCGAAGGTGTTTTCAACATCGTGCTTGGCGATGGAGAGGTGGGGCGCCTTCTTGCCACCGACAACGGCATCGACGGCGTTGCATTCACGGGCTCCCATAAGACCGGCATGAGCATCTTCCGTCATATGGCAACGCTGCCCCACATGAAGCCCGTCATCGCCGAAATGGGTGGCAAGAACCCTGCCTACGTGACCAGCAAGGCCGATCTCGACCGTGCGGCGCAGGGAGTGGCGCGCTCCGCTTTTGGCCTGCAAGGCCAGAAGTGCTCCGCATGCTCGGTCGTGTATGTCGACGAGAAGGTCAAGGCGGAATTCATCGAGAAGCTGGTAGCATTCGCCGCAAAGCTGGTGGTCGGAGATCCTCGCAAGGCCGAGACCTTTATGGGCCCTGTCTATGGCGACGCCACAGTCGCCCTTTTCCAGGCCGCACTGTCGGAAGTCGAGGGCAAAGGCAAGGTGCATTTTGGGGGCGCCGCCCTGGGCCAGGGCTTTGCGGACAACTACGTCCTGCCGACGGTCGTCGAACTTGATGGTCCGGGCCGGCTGACCCGCGACGAACTCTTCATGCCTTTCGTGGTCGTCCGCGGTTTCGATAGTCTCGATGCCGCGATCGAAGAGGGCAACGACATCGCCTACGGACTATCCGCCGGCATGTTTACCAACGACCAGGAAGAGTTGCGTCACTTCCTCGACACCGCCGAAGCAGGGGTTCTCTACGCCAACCGTGCGAGCGGCGCGACGACGGGTGCATGGCCAGGCGCGCAGCCATTCTGCGGCTGGAAGGGCACCGGGGTCAGCGGCAAGGGCGGTCTCGGCTCGTGGTTCCTGCCACAGTACCTGCGCGAGCAGAGCCACACGATCATGACCAGGTGATCGAAAGAGGTCGCGCTCTTCGCCGCGGCCATCCAAGGCTGTCTCCTTCATCGGTTTACAAGATTATGCGCCACTATCCAGATTCAATGTCGAAATCCCGCGAGATGTTCGAACGGGCCCGCAAGGTCATGCCGGGAGGCAACACCCGGACAACGGTCTTCATCGACCCGTTTCCGATCTATGCCCAGCGCGGCGAGGGCTGCCGCGTCTGGGACGTCGATGGAAACGTCTACTACGACTGCATCAACAATTTCACGGCCATGATCCATGGCTACGGCCATCCCGCCGTCACGGCGGCGGTGGTGGACCAGATGCCCCGGGGATCGGCTTTCGGAGCGCCCACCGAGAGCGAACTTGATCTTGCTGAACTGCTGGTGGAGCGCCTCCCGTCGGTCGAGCAGGTTCGCTTCGCCAACTCCGGCACGGAAGGCGTCATGATGGCGATCAAGGCGGCTCGGGCGTTCACTGAGCGGCCGAAGATCGTCAAGATCGAAGGTGCCTACCATGGCTCCTACGACTTCGCGGAAGTCAGCCTGGACAGCTCGCCCGCCAACTGGGGCGACATGCCTGCCTCGACGGCATACGCGAAAGGCACGCCGAAGGGAGTTCTCGACGACGTCATCGCGGTGCCGTTCAACGATACGGAGGCGCTGCGTGCCGTCTTCGACGCGCATGGAGACTCGATAGCGGGTGTTCTGATCGACCCGATGCCGAACCGCGCCGGACTTATTCCCGCGCGGAAGGATTATCTCGACGCGATGGTCGAGATCGCTCATGCCGCCGGCTCGCTGGTGATCTTCGACGAGGTGATCTCGCTCCGCCTTGGCTATTCGGGGGCGCAGGGCCTGTGGAGCATCACGCCCGATCTGACGGCTCTCGGCAAGATCATCGGCGGAGGGTTCCCGGTCGGCGCCGTCGGCGGCCGCGCCGACGTGATGGCGGTGTTCGATCCAACGCGAGGCAAGCCTGCATTGCCGCATGGCGGCACCTTCACCGCGAACCCGGTGACGATGCGAGCCGGTCTGGCGGCGATGCGCGCGTTGACCCCGGCCAGCTTCGCGCATCTGGACGCTATCGGCAGCCTGCTTCGCGACGGCATCACGGCCTCGCTTGCTCGCCACGGCCTCAACGGGCAGTGCGTCGGTCTCGGCTCGCTCTTCAAAGTCCATTTCACGGCGTTGCCGATCACGGACTATCGGTCGGTCTATCCGGGTGCGTCCGAACGCACGAAGCTCGACCTGTTCCACAAGGGTCTGCTCGACCGCGGCGTGCTTTCGGCGAGTTACGGACTCTTCGCGCTTTCCACCTCGATGACCGAGGAAGACGCACGCGAAATCCTTTCCGCAATCGACGGCGCCCTCGCGGCAATCGCGGCGAAGCAATGACGTAGCGCGTCCGGCGCCGGATCCATCCGGCACGGGACGACGCAGCAACAGATGGAAGTCACATGACAGCTTCTCCTCACGTCGTCGTCATCGGTGCAGGCACCCTCGGCATGTGCTCTGCGCACGCGCTCGCGGAACAGGGCGCTCGCGTCACCGTCATCGACGCACAATCCATTGCGTCAGGATCCAGCGGCCGCTCGGTCGGCGTCGTTGGCACACAGCTGACGGATTCGTTCGAGATCCAGCTGCGCATGCAATCCGTGCAGCGCATCCGTCGATGGCAGGAGCGCCTCGGTCTCGGCTTCAACCCTATCGGCTATCTGCGTCTGGCGCGCACCTCCGAGCAGATGGAACTGTTCGCCCGCTCGGTGGAGATCCAGCGCGATGCCGGCTTCAGGTCCAGGGTCTACCAGGCGAACGAGCTCCAGCAGCTCGTGCCGCACTTGAGTTCAGATGGGCTCGAAGGCGGCATCTTCGGGCCGGACGACGGCTTCCTCGATCCCCACGAAATGTGCACGTTGCTGGCGCAAGAGGTGAAGAAGCTCGGCTCCGAGGTTTTCCAGTTCCGCAAGCTGCTTGGTGTCGCGCGGACATCCGGTGGCTATCGGTTGGACACCAGCAAGGGTCCGATCGGCTGCGACTTCGTCGTGAACGCGGCAGGCGCCTGGGCGCCACGCGTTGCCGAGATGCTTGGACAGACGCTTCACATCCACCCCGAGCGCCACGAGGCGCTGACAATCCACCTGGACGCGCCGCTCCCCTACACAATGCCGATGGTCATGGATCTGGTGAACGGGCAGGGCACCGGACTCAACTTTCGGCACGAGAAAGCGAGCGAGCTCATCGCCGAGATACACAAGGTAAGTTCGCCCTCGCCCGAGGATCCGGACAATTACAACGAGCAGTGCGAGGAAGGGTCCAAGGTCATGCTGGCCGAGATGCTGATCGAGCGCGTGCCTGATCTGCCGGGCGCCCGGCTCGGCCGGGGCTGGGCAGGCCTCTACCCTGTCACCGCCGACCACCGTCCCCATGTCGGACCAGTCGATCAGTCCGAGCCCGGTCTGATCACCGCGGCCGGTGCGGGCGGCTACGGGATCCAGCTCGCGCCGGTGATAGGCCTGATCGTCGCGGACTGGGTGCTCAAGGGCTCTCCCGCATCGATCCCAGGCACCGAGAGTCTCGCTCCAACTCCGGAAAGAAACGTCCCCGCCGTACATACTGCGGCGGCTTGACCAGTAGGACACCGGCGTTAGCGCAAGGACAAAGAAGCCATGCCCGAGGCAGAAAACATCGTCCGCATCAAGAACATCAACGTGATCTATGGCGGCCATCACGCCGTGAAAAACGTCTCGCTCGACATTACGCGCGGCGAGGTCGTGGCGATCGTCGGACCCAGCGGCGCGGGGAAGAGCACGCTGCTGCGTGCGATCAACATGCTCGAACAGCCGTCATCCGGTACCCTCGAAGTGGGCGCCATCCGGTTTTCGGTCGACCGCAATCTGTCCGCCGGAGAGCTGTTGAGGCTCCGACGTTCCACCGGGATGGTTTTCCAGTCCTTCAACCTGTTTCCGCACATGACCGTGCAGCGCAACATTTCGCTGCCGCAGATGCGGGTTCTGGGGCGCACCAGGGAGCAGGCGGACGCGCGCACCGCCCAATTGCTCGAACGCGTACACCTTACGGACAAGGCGCACTCCTACCCGGCGCGCCTGTCGGGTGGCCAGCAGCAGCGTATCGCGATCGCACGCGCCCTGGCTCTTGACCCCAAGGTGATGCTCTTCGACGAACCCACGAGCGCCCTGGATCCCGAACTCGGGCTTGAGGTGTTGGCCGTGATGCGCGAGCTCGCCCAGGAAGGCATGACAATGATCATCGTCACGCACGAGATCGCCTTTGCCGCAGACGTCGCCGACCGCGTGATCGTCATGGCCAATGGAGAGATCATCGAGCAGGGTCCGCCTGATGCCGTGATCCGCAACCCGTCGTCGCCGCGCACGCGGCAGTTCTTCCGTGCCGTGGTCGATCGCAGATGATCGACCTGCTGGTTTCACTGCTCAGAGGCGTTCCGGGCACGCTGCTGGTGACCTTCGGCGCTTTCGCAGTCGGGGCCATCGCAGCCGTGCCGCTGGTGCTGATGCGACGTTCCCGGTGGCTCCTTCTAAGCATGCCGGCGCGCATATACATCGACGTTGTCCGGGGAATCCCGCCGATCGTCTGGCTGTTCATTATCTTCTTCGGATTGGGCAGCGGAGTGATCGTTCTCAGTTCCTATCAGGCTGCCATCCTGGGTATGGGGCTGGTATCAACGGCCTATCTCGCTGAAATCTACAGGGGTGGCTTCCTGGCCCTCTCGAAGGGCCAGCGGGAGGCGTCCACGGCGCTCGGTATGACGCGCCTGGATACGCTGCGCTACATCCTGGCGCCGCAGGTCCTGCGCGTCTCGGTTCCGCCCATGGCGACCTTTCTTGTCAGCCTGCTCAAAGACACGACCGTGGCCTCCACGATCGGTGTCCGCGACGTGATGATGTACGCATCGCAGCAGGCTCAAGGCGGAGGCGGCAGCTTCATGCCGTTCATTTTCGCGGCGCTTCTCTACATCGCGCTGTCGATACCCGTTGTCGTGTTGGCACGCGCCGTGGACGAGCGGCTGCGCTCAAGGGGGCAAGCGAAATGAGCGAGATGCTGGCCAACTGGCTGGACTGGTCCCCCCAGCTTTTCCAAGGAGTTCTTGTCAGTCTCCAGTTGGCGGGCCTGGCGCTGCTGTTCGGATTGCCTATCGGTCTCGTTCTTGCGCTTGCCTCCTCCTCTGGAAACAGGCTCGTCCGCTATTTCGCGGTGGTACTGGTCGAGATCGGGCGCGGCGCGCCTGCACTCGTCGTCCTGCAGATGGTCTACTATGGATTGCCTGCTTCCGGGATGACCGTAAGTGCCTTCACCTCTGGCGTGATTGCGTTGGCGCTAACGACAGGCGCCTACACCAGCGAGATCCTTCGGGCCGGTCTGAACGCGGTTCCGCATTGTGAGATCGAGGCGGGCCTGGCGCTCGGCATGACCCGCCGGGACATCCTGCGCTTCGTGGTGGTCCCCCAGGGAATCCTGTTCGCAATACCCGCGCTGATGGGCTTTGCCATTCTCATCTTCCAGGCGACGGCCCTTACATACACGATCGCCATCCCCGAACTTCTGGCGCGCGCCTATCGCGTGGGTGCGGCCACCTACCTCTACCTCGATGTCCTGATCCTGGCGGGCCTGTTCTACCTCGCCATCACCGTCCCGTTCGGGTGGCTGGTCTCGTACACCGAACGTAGGCTGGGCAGCCATCTCGGCTGACCTGCAATCAAAAACCATCAATGTCAGAGGAGAGCAAAGTGAAAAATTGGAGTAAGATCATCTCGGCCGCAGCCATTGCCACGGCCTTGGGTGCCAGCGTCGCGTCCGCACAGGATTGCAAGCCGCAGCATGCTTTCGAAACCGTGTCGGCGGGCAAACTCACCGTCGCGCTCACCAACACCGCTCCGTATTCGCTCGAAAAAGACGGCGGCATCGCGGGTATCGACGGCGATCTCGTGAAGCGTTTTGCCAAGGAGAACTGCCTGGAGATCGCTTATGAGATCTTCACATATCCAGGCGCGGTTTCCGCAGTTCAGTCGCGGCGCGCGGACATCGCGCTTGGCGGCTTCTATCGTACCGCCGCCCGCGCGAAGGTCGTCGCTCTGTCCACGCCGGTCTATCTCGACCAACTGTCCGTCACCTCGACCAACGGCATTGATACCGTCGACGGTCTGCTGGGCAAGAAGGTCGGCACCGTGGAAGGATATCTGTGGGTCCAGGACATGGAGAAGCTCTACGAAGGCTCCAAGACCTATCCATCGTCGCTGAACCTCGCTCAGGACCTTCATGCCGGTCGTATTGAGGCGGCGCTCGACGGCTTCGGCTCCGCTGTCATTCAGAACGAAGGGCAGAACTACAAGGTGCATGTCCTGAAGCCGGATCCGCGCATCGATGCGACCATGAACCCGTCGCAGACCGCCTTCCTGCTGGACAAGAGCAATGAGGGCTTCGTTAAGGCGGTCGACGCTTCGCTCGATGTCTACCGCAAGAACGGCGCTATCGCCGAAGCGCTCAAGGCTTACGGGCTGGATCCGTCGGCCGCAGATGTCGGTGAAGCCCGCGTCATCGAGTAAGCCGCTGGCATGAAGGGCCGCCTGCCTGCCCCCGCTTCTAGGAAGAAAACCGGATGCGGCGGGCGGCCTGTACGTTTGCCGCGCGGCTGCGATCCGCGAGCAGAATTCCGTAGTGCACCCCGAGTCTGAGACACGAAAAGGGTAACAGTCCTTCACTAAGGAGAGCTGATGAGGAAAGGAGACCCGTGGTGCAGTACAGCGCACCACAGATCCCTCCGGTCACATAAGGTTACAGCGAGGAACGGTACCGGTTCAGGCTCGTTAGCCCTGCATCCAATCCAATCATGGAGAAAAACGATGCAGGATATTTCCGGCAAGCGCGTCGCCATCCTTGCGACGAATGGTTTTGAACAGTCCGAGCTTGAGGTACCGCTGAACAAGCTGCGCCAGGCCGGCGCCGAGGTCGAAATCGTGTCGCTCGAAAGCGGCAAGATCAAGGGCTGGGACCACAAGGATTGGGGCCGCGAAATTCCGGTCGACAAGACCTTGGACGAGGCCCGCGCCGATGCCTACGATGCGATCGTTCTGCCCGGCGGCGTCATCAATCCCGACCTCTTGCGGGTCGAGCGCAAGGCGCTGGATTTCATCAGTTCGTTCTGGTCGGCCAACAAGGTCGTCGGCGCGATCTGCCATGCGCCCTGGCTTCTGGTCGAGACCGGGATCATCAAAGCCCGCCGCGTCACATCCTACAAGTCGATCAAGACCGACGTGATCAATGCCGGCGGCCTGTGGCAAGACAGCGAGGTCGTCACCGACCAGGGGCTGGTCACCAGTCGCAATCCCGGCGATCTCGAGGCCTTCTGCGACAAGCTCACGGAGGAGATCAGGGAAGGGCGGCACGACAGGCGGGCCGCGGCTTAGCACCGAACCTTGTTCCCCAGCCGCGCCGCGAAGGATCTCGGCGTGGGTTGTTCAGGCGCTCTTCGCCCCCTCCGCCTTGCGCAGCGACGCCTGATGCACCAGCGACGTCCAGCTGTTGGTCGAAGCAAGGTGGCAGTAGAGCAGGCTGAGCGCGCCTGACTTTCTCAGGTCGAGGAAGGCCTCGTCGCTCAATCTGTTGAAGGCAGCCTCGTCTATCACCTGGAAATCGGTGAGGTTCAGCACCTCGCCTCCTTCCAGCGTCACCTTGCTCTGGCGCGGCGCGAACAGGGCATGCGCGTCGATCTTGTCGACCATCTCGCGGGTCTCCCTGAAGTCGATCTGGAACTGGTTGCAGAAGGCGAGCGCCTGCTTCGTCGCCTCGGTCGCTTCGTTACCGCTGAAGAACGGCAGCACCTTGTCGTCGCGGAACGGCGCCAGCAGCTGGTCGATGACGCGCTCGCTCGCCCGGTCGACGCACAGCGTCAGCCGGCCGGGCTGCTTGGGATCGTCGGCGAGAATGAAGGGATAGCGGCGGACATAGGCGGGGATGTAGTGCGGCCCGGCCCAGTTGCCGTCGGCGTCGACGAACAGGTTCTCGTCCTGGCGCAGGCCGGTGATGATGACGGGCGCCTTGGCGGTGCCGATGAAAACGATCGGGTAGGAGCGCATCGCCGCCGGCATTTCCGAGGCCACCACCGGGATGGCATGCGCCGAGCGGGCGAAGGAGAAATCGCTGCGCGCCGTCAGGCCGAGTGAACCGTGCCGCGCCGGATTGAGCGCCTCGGGCCTGGAATAGAACAGCGGCAAGGCCTCGCCCGCCGTTTCCGTCTTCGCACCGCTGTCAGCCATGTGTCCGTTTTCCTCCTCGCGCCGGCCAACCAGGCCGGCCCGTCCAGCATTGAATTCCCAAAGCGGGGTCTGTTCTTGTCGCGCCGGCCTTGCTTCGAAGCAATCCTGCGCAGGGACAAAGTACTACAGCGTCGCCGGCGCGCATAAAAGGACACGCGCTGCTGTATTTTGGCGTTTGCGCCCTAATCGCCTTGCGGGACGCCCGCAACCATGCCGGCCCTGGAGCGGTTCACCGTTTCGCGGAAACGGCGAGCCGCGCTATCTCTTTGTTTTTGCGCAATTCCCCAGGGAAAGCGCTGCGCGCTTTTCCCGGGAAGACCGTACACACTTTTCCTGGAATGGCTCTATGGACAGCTTGCCGCGAAGCGGCGACAGTGGCCTCGCATGGCAAAATCCGGGAGCCGTAGCGGTCTTGCGTCCGGAAATTGCGAGGATATGAGGAACCGGAGCGGGTCTGCCCTTGGCCGCCCGCTCAGCAAGCGCTTTGAGGCGGGGTGGCATGGCGTCGGCATCGGATTTCGAACAGGCGGTCGGACAGGCATTCACCGTCGAGGCCGGCGGCAGGCAGATCGCGCTCGAATTGAGCGCGGTCAACCGCATCGCTTCCAGCCCGCGCCCGGGGGGCGGCTTTTCGCTGCTGTTCAAGGGCCCGCGCGAAACCGCGCTGCCGCAGGCGACTTACCGCTTCGCCGGCAGTGGCGCGACCCACGATATCTTCATCGTGCCCGTGGCCGCCGACGCTACGGGGCGGCTGTATGAGGCGGTGTTCAATTAGAGTTTGGAAGCAGGCGTGAGCGCAGCAGCGGTGCGATTTGTGAGACGCTGGCGCGAAGGATCGATACCGAACAAGCACCGCCGAATTGTGCGACGACCGGAACAGGATTCTCGGCCCGGGAATGACGAAGCGGATGGCGTCCCCGTTCACCCACTGTCTGCGCCACCCCGCGGCGGCGCGCACGCCATCAGATCATAGACGCCCTTGTCCTCGATCACCGCGAAGCCGAGCTCGAGATAGAGCCGCCTGGCCGGATTGTTCTTCTCGACATGGATCGATGCCGATTTGCCCGATGACCATGCCTCGTCGATGAGGTCGCGCAGCAGGGCGGCGCCGTGGCCCTTGCGGCGATGGGCCGGCAGCAAGGCGATATCGATGATGCGGTGCTGACTCGGCCAGCGCTCGATGTAGAGGCGGCCCATGGGCTGTCCGGCCCGCTCCACCACCAGCCAGTCGGCCTCGGGATAATGCTTGCGGTAATGCGCGTGCTGCGCCTGGAATTGCATGTCGAGGAAGGCGGCTTTCTGCGCCTCGTTCCAGTCCGTCACGGCGAGCTCTTCCATGCGCGTCGAGGCGTAGAGCCGCGCCAGGAACGGCATGTCGGCCTCCGCGGCGGGGCGGAAAGCGAGGCCGGCCTGCCGCGACCGCGGCCAGGCCGGGAGCCGCTGCGCCTGTTTCGCTTCTGTCACGCTGCCTGACGTCACACCGGCGGCGTCAGGTCGCGCACCACGGTAATCTGCTTGAGGTTGCTGGTGGCCAGCGCCGTCCAGGTCCACTCCCATTCCGAACTGTCCATGGCCATCTGATTGATGGTCCACAGACCATTCGTGCCGTCGTTCTGGATCATCATCGAGAACAAGGCAAGACGGCCATCGGCATTGTAGTCGAGCGACAGGCGGGTGTTGGCGCCGGAGGCGTTGAAATCGCGCCATCCCGACCAGTTCTGGGTGGCGGCGTCGTATTGGGCGTTGAAGGAGTGAACATGCTGCTGGTCGGAGGCGACCAGCAGCATGTCGCCGTCGCCCTGGATGCCGGCGCAGAGCGTATATTTGGGAACCCTGCTGTAGCCGGGCGTCGCCCAGGCCGTCCAGGTGTCGGAGCCTGCCGGCAATTGCTTGGTGTGCAGGACCTGGCCCTGCTGCGTCATGGCAAACAGATTGGTGCCGCCCAGCGGACCGATGATAGGCGCCATTTCCGTGAAGGGGTAGCCGGCGTCGATCTGCACCCATGGCGTCCAGTCGGCGACCGTCAGCGCCTGGGCCTTGGCCTGCTGGCAACGGTAGAGGTTGAGCCCGGAATTGATGCCGAACAGGGTGATGCGGCCGTCAGCCTGGCGCAATGCGGTGATCGCCACAAGCTGGCCTGTGAGCTGAATCCAGGCGCTCCACGGCTGGGCAGGCGGCCTGAGCTCGTCGACGGTGACGACGATCGGTGTCGTCGTGCCGGGCGGCGTGATGGTCTTCTGCACCTGCACGATCACATCCGGGTTCTGGTAGATCCACCAGACGCGGCCCAGATTGTCGGTGAGGAAGATCTCGATGCGGCCATCGGCATCGCGCGCCATGGAAAGCTTCTGGTAGCTGAAGGCGCCGGGCGGCGCGCCGATGCCGACCGGCGCGGTCCACTTGTCGATCGGGCCGATCTGGTTGGCGTCCTCGGTGATGAAGGACAGGCTGGTGGTGCCCGAAGGCTGCGCGACCACGGCGACGCGACCATCCTTGGTGAGACCCGCGGTCATGATCACCCAGGCGCCGGGCGCGATGACAGACCAGGCCGACGGCCATGGTCCGTTCGGCGATGTCTGTGCCTTCTGGATCAATTGTCCCTTGGCCGAATCGATGCCGACGACCATCAGCCGCGACAATTCGAAAAACGACGCTCCGGCGGGCATGTGCTGGTAGGCCGGCGCAGTACCGGGTCGCCGCGAGCGAGCGCTCTCGCGGGCCTTGGAGGCGGTCCTTGGCACTGCTGCCGGCGTCTTGGCCGTGGGGGCCTTCGATTTTGGTTCTGCTGTCTTGGCCATGATATTGGTCCTGCCCTGTTGGCGGGGAATTTAGCCTCTCGGCGGGAAGACGCCTTGCAGCGCGATGCAGAAGTAGCAGGTGAGATAAGGCATCAAATTGTTGTGCGGCTGGTCACCGCCGGCGGGGGCGAGTGCCTGATCCGCCATCTGCGCGTTGGGCGTACTCGAGATATAGGCAAAGCCCCCTTGCGAGCGGGCGAGGGAGCGCGCCGGCGTTGGCGCCTTCAAGTCTGCGTCGTCTGATGCCGCACGGGAAAAGTGAGAGTGACTTGGAATTTCCGATTCCAAGAGGCTTACCGTCTCTGATCCGCCCGTTTCCCCAAGATCGTGAAGCGAAAGGCCGGGTCCCTGTCCGGGGTGCATCGGTGCACTGCCTTGCAAGTCAGGTAGTGCGAAGTTGCTTTTGCCGTCGCCGCCATAGACGGTGCCAAGCAACGAAAACAGCGCCGTGTTTTGTGATAACGGCAGCAATTGTCCATCGCACCACGCCCAGCCCGTAGGCGCGAAATTGAACGGAAAGATACGAATTTCAGCGACGAACGGATCGGACATGACGGTCCCTTTTCAAGTCTGCGACGGAAAAACGCCGAACAGCGAGATGATAAAATTGACACAGAGATAGGGTTGGAAATTTTCGTGCGGTTGGTTGCCGCCGATCGGCGAAATAGCGGTGGCGCTGAGGTTTATTCCCGCAACGTCTTCTATATAGATCGAAATGTTGGGCGACTCCGCAATCGCGTTGCCTTGCGCGTTGACCGAACTGCCCGGGCTGCTCGACGCCATGAATTGATGGCTATGGACAGGCAGTTGCTGCGCCGTCAGTGTGACCGCCTCAACACCTCCGATTTCGGCGAGAATGAACCCGCTGCCTTGATGTAGGGGTACGCGCCCGCGCAGGTCGGGCAGTGCGAATGTGCTTTGGCCGTCGCCGCCATAGGTAGTGCCGATCAGCTGGAACAAAGTCTCGTTTTCAGAGATCGGCAGCAATTGTCCTTCGCAGAACATCCAGCCGGCTGGCGCGAAATTGCCGGCAAATATGCGCACCTCACCAACAAAGGGCTGTGGCATGGTATCTCCGTCAGGGGTGGGAGGGGAAGATGCCTTGCAGCGCGATGCAGAAATTGAGCGTCAGGAATGGCTGCATGTTTGTATGCGGTTGACTGCCGCCGATGTCGCCGACCGATGAAGGCGTGAGAGGCACCAAATTGGTCGGCGCGGCATAGAGATTATTGGTCGCCGCGAGCAGGTTGCCAGTCGCTATAGGCGTGCCGGCATTGGTCGAAGACGCCATGTATTGATGGGTATGAGTAGGCATCTCCACTATCGAGAGCGTATGGCCTTGCTCACCCCCGCGCTCGCCAAGCGAATGGCCCGATCCAGCATGAATGGGAATGCGCCCGCGATAGTCGGGAAGTGCAAAGTTAACACGCCCATCGCCACCAAAGGTGGTGCCAAGCAATGCAAACAGCGGCTGGTTCTGGTTGATCGGCATAAGCTGCCCATTGCACAAGGCCCAGCCCTTGGGAGCGAAGCCAAATGACATGATCCGAATTTCAGACAGAAACGGTTCGGCCATAAGCACTTCCCCCTTGGCGCGCCTAGATTTGCATGATTTCCAACTAAAATCCAGGTCGAATAGATATGGCTTCCGAGAAAGGATAGAAAGAAAACAGCAGTATGGCAGTTTTCTAAGAATTTACGAAAATCCGTAAGGAAAATCGCTGCGCAGATTTCGTTCAATGTGCTCCAGAACTACATCGCGACGACCCAAGTTCATACGAAATCTTTGTTTGTGCACGTCACGAACAGAGCTCGGTTTTGAGCGATAAGCATTAGAACGGATTTGGCAACGGCACTGTCCCGCTGAAGAAGCCATCGGTCGTCACCGACGGTGAATCGTTGACCGTGGCACTTCCGCCGCCACTGCCGATATTGCGTCCCTGAATATAACTGACGACCCCAGCCGGGTCGAACGGCGCACCGGCGTAACCCGGCATCTCGACCCGGGTGTCGAACCGTTGCCGTATGCGGAAATCGTCGACACTGCCGACGCCGTGGGCGAAGGTATTCTGCAAAGCGCCGGCGCCGCCGAGATTGAGGCGCACCGTATGGCTGTCGGTGACGCCAAAGACGTTCGCCGATGTTGACCCCGCGTTGAGGAAGAAAGCTTCTCGCGAGCCAGCCGGATCGGTTCCGACGGAGAATTGGTTGCTCTGCACAGTTAGATTGAGCACGCCATTGCCGTCGTTTGCCAACACATTCATCGCGCGGTCGAATGCTTCCACCACGACGTTTCCGGCTACAGATGCGGTATGGGTTCCGTTGCCATGAGCTTCGAGGTCGATGCCGAAGCCTTGCGCCGACCCGGAATTGGCAACGCCAACCGTGCCGATATCGTTGTTGCGGATGAAGCCGTTGAACAGTGCGGCGGAACCCGACGTGCCCAAGTTGACGGTGATTGCGCTCGAGATCGCGCCGCTGATCGTGTTGTTGTCAATATCGTAGTTGACCGTGCCGGTATAGCCGCCGAACGCCAGGCCCGTTGCGGCGTTGATTGTGATGCCTTGGCCAAGAGCTGTCGAATGACCGCCTGTGAGCGTGTTACCGGAGAACACGATATTGAGGTTGCCAGAGTTTGCCGCAGCCGCCTGGAAATGATCCCCGCGATTGGCCGTGAATGTACTGCTGGTGACTGTGGCCGAAATTGTCGCGGTACCGTCGGCCTCAACGAACAGGCCGTCATCGCTCTGCGTCTTGGACGAATTGTTGCTGAACTTGCTGTTGTTGACCGTCAGCGACAAGGTCCCGTTCGAATTGCGGATCGAGACGTTCTTTGCGAATGAGGTGGTGACAGTCGAATTGGTGATGCTTGCTGTGCCGAACAGACCGCTGGGCGTTACAGTGCTGACACCGCCGAAATCGATACCCGCATCCTCAACCGCGGTGCCATTGTTGGACAGCGTCGACCGGTTGAGCGAGAAATTGGTCACCGATGTGCCACCGATACCGTCATTGGTGCTGTTGATGATATTCATGTAGCTGAGGTTGACCGAACTGGTCGAATTCAGCAGGACACCGGTACCCGTCGAATTCTGGATGGTGCCGCCCGAGCCGTTGTTGGCGCCGCCGCTATCGCCGGTCACCGTCAACCCGCCAAGGGCACCGGTGTTGTTGAGCACGATGCCGTTGGCGGCGCCGTTAGCCGAAATGCTCCGGAATGTCAGACCGCTCGCGCCGATCGTCGTGTTGGCGACGTTGAGCGCGGTGCCGGTACCGGATGTGATCGTGTTCGGATTGGCGCCGGTTGTCACCGTCACCGTGCCGCCGCCCGTGGCGCCGAAGCCGGTGCCGCTGGTGGTGTTGATGACCAGCCCGCCATTGGTGAAGTTGATCGTCGCGCCGGTGTTGTCGGTCAGGTTGACACCGGCCGAACTGCCCGACGTGATCGACTTGGAGGCACCGGAGAAAGTGATGGTACCGGCGGCGTTGTCGTCGAGGAGGACGCCGGTCTGGCCGGCCACATTGTGGCTGATGTTGCCCGACAGCGTGATGTTGCCGGCGCCGGCGGCGCGATCCTGGATATTGACCGCCTGGCCGGTTCCGCTGGTGATGGTGCCTGCATAGGTGAAAGCCGCCGTGCCGCCGGTGTTGGCGCTGCCGGCGCCGTCGCCGATGCGAATCGTGGCGCTGCCGCCGCCGACCAGCGCGCCACCGCCGAGGTTGACCGGTCCGCCGGTAACAGCGTCGAGGATCACGGCGCTGCCGCCGCCGGCGCTCGTGTTCGTGGAAGCGAAGGTCATGCCGCCGGCGCCGATAGCGACGGCGTCCATGTCGACCGCAGCGCCGCTGCCGGTCGAAATCGTGTTGCCGGAGCCGGTGACGCTCACCGTGCCGCCGCCCGAGGCGCCGATGCCGATGCCGCTCGTGGTGGTGATCGCCAGGCCGCCATTGGTGAAGTTGATGGTCGCGCCGGCGTTGCTGGTCAGGAGCACGGCGGCGTTGGCGCCGGTCGAGAGCGTTTTCGACGCGCCGCCGAAATTGATCGTGCCGCCGGAATTGCTGAGCGCGACGATGCCCAGTCCGCCATCGTTTCGGGTGATGGAGCTGGCGTTGTCGAAATTGACCGAGCCACCAGCCATGCCGCGAATGTTGGCGACGTTGCCGCCAGGGTTGGTGATGTCGACATTGTTGAGATTGATCGTGGCGCTCACGTCGTCGTTGGTAAACGTGCCCTGGTCGCCGTCGACGGCGAACGCATGGTTCGTCAGCGCGCCGGCAACCGTGTCGATAGCGACGTTGTTGAACGTATAGGTACCGGTCGCGTTGTTCGCCACATCGCCAAGGATGGTGATGCCGGTCGTCCCGGTCAGGCTGGCGTTGTTCACGGTGACGTTGCCGGCGACACCGTCGACCACGATGCCGGTGCCGCTGGTGTCGTTGAGCCCATTCGCCAGGGCGGTGGTGAAGTTCACCGCGCCGCCGGTGGTGTCGGCGACGACGATCAGGCGCTGGCCGCCGGTACCTTGTGTGATCGTGCCGGCATAGGTAACGGTCGCGTTACCGCCATCGACGCTGAACGCGGTTCCGTTCGGGCTGGTGATCGAGGTGCCGACGCCGAAGCCGAACGTGCCGCCGGAATCGTTGAGGATGTCGACGCTGGCATTGCCGCCATTGAGCGTCGTGGTGCCGTTGAAATTGTAGATGCCGTCGGCATTGTCGAACTGCAGGCCGGGGCCGTCGGTTGCCGACAGCGTGCCCGTCTGGAAGGTGATCGTTCCCGCGGTGTGGCCGGCGATGGCGACCAGCGCGGCATTGCCGGCCTGGGTGATGTTGCCGCTATAGGTGATGTTCGCCGCGCTTGCGTCGACGTTGAAGGCCGTGCTGTTCGGGTTGGTGATCGAAGTGCCGGCGCCGAAGTTGAACGTGCCGCCCGAATTGTTGACGATATCGATGCCGGCGTCGCCGCCATTCAACGTCGTCGTGCCGTTGAAATTGTAGGTGCCGTCGGCATTGTCGAACTGCAGGCCGGTGCCGTTGTTCGCCGACAGCGTGCCCGAGAAGGTCAGCGTGCCCGTATGGCCTGCTGAAACCGACACCAGGGCGGCGTTGCCCGCCTGGGTGATGTTGCCGCCATAGGTGGTGGTTACGGTGCCGCCGCCGACGCTGAATGCCGTGCCACCGCCGCCGCTCAGCGTGCCGGTGCCGAGGCTGGCGGTGCCGGTGACATTGGTCAGGACGACACCGCCGCCGCCGGACGACGTCGAGTCGAGCGCGACGTCGAGGGCGGCATTGGTGAGATCGATCGCCTTGTAGCTGGTGGAATTCACCGTTTCGCTGCCGGCGGTGGCGATGATGTTGATCGTCCCGCCGGGGCCGGTAATGCCGGCGCCGGTGGTGGTGTCGATTGTCAGCCCGCCATTGAAGCTGGTCGTGCCGCCGCTCTGGAACAGGCCGGCCCCGCTGGTCGTATCGATGTCGGCGAGCCCGCCGACGTTGAGCGTGCCGCTCTCCCAGCCGATGCCGCCGCCCGTCGAGGCGGTGTTGTTCACCGTCACCTCGTTGAAACTGAAGGTGCCTGTATTGGTGCTGGTGGCATTGATGCCGGCACCCGTCGTGCCGGTGACGGTGGTCGCGCCCGTGACCGTGAACGTGCCGGCGACGCCGTCGAAGATGATGCCGCTGGCGCCGCCGCTGGCGTTGACGCTGTTTACGATCATGCTGACGGTCAGCGGATCGAGATTGAACGCCACGCCGTTGATGGTGTCGACGGTGCCGCCGCTGCTGTTCAGCGCAAAGGTTGTGGCCGGGGGGCCCTTGGTGTCGACGAGGACGCCAGTGCCGCCATCATTGAACGTGGTGAACGTGCCGAGATCGAGCGTGCCGCTGGTGCTGGTGAAGGCAAGGCCGTTGCCCTGGACGCGCGCGCCTGATGTGCCGACGTCGAGCGTGCCGGCGCTGACCGTGCCGCCGGCGCCAGTGGAGTCGAACGTGACATTGTCGAAGGCAATGCCGCCGCCGGTGCCGCCGAGCACCGTGTTGCCGGCGAAGGAGCGGATGGCGATCGAATTGTCCGTCGCGCTGATGTTCTGGCCGGCGAAGGACGCGGCCAGCGCAGATCCCGTCGATCGCAGCGTATTGCCGTCGATCGAAAGCAGCAGCGTGTTGGCCGCCGCACCGGTCGTGGAGAAGTCGAGCGCCCTGCCGCCGGCTGATATGTCATTGTTGCGGAGGAAGAAACTCGACGCGGCCGACGCATCGACGGCAACACCGGCGCCGGTGCCGGTGTTGCGGATGATGAGATTCTCGATGCCGCCGGTGATCGGGCTGGTACCACTGGTCGCCAGGGTGATCACCGACCCGGCAGTGTTGCTCTGCAGGATCGGCCGCAGCGTGTCGATGCCGGCCGGTGCGGCGATGATCGGCGAATTCTGCACCGTGGTGAAGTGGAATGCCGCCGACGCGCCGCTGCTGGTGTCGACACCGAGCTGCGAGACATCGATGGCCGTATCGTTTTGCCCGAAGGCGAGCAACACCTGCCCGTCATCGAGCTGGAACGACGTGCCGCTCAGGTCGATCGTTTCCTGGCTACCGGTGCCGTTCTTGTCGATCAGCACGATGACATTGGCCGTGGACGCCTGGGCGTTGGCATAGGTGCCTGGATTGACGAAGCTGCCGTCGCCGCCGCCGGTGGCGTCGGTGGTGACGTAGTAGACCTTGTAAGCGGACAGATTCGACGTGTCGCCGGTGAAGGTGACGTCGTTGAAATTGTAGTCGCCATTGGTCGGCAGGGTGTCGATGGCATGGATGGCCTGGCCGCCGGTGGTCGCGATCGTCGATTCGGCCAGGCCAGCGCCGTCGCCGAACACCAGCCTGGCGTTGGTGGCGCTGGAGAACTGGACGCCATAGCCGACATTTTCGATTTTCGAGGTCTGGCCCGCCGGATTGTTGTTGGCAGTGTCGCCGAGCTGGATCGTGCCGGTGCCGGTCGTGCCGGCCATGTCGATGCCGATAGTGCCGGCGAAGCTGCCGCCGTCGACGTCGAAATCGCCGGCCTTGATGTTGCTCGTGCCGAGCGCAGCGCCGTTGAGGTCGAAGCCGACCGCATTGGCTGCATTGAGCCCGATGTTCAGGCTGTCGAAGCCCAAGGTCGAGCCGAGCGTGCCGGATATGTCGACACCGCGCGAGGTGATGTTCTGCAGGTCGACCGCGCCGAGATCGATGGCGCCGCCGACTATATTGTTGAGCGAAACGCCGGTCGCCGCGCCATTGACCGAAACGGAATCGAAAATAACGCCGCCCGCGCCGACCGTTGCGCCGTCGAGATCGAGCGCGGTTCCAGTCGTTGTCGTGATGGTGTTGCCGGTGCCGGAGATGCTGATCGTGCCGCCGGAGCCCGCGCCAAAACCCGCTCCTGCCGTCGTCGTTATGTCAAGGCCGCCATTGCCGAAGCCGATCGTGGCGTTCGGGTTGCCGATCAGGCTGACGCCGTCCGTCGCGCCCGAGCTGATCTGCTTGGTCGCGCCCGAGAAGGTCACGGTCGCCGCCGTGCCGTTGTCGATGCCGGCAACGACGATATTGCCGCCGGCGCCCGCAAGGCCATCGGTCAGGTTGCCCGACAGCGTCACAGAACCGCCGGTCAGTTCCTGGATCGAGACCGCCGCGCCGGTGCCGTTGCTGACGATGGCGCCCGCGTAGGATATGTTCGCGTTGCCGCCGCTCGCATTGGTGCCCGAGCCGACATTGAAGGCCGTGCCCAAACCGGTGTTGGTCAGCGTGCCGGTGCCGAAATTGAACGTGCCGCTGAGGTTCTGCAGGTCGATGCCGCTGCCGGAACCGAACGACGCGCTGGTCGAGGCGAAATCGATATTGCCGGCGATGCCGTCGAGGGCCACCGCCTGCGCGTTGGTGGCATTGACCGTACCCGTCAGGACATTGACCGTGCCGACGCCGCTGGCGCTGAACGCCGTCGCGCCGTTCGTGGAAATGTCCACATCCGTGAAGTTGACGGTGCCGGCGTTGTTGGTGAGCGAGACGCCGTTGCCGCCAACAGTCACCTTGTCGGTGAAATTGATCAGACCGCCGCCGTGATTGGCGATCGAGATGCCGCCGCCGGTCAGCGTGCCGGCCGGCCCGCTGTTGGGCAAGATGCCGCGCGTCACGGTGATGTTGCCGGCGCCGCCGTCGACGTCGAGCAGCGTGCCGGCGACGTTGACGTTGTTGTTGGTGATCGACAAATTGCTGTCGAGGCCGGCGACCTTGAACGCCGTCTGGCCGGCGCCGACATTGCCGACCGTGACGCCTTCGATGACGATGCCGCCGGCATTGTTGAAGCTGCCCGCGCTCTGGTCGATGGTGAAGACCGAGCCGCTGCCGCCGGTGAAGTCGAAGGCGGTGTTGCGCACTTGGTTGCTGCCGAGCAGATGCAGGGTATCGCTGCCCGTGCTCTTGACCACGCCCTCGTCGCCGGTGACGTCGCCGCCGGTGGCGCCGAGATTGCCCTGCACGTTCACCGGCTGGATGGTGCCGGTCGTGGTGATGGCGTTGCCGTTGCCGAAGCCGGTGATCGATTGGCCGGAATCGAGCGTGAACGGCGTGCCGCTGAGGTCGACCGTGCCGACGAAGGCGAAGGTCTGGGTGCCGGTCTTCAGATCGGCATCGGCAACCGAGATGGTATTGACTGACGTACTGAGCCCAAATGAGCCGGCGGCGATGACGCCGCCATTTTGCGACACCATGAACACCCCGCCGACGGCGCTGGCCAGATTCGCGCTGCCGGTGAAGAGCACGTCATCGAAATCATAATTGCCGAGCGCGGCGAGACCGACGGTGTTGACGGTGAAATTGCCCGCCGCCGCGGTGATCGTCGAATTGCGGCCGTTGGCGTCGGCGAATTCGCCGTCGCCGAAGGTGAAGCTGGCGTTGGCGCTGGTCGCCGCCGTCTGGCCGGACGACAGATCGACGCCGATGCCGGCGCCTGAGATCGACGATCCGGTCAGGAAGGTGATGGTGCGGTTGCCCGTGGTCGAGGTCAGGTCGATGCCGCGCGAGCTCGCGGCGTCGTTTCCGGTGATCGTCGTCAGCCCGAAATCGGCGGTCGTGGCCGAGCCGGAGAAGTCGATGGCGGTCTGGCTGGCGCCCGCGCCGAGGCCGCTGACGGTGGTCGTGCCGAAGCTGACATCGTTGTTGGTGCCGGAGAAATCGATGCCGGTAGTGCTGGTCGCGCCCAGCGTCACATTGGTCGTGCCGAAGGTGGCGCTGCCGGCCGCATTCGAGATGGACAGCGCGGCGCCGGTCGTGCCGGTGATCGACAGCGTGCCGCTGACCTCGAATGTCGAGTCGGCGCCAAGGCTGGTGATCGACGCGCCGCCGCCGCCGGTCGCCGTGAGCGGACCCGTGAAGCGGATCGCGGTGTCGGTGGGAGCGGTTATCTCCCCGATATCGAAGAGGCCGCCGGTGCCGGTCGAAGTGATGGCGCCGCCGAATGTGATCAGGCCGCCGGTGGTGCCGTCGATCCTGACGGCTTTTGCCGCGCTACTCTGGCTAATCGTGCCGTCATAGGTGACGTCGGCCGACGAACTGCCGATAACGATCGCGCTGGCGCCGGTATTGGCGATGGAGCTGGCCGCCCCGAAGGTCAGGCTTCCGCTCGAGCCGTTGAGGATCACGATGCCGAGGCCGCTGCCGCCTGATATGTCGAGATCGGCGAAATTGGCGGTGCCGCCGAAATTATTGACCAGCAGCGCGATATTGCTGCCGCCGGCGATCGTCGTGGTGCCGGTGAAGTCGACCGTCGCGGATGTGTTGGCCAGCACGACGCCGGTCGGCACCGACCCCTGGATGGTCAGATCGTTGACAGTGATCGCGCCCGACGCGCTGCCGAGGTAAAGCCCGATGGTCCCGCCCACGATCGTCACGCCAGTGCTGGTGAGGCCGTTGATCGACGCCGTGCCGTCGATCGCCAGGAACGAGCTGTTGACGCTGAGGTTGGAGACGGTGTTGCCGCTGGCGAGGTCGATGGTGTTGCCGCCGCCGTTGTTCAGCGTCGCGCCACCGAAGCCGAACGGATCGGCCTGTGTCGCGCCGGTGACGACCGCCGTGCCGGTGACATTGGCCGGCGGCCCGCCCAGGCTGATGGTGGCGCCGTTGGCGAAGGAGACCAGCGACTGGCCGCTGGCCAGCGTGAAGCCGTTGGCATCGGTGTCGGTGGTCTGCACGGCCGCGGTCTTGACCAGCACGAAGGTCGTGTTGGCATTGGTGGTCAGATCGTCGGCCGCGGCGGCATCGATCAGGTTGGCGACGCTTGAGCCGTCGCCCGTTCCGGTGCTGCTCGAACCGACGAAGACGACGTTGGCTGCATCGAACAGCTGCGGTCCAACCAGATGCGTGCCGTTGAAGGCATAGGTGCCGCTGCCGGGCAGCAGGCCGCGCATGTCGAGCGAGGCGATGACGCCGGTGATCGATGCGCCGCCGGCCGCACCGAACGAGAACGCCGTGCTGGCGGTGGTTCCGGCCAGGCCGTTGGTGCCCATCTGGACGCCGGTGTCGACACCGGTGATGACGCCGCTGCCGATGGTCACCGAGCCGCCATTGGTGCCGGACAGGTCGACGCCGATCGAGGAGCCGCCGGAACTGCCGCTGATGTCGAGCGTGGCGGCGGTGAAGGTCGACGTGCTGCCCGAGAGGTCGAGCGCGGTGGAGCAATTGCACAGGCCGGTGATGTCGATGTCGTCGAAGCTGATGACGCCGTTGCTGCCGACGACGTCGATGCCGCTTCCGAGCGGCTGGTCGATGGTGACGGCGCCGCCGAACGAAACGGCGCCGGTGTTGTTTTCCAGCCAGACGCCCTCGCCGGGGCCGGTCATGCTCACCGGGCCACTGAAGGTGAGCGTGCCGGTGTTGTTGGTGGCGAGGATGCCCTCGCTGCCGATATGGGTCAGAATGACCGGCCCGCCGAAGGTGACCGCGCCGCCGGAATTCTGGACGTCGATGCCGATGCCGCCGGGGGCGGTGATGTCCGAAATATCGACGGCTCCGAACATGAAATCGGCGGTGCTGTCGAAGATCCCGAGGCCGCCGACGAAGGTGTTGCTGATCGTCGTTGCGCCGGAAACGGCGAAATTTCCCGATACGCCTGCCAACGTCGCGCCGAACAGGCCACCATCCTGCGTCAGGCTGGCCAGCTTGACGTCGAGATTAGCGCCAAGCAAGGCGACGCCGGCCGCGCCATTGCCGGAGATCGTGCCGTCGGTGGTGCTGAACGTGCCGGTGGTGGAGAGGACGTTGACGCCGAAGCCGGAATTGTCGGAGGCGTTCAGCGTCTGGAATGCATATGTTCCGTCGCCGCCGCCGAACAGGCCATTGCCGGCATTGTTCGACAGTGTCGTCGTGCCGGTGAAGGCATAACTGCCGTCGCCGTCGATATGCAGGCCCTCGCTGGCGTTGCTCGTCGAGGTCACATTGTTGGCCGCGACATTGCTGGCGCCTTCGAACAGCAGCCCGTCCAGGCCGGCGCCGCTGACATTCATGCCGCTTATCGTCACGCCGGTGACATTGTTGCCGTGGATGCCGTTGCCGCCGCCCGGATTGGCGTTCGAGACGTTGAAGTCGAGCAGCGCGCTGTTGTTGGCCAGCGTGACAGTGTCCGCGCCGGCCGAACTGGTGAGCGTCGCCGCGCCCGCGCCGTCCGAGATGGCGCTGGTGTGCGCGATGTTGTCGCCCGTTACGTTAACCGGGATGCCGCCGAGCGAGAATGTGCGGCCGTTGCCGAAGGAAGCCAGCGTCTGTCCGGCGCTCAGCGAGAACCCGTCGGTGTCGTCGATGGTGCCGCGATTGACCAGCACAAAGATCGCGGTGCCGTCGGGGTTGGCATCGGCGTCGGCAATCGAGGCAAGGTCGAGCAGCGAGGAGCCGGTGCCCGAGCCGGTCGCGGCCGCGCCGACGAAGATGACATTCTGCTGGTCGAACAGTTGCGGGCCGCTGAAGGTGGTCGAACCGAAGGCGTAGTGGCCGAGCGTCTGGTTAAGGCCGCGCGCGTCGAGCGAGGCGGTGCTGCCGGCAATGGAACCGCCGCCGAAGGAGAATTCGGCATTGGCCGAGTTCAGCAGCGAGCCGGAAATGCCGAAGCGCACGCCGGTGCCGACGCCTGTGATCGCACCGCCATCGGTGATGACGATCGATGCCCCGCCCGAGGTCGGCGAGGCGAGGTCGATGCCGATCGAGCCGGCCGCACCCGTGCCGGCGATGTTGAGCGACTGGGCGGTGAAGTTCGTATGGCTGCCGGAGAAGTCGAGGCCAGTGCCGACGCCGAGGCCCGAGATGACGATGTCGCCTGCCACCACCGCCGCGTTGACGCCGGTAAACGAGATGCCGTCGCCGGCGGGAGCGCTGATGTCGATATCGCCGAAGCGGATCGCCGCCGGTGAGTTGGAAATGGCGATCGCCGGTCCGGTGGTGTCCGAAATGGTCGTGGCGCCGGTGACGGCGAAGCTGCCCGCCACGTGATCGAGCACGACGCCCGACGGACCGCCGGTCTGGTCGATCGAATCCAGCACCACATGCGCCGTGATCGGATCGATGAAGACGCCGACGCCGCCATTGCCCGACACGGTGCCGCCGGTGGTGGCGAAGCTGCCTGATGTCGAGGTGCCCTGAACGGTTATGCCGCGGTCGGCATTGTCCTTCGCGCTAAGCGTCGCGAATGTATAGGTGCCATGGCCGGTGGCATCCAGCCCGTCGTCGCTATTGCCCTGGAGCAGCGTCGTGCCGGCGAAATTGTAGGTGCCGTCGCCTTCGATGTGCAGGCCGTCAAGGCCGTTGCCGGTGGCGGTGAAATTGGAACCGGTGATGCCGGTCGAGTTGCCGGTGAAGGCGGCGCCGTTGCCGCCGGCGCCTGTCACCGTGACATTGGTCAGCGTGGCGCCGGTGATGTTGTTGCCGAAGATGCCGTCGGCGCCGCCGGTGATGGTGATGCCGTTCAGCGTGTCGCCGTTGCCGAGCGTGATCACGTTGTTGGCCACGCTGGTGCCCTGGATGGTGCCGTTACTGCCGCCCAGATTGAAGGTGCCGGTGCCGCCGCCGAATAGCCTCGCGGTGACGCTTTGGCCGCCGCCGATGACGGCCTGGCCGTCTCCGAGCGTCGTGCCGGTGGTGGTGATGTTGCCGTTGCCGCCCAGCGCCACCACGAAACCCCCGGTGCCGGCCTTGGTCACTGCGTCGTCCAGCGTCGTCGGATCGGCCAGCGTGCCGGCGCCGGCCAGGCCGCCATCGGCGTAGTAGAACTTGCCGAAGGCGGCATTGGTGGCGGCGTTGATGGCGACGCGCGTCGTCGAGCCGCCGGGCAGCTCATGGCTCTGGATCCTGACGCCGATGTCGCCGCGCACCCGCTCGTTGACGCGCTTGCGCAGGCCTTCGCTGACCGGATAGACCGGCTCCGGCCCGCTGTCCGCGCCGCCTTGGCCGGGATTGAACGGGATGCTCAGCCGCACGCTGCCGGCGAACTGGGTGTCGTCGCGATTGTCGTTGCGCACCTCGCCGGTGAAGGTCAGCGCCGTTCCGGTGCCGAAGATATCGCCGATCTCATATTCGATGCCGGCCTTGACCCCGGTTACGCCGCTGTCGTCGCCATGCGGATCCTCGAAGTGGTAACCGCCTATGTCGAGCCGCAGTGAATGCTTGTCGGGAAGGTTGAGCGGCACCCGCGCGCCGATCTCGCCCTCGATGCCCCAGGCCGCGTAGTCGCGATGGTCGAGCACCGAAATCTGCTCGATCAACTGGTTCGAGACCATCGACAGGGTCGAGGAGACCGAATGGTCCGTCGTGTCGCCCTTGATCGGCACGAAGACGTTCACATGCGCGTCGAAATGCGGGGTGATGGCCTCGGCGCCGAGCGTGGCTGACGTGAACTGGTTGGAGTTGTAGTTCTCGACGTTGAGATAGGCGTAGCCGCCGAGCATCAGGTCGGGATTGACGATGCGGCGAATGCCCAGGCCGACATCCTGGCCGAACGCGTCCTTGAAATCGTGCTTAGCCCTGACATCCAGGAACAGCACCGATTCGGCGGTCTGCTTGATCGGGATGAAGCCTTCGAGCGCGGCGTTGCCGCCATTGTTGTCGGCGCCAATGATGGCGCGTATCTGCGGCTGCCAGAGGGCGTCGTCGCCATAGGCGGCCACGCCTGACAACGCCAGCGCCAGCGTCGAAAGCGCCGTCGTCTTCCAGAGATGCCTTGCAAAACGCGAGCGACCATAGGCCACGCGCGCGCGGAAATCCTCCCCGCGCGCCGCCATCTCCCCAACCTGCCGAGACGTCTCGGTAGTTCCCATCCCTGGCCGCCCTTTGGGGACTGCTCGCCCCCGCACCAATCCTTGCGCGAATTCCATTGTATAGCGAGTCCCCAACGTCGCGACTGCTGTTGTTGCGCCGTAAAGTTCTGACTTGTTGCAATACCGCAACAGTAATTTTGCCAGCTCTCCTCGCCTGTGCGCGGCTTCCGGAACAGTCAGGAGTATTGTATCAAGCCGCCGGTGGGAAAATACCTGCCGTTTCGAGAAAAATGCGGGGCATGAAGAACATGGCAGCCATTTTAGCGCGTGCTAATCTGTTAAATCTGGCCGCAGCACTGGGCGCCCTGGGGCTGATCGCATCGGTCACCGGGCTGGCGCTTGCCGAGGACGCCAAGCCGGCGCAGCCCCCGGCCGCTCAATCCAAGCCGGCCGACGCCAATCCATGGGCGGTGAACTGTTCAAGCGGCGCGGCCAACAGCGAGCTTCAATGCCAGGTGTCGCAGAACCTGACCGAAGCCAAGACCGGACAGCGCGTGCTGACCGTGACCGTGCGCCGCGACAACGGCAACGGCTCCCTCGCCATGCTGCTCGCCCTGCCGCACGGGCTGTTCCTGCCCTCCGGCGCCAGCTACCAGATCGATCAGGGCCAGAAGACGACCATCGCCATCCAGACCAGCGACCAGAACGGCGCCTATGCCGCCACGCCGCTGCCGCCGGAGCTGGTCAAGGCGATGAAATCGGGAACCAATCTCAACATCGGCATGGAATCGGTGACTCGCAAGCCGGTCACCATCCCGGTGTCGCTGGCCGGCTTCACCGCGGCAATCGCCAAGCTGGAATCGATCAAGTAGCGGGCTCGCCGCGCTCCCCCGCCGCCGTCGCCGGGCAATGCTCCAGGCCACGACAAGTTCCATCTCGTGGCGGAGACTACGGCATCGTGCCGCTTGATTGTCCGCTTCCGCAATGCTCCGATGTCGCTTCAGCCATCCGGAGAGAACCATGACCGGCTTTGTCGACCGCCAGCGCGCGATGCAACTGATGCAACGCGCCGGCCTGCAGGCGCTGGTGCTCTCAGCGCCCGAGGCCTTCCACTATGCGACCGGTGCGTCGATCGGCCCGGCGGGGCTGTTCCGGCGTGCCGGCGCCGGCTTCGTTGTCATCCCGGCCCGGCAGGACCTGCCGATCGGCGTCGTCGTCGCGGATTTCAGTGCGGGACAGTTGCGGATCGCCGCGCCCGGAGCGGTTGTGCATTCGCACCCGATCTGGATCGAATTCGCGCCGGTCGAGACGGAAACCCGCGGCCTTCTTCTGGCGGAGCGCATCGAGGCCGGCCTTGTCTCGCTTGCCCGCGCGCCGGATTTCGCGCGCCCCGCCACCTTCGATCTCGCCGGCTCGGTGCGCCAGTTGCAAGCTTTGCTTGCCGAATTCGGACTGGAGCGCGCAACGCTCGGCGTCGACCTCGACTTTGTTCCGGCCGCCGATTTCGCGGCCATGCAGGCGCTGCTGCCGCATTGCCGGATGGTCGACGGCTCGTCGGTCTTGGATCGGCTGCGGGCGATCAAGTCGCAACGCGAGATCGAGCTCCTGCAGCAAGGCATTATCCTGTCTGAAGCAGGGCTGGAGCGGCTGCAGGTGGATGCGATGGCCGGCATGCGCCAGGCCGATCTCGTCGCGCTCTACCGGCAAGGCGTGGCCGCGGCGGCGGCGGGCCTCTCCCATCCGGTCGCGACGGCGGAATATGTGACGCTCGGCGCCCGGGCCAAAGGTGCCGATGCCAAGGCGATGCCCGGCGATCCGCTGAAATGCGACATGGTCTGCACGGTCGGCGGGTATGCCTCCGACATGTCGCGCAACTTCACTTTCGGCCCCGCTTCCGCCGACCAGGTCGAACTGCACGCGATCGCCGAGCGCGCTTTCGAGGACGGGCTGGCGGCACTCGTGCCGGGAAATTCGCTCGGCCATGTGCACCGCGCCGCCACCGACAGCCTGACGCGGCAAGGCCTGCGCTCCTACCGCCGGGGGCATTTCGGCCACGGTGTCGGGCAGTCTGTGTTTTCGGAGCAATGGCCGTTCATCGCGGCCGAGAGCGATGTCGTGGTCGAAGCCGGCATGGTGCTGGCCTTCGAGATCCCGCTCTACATCGACGGCCTCGCCAGCTTCAACCTGGAGGACCAATTCCTGATCACGCCGAACGGGCCCGTCGCCATGAACCGGCTGCCGAGGCGGTTGGAGAGGATAGGATAGCGAGGGCGGGATCGTGACGGTGTCACTGTCAGCGCCCTACGGCGCCCCCCTCTGCCCTGCCGGGCATCTCCCCCTCAAGGGGGGAGATCGATTATCGCTCCCGCTTTCGCCATTTTTCAAGGTTGCAAGAACAAGATGAGCCGGCGCCGAAACTTCCAATCTCCCCCCTTGAGGGGGAGATGACCGGCAGGACAGAGGGGGGCGCCACAGAACTCGGCGATGGGTGCCCTGCCGCGAGCGATTAACCGCTCACCGGCGGCCGCCTGTCCCTCCACGGCATTTCCCGCTCGAGCTGCGCCGACGCGGCCAGCACCGTCGCCTCGTCGCCGTAGCGGCCGACAAGCTGCACCCCGATCGGTACGCCGTCTTTCGACCAGCCGAGCGGCAGCGAGATGGCCGGCTGGCCTGAGATGTTGAAGGGGAAGGCGAACGCCGCATCCGTCCATTTGGCGTTGTAGCGGTCGATGTCGGTCTCCGACATATCGTAATAGCCGAACGGACGCGGCAGTTGCGTCAGCGTCGGGGTGATGAGGAGATCGTAGGGCGAAAGGTCGCCGACGATGTCGCGGCCGACCTGCCTGAGCTGCTCGACATCGGAAATGTGCCTGGTGCCGCTGGTCGCACGGCCGCGTTCGATGATCGCCCAGGTCACCGGTTCGACATCATCAGGCGTCACCGGCCGGCCGATCACCGTTTCATGATAGTCGAAGGTCGCCGCCGTCTGTACGCAGGTCATGTTGGTGTAGGTGGTCCACATGGCATCGGCATCGAGCGGCATGTCGTGTTCCTCGACGTCATGTCCCAGCCGCTCCAGCGCCGCCACGGTGGCCAGCACGGCGGCCTTCACTTCCGCATCGATGGCCGTGCCGTTGGGCGGGGTGACGGTGAAGCCGATGCGCAGTTTCTTCGGCGCCTGTGCCGACAGGCTGAGCCAGGAGGCGTCGGGGACCGGCGGCGTATAGGGGTCGCCCGGCAAGGCGCCGGCCACCGCGTCGAGATAGGCCGCCGTGTCGCGCACGCTGCGCGAGCAGCACAGGAAGTAGGCGCCGCCATACCAATAGTCGCCGAACGGTGCCAGGCTGACGCGGCCGCGCGACGGCTTCAGCCCGACGATGCCGCAGCAGGAGGCCGGAATGCGGATCGAGCCGGCGCCGTCGCTGGCCTCGGCGATCGGCACCATGCGCGAAGCGACGGCCGCCGCCGCGCCGCCGCTCGAGCCACCTGGCGTGATGCCTTCCTTCCACGGGTTCTTCGTCGTGCCGTAGAGCTTCGGTTCCGTCGTGATCGACCAGCCGTTTTCGGGCGCGTTCGACTTGCCGACCAGCACCAGCCCGGCCGCCTTCATACGGCGCACGACTTCGGTGTCGAAATCGGCGACGACATCTTTCAGGTAGAGGCAAGAGTTGGTGTTCGGCGCGCCGGTCCAGGACGAGGCCAGTTCCTTGAGCAGGAACGGCACGCCGGCGAAAGGTGCTGATCTGTCGACCGTCTGCGCCTGGGCGCGCGCCATGTCGTAGAGGCGATGGATGACCGCGTTCAGCGCCGGGTTGAGCTGCTCGACCAGCGTGATCGCCGCCTCGACCAGTTCCGCAGGTGAAACCTTGCCCCGATGCACCAAGTCAGCAAGGTCCAGCGCATCGGAGTTCGCATAGGTTTTCAGCAGGCTGTCGGTGACCATATCTCTCCTCCTAGTCTTTGCCTCGCGCCGCGCCCGAACTATCGCTTCGGGCCGACGTTGGCGCCGCCCCTCATCCGCCTGCCGGCACCTTCTCCCCGTCATGACGGGGAGAAGGAAAGCGCACTGATGCTGGCGACCGCCTCCCGTTCTTCTCGGGAGAGGGCTGAGTGAGGGGCACCGACCTGAAACTGCTGCCCCCAGCAGCGCGCTTGTCTCACGCCAGCTCGACGGTGCGCCCCAATTCGATGCTCTGTTCCGCGGCGAGCACGATGCGCAGGCTGTTGACGGCGGCGTCCATCTGCTCGGTCAAATCGAGATCCTCGCGGATGGCGCGCAGGAAGAAGGCCTGCTCGCGGTCGCAGAGCTCCTGGTGGCCGGGCTCGTCTTCCATGCTGACGATCTCGTCGGGTTTCGCAAAGTTCTTGTCGGCGTCTACCGCCGCATAATGGATCTTCAGCGCGTCGGTCTTGGTGTGGCGGTCGATGTCGGCCGAGTTCGACACCTCCGCCGCTTCCGCTGCGCTGCTCGTCTCCTGGCCGGCGACGATCGACACCGCGCCCTTCGGCCCCACCACGTCCTTCACGAAATAGGCCGTCTCGCTCATCATCGGGCCCCAGCCTGCCTCGTACCAGCCGACCGAACCGTCATCGAAGGTGACGTGGAGATGGCCGTAATTCTGCTTGTCGGCTTCCGCCCAGAGCTTCGCGCCGATGCCGTGCACGCGCACCGGCCTGGCGCCCGTGAGCTGGCACATGACGTCGACATAGTGCACGCCGCAATCAACGATCGGGATCAGCGAATCGATCAGGTTCTTGTGCCAGTGCCAAGCGCTGCCGCTGCTCTGCTGGTTGAGGTTGAGGCGCATCACCAGCGGCTTGCCCAGCGTCTTGCCGACCTCGATGAATTTTATCCAGGACGGGTGGACGCGCAGGATGTAGCCAAGCACCAGCTTGCGGTTCTTCGCCCGCGCTGCCGCGACGACCTTTTCGGCATCCTCGATGTTGGTGGCGAGCGGCTTTTCCATGAACACGTGGCAGTTGGCCGCTATCGCCTTCAGCGCGTATTCGGCATGGGTGTTGGGCCAGCTGTTGATCGACACGGCGTCCGGCCTGGTCTCCGCAAGCGCCCGGTCGAAACCCTCGTAGAGCGGATAGCCGGCAAGTTCGGCGGGGATTTTCTTGTTGCTCTTGATCGAGCGGCTCATGATGCCGACGATCTCGAAGCCGTCCGAGCGGTGATAGGCGCTGGCATGCGAGGCGCCCATATTGCCGAGACCCACAACCAGCACTTTTATTTTGTCGGCCAATTCAGCCTCCCAATTTTTTGATAGGACCTGGCGAGCTGCTGCCGCGCCTGGGCATCCAGAACAATCACTTCAGGTTGGCGCCGCCCCTCATCCGCCTGCCCTTTCCTCTCCCCTGTCCGGAGGGAGAGGAAAGGAGCCAAGACAGGGCAATGAACGACCTCTTTTGCAGCCCTTACTTCACCGCCGAATCGAACAGATGCGCCTTGATCTTCTCGACATCGAGCGCGGCAAAGCCCCCCGTCAGCTTGACGCCGTCGGCATCGGCCTTGACCTTGGCCTTGTCGAAGTCGTTGGCGGCCGGGATCAGCTCGTTGGTGCAGACGTCCTCGGCCTTCACCGGATTGGTGATCTGGCCGATCTTGTGGATCTCGTCGAAGAAGCCTTGCCAGCTCGCCATGTCGTGCGAGCCCCAGCCGCCGCGCTTGTCCATGTCGCCGCGGAAGACGTTGATCTGCTGCAGGATCGAGGTGGTGCCGAGCTCGGGGCCGAGGTTCTTGGCCAATGTCGGGAACTGCTCGAACACCGCTTCGACCGCCGCGCGCGGGTTCTGGTAGCCGAACTCCAGCCCCATCGCCCAGCCGCGCAGATATTTTTCCAGGAACGCCTTCTTGTCGGGATCTTCGAGATCGGCGGCGCGCACGACGAAGGTGTTGGCCGGCAGCTTGGAATTCTTCACGCCGAGCCAGTATTCGAAGTCGAGGCCCTTGGCGATCCATTCGGCGCGCAGCCCCTCCCACGACAAGGCAGCGTCGCCCTGGCCGCCGGCGAGCGCGGTGCCCCAGGTCGGCCAGCCGGCCTCGACATACTTGACCTTCTTGATGTCGACGCCTTGCGCGGCGAGCAGCGGATCGGTGATCGACTGCCAGGCGGCGGAGCCGAGCAGGATGGTCTTGCCTTCGAGCTTCTTCAGGTCGTTCGTACCCTCGCCCTTGCGGAAGGCGATGGAGAACGTGTCGCGCGCGCCCATGTGGAACACCGACTTCAGCTTCATGCCGTTCTGGATGGCGAAGGAGAACACGCCGGGCGAGGGAAAGCCCATATCGGCCTGGCCGACATCGACGAACTTCACCGTCGCTGTGCCGTCCGACGGGCCTGGCTGCATGTCGGTGCTGAGCCCGTCGAAATAGCCCGCCTTCTTGGCTGCCCAATAAGGATAGTCGTCGAGCACTTCGAGCGTGCCGCGCGGCGAGATCCAGGTGAATTTTTCATAGGCCGCCGCCCTGGCCTTCAAGCCCGATGCACCGAGCGCGGTGGCGGTCACGACGCCGGCTGCCGTCACCTGCAGGAAGGTGCGGCGGCTGATGCCCGTTCTTGTCGCCGTCTGGAATGAGTTCTGGTCGGTCATGGCATTCCCCTTTTGTTGATTGACCTTCTTGTTGATCGATGGCCTTTCGCCCGCTCCTCGCCCGCTCCGGGGCGTTCATGATCTCGTGCTCAAGCCTCCCAGCTCGCCCATTTCTTGCCGATCAGGAAGAACAGCACGTAGATCAGGATGCCGAGCGTCGACAGGATCAGCACCACGGCGAAGAATTGCGGCATCTGGATCATCGACGAATAGGTGGTGAGCCGGTTGCCGAGGCCGAAGCCGCCGCCGACCATCTCCGCGCCGACGGCGGTCAGCAGGCCGAAGATGGCGCCGATCATCAGCCCGACCAGGATCATCGGCAGCGCCATCGGCGCGCGGATCTTCCAGAATATCTGCAAGGTGCTGGCGCCATAGGAGCGCGCCAGCGCGATCTTGGCGCTGTCGACGCGGCGAAAGCCGGTGGCCGCGTTTATCATCACCATCGGCCCGGCGGCGAGCGCCACCGCGATGATGCGCGGCGTGTAGCCGAAACCGAAGCGAAGGATCAAAAGCGGCACCAGCGCCAGCATCGGCGTGGTGACGAGAAGCAGGATGTAGGGCGCGACGATCTTTTCGGCGAAGGGGAACTGGGTGATGACGGCGGCCAGCACCAGGCCGACGACGGCGCCGATGGCGAAGCCGGAAACCAGCTCGACCAGCGTATAGCCGAGATGCGGCGCAATCAGCGGGAACTCGTCGAACAGCGCGTAGGCGATCGAGCTTGGCGGCGGCATGATGTAGAGCGGCACATGGAACAGGCGCAGCGCCAATTCGATGCCGCCGATTATGATTACGGCGACAGCTATGATCGCCGCCACCTCCTTGCCCGACTTGATGCCGGGGCCGCTGGCGAAGGCCGAGAGATTGGTCAGGCTGACGTCCTGCCCATCGCCGGACTTGGCACCCGATTTGGATTTGGAGAATTCCGGGATGGCGTCGCTCACGGCCTGATCCTCACGATCTCGGCGCTGGCGCGTTCCTGTTCCGGTGCCTTGGGCCTGGCGCGCTCGCCGACGATGTCCATCTTGATCCGGTTGGTGAGGTCGAAAACCTCTTTCGTCGCCATGATCTCCAGCGAGCGCGGTCGCGCGAACGGCACGCGATACTCCCTGGCGACGCGGCCGGGCCGCGCGCTCAGCACCACCACGCGGTCGGAGAGAAAGATTGCTTCCTCAATGCTGTGGGTGATGAAGACGATGGTGGTCTTGGTGTCGAGCCAGATCTCCTCGACGAGACGGTTCATCTCCTCGCGGGTAAAACTGTCGAGCGCGCCGAACGGCTCGTCCATCAAAAGCACGGAGGGTTTTGGCGCCAGCGCCCGCACGATCGCGGCGCGCTGCTGCATGCCGCCCGAAAGCTCGCGCGGGAACTTGCCGCCGAAACCGTCGAGCCCGACGCGGTGGAGCAGATGCGCGATCCATGCGCGGTCTGGTTTCTCGCCCTTGATCTCGAAGGGAAAGCGGATGTTGGCATCGAGATTGCGCCAAGGCAGCAGGTTCGCTTCCTGGAACACGATGCCGATGTCGGGATGCGGCCCGGTGATCTTGACGCCGTCGAGCCGGATCTCGCCGCCGGTCAGGCTGTGCAAGCCCGACATCGACCACAAAAGCGTGGTCTTGCCGCAGCCGGACGGGCCGACGATCGAAACGATTTCATTGGCGTGGATGTCGAGGCTGCAGCGGTCCAGCGCCAGGAGGTCGCCGGATGCGGTGTGATAGATCTTGGTCGCTGCCTGCACACCAAGCTTCGGCGCTGTTGTTTCGCCCGCGTTCATCCGCCCCTCGGAGAGTGCGTCCAATCGACTGCCAAAGTCAGTGTGTAACTATCCTACTTTGGTGTCAAGCGAAGAGCGCGATCGTTCCGTCGTTGAGAGCCGCCTATTCCCCTATATGTCTGCTTTCATTGTCTTTTCTTTATCTTGAAATGCGTGTTGCTTTCCTACATACTCGGGAAAAGTGGCACAACAAGGCGGCGTTGCAGATGGGCAAAGCCGGGTGGCATGCCGCAACGGCACGCAGCAGTTGCAGCGGGGCCGTGCACATGGAACGACAGCGTGCAAGCATGGTAAGAGGTCGACAAGGGACCAGGGAAGGCCACTTCATGACCGAAGCTGACAGCCGGGAAAACCTGATGACGGATGGCGAGGCGGACGGGGGTGAGCCTGTGCGGCGCATTCCCGACATCATCTCGCTGGTCAAGGATACCTATGCCGAGCTGCGTCCGGCCGAGCGCCGCGTCGCCGATGTCGTGCTCGACGACGTCAAATACGCGGTCGATGCCTCCAACGCCGCCCTTGCCCAGCGTGCCGGCGTCAGCGAACCGACGGTGACCCGCTTCTGCCGCGCCATCGGCTGCGAGGGCGTGCGTGATTTCAAGCTGAAGCTGGCGCAGAGCCTCGTCGTCGGCGCGCTCTATCTGGACACTTCGCCAGCCAGGGAGAACGACACCGGCATGCCGTTCTGGAACGCGGTGTTCGGCGAAGCGCGGCGGGCGCTGCAGGAGGCCGAGCGGCAGCTCGATCCGGTCCAGCTGCAGAAGGCCGCCGAGCTGATCGCCAAGGCGCGCCAGGTTACGGTGTTCGGACTGGGCGGCAGTTCCTCGGCGCTGGCGCAGGAAACGCAGTACCGGCTGTTTCGCTACGGCATATCGATCAGCGCGCAATGCGACCCTTATCTCATGCGCATGACCGCCTCGACCTTGAAGCCCGGCGACCTGGTGATCGCCATTTCGGCGACGGGGCGCACGCGCGAGGTGATCGAGGCGGTCGAACTCGCCAAGCACTACCGCGCCAATGCCATCTGCGTGACGGCGCCCGACACCGAGCTCGCGCGCGTCGGCGACGTCAGGCTGACCGTAGCGGTGCCGGAATATCCCGATACGCTGAAGCCGACGGCATCGCGCTTCGCCTTTTTGGCCATGATCGACCTCATGGCGGTGGCTGCCGCCTACAAGCTCGACGGCTCGGCCCGCGAGACGGTCCGCCGCATCAAATACAATGCCCAGATCCACCGCACCGGCAAGGAGATGGAGCCGCTCGGGGATTAGGAGGCTTTTCCCTTCTCCCCTTGTGGGAGAAGGTGGATCGGCGCGCAGCGCCGAGACGGTTGAGGGGTGGGTGACGGAGTGCCGGCCGTCCCGAGCTGGAGCACCCCTCATCCGACCTCGCTCCGCGAGGCCACCTTCTCCCACAAGGGGAGAAGGGAACACCGGACAGCGCCAACGCGAAAAAGAGGGAAACAAATGCTCGAAATAGCACCATCGCAACAGGCAGCCGCATGGCTCGGCGCTTTCGACAAGGCGCTCGAAGCCGGTGACATAGCGGCCGCGGCCAACCTGTTCGTCGACGATTGCTACTGGCGTGACCTCCTGACCTTCACCTGGAACGTCACCACGATGGAAGGGCGCGAGGCGATCGCCGACATGCTGAAGGCGACGCTGGCAGCGACGCGGCCGGCAAGATGGCAGCTCACCGGCGAAGCCACCTCGGACGAGGGGATAATCGAGGCCTGGTTCACCTTCGAGACCGCCGTGGCCTCGGGCCAGGGCATCATGCGCCTGCGCGACGGCCGCTGCCGGACATTGTTCACGGCAATGACCGACCTGAAAGGATTCGAGGAGCGCAAGGGCGCGACGCGGCCGCTGGGCGTGCGCCACAAGGCCGACCCGGAGCGCGAGACCTGGTCGGAGGCGCGCGCGCGCGAGACCCGCGAGCTTGGCGCTTCGGAGCAGCCCTATTGCCTGGTCATCGGCGGCGGCCAGGGCGGCATCATGCTGGGCGCGCGGCTCAGGCAGCTCGGCGTGCCCTCGATCGTCATCGAGAAGAATGCCCGGCCGGGCGATTCCTGGCGCAAGCGCTACCGCACCCTCGTGCTGCACGATCCGGTCTGGTACGACCATCTGCCTTACATTCCGTTTCCCGACAATTGGCCGGTCTTCACGCCCAAGGACAAGATGGGCGACTGGCTGGAAATGTACACGCGCGTCATGGAGCTCAACTACTGGGTGGCCACCAGATGCGTCAGCGCCAACTATGACGAGGCCGAGAAGGTCTGGACCGTGGTCGTGGACCGCGTCGGCCAGCACATCACGCTGAAGCCCAAGCACATCGTCTTCGCCACCGGCGCCTACGGTCCGGCGCGGCCGATCGACCTGCCGGGCGCCGGTGACTTTAAGGGCGAGCTGCTGCATTCCAGCCAGTATTCCAGCGGCGAGAAGTTCCGCGGCAAAAAGACTGCGGTCATCGGCGCGGCGAGCTCCGGGCACGATGTCTGCGTCGATCTCTGGGAAAGCGGCGCCGAGGTCACCATGATCCAGCGTTCGCCGACGACCGTGGTCAAGTCGGACACGCTGATGGAAGTCGGTTTCGAGATCTTTTCGGAGAACGCGCTGGCGCGCGGCATCACCACCGAAAAGGCCGACATGATCGTCGCTTCGACGCCCTTTGCGCTGGTGCCCAAGGGCCAGCGGGCGCTCTATGACGTCATCCGCACGCGCGACGCGGCTTTTTACGAACGCCTCGCCGCCGCCGGCTTCGCCCTCGACTTCGGTGACGACGAGACCGGCCTGCTGATGAAGGCCTACCGCACCGGCTCCGGCTACTACATCGATGTCGGCGCTTCGGACCTGATCATCGACGGCAAGATCGGCATCCGCAGCGGCGTGGCGATCAAGTCGCTGACCGCGAAAGGCATTCTCTTCGAGGACGGCAGCGAGCTTGAAGCCGACGCCATCATCGCCTGCACCGGCTATCAGTCGATGAACGAAACCGTGGCGCAAATCGTCTCGCGCGAGGTCGCCGACAGGGTCGGCCCGTGCTGGGGCCTCGGCTCCGGCGTCAAGGGCGACCCCGGGCCATGGCAGGGCGAACTGCGCAACATGTGGAAACCGACGGCACAGGAAGCGCTGTGGTTCCACGGCGGCAATCTGGCGCTCTCGCGCTTCTATTCGAAATATGTGGCGCTGCAGATCAAGGCGCGGATGGAGGGGATTGATACGCCGGTTTATGGGGCGGTCAGCAACGCGCGACGGTGAAGCGGAAGCGTTGCTTCAAGGGAAGGTCGACCCCCACTCCGTCGAGCTTCGCTCGACACCTCTCCCCCGATCGACGGGGGAGAGGAAGGGCGCGAGCTTATGCCAGGAGGCTCCCTTCCTCTCCCTCCGGAGGGGGGAGAGGTGGCGCTGCGGAGCAGCGACGGAGTGGGGGAAGGCATTCGCCAAACGCGCAGCCGCGGCAAGACAGGCGGCGCAGTGCTACCGAGATCAATCAATCATGCCGGTGCCCAAAATGCCTGGCCGCGACCTCGACATGCGTATGCCCCACATGCGCCTCGAAGCGCTCGGTGTCGCCGGCATCGTTCATCGTCTCGTTCGGCCACCAGGCGCCGCCGATGGCGATGCCTTCGCAGACCAGCCGCTGGTCGGCGACCAGCGAGGCGCCGACCGCGTCGATGAAGGTGAAGCGGCCGGAATGCTGCCGCAGCAGCGCGACGTCGCCGGCGGTTCCGACCTTGAGCGTGCCCAGATCAGGCCGCGCGATCGCCTGCGCCGGCGCTTGGGTGGCGGCGCGCAACACCTCGACCAGCGGCATGCCGAGCGCCAGCAGCTTCGACATGCACACCAGTATGTCGAAGGCCGGACCGTCAACGCAGTAGAGATGCACGTCGCTCGAGATGACGTCGGGCGCCAGCCCTTCGGCCAGCATGGCGCGAGCGACCTCGAAGTCGAACGAGCCCATGCCGTGGCCGAGATCGAAGATGACGCCGCGCTCGCGCGCCAGCCGCATGTCGGGCCGCACGGCGCCGGAGGCGAAGACCGGCGCGTTGGGAAACGGCCGGAAGCAATGGGTGAGAATGTCGCCCCTGCGCAGGCGCGGCAGCACTTCCGAGCGCCCGGGCGGGGGCTCGTCTATGTGCGCCATCAGCGGCAGACCGGATTTGTCGGCCGCCTCCAGCGCCAGATCGACCGGCGCGATGCCGCTGGTGCCGCCGGCATGCTTGCCGGAGCGGACCTTGACGCCGACGACGACGTCCGCGTGCTCGCGCACCGCCGCCACCACTTCGCGCGGTTCGCAGAGCCTGAGATCGCTGCACTCGCCGACCGACACCGTCTGCGAGAAGCCGAAAATGCCGGCGAAGGAGATATTGACATAGGCCAGGATGCGCACCTTCGAGCGCTCCATGACATGACGGCGAAAGCCGAGGAAATTGCCGGCGCCGGCACTGCCGGCATCAATGAAGGTGGTGGTGCCGCTCTTAGCCGCCAGCCGGTCGGCATCGACGCCGAGCGAGGTGCCGCCCCAATAGACGTGGCTGTGCAGGTCGACGAGGCCGGGCGCCACGATGCAGCCCTTGGCATCGATGACGCTGGCCGCGCGGTCGGCGGGAATGTCGGCGTCGATGGCGGCGACGCGGCCATTGGCGATGGCAAGATCGCGCGGCGCGTCGAGCCCGGCCGCCGGATCGATCAGCCGCCCGCCCTTGAACAGAAGATCAAATTGCATCGGGCGCGCCTCCGCTTCGTCCCATCCTCGCCGACGGCCGTCAGAGCGGCCGGTAAGCGACGGCTTCCACTTCGATCTTGATGTCGATCATCAGCCGCGATTCGACCGTGGTGCGGGCCGGCGGGTTCTTCGGGAAATGCCTGGCATAGACGGTGTTGAAGGCGCCGAAGTCGCGCGCGTCCTCCAGCCAGACGGTGGTCTTGACCACATCGTCCATGGTGCAGCCGGCCTGCGCCAGCGCCGCCTTGACGTTGGAAAGCACCTGCTCCGTCTGTTCGGATATGCCGCCCCTGACCACGATGCCGTCGCCGCCGACCGGCACCTGGCCCGAGATATAGACGAAGTCGCCGGCCCGCACCGCGGGTGACAGCGGGACATGCGACGTTCCAAAACATTGCTTGGGCAAGAGCGGACCTCCTCTGATGCTATGACGGGACACGATGGGAGCGCCCGCTTCGGCCGAGATTTACCCCGATCGAGGCGATCCCGATAGAGGTCTTGTTGGAAAGCAACATTCCTGGAAATCATGTTGCTTTATTACAGAAGCGCTTGCATCGTGCGCGCTCGCCGGCCGGGCTTGAAACGGACGGGCGCATTTCCAGAGCGGAGAACCGAGAATGACCTTCGACAAGAACCCGTTTCCATCAGGTGATGCCGACCGCCACGCCCTCTGGGAGATGCTGGTGCGGCGCGACATCGATGCCTTCATCGGTCAGGACTGGTCCATGGTCGAGGACGATTTTGTCGCCGAAAGCTTCTTCGGCATGCACGCGCATTTTCTTGCCAACGCCGACGCCTGGCGGCTGCAGTTCCCGCGGCTGGAGATCTATCGCGACGAGTGGCTGCGCCAGGCCAAGGAAACGGCGGCGACCAAATTCGCCGAGCCGCTGCGCGAGGCGCTGTTCCGCGTCACCAACCTGCGCGACATCGATGTCGACGGCGACCGCGCCGTGCTGCACAAGAAATTCGACGGCACCGTCGCCAAGGCGGATGGCGGCGTCGATCGGCTGAAATGGCAGACGCTGTATTTCTGCAGGAAGGTCGGCGGCAGCTGGAAGATCGCGGGCTTCGTCGGCTACATGCCCTATCCGCTGGGAGGCTGATAGCGCCTGTTGTCGAGGGCGGTCGGTTTTTGCAACCGATCCGACGATCAGTAGAGCGTCACGAAGGCCGGGAACAGCAGCCCGCTCTCCCGGAGATATTCGATCAGCTCGATGGCCGGGAAAATGGCCAGGAAATAGAGCCCGTCATAGAAGGTGCGCTTCAGCGCGCGCGTCGAGAATTGCAACTCGTCATTGTCGCGGTAGAGCAGCGGGTTCGGCCAGAAGCGCGGCGTGGCCTTGGTGTAGGCGAGATAGGCCGGGCCGAATTTGCCCAGGAGGTATTCGGCTTCCTTGCGCGCCGTGACGCGGAAGATGAGGAAGCTGGCAGCGCCCAGCGCCACGGCCGCCAGAACCGAGCCGTAGAGCAGTCCGATACCGACAGCGCCCACCGTCGAGAAGAAATAGAGCGGGTTCTGACTTATCGAGAACGGTCCGATCGAGACCAGTTCCTCGTTTTTCTTGCCGCCGACATAGAGGATGCTCCAGAGCCGGCCGGCGACGCAGGCGAGCACCAGACAGAAGCCGAGGAATTCGAGCGTCTCGTGGCCTTGCGAGCCCTCGTTGAGCCCAGGCTTGGTGAGGAACAGAAGCAGGACCGCGAACACCGCCGCCACTCGCACGAAAATCAGCCGTTTGCGCTGGACGAAGGCCTCTGAGACCGGCTTGAGGGAAGCGTAGGTCATTCGTGTTTTCCTGGGGCGCTGGCGAGGCCCGCGTGCACTCGGGCACGCCATTGATGGCGGATACAAGGCAATCGCTTTCTATCAAAGCAGCGCACGACGTTCGTAAAGCCTTTTTGCGCCAACCAGGTCCAACCTTACGAATTTGTATGCCGGCGGACAGGCTGGAGTGAAGTCGCTTCCATATCATTGCGATGCCGGTCCGCCATGGGCCGACATCAACTATGGCCGCCGGACCACCGGCATCGGACAGGGACTGGTTTCATGAGAAGATTTGCACTTGCCATTGCGGTGGGCAGCCTCGCTGTCTCGGCTTCGATCTCGCCCGTTTTCGCCGCCACCGCACCTTGCGAGGACACACTGAAGGCTCTTCGCGCGGCGGAGGCTACGGTTAAGCTCGGCGCCTCCGACAAGGCGAAGGTCTCGGAACTGGAGACCCAGGGCATCGAACGCTGCAATGCCGACGATGATAAGCGCGCCGACGACTTCTTCGCCCAGGCCATGAAGGTCATAGGCAAGTAAGTCCGCGAATCACAAACCGCAGGACATCCGCCATGCTCACTTCCAACGCGCAAAAGCCCGCCGGATCGACCCACAACAGGGTCCCGGACGTCACCGCCGATTTCTGGCTGATCAAGCTGATGGCGGTGACCATGGGCGAGACGGCGGCTGACTATCTCGCCGTCAACCTTGGCCTTGGGCTGACCGCCACGTCGTTGATCATGACCGGCGTCCTAGTCGTTGCCCTTGCCCTCCAGTTCGCCCAGAAACGCTACGTGCCCTGGGCTTACTGGCTGGCGGTGGTGCTGATCAGCGTCGTCGGCACGCTGATATCAGATAATCTGGTCGACAATTTCGGCGTGCGTCTCGAAACGACCACGATCGCCTTCACCGTCATGCTCGCCGCCACATTCGCTGTTTGGTATGCAAGCGAGCGGACGCTGTCGATCCACACCATCTTCACCACCCGGCGCGAGATCTTCTACTGGCTGGCGATCCTGTTCACCTTCTCGCTCGGCACCGCCGCCGGCGATCTCGTCGCCGAGAGCTTCGACATGGGCTACCTGACGACCGGCCTGCTGTTCGGCGGCGTAATCGCGGTCATCGCGGGTGCCTATTACCTGCTTCATCTGGACGGCATTCTCGCCTTCTGGCTCGCCTATATCCTGACGCGGCCACTTGGCGCCTCCTTCGGCGATCTGCTGTCGCAGCCAGTCGAATATGGCGGCCTCGGTTTCGGCACCACCTTCACCAGCCTGATCTTCCTCGGCTGCATCATTGCCCTGGTTCTCTACATGACGCTGAAGAAGACCGCAGACGATGCCGACGAGATCTTGCTGGAATCGGACTGACGCCGGACAAGCGCAGCCGAGCTTACCGGCCACGTGCCATCCTAGGAACGGACCCACGCCGGTGCTAGCCTGTTCCCAACATCGGCAATCAACCGGAACAGCGATGCGACTTCTTCTTGTCGAGGATGACCACAGGACGGCTGACTACATCGTCAGGGGCCTGACCGAGGCCGGCCATGTCTGCGACCTATTGCGCAACGGGCACGACGCGCTCTTCGCCGCGACCAGCGGCGGCTATGACGTGATCGTGGCCGACCGGATGATCCCAGGCCTCGACGGCCTGTCGATGGTTAAGGCGGTCCGTGCGGCGGGCGTGCGCACGCCGGCGATCTTTCTCACGTCCGTCGGCGGCATCGACGACCGTGTCGAGGGCCTCGAGGCTGGCGGCGACGACTATCTGGTCAAGCCTTTCGCCTTTTCCGAATTGCTTGCCCGCATCAATGCGCTCGGCCGCAGGCCGGCCGCACTGGAGCAGAAGACCGTTCTGCGGGTAGCCGACCTCGAAATGGACCTGATCATGCGCCGCGTTGCCAGGCAGGGCCAGCCGATCGACCTGCAACCGCGTGAGTTCAGCCTGTTGGAAGTGCTGATGCGCGGCGAGGGCCGGGTGATCACCCGCACCATGCTCCTGGAGCGCGTCTGGGATTTCCATTTCGATCCCAGGACCAGCGTCGTCGAGACCCATATCAGCCGCTTGCGGGCCAAGATCGACAGGCCTTTCGAAACCCAGCTCATCCATACGGTCCGCAATACCGGCTACAGCCTGCACGCACCGCTTTCACCATGACCGCGACATGGTCCCGGCTGCCGCGCAGCACGCCGTTCCGGCTCGCCTTGACGTTCGCCTTCCTGTTCATGCTGGCTTTCGTGCTGTCCGGCGCCATCGTCTACCGGATGATGAGCGCCGATCTTGCGGGACGGCTCGACGAAACCATCAGGGAAACCTACTCGGTCGTCGCCGCAACGTATACCGAGAGCGACCTCGAGGACCTGATCGCCACGGTCGAGAGTCATTCGCAGCTCAGCTCCAAGAAGGAACAGCTCTTTTCGCTGACCGACGCGGCCGGCAACCGTCTGGCCGGCAACTTCACCGCGGCTGGAGTTCCCGACGGGTTCTCGATGCTCGACGCAAAAATGCCCGGTGTGCCGGCCGGTGCCCAATACCGTGCCTATTCCGGCTCGATTGGCGGCAACAATCTGACGATCGCCTTCAGCCTGTCCGAGACGGAGGAACTGGAAACTATCATACTGATGAGCTTCGGCTGGGCGACGCTGATCATCGCCGGGCTGGCGGTGGCCGGCGGCGCCTTGCTCGCCTCGCGCGTTCAGCGCCGGCTCGACGGCATTGCCGCCACTATGGTGGATGTCTCGCATGGCCGGCTGGATACCCGCATTCCACTGACCGGCAATGGCGACGACATCGACGTCGTGTCCAATCAGGTCAATGCGGCTCTTGATCGTCTGTCGGCGCTGGTCGAAGGCATGAAGCAGGTCAGCGCCGACATTGCGCACGATCTGAAGACGCCGCTCAATCGGCTGCAGATGATTCTGGAGGGCGCGGCCGACAAGGCGGCGCAGGATCAGGATGTCTCCGGCGACCTGGCCGACGCGCGCGCGGAGGGTCACCAGATCAACGAGACCTTTGACGCGCTGCTTAGAATTGCACAGATCGAGGCTGGCGCGCGCAAGGCGCGCTTTACCGATGTCGATCTCGGCGAGATTCTGCAAACCATCGCCGAGATCTACACCGAGGTGGCAGAGGACGACTGCAAGTCGCTGTCGTCGCAGCGGCTGGACGGGACGACGGACCGGGTCCATGGCGATCGCGAGCTGCTGATGCAGATGTTCGCCAACCTGGTCGAGAATGCGCTGCGCCATTGCCCGCCCGGCACCGCGATCAAATTGTCGGCCGAACGCCGGGACGAGCATATCCTGGCCAGAGTCGCCGACAACGGTCCTGGCATCCCGGCGTACGAGCGTGAAAAAGTGTTCCAGCGGCTCTACCGGCTGGACCACAGCCGCTCGACGCCAGGCAGCGGCCTCGGCCTCAGCCTCGTTAGGGCCATCGCCGACCTGCACGGCGCATCGATCACGCTTGAGGACTGCCGGCCGGGTCTCGCCGTGATGGTGAGTTTCCCGCTGGCGTCGGGTTAGCCGGCGATAGACCTGGATCCTCTGTCCGTCATCCCGGTCTTACGGATCCGTAAGGCGCCGGCCAGCTGCCCGACAACTCGCCTCGCTAGGATCGACCGATCTTCTCTCGATCCGGGGGAAGCGGGGCGGCAACTGTAATCGTTCCGACCCCTCGATGCCGAACCACTTCGGCACCACAACAAGCGTTAGGAGAAAAGACCATGAGGAAATTCGTCATCGCCGCCGCGACAGTGCTGGCGGCCGCATCCTCGACGGCAGCCCTTGCAAGGACGGTTACCAGCACCATCGTCAATGTCGATGCAAAGGGCGACGCCATCACGCTGGCCGACGGCAAGACGCTGAACCTGCCGGAGGGCATAGAGGTCGAGACGCTGAAGCCCGGCAAGAAGGTGATCGTCACCTATTCGACGAAATCCGGCAAATCGCTGGTCTCGAACATCCAGCCTGCCAAGTAAAGGCGGCACGACCGGTCCGCCTGCGGCCCGGTTTTTCACCGGTGATCACCGATCGATCCGCGTCGACAGGATGATCGATGACGACGTCCGTTCGACGCCTTCGAGGGCGCCGATCTGGTCGAGCAGCGTGTCCAGGTCCTTGATCGACGGCGCGTCGGCGATGACGATCATGTCGAAATTGCCGCTCACCGAATGCAGCGTCCTGACCGGCGCCAGGGCTCGCAGGCTGCGCACCACCTTGTCGGCGAGCTTGGGCGTTACGGTGAGCAGCACATGCGCCCGCACCAGTCCCTGTTCATAATCGGGCGCAAGCTTGACGCCGTAGCCGGCTATGATGCCGCGCTGCTCCAGCCGTTCGATGCGGCTCTGCACCGTGGTGCGCGACACGCCGAGCCGGCGCGCCAGAGCGGCGGTCGAGGCGCGGGCGTTCTCGCGCAACAGGACAAGCAGGGCCTGGTCGGCATCACTCAGCATTTCAACGAACCTGGTCGGCATATCGGCAAAAAGGGTACTTCATTTCGTACAATTCCACGCTTCCTTTCGTCCGGCAAGCCGCGATTGTAGCGGGACAAATCAACTGTCGGGCGAGGGAACCGGGTCATGAAGAAAATTGTTGTCGTCGGCGCCGGCAAGATCGGCTCGACCATTGCCGAGATGCTGCTTTCAACCGGGGACTATCACGTCACTCTCGTTGACCGCTCGGCCGCGCAGCTTGCCGCGGCCGAACTGCCTGACGGGGTCGAGACGCTGGAACTCGACATCGCGGCCGCGGGCACGCTGGAAGCTGCGCTCGCCGGAAAATTCGCGGTGCTCAGCGCCGCTCCCTTCCATCTGACCACGCGCATCGCCGAAGCCGCCGCAAGCGCCGACGTGCATTATCTCGACCTCACCGAGGACGTCGTCTCGACCCGGCGCGTGAAGGAACTGGCGCGTTCGGCCAACAACGCCTTCATCCCGCAATGCGGGCTGGCGCCGGGCTTCATCTCGATCGTCGCCAACGACCTCGCCAGCCGTTTCGATACGCTGGAGAGCGTGCGCATGCGGGTCGGCGCGCTGCCGCAATATCCTTCGAACGCGCTGAACTACAATCTGACCTGGAGCACCGACGGCGTCATCAACGAATATTGCGAGCCCTGCGAGGCGATCGTCGAGGGCGAGCTGGTCGAGGTGCCGCCGCTGGAGGAGCGTGAGGAATTCTCGCTCGACGGGGTGACCTACGAGGCCTTCAACACCTCCGGCGGGCTCGGCACGCTGGCCGAGACGCTGAAGGGCAAGGTGCGCACGCTCAACTATCGCACCATCCGCTATCCCGGCCACGCCGCCATCATGAAGGCGCTGCTCAACGACCTCGGCCTGCGCCACCGCCGCGAGGTGCTGAAGGACATTTTCGAAAGCGCGCTGCCAGCGACGCTGCAGGACGTGGTCATCGTCTTCGTCACCGTCTCGGGGCGCAAGAACGGCCGCCTGCTGCAGGAGACCTACGCCAACAAGATCTATTCGAAGCGGGTCGGCCAGACGGTGCGCAGCGCCATCCAGATCACCACGGCATCGGGAATCTGCGCCGTGCTCGACATGCTGGCCGACGGCACCTTGCCGGCGACCGGCTTCGTCAAGCAGGAGGACATCGCGCTCGACGCCTTCCTCGCCAACCGCTTCGGCCGTGCCTACGCCCAGCACGAGATGGTCAGCCGGCTGGCGAGCTGACGCGCCCCAGCGGACGGCCAAGGCCCTCGGGACAACGGCCAGCTCCGTCTGGCCTATGGCCGTGCGAGGCCTTTGCCCGCAAAGTGGTTGCGAACACCCCTTGCGAGGATGCCATGCGAAAGCTGATCTCCACCGGTTCGCCCTTCGAGAAGACCGCCGGCTATTCGCGCGCCGTGGTGCAGGGCGACTGGTGTTTCGTGTCCGGAACGACCGGCTATGACTATGCCTCGATGACGATGCCGGAAACGGTCGAGGCGCAGACGCGCAATTGCCTGGCAACCATCGCCAGTGCCTTGCGGGACGGCGGCTTCGACATGGAAGATGTGGTGCGCGCGCATTACTATATCACCGACCAGGCCTTCGTCGACGTGGTGTTCCCCATTCTCGGCGAAGCGTTCGGCGAGATCAGGCCGGCGGCAACGATGATCGTGTGCCAGCTCAACAGACCGGAGATGAAGATCGAAATCGAGGTGACGGCGCTTCGGCGCACAGACTGAGGAGGCCAATGCCATGGCAGTGCGGCGTATCGTAGCCAATATCGAAACAAAGGACGCGGCATCGGCGAGGCGCTTCTACCATGACGTGCTCGGCCTCGATGTGCTCATGGATCAAGGCTGGATCGTCACCTACGGGTCCGAGGAAAGGATGCAGGTACAGGTCAGCTTCATGGCGCAAGGCGGGTCGGGCACGCCGGTGCCGGACCTGTCGATCGAGGTCGACGACGTTGATGCCGCACTCGACGCCATGAAGGCAGCCGGCTTCGCCATCGAATACGGGCCGGCCGACGAGCCCTGGGGCGTGCGGCGCTTCTATGTGCGCGACCCTTTCAACCGGCTGGTCAACATTCTCTCGCATCGGTGAAACATCTGCAAAGCGCCGAGGCGACTGCTGACCTGGACATGCTGGCGGGACAGCGCCCCCCTCTGGCCTGGCGGCCATCTCCCCCTCAAGGGGGGGAGATTACGCACTTAGCCGCCTTCGCCAATTGTTCTTCCTTGCGTCGCAACCGCTTGGCGGTTAGCAAGGCCGCGGTCGCACAGCGCCGCGCGCCTCATTGGCGCGCGAAGGATGCTGTGCAAATCGAAACGCATTCTTTCTGGGACGGCTCTCCATGGCTTCGAAACATCTCTTCCTGCTTCCCGGCGACGGCATCGGCCCCGAGGCCATGGCCGAGGTCAAGAAGCTGATAGCGGCCATGAACGAGAAGCTCGGCAGCGGCTTCGCCACCGACGAGGGGCTGGTCGGCGGCTGCGCCTACGATGCACATGGTGCCGCGATTTCCGATGCCGACATGGAAAAGGCTGTTGCCGCCGACGCCGTGCTGTTCGGGGCCGTCGGCGGTCCGAAATGGGATGCCGTGCCTTACGAGGTTCGCCCCGAGGCCGGCCTGCTGCGCCTGCGCAAGGACATGGAGCTGTTTGCCAATCTCAGGCCCGCGATCTGCTATCCGGCGCTGGCGGCGTCCTCCTCGCTGAAGCAAGAGGTGGTCGAAGGCCTCGACATATTGATCGTGCGCGAACTGACCGGCGGCGTCTATTTCGGCGAGCCCAAGCAGATCATCGATCTCGGCAACGGCCAGAAGCGCGGCATCGACACCCAGGTCTACGACACATTCGAGATCGAGCGCATTTCGGGCGTCGCCTTCGAATTGGCGCGCACGCGCAAGAACCATGTCACCTCGATGGAAAAGCGCAACGTCATGAAGTCCGGCGTGTTGTGGAACGAGGTCGTCACCCAGACCCACAAGGCCCGATATTCCGACGTCAAGCTCGACCACATGCTGGCCGATGCCGGCGGCATGCAACTGGTGCGCTGGCCAAAGCAGTTCGACGTCATCGTCACCGATAACCTGTTCGGCGACATGCTGTCCGATATCGCCGCCATGCTGACCGGCTCGATCGGCATGCTGCCTTCCGCCTCGCTCGGCGCGCCTGATGCCAAGACCAAGAAGCGCAAGGCGCTTTACGAGCCGGTGCACGGTTCGGCGCCCGATATCGCCGGCAAGGGCATCGCCAACCCGATCGCCATGATCGCTTCCTTCGCCATGTGCCTGCGCTATTCCTTCGCCATGGTCGATGAAGCCGACAAGCTCGAAGCGGCAATCGCCGCCGTGCTCGACGACGGGCTGCGCACCAAGGACATCCTCTCGGCTGGCATGACCGAGGTCGGCACCGTCGAGATGGGCGACGCGATCATCGCCAAGTTCCTGGGCTGACCCCAATGACGGTCGACGTCCGCTGGGCGACGGCCGGCGACGCGACGGCGCTCGCCACAATGCTGTGCGACATGGCGGTGCATTACCGGCAGCCGCCGCTCGACCACGAGCGCGCCTTGTCGGCGGCACGCAAATGGCTGGGCGAGGAAAGCCCGGCCTATCCGCATTTCGCGCTGGCTTTCGTCGGGGCCGAGATCAGCGGCCTGGCGTCGGTAGCGATCGCGCATCCCGGCATCGACCTCGAGCGGCTATTGTTCCTCAAGGATCTGTTCGTGCACGACAAGGCTCGCAACGCCGGCGTCGGCCGGGCGCTGGTCGGCTTTCTCGCCGACCATTGCCGGCGCAACGGCATCGGCCGCATCGACCTGACCACCGAGGACTGGAACGAAGGCGCGCTGCGCTTCTACGACCGGCTTGGCGCCGAACGCCACGGCCAGAAGATCTTTCTCAGGCTTTCGGGCGAGGCGCTGGGGGCGGTCAGACCCTGACGCCCGCCGGCACCGGTCCCCAAGGATTTTCGCCCAGCTGAGGCGGCATAAGCCCGAAGACTAGCACGGCGATGCCGCCAATGAGCGGGATGAAGCAAAGCAGGGCAAACCAGCCGCTCAGGCCGGCGTCATGCGCACGCCGTACGAGGAGCGCAATGCAAGGCAGGATCAATCCCGAAAAGAACACCAGTAGGGGTATGAACCCTATGAACCCCATCGGCGTCCTGTCCGCGTTGGTTTCGAAGCCGTTGATCGCCAGTTCAACAAGTATCCCGAAGCCGAAAAGCGCGAGCACCCCGAGGGTGTAGAATAGCCAGAAGGCCCAGAATTCCTTGCGGCGGGAGCGTCCGGTGAAATTGCCATAATCCGCGATCACCGCGCGCCAGAAATAAGCCCACAGCCCCGTGGAGTAGGCGGGCCGGCTTCGGGCAGAACGGCTGGTCTGCCGTGGCTGACTGGTGGTTGACGACGATGCGGCCGAGGCCGTGGCGACAATGTGGTGCGCCGTGCCGTCGCCCGGCTGGAACTCGACGAGGGTACCCCTGCCCAGGGGCAGTTCCAGGCTGAAATCGATACGGGAAAAGATGTAGCGTTTGCCGTCGGTTCCGTTGATGTAACCGTAGTCCTGGCCTTCGTCATAGTGGAACACCGTCCCGCGCATGCTCTGCCCCATTTCACATTGCGTCGCGAGACGCTACTTAAAGTTGCATGTAATTGCAATACGCACGCAGGGCTACGTTCTGGCGCCCGCCGGCACCGGTCCCCACTGGTTCTCCCGGGCCTGGGTCGGGATGAGCGCGAAGACCAGGATGATCAGGCTGTCGATGGTGGGGATCAGGATCACCAGGAAAAGCCAGCCGGTCAGGCCGATATCGTGCAGGCGACGCACGGTCATGCCGAGGCCAGGCAGAAAGGTCGCAAGTAGGAAAAGGCCGAACAGGCCAATCGTCACCGCCGGCATTTCAGCGTCGTCGAGATTGCCCATCGCGGCATCGGCGAAAATGCCGATGCCGGTCACTGCCAGCAGCGCGACGAACCAGAACAGGCAATAGGCCCAGTATTCCTTGCGGCGGGCGCGGCCGGTGAAGTTGAAATAATTCTCGGTGATGCCGCGCCAGAAATAACCCCACAGGCCGGGCTCGGCCGGCCCGGTGCTGGCGGCGCGGCCAAAATGCCGCGGCTGTGCGATTTGAGCAGCGGAAGAGACGGACGCGCCGGTTCGCGCATGGGCGCCGGCGGCCACGCCGGTTGGAGGCGCGGATTGGGCGCCGGCCGGGAAGATGTCGCGCGCCTGGCCGCCGCCGGGCTGGAATTCAACGGCCGTGCCTCGGGCAATTGCGATTTCGCGGCGCAGATCCTCACGCGCGAAAGTATAGCGCTCACCATCCGCCCCGGTGATGAAGCCGAAGCCCTGGGTCTCGTCATAGTGAAGAACTTCGCCGCGCATGCCCCGATCCCCCGAACGCCCGACCAGACTGTTCAAAGTTCCGGCGGATCGCAAGGGGCAGCATGAAAATGCGACGGCTGGCGCGGCAGCCATCGTGACGACATGGCCGGGAGATCTCAGCTCGGCCGCTTCTTCGCCTTCTTGGGTTTCGGCGGTCCGGCGTTGTCGAATTTCGGCTTGCCCGGCTTTTTCGCCCAGGGCTTCGCGTCAGATGCGGCGGGGCGCTGGTCGCCAGCCGGCGCGCGCTTCTCGAATTTGCGCTTCGGCGCGTTCGGGTCGAACGGCGCCTTGCCGCGATGCGGTTTCTTGTCCGGACCTGGCGGCTGGTAGCCGGCGCGCGACAGGTCCGGCATGCCGTCCAGCCGTTTCACCACGATGTTACCCTGCAATTTGCGGTCGGGACCAACGGCGGCGAGGAAACGGTCGGCCCAGTCGGCGGCGATCTGCACGAAGGTCTCTTCCGGCTGCATCTTGATGGCGCCGATCTCGCGCTTGGTGATGCTGCCGGTGCGGCACAGCATCGGAATCAGCCAGCGTGGCTCGGCATTCTGCCGGCGCCCGACCGACAGCGAAAACCAGACGCTGGCGCCGAAATCGTCGCGGCGGCTGGGCGCCTCGTCGCGGCGCGCGAAGTTTTCGCCCGCCGGTCTTTCACGCGACGGCGTGAACGGCGCGACGTCCATCAGATCCTCTGGCGCCGAGCGGCTCGAGCGGCACAGCCGCACGAAGGCGGCCGTCACCTGCTCGGCGCCGTGCTTGGCGAGAAGCGCGTCGATGAAGCCGCGTTCGTCGTCCTTCACCGGTTCATCGAAGGTGGGATCGGCAAGGATGCGCTCGTCATCGCGGCGGATCACGTCGTCGGCGGATGGCGGACTTGCCCATGTCGCGGTCAGCTTTGCGCTCGCCAGCAGGCGTTCGGTTCGCCTGCGGGCGCTGTTGGGCACGATCAGCGCGCTGACGCCCTTGCGACCCGCGCGTCCGGTGCGGCCGCTTCGGTGCAGCAGCGTTTCCGGGTTGGTCGGCAGGTCGGCATGGATGACCAGCTCCAGATTGGGCAGGTCGATGCCGCGCGCCGCGACGTCGGTGGCGATGCAGACCTTGGCGCGGCCATCGCGCATCGCCTGCAGCGCGTGGCTGCGTTCGTTCTGGCTGAGCTCGCCCGAGAGCGCGACGACTGAAAAATTGCGGTTGTTGAAGCGTGCGGTGAGATGGTTGACGGCGGCACGGGTGTTGCAGAACACCAGCGCGTTTTTCGCCTCGTAGAAACGCAGCACATTGATGATGGCGTTCTCGCGATCGGCCTGGGCGACGCTGAGCGCCCGGTATTCGATGTCGAGATGCTGCTTCTCCTCGCCGGCGGCCGAGATGCGCACGGCGTCACGTTGATAGCCCTGGGCGAGGGTTGCGATGGAGCGCGGCACGGTGGCCGAAAACATCAGCGTGCGGCGCTCGGCGGGGGCGGCGTCGAGGATGAATTCCAGGTCCTCGCGAAAACCGAGATCGAGCATCTCGTCGGCTTCGTCCAGCACCACCGCCTTCAGCGCCGACATGTCGAGCGAGTTCCGCGTGATGTGGTCGCGCAGCCGACCGGGGGTGCCGACGACGATATGGGCGCCGCGCTCCAGCGCGCGCCGTTCGGTGCGCATGTCCATGCCGCCGACGCAGGAGGCGACCGTGGCGCCGGTCAGCTCGTAGAGCCATTCCAGTTCGCGCGTCACCTGCAGCGCCAGCTCGCGCGTCGGCGCCACCGCCAGCGCCAGCGGGGCCGCGGCATGGGCAAAGCGGTCGGCGCCGCCGAGGAGCGTCGGCGCCATGGCAAGGCCGAAGGCCACCGTCTTGCCGGAGCCGGTCTGCGCCGACACCAGCGCGTCGGCCTGGCCAAGTTCCAGGACCGCCTTCTGCACCGGCGTCAGTTCGGCATAGCCGCGTTTTTCCAGCGCCTTTGCCAGCGCAGGAACAAGTGCTTCGAAGTTGGACATCTCGCTCTTTCGGAATTCAGGGCTTGCGCTCATCATGGAGCACATACAGGGCTGGCGCAGCGCCAGCCAGACGATCTCGCCCGTTCGTACTTGCTGGCGCCGCTCTTGTACAGGGCAGGCGGCACCGCCTTCCCTTCTCCCGCAAGGAGGGAAGGAAGAAACACCACTGATTGACTCCTGCCGCAAACCGCGTAAAAGCCCGCTTCGAACGGGATCGTTTTTCGATGCGCGGCCTTTTGATGGCTCTTCTTGCATTCGATGCCCCCAGCCGCAATGAGCATCATTGCGCCGGGCGTTTCGGCGCGTCCCCCCGTTCCAGCAAAGTAACGGCCAAAACCACCACCAAAACGGTGTGATTCCCTTGGCCTGACCACCCTCTCCCGGGTTCGGCCCGGGGGACGGAACCCGCACCTGGCCGGCGGGTTTTCTCCAACAACCAAGCGGAGAGGGATAGGAGATCTTTATGAGTTTCAAGGTTGCGGTAGTTGGCGCCACGGGCAATGTGGGCCGCGAAATGCTCAACATACTGGAAGAGCGCGGTTTTCCGGTCAGCGAAGTGGTGGCGCTTGCCTCGCGCCGCAGCCAGGGCACGGAAGTGTCGTTCGGCGACCGCACGCTGAAGGTCCGCGCACTCGACACCTACGACTTTTCCGACACCGACATCTGCATCATGTCGGCCGGCGGCAATGTCTCGAAGGAATGGTCACCCAAGATCGGCAAGCAGGGCTGCGTCGTCATCGACAATTCCTCGGCCTTCCGCTACGACGCCGACGTGCCGCTGATCGTCCCGGAAGTGAACCCGGATGCGATCTCGCTGTTCACCCGCAAGAACATCATCGCCAACCCGAACTGCTCGACGGCGCAGCTCGTCGTGGCGCTGAAGCCGCTGCATGACGCGGCCACCATCAAGCGCATCGTCGTGGCCACCTACCAGTCGGTGTCGGGCGCCGGCAAGGAAGGCATGGACGAGCTGTTCACGCAGACCCGCGCCGTGTTCGTCGCCGACCAGGTCGACGTCAAGAAGTTCACCAAGCGCATCGCCTTCAACGTGATCCCGCATATCGACGTTTTCCTCGATGACGGCTTCACCAAGGAAGAGTGGAAGATGGTCGCCGAGACCAAGAAGATGCTCGATCCCAAGATCAAGCTGACGGCGACCTGCGTGCGCGTGCCGGTGTTCATCGGCCATTCAGAAGCGGTCAACATCGAGTTCGAAAAGCCGATCACCGCCGACGAGGCGCGTGACATCCTGCGCGAGGCGCCGGGCTGTCAGGTCTTGGACAAGCGCGAGGACGGCGGCTACATCACGCCGCTGGAATCGGCCGGCGAGGACGCCACCTTCATCTCGCGCATCCGCGAGGATTCGACCATCGACAACGGCCTGTCGATGTGGATCGTTTCCGACAATCTGCGCAAGGGCGCCGCCCTCAACGCGGTGCAGATCGCCGAGCTGCTGGTCGAGCGCGGCCTGATCCAGCCGAAGAAGAAGGCGGCCTGACGGCTGTTTGGCTTTCGCTCGCGGGCCGCACCGCCGCTTACGCGGCTGGCCCTCCGCGAGGCGCCGGACGACCGGCGGCCCGCAGTCGCGGGCTCGGCCTTCGGCCGTTAGCTCACCTTCCCCCCGTCCTTATACGGGGAGAAGGTGCCGGCAGGCGGATGAGGGGGGCGCTGGCCTATGTCCGATTTTCCGCCGCCAGTTCCCGCAGCAACCTCATCGCTTCCTCTGCCCGGTCGGCCGGCACGAACAGATGGTCGTGATAGAAAGCGGAAACGGGATTGACGCCCATGCCGGCGGCGGCGAGGCGTGCGGTGATGGCGGCGAGGAAGCCGACGGCTTCCAGCGACGAATGGATGTTCAGCGTTATCATGCGGCAGCGGAAAACGGCTTCCAGTCCGGCTGCCTGCGCCTCGTCTTCGAGCAGAATCAGTGTCGTGCCTTCGCGTTCGCGAAACAGCATGACCGCTTCGAGTCCTTCCGGAACCGATACACCCGCCGGCAGCGTGGCGAAGACATGGATGCCGGCAATCAATTGCGGCGTCATCGACGCCAGCAATGTCTTCAGATCTGTCTCTCCGGCCATATTGCCTGCTCTTGGTCTGAGGGGCCACGCCCGCCGGCTCTTCATATACGCGACCGAAGCGGGCCGATAGCCACGCCGGCGCGCTGCACGGACAACCCGGCGAGAGAACTGCGCTGCGACGTGAGAACATCAACGATTTCAAATGCTTGCCAGAGATCGGCATGGCCTTGGCAGGCGCGGCGAAGCACCGGCCTTCAATGTCTAGGGATCAAATCGGCCGCCTGGGAGTTAGGAACATGGCGGCGAGGACGGCGATCCCCGTGAGAGAGGAACGACAATGAAGAAAATCATGACCATTCTGGTGCTGACGGCAGCGCTTGGCGCCTGTTCGCAGACGGAAAAAGGCGCGGCCGTCGGCGGCCTGGGCGGAGCAGCGGTCGGCGCGGCGGTGGCGGGCGATCCCGTCCAGGGCGCCGTGGTCGGCGGCGCGGTCGGTGCCGTAGCCGGCGCGCTGATCGGGCGGGCCAGCGAACCGGGCCGCTGCCGTTATCGCGACAGCCGCGGCCACGTCTATGTCGATCGCTGCCCGAGCGGCTATTGAGCGGCAGCATCCGCCCAATGAATTCGAAATAGAAAACGGCGGGCTAAGGGCCCGCCGTTCGAAAAAGACAATCGGTGATCGATTACTCGGCCGTGGCAGGCTCCGCCTCGGCCGGCGCGGCCGCAGCCGCCGCGACGGCGGCAGCGGCGTCGTCCTGCGCCTTCTTCAGAAGCGCGGCGCGCTCCTGTGCCTTCTTGCCGGGCTCGGCCTTTTTCGGATTGGAACGGGCGTCGCGCTTGGCGAGGCCGGCCTCATCGAGGAAGCGCAGCACGCGGTCGGTCGGCTGGGCGCCGTGCGACAGCCAGTGCTTGACGCGCTCGGCGTCAACCTTGACGCGCTCGCCGTCCTTCGGCAGCAGCGGGTTCCACGAGCCGAGCGACTCGATGAAACGGCCGTCGCGCGGCGAGCGCGCGTCGGCGACGACGACGTGGTAGTAGGGACGCTTCTTCGAGCCAGCGCGGGCCAGTCTGATCTTCAGTGCCATTTCTTATCTCCTAAAAGCTCTGATTTCGTTGGTGGGGTTGCGGCTAAACCTTTGTCTTCAGCCGGTTTTCGTCACGCCGTTGGCAGCGGCGATCTGTTCGTGGTGGCGGATCACTTCGCGGACGACGAAATTGAGAAATTTCTCCGCGAAATCCGGATCGAGATGCGCATCGTCCGCCAGCTGGCGAAGACGGGCGATCTGCTGCTGTTCGCGCGCCGGGTCGGCCGGCGGCAAGCCATGCTCGGCCTTGAGCAGGCCGACCGCCTTGGTGCAGCGGAAGCGCTCGGCCAGCATGTGGATGAGGGCGGCATCGATGTTGTCGATCGAAGCACGGTAGCCGGCCAGGATGGTGCGGGCGTCCGCCATGTCCTTTTCCTCGTTCATCGCGTCCTCACTTCTTCTTGCCGAGGCCAGGCAGGCCACCGCCGCCGAGACCGGGAAGCCCGGGAAGCTTCATGCCGCCGGGCAAGCCGGGCAGGCCACCGCCGCCGGTAAGGCCGCTGGGCAGGCCCTTCATGCCGGCGGCCTGCGCCTGCTTCTGCAAGGCTTCGAGCTGCTTGGGATCCATCTTGGAGAGGTCAGGCATGCCGCCCATGCCACCGGGCATCATGCCGCCGAGGCCCATTTTGGAGGCGAGCCCGCCCATCATGCCGCGCATCAGGCCGCCGCCTTTGCCCTTGCCGCCCATCGCCTTCATCATGTCGGCCATGCCGCGATGCATCTTCAAGAGCTTGTTGATCTCGGCCGCGTCGGTGCCGGAGCCGGCGGCGATGCGCTTCTTGCGCGAGTGCTTGAGAATGTCGGGGTTGGCGCGCTCGGCCTTGGTCATCGAGGAGATGATGGCGAGCTGGCGGCCGAACATCTTGTCGTCGAGACCGGCGGCGGCCATCTGGTCCTTCATCTTGCCCATGCCGGGCATCATGCCCATGATGCCGCCCATGCCGCCCATTTTCGACATCTGCTGAAGCTGCTGGGCGAGGTCGTTCAGGTCGAACTTGCCCGACTGCATCTTTTTGGCCATCGCCGCCGCCTGCTCGGCGTCGATGTTCTCGGCGGCTTTTTCGACAAGCGAAACGATGTCGCCCATGCCCAGGATGCGGTCGGCGATACGCTTGGGGTGGAATTCCTCCAGCCCGTCCATCTTCTCGCCGGTGCCGATCAGCTTGATCGGCTTGCCGGTGACGGCGCGCATCGACAGCGCGGCGCCGCCACGGCCGTCGCCGTCCATGCGGGTCAGTACCAGCCCGGTGATGCCGACGCGCTCGTCGAAGCTCTTGGCGAGGTTGACGGCGTCCTGGCCGGTCAAGGAGTCGGCGACCAGCAGGATCTCGTGCGGGCCCGACACCTTCTTGATGTCGGCCATCTCGACCATCAGCGGCTCGTCGATATGGGTGCGGCCGGCAGTGTCGAGGATGACCACGTCGTGACCGCCGAGCCTGGCCGCTTGCACGGCGCGTTTGGCGATATCGACCGGGTTCTGGCCGGCCACGACAGGCAGCGTCGCCACCTTGACCTGCTCGCCGAGCTGGCGCAACTGCTCCTGCGCGGCGGGGCGCCGCGTGTCGAGCGAGGCCATCAGGACCTTCTTGTTCTGACGCTCGGTGAGCCGCTTGGCGATCTTGGCCGAGGTCGTCGTCTTGCCGGAACCCTGCAGGCCGACCATCATGACGACGACGGGCGCCGGTGCGTTGAGGTCGACGGCGACGCCTTCGGCGCCGAGCATGTCGACCAGCTCGTCATGCACGATCTTGACTACCATCTGGCCGGGCTTGATCGACTTCAGCACCGCCGCGCCGACCGCCTTCTCGCGCACCTTGTCCGTGAAGGAGCGCACCACTTCCAGCGCCACGTCGGCCTCGAGCAGCGCACGGCGCACCTCGCGGAGTGCCGCCGAGACATCCGCCTCCGACAGCGCGCCGCGGCCTGTCAGGCCGTTCAGGATGGAGCCAAGGCGCTCCTGAAGTGATTCAAACATTCTGTTTCCTTTTCCCTGGCAACCGGATGGTGCCCGAGAGGTAATGCGTTCGCGCCAAGTGTCCAAGTCTCGTGGCAAGCAAAAGCCAAAACCAAAAAGCACCCGGGGGCGCACAGCGCTGCCGGGTGTTGGCCTCCAGAATCTGTTTACAGCACTTGGCCTCAAAGAGGCTTCGGCGTCCTGGTCGGCTTGCTCGGAGGGATACTCGTCGCGGAATTCGGGGCTGTAGACAGGAAAACGGCCGCGGAGTCAAGACAAGGACCGTTCCGCCGGTCTCCCTGCGCAGCAATCAAGTCGCCTTCGTTGCGTCTGCAGGTTCGGCCGAGACGCTCAGCGGCGAGCGCGGATGCAAAAGCAGCAGTATCGTCAGCAGGCTGCAGGCGATGCCGATCGTGGCGATGAGGACCGCATCCGACGTCGCCCAGCCCGGCCCTTCGAGTGGTCTGGCGGTAAACAGGGCGAAGGAATTGTAGCTCTCCTGATGCGAGATCAGCAGGAAGCCGGTCAGATTGTTGCCGAGATGGGCGCCAAGGGCCGCGCCGAGGTTGCCGGTGGCATAGACGACAAGTGTCAAAAGCAGTGCAAAAGCGGCGATCGAGACCAGCACGCAGGCATTGATGGCGGCCGAGGCGCTCGCGCTCCAGTGCAGCGAGGTGAACAGCAGGCCCGGCAGCAGCGCCCAGACGAACGGGCTCCTGAACCGGTAGGCAAGACCGCGCAGCAGGTAGCCTCGGAACAGTACCTCTTCCGATGATGTCTGCAGAAAAGTGAGCGCGAGGATCGGGATCAGGAACAGCAGCCAGGACGACAGGGCAATCGAGCCGCGCGCGATCTCGGGCTGCATCAGGTAGAGCAGGACCTCGGACACGAGCGAAGTGACCAACACCGCGACCAGCCCCTTGACGAAGCCCGAGCGCGAAATGCGACGGCTGTTGCCGAGGAGCGCCGACAGCTTCTCGCCATGCACCCAGCGCATGGCGATCCACAAGCCGATCCAGATGCCGGCGAAAGACGCGAGCGCGGTGAGAATGCCGACTGGCGACGCAAGGAAACCCTGCATGCCGCCGGCGGGCGCAGCCGCGCCTTGCGCTGTCCGCCAGGCGAAAAAGGCATAGGTGCCGCCCAGCAGCACGACCCCCGTCGACGCGGCCCAGAACAGGACGACGATCCCGGTCCCGAGAAGCAGGCGCGGCAGGGTCGTCTTTTCGTTGGCTGTGTTTCGATAGTGCTCGAAGGCGGCAGGGTCCGATATCACGCTCTCTCGCAAGCTGGTGCTTCGCGTCGCATGATCTATGGGATCGGGCGGTTCTGCGCAATCATTCCTGTTCGATACGCCCCGCCAGCCTTCGGCGCATTCGCGCCGCCCTCGCCTGCCTGCCGGCAGGCGAAAGGCATGCTCCGATGATTAACCCCGTGTCCTATCCGCCTCAACGCACCACATACACGATGCGCCGCGTCTGCGGGTCGATCAGCGCCGGCTGGCCGTTCACATAGACGTAGCGGTAATCGTAATCGGGGATCTCGCGCAGTTCGACACTCTCGGGCAAAACGGCCCCGGTGACCACCTCGCCCTCAAGATAGACAGGGTCGACGCGATGCGTGTCGACATAGGTCCTGACTTCGGCGGGAGGCTGCGGGATGGCGTCCTCGACCGGTTCGCCGGCGATGATCGAGCCGGTGTAGTCGGTGGAATAGCCCTCGGGCGGCGACACGACGGCGACGCTGGAGCCGAGCGGACGTCGCGTCAACACGACCCGGTTGCCGCCGAAATCAGCCGTCACATAGTCCGAATAGACCCAGCCCTGGCCACCGGCTTCGGCGATGGTGCACCATTTGCTGTTTTCGATACAGCCATTGAGCGTCGCCGACTGGCCGGCGGCGAGCACGCCGATGACAGGATATTGCGGGCCCGGGCCAGCGCGGACATTGAGATCGGTGATCGCGGAGACGGGGGTGTCGGCCATGGCGGCGCCCGAGAAGAGCGCGAGCATTCCGGCGACCGCGGGAAACAATACGGATTTCATGGTTTCTCTCCGTTTCATGGTCCCTCGGCAGCGAAAACGGGAGAGCGGCGCATGCGTTCCAGCTAAAATGTTGAAGCCAACTCACGATTTGTTCCCGTTTCTTGCGGCAGGCCGGTCAGAAGGTCGTGAACGAAGGCCAGTTTGCGCGCCGCGACATCCGAGATGACGAAGGGGTAAAGGTCGGGCAGACCCATGCAGCGATTGATGGAATTGGAGGCTTCCGACAGCACCAGCCAGCGCGACAGGATCTTTTCGAACGGTTCGGGAGCGGGTGTCGGTTCGGACGGCGCTGGTTGCAGCATGCCCCCGGTGTCGCCCTGGGGCAATTCGTTGGCTTCCACCGTCTCCAGCCGGCCGAGCGGGAAGTTCAGCGCATGGACCATTTCCAGCGTGTCGGTGATGTGCAAATGGTGGGCCCAGCTTTCGGCCCAATCCTCCCAGGGATGGGAGGTGGCATAGGGCGAGATGTGGCGTTGCTGCCAGTCGGGTGGGGCACCATTGGCATAGTGGTTCTTCAATGCCTGCTCGTAGCCGGTGCGCTCGTCGCCGAACAGCGCGCGGAAGGCGTCAAGCCTTTGCGGATCGTCGCGGATCAGCCGGTCCCAGTAGTAGTGGCCGAGTTCGTGGCGGAAATGGCCGAGCAAGGTGCGATAATTCTCGCCCATTTCAACGCGCCGCCTTTCGCGCTCGGCGGAGTCGGCTTCGGCGACGTTGAGGGTGATCAGGCCATTGTCGTGGCCGGTCAGGATGCGCTCGCCGCCCGGGCCGCCGCCGATCGGATCGGCAAGGAAGTCGAAGGCAAGGCCGGCCTCGTCGGCGGGGTTCCGCTTGGGCGTCACCGGCAGTCCGAAAGCCAGCAGCGAATAGACCGCGCGCTTCTTCGCCGCCTCGACGCGTATCCAGCGGCGGCGGTTGCCGTCGACGGAGAGGTCCGGGATCAGCTGGTTGAGCGCGCAGGCGCGGCAGAAGGGCTGTCCCGGCTCGGCCATCCAGTTGCAGGCGCATTCGTCGGCGTTGGCGCATGGGGAGCCGCCGTCGGCACCGGACAGGGCAAAGCAGGCGCGCTGCGGATCATAGAGCACGGCACTGGAGCAGTTCAGGCACCGGGCGTTCTCGAAATAGAGACGATGGCCGCAATGAGGACAGTCGAAGAGTTTCATCTCGGTCTCGGACCAGGGAACAGGGGAAGGCGCGTCGTGCAAAACGCCGGCCGACAGACGTCGTTCCCGACTGTGACGTCATTGAGCAACATGGCGCAAGGATCGTCAGGCCATGGGTGGTTCTTGCCACAATATTTGCTTGATCGTAGGCAAATTCCCTTCCATTGGCCAGCTTGCGCGCGCGACAGTGACAAGTGCGCGTTTCACTGGCAAATTCCGGCCGGGACGTGATTCAGGCAACCAGGAGAGAACAACATGGCATTTCTTGCCAAAGGTAAGATGTTTGCAGCGGCCACTGTGGTGGCGATGCTTGCGCTGGCGACGGGCGCACAGGCGGCGGCCAGCTGTGGCAAGACCGGAGCCGGCTTCGATGCCTGGAAGCAGGACTTCGCAGCGGAGGCCAGGGCCGAGGGCGTGGGTTCGAGAGGACTGGCCGCCCTGGCCGGCGCGACCTACGCGACCAGGACCATTTCCGCGGACCGCGCCATCCACAAGGCTTTCAGCGGCTCGGTGGAAGCCTTCATGAAGCGCCGCGGCGGGGCGGCGATCATTTCCAGGGGCCGGGCGCTGAAGAAATCGAATGCGGCGCTGTTCGACAAGATCGAACGGACCTACGGCGTCTCGCCGGGCGTGCTGCTTGCCATCTGGGGCATGGAGACGGGCTTCGGCGCCTCCATGGGCAACCAGAACACGGTGTCCGCCATTTTGACGCTTGCCTATGACTGCCGCCGTCCGGATTACTTTCAGCCGCATGCCATTGCGGCGCTGAAGCTGGTCGATCGCGGAACGTTGACCGCCTCGTCGGTCGGGGCCATGCATGGCGAGATCGGCCACACGCAGTTCCTGCCCGGAAATGTCCTGAAATATGGGGTGGGCAGCGGAAACCTGCGCGACAAGAGCACCGCGCTGGCATCCACGGCCAACTTCCTCAAGGCGCACGGTTGGCAGGCCGGCGCGAGTGCTCAGTCGAATATGGGTGCAATTGCCGGCTGGAACTCGGCGAGTGTCTATCAACAGGCCATCGCCCGTATCGCCACGGCGATCGATGGCGAGTGATCGTTAGGGCAGTTCACCGTTTCACGGAAACGGCGAACCGCTCATGTCTTTGTTTTTGCGCAATTCCCAAGGGAAAGCGCTGCGCGCTTTTCTCGGGAAAACCGTACACACTTTCCTGGAATTGCTTTTCAGCAGAAAGCCCGGCCGCGTTGCCGGGTTTCCTGTTCGCTGACCGGTAGAGCGGTCAGTCCCGGCGGTTGCGCGCCGCCAAGGTCCGCAGCCTCAGCGCATTGAGGCGGATGAAGCCGGCGGCGTCCTTCTGGTCGTAGGCGCCGCGGTCGTCCTCGAAGGTCACCAGCGCGTCGGAATAGAGCGTCTTCTTCGACTTGCGGCCGGTAACGATGACATTGCCCTTGTAGAGCTTCAGACGCACCGTACCTTCGACATCCTCCTGGCTCTTGTCGATCATCGTCTGCAGCATCAGCCGCTCGGGCGCGAACCAGAAGCCGTTGTAGATGAGTTCGGCGTAGCGCGGCATGAACTCGTCCTTGAGGTGGGCAGCTCCCCTGTCGAGCGTGATCGATTCGATGGCTCGGTGGGCAGCGATAAGGATGGTGCCGCCGGGGGTCTCGTAGACGCCGCGCGACTTCATGCCGACGAAGCGGTTCTCGACGAGGTCGAGCCGGCCGATGCCGTTGTCGCGGCCGAGATCGTTGAGGGCGGCGAGCATGGTTGCCGGCGACAGCTTCTTGCCGTCGAGCGCGACCGGATCGCCCTTCAGGAACTCGATCTCGATCTCGGTGACCTTGTCCGGCGCGTCCATGGGCGAGACGGTGCGCTGATGGACGAATTCCGGCGGCTCGCTCCACGGGTCCTCAAGCACCTTGCCCTCGGAAGAGGAATGCAGGAGATTGGCGTCGACCGAGAACGGCGCGTCACCCTTCTTGTCCTTCGGCACCGGAATCTGGTGCTGCTCGGCGAAGTTGATGAGGTCGGTGCGCGACTTGAACGACCAGTCGCGCCAGGGCGCGATGACCTTGATATCGGGATTGAGCGCATAGGCCGAAAGCTCGAAGCGCACCTGGTCATTGCCCTTGCCGGTGGCGCCGTGGGCGATCGCGTCGGCGCCGGTCTCCTTTGCGATCTCGACGAGGTGTTTCGAGATCAGCGGCCGGGCGATCGAGGTGCCGAGCAGATAGGTCCCTTCGTAGACGGCGTTGGCGCGGAACATCGGGAAGACGAAGTCGGCAACGAATTCCTCGCGCACGTCGACGATGCGAATGTCCTTGATGCCCATCATCTCGGCCTTGCGGCGCGCCGGCTCCAATTCGCCGCCTTGGCCGAGGTCGGCGGTGAAGGTGACGACCTCGGCGCCGAGTTCGGTCTGCAGCCATTTCAGGATAATGGATGTGTCGAGGCCGCCGGAATAGGCGAGCACGACCTTCTTGACGTCTTTTGTTTTCGACATTTGCTGTTTCCGCGACAAGAGTTCTCGGCCGGCGAGGTATCACGCCGTTTCCGGTCACTGCAAGGGATGAACGGGGCAAGGCGCGGAGAAACAGGCATCCGGGACAGCTGGATCATTCTTTCCGTCGCACAGCCGCTGGCAACGGCAGTAGCCATTCGTTATAGCAGCGTCTTTAGAGCCAACGGACTGCCCATGTCCTTCATTCCCAACACCGCAACGCTGATCCAGTTCGCCATCGCCACGTTCATCCTGGCGATCACGCCCGGACCGGACATGACGCTGTTCGTCTCGCGCACACTGAGCCAGGGCCGCGCCGCCGGCTTCGCCTCGATGGCGGGGGCGCTGTGCGGCACGCTGATCCACACCACCTTGGTGGTGGTCGGTGTCTCGGCGCTGATCGTCGCCTCGCCGATGGCCTTCTTCGTGCTGAAGATCTTCGGCGCCGGCTATCTCGTCTTCCTGGCCTGGCAGGCGATCACCAAGGGTTCGGCCTTCTCGCCGGAGAAGAAGACGGGCCCGCAAATCTCGCTGTTCCGGAGCTGGATGGTGGGGCTGGGCGTCAACCTGCTCAACCCGAAGATCATCCTGTTCTTCATGACCTTCCTGCCGCAATTCGTCTCCGCGCATGATCCGCACGCGCCGGGAAAGCTGTTCTTCCTCGGCGCCATGTTCGTCGTGCTCTCGACCCCGGTGACGACCCCGATGGTGCTGGCGGCGGAGAAATTCTCGGCGGCGATGAAGGCCAGCCCGCGCGTGACGCGGGTGGTCGACTATCTCTTCGCCGGCGTGTTTTCCGCGTTCGCGCTCAAAATCCTGACTGCCCAGGCGAAGTAGGATTTTGCTGTTCGCTGCTGATCTCTTCCGAACCGGAGGTCAGCAAAGCTCCCTGCTTACGTGGGCGCTCGGTTCGAGGTCAGGGTTCGGCTTTCCACCAGGTTCCGGCCCAGCGCCCGGCGCTGAGCCAATAGAAGATGCCCCCGACCATGCCGCCGCCGATGACGGCGGCCATGGCGCGCGGCTCGGTGACGGCGAATGGCGTGTCGCCCATCTGGTCGGCGAAGCCGACGAAGACGGCGGCGACGATCGCACCGGCCAGCGCATAGAACAGCCAATCGCGCCGGCCGAGAATCTCGGCGATCAGAATCACGAGGGCCGCCGGCATGAAGGCGAAATAGGCGGCAAACAGCGCGACGAAGGGGATCGAGAAATAGAGCGAGGCGGTCGCCGCCGGCTCCGCATGCGCCGGCGTGTAGCCGAGGGAGGCCAGGAACAGGACATTGAGGAACGCGCTGGCCGCCAGCGCGGCGACGGCATAGCCGAACAGGATGACGGCAAGGCGCACGATATAGGCGACGAGACGGGTCATTGCGAATCCCGGCGTAAGGGATGGCCGGACTTGCGCCCGGCCAGAAACCAGTAGACCGAACCGGCGGCAATGCCGGCGGTGGCCAGGAACCCGAGAAAGCCCGGGTTGAAAACAAACCCTCCGGCCGAGCCCGGGACAAGAACCCCGAATGCGATGGACGTGATCGCGCCCGTGGCCGCGAAGTAGAACCAGCCCCGAAGCGACAAGCGTTCGGCCATGAAGATCGCGGGGCCGACGATCAACAGCGCGCAGACCGCCACCGTCGCTACCGCGAGCGGGAAGGAAACCAGCCAGTCGAATGCGAAAACGATGGACCAGTTGCCATATTCGAGCCCTTCCAGAAGAGCGATCAGCAGCACAGGCACCAGGATCGAGGTCAGCACGGCGGCGATATAGCCGACTGCTATGAAGACGAAGCGCTTGAGCCCGGCGACGAGACGCCTCACGCCTCGCCGTGCCCCGCGATCATCATGGCTTCCAGCGCCAGCCGGTCGACTTTGCGCATGCGCTCCGATTCCGATTTGAGCTGGCCGCAGGCGGCGAGGATGTCGCGGCCGCGCGGCGTGCGGATCGGCGAGGCATAGCCGGCGTTATTTATGTAGTCGGCGAATTTCTCGATCGTCTCCCAGTCCGAGCACTGGTAGTTGGTGCCGGGCCAGGGGTTGAACGGGATCAGGTTGATCTTGGCCGGAATGCCCCTGAGCAGCTTGACCAGCGCCTTGGCGTCGTCGAGGGAATCGTTGACGTCCTTCAGCATCACATATTCGAAGGTGATGCGCCTGGCGTTCGACAGGCCGGGATAGGCGCGGCAGGCGGCGATCAGCTCCTTGAGCGGATATTTCTTGTTGATCGGCACCAGAAGGTCGCGCAGATCGTCATTGGTGGCGTGCAGCGAGATGGCGAGCATGACGCCGATCTCCTCGCCGGTGCGGAAAATCTCCGGCACCACGCCTGAGGTCGACAGGGTAGTGCGGCGCTTCGACAGCGAAAGGCCGTCGCCGTCGGAAGCAATCAGCAGCGCCTTCTTGACCGCCTCGAAATTGTAGAGCGGCTCGCCCATACCCATCATGACGATGTTGGACACTTTGCGGCCCTCGGCCGGCACGATGGCGCCGTCGGGCGTGTCGCGGTCGGGGAAATCGCCGAGCCGGTCGCGCGCGGTGAGCAACTGGGCGAGGATTTCCTCGGCAGTCAGGTTGCGCACCAGCTTCTGCGTGCCCGTGTGGCAGAAGGAGCAGGTCAGCGTGCAGCCGACCTGCGAGGAGATGCAGAGCGTGCCGCGGCCTTCCTCGGGGATGTAGACGGTCTCGATCTCGACCGGGCGGCCGGCGCCGCGCGGCGGGAAGCGGAACAGCCATTTGCGCGTGCCGTCGGCGGAGACCTGCTCCTCGACGATCTCGGGCCGCGCCACGGTGAAATGCTTGTCGAGTTCGGCGCGAAGATCCTTGGAGATGTTGAACATGCCGGCGAAATCGGAGACGCCGCGCACATACATCCAGTGCCAGAGCTGCTGTGCACGCATTTTTGCCTGGCGCTCCGGCACGATGCCGGACGCGACGAGCGCCTCGCCCAGTTCGGCGCGCGTCAGGCCGATCAGCGACGGCTTTTCCGGCTGTATCGCGCGGGCGCGCAACGCGTCGCGGGCGCCTTCGGCGGTGAGGTCGAATGAAAGGGTCATGGTTGCACTGATATAAGCGGTTTGCTGCCGATTTCATCCATCGGCCGGATATGAAGCGCGGCCCATAGCACAGCTTGGCGGCGGAGTCATGCGATGGCGAGGCGATCCGTGTGCCGACCGATTGACAGATGCGCCGGCCGGTCAGACCTGCGGTCCGTGCTTTTCGCCCGAAAACGGATCACTTGATCGTGTTGAAGTAACGGTTCTCACCGCGTGTTCGAACCCTGAATGGGGCAACCATGCCCTGACAAATGGGAGTACGCACGATGAACTCTATCAAGCTCGCCGTCATTGCCGGCTTCGTCGGCCTTTCAGCCTCGCAGGCATTTGCCGAAGACGCGATGGGCACAATGACCATGATGAAGGCAGGGCAAGTCACGGCAATCATGCCGGACGGGCATATGGGCACCATGACGCCGGACGCGAAAATGAGTGCCGAGATGATGAAGATGGCAAAGCCGATCAAGCACTGCATGATGATGATGACCGACGCCAAGGGCAAAGCCTTCATGATCGACACGTCGACCAAGAAGGCTCAGGCGGAATGCGAAAAAATGGCCATGTGAGGCCTGCCGTCGATCGATATTCCCGCCGGCTCGAAGGTCGGCGGGAGCCCATCCGAGCCTTGTTCCCGCAGACCACTCAGCACACGCAGGTCGAGATATCCACCTGTCGGTGTTGAGGGTGTCTCATGATCAATGCGGAGACGACGATCATTGCGCCGAACCGGCATAACTCATGGTTCCTTGTTCATGGTGCCAAACCGCAGCCATGGACTTTTGCTCCACGTCCGTCTTCCATTTCACGTTTGATGCGAACGCTTGATCGAGGCCATGCCTGTGTTAGGGCTGGGGCTCCGTCGAGAGGACACACATGAACGGTACAGTGCGAAAATACCCCTTGCTGCGGCGTTCGCGCGCGATGTGGGGCTCTCGCCGGGTGTGGCAGCCGCGGCTGGTGTTCTGGGCCGGCGCGATCTGCATCGGCGTGATCAGCGTGCTGTTCGCGGTGCTCGCCGACAAGGCGCAGGCGCTGTTCCATGCCATGACCGGCGATGACGGCGGCTGGCGTTTCTATCTGCCGCTGGCGATCACGCCGCTCGGCTTCGTGCTGTGTGCCTGGCTGGCGCAAGCCTTCTTCCCGGGCTCGCAAGGCAGCGGCATTCCGCAGGCGATCGCGGCGCGGCATCTGCGCGACGACGACGACCGTGGCCACATCCTGTCGCTGAAGCTGGTCGCGGGCAAGATCGCGCTCACCCTGGTCGGCCTGTTCTGCGGCGCTTCGATCGGCCGTGAGGGACCGACCGTGCAGGTCGGCGCGTCGTTGATGCTGCAGGCGGCACGCTGGGGCGGCATGGCGCAGGCGCGCGGCCTGATCCTGGCCGGCTCGGCCGCCGGCATCGCGGCCGCCTTCAACACGCCGCTGGCCGGCATCGTCTTCGCCATCGAGGAAATGGGCCGCACCTACGAAGCGCGGACCAACGGGCTGGTGCTGACGGCGGTGATCCTGGCCGGCATCGCCTCGCTCGGCCTGCTTGGCAACTACACCTATTTCGGTGTCTCGAAGGAGACGATCTCGTTTGCCGCCGAGTGGCCGCTTGTGATTGCCTGCGGCGTCATCGGCGGCGGCCTCGGCGCGCTGTTCTCGCTCCTGGCGCTGAAGGCGACGCGCCGGATCCGGCGCTGGAACACGGGGCAGCCCTTGCGGCGCGTCCTGCTGGTCGCCGCCATCTGTGGGCTCGGCGTCGCGGCGATCGGCATCGCCTCGGGCGGCCTGACCTTCGGCACCGGCTACGCGCAGGCGCGCGGCGCCGTTGAAGGCACGCCGCTGCCCTGGTTCTTCTTCGCCGAGAAGTTCCTTGCCGGGCTGCTGTCGATGGTCTCGGGCATTCCGGGCGGCATCTTTGCGCCTTCGCTTTCGGTCGGCGCCGGCATCGGCAGCTCGCTCGGCCTCGTCTTCGGCGCCAGCACGGGTGCGGCCGCGTTGCTCGGCATGGCCGGTTATTTCGCCGGCGTCGTGCAGGCGCCGATGACGGCCTTCGTCATCATCCTGGAGATGACCGGCAATCACGACAATGTCATCGCGCTGATGCTGGCCTCGATGCTGGGCTACGGCACGGCGCGCATGATCTCGCGCGAGCCGCTCTATCATGCGCTGTCGCGCGTCTTCATCGCGGAAGCGATCCGCCGGCGCAGGGCGGAGGCGGCGCCGGAACCAGGTCCGGCGTGAAAAACAAAGGCCGGACCCAGCGGTCCGGCCTCTCTGTTCAAAGCGAAATTTCGACTATTTGCAGTTGGCGATCGACGACAGCGCCGCCGAGATGCCTTTCAGCGAGAAGACGTAGGAGGTGGTGTTGCCGCGGCCGGACTTGGCCTGCACCTTCATGTCGGTGCCGGATTTCATGGCGGCGATCAGCACCGGCTCCTCGGCGGCGTTCTCGACCCAGGCCGACTTGCCGCGCGTGAACATCGAAAACGTCTTCTTGTCGATTGTGACGGTGGCCTTGGAGTTTTCCTGGAAAGTGTAGCCGGCGATGAATTGCGGCTCGTAGGATACCTGCTGGCCGGGCCGCTGGCTGACGAAGAAGAACATGTCGCCATGGTCGAGCGTCGGCGGCTGCTTGTCGGTCGGCACGGTGAGGACATAGCAGACCTTGCCGCCCGATGCCTGGTAGCTGTAGGTGCCCCAGGCATTGTGCTGGCCGATCTTGGTCGCCTGCTGCGCCATCGCCGGCGCTGCGAAGGCCACCAGGACCAGGCTCGAAACTGTAGCAATCAATCCGCGCATCGTTTTTCCCGTATTCCAAATGGTGCGGAGGCGGGCCGCGTGGCGTCCTGCCGTCGCTTCATTTTGATTTAATCTGGGTTACCAAACGGTGAATTACCTCTGAGAAAAGGACGCTCACCCCAGGAAACCGCCGCCGTCTTCGCGCCGCCGCCTTTCAAGCGGCTGGCGCGATGTCCCTTCGGCGACTTGGAGGGCATGAAAGCGGCAAGAGTTTGACTTTTCCACAAGCCCCCTGAACGCTGGTGTCCAGCGCGCGCGAAGGCCGGTTCCAGGGCTCAGCCCTTGTCCGATATGGCGTCCTTGGCGGCCTGCCGGTGCGCCGGCGTGATATGGGCGCTGACGGCGGTGATCGCGGCGGTGAGCACGGCGATATCGTCGGTGAAGCCGAGGCCGAGGATGAAGTCGGGGACCATATCCACCGGCAGGACGAAATAACCGAGTGCCGCCACCAGGATGCCTTTTGCGCGCAGCGGCGTGTTCTTGTCCATGGCGCAGTAATAGGCCGCGACGACATCTTCCATGAACGGGATCTGCCGCGCGGCCTTCTTGGCCGTGCGCCAGAATTTCTCGCGCACCTCGCCCTCACCGCCCAGCCTGTCGCCAAAGCCGAAGAAATCAAAACCGGATTTTTGCGCCATCAATTTCTCCTTGCGGCTCATGCGCTTGCCTGCGCATGGCCGCGGGGCAAAATGTGGTGAAACCCGACGCTTGCTGCAAGAGCTTGGGAGATCGCTGGCCTGAAAATCGGATCAATCTTTACCGTGCTGTCCTGCGGATCAGGTGATGTCGGCCTAGCGGACACTCCACTGGCAGTCGTCCTCCCTTGGAGTTCGGCGGCAAACGCACCTCCCGTCGTCATTCTAGGGCGAAGCAAGGAGCGAAGCGACACGGCGCAGACCCTAGAATCCATGCCGCGACTCAAGAGCGACGCAGCGGTGCTGAATTCTGCTCGACTGCACCCCTTGGTCAACGTCGCGGCATGGATCCTCGGGTCTGCGCGTCCGCTTCGCTCCCGCTCCGCCCGTGGCTGACGAAGCCGGGGTTGCCGCACCTATGAATTACCCTAGCCAACAAAGCGGTCCATTTTCTTCGCCAACTCGATGTCAAGCGCCGTGACTCCGCCGGCATCGTGCGTGTTCAGCGTCACGTCGACGGTTTTGTAGACATTCGACCAGTCGGGATGATGGTCCATCTTCTCGGCCGCAAGCGCGACGCGGGTCATGAAGGCGAAGGCTTCGGAGAAATTCCTGAAGGTGAACGTCCGTTTGATGGAAGCGCCATCCGCAGCCAGCGACCAGCCTTCGAGGTCTGTCAGCGCCGCGACGATGGCTTCCTTGCCAAGTTTCTCTCTCGTCATGTCCGGTTCCTGTGCTATTTCGAAGATGACTTTCACCATAGCGCCGGATCGATGAGCACGAAGCCCATAAAATCCATTCTGTTCGTCTGCCTGGGCAACATCTGCCGCTCGCCGCTGGCGGAAGGCGTGCTTCGTTCCGTGCTGACGGAACGTGGACTGGGCCGGGACATAGTGCTCGATTCGGCCGCAACCAGCGACTGGGAGGCGGGCTCCGCCCCTGATCGGCGTTCGATCGCCATCGCGTCGCGCCACGGCATCGACATATCGGAACTGCGGGCACGCAAGATCGCGCCCGAGGATTTCTCGCGTTTCGACCTGATCTTCGGCATGGACAGGTCGAACGTCGCCGACCTGAAGACGCTGGCGCCCGCCGGCGTGCGCGACCGCATCCACCTGTTCCTGGAATTTGCGCAGGGAAAGGCGCGCGACGTGCCGGATCCCTATCACGACGGCGAGGAAGCCTTCGCCGAGGTCTACCGCATGATCCGCGAAGCGTCGGAGGCGCTGGCGACGCGGCTTGCCGCGCGCGTATCGGCGCCCGACAGCGGCCAGGCTTCCTCGACGATGTAGGGGCCGCCGCCGACCGAATCGCGCGACGACATCAAGACGAACCGGCTGATGCGGAACGGCAATGTCGAAAAATTGCCGCGCGCCGAAAGATATTGGGCGACGTCCAGCGGGCTCGAATTGCGCAGGCGGGCCAGTGTGACATGCGGCATGAACTTGCGCGGATCGGCCGGAATGCCGAGCCGCTGGCAGATGCGCTCGATTTCAGCCTGAAGCGCCGAGAGATCCGGCGAGGCAGAGACCCCGGCCCATACGGCATGCGGTTTCTTCTGGCCGAAAGCGCCGACGCCCGACAGCGTCAGCGGGAAGGAGGGGCGGTGGACGCGGTCGAGCGCGTTGGCGATCTCGTCGGCGACATGGCCTTCGACATCGCCGATGAAGCGCAGCGTCAGATGATAGTTCTCGACGTCGATCCAGCGGGCCCCGGGCAGGCCGCCCCTGAGCAGGGACAGCGAAAGGGCGGCGTCACGCGGAATTTCGAGGGCGGTGAAAAGACGCGGCATGAAGAGCCTCCCTTCCTCGAATCGAACTGTGCCCCCAGCGAATCATCGATAATCAAACGGGGCAAGAGGTTTGTTGGTCACAGGTCTCGTCAAAAAGATTTCCCCAACGGAAAGGGCCTATCCCGTCTCACGATCCTCCCGGCACCGCCGCGATGGCCTTCTCGACCGCAGGCAGGATGCGCTCGACCATCTGGGCGACCCCCTTGGCGTTCGGATGCAAGCCATCCTCAAGCTGCAGGGCGGACCGGCCGGCTACGCCGTCGAGAAAGAACGGGTACAAGGTAACGCCGTATTTTGCGGCCAGTTCCGGAAAGATGGCGTCGAAGGCGTTCTGATAATCGGCGCCGAGATTGGGCGCTGCGCGCATGCCGGCCAGCAGAACGGCGATCTTGCGCTGTTTCAGCTTGGCCAGCATCGTATCCAGGTTCTTGCGGGTGATGTCGGGGGAAACGCCGCGCAGCATGTCGTTGGCGCCGAGTTCGAGGATGACAAGCTGTGTGCCGTCCGGCACCGACCAGTCGAGCCGCGCCAGCCCGCCGCTGGAGGTGTCGCCGGAAACGCCGGCATTGGCGACGGTCACATCCCTGCCCCTGGCGCGCAGCGCCGCCTGCAGCCTGTCGGTAAAACCTTCGTCGGGTCCGAGGCCGAAGCCGGCCATCAGGCTGTCGCCGAAACCGACGATCTTGAAAGGCTCGGCGCGTGCCGACGAAATGGCGCCGCAAATGGCGAGGAAAACGATCAGGCCTGCGGCAATTCTGCGTTGGAAAGACATGCGGCAGGTCCCATATGACAGAGAATTCTTCCGGCGACGGCCCGGCAGGCGAAGCCCTCATCTCCATATAGGACGCTTTCATTTTGACAGAAGCCGTCATCGAGCTGAAAGACGTATCGCTGACATTGGGCGAAGGCGCCTCGTCCGTCCATGTGCTGAAGGGCGTCAGCCTCGATGTGGCGCGCGGCGAGGCGACCGGCATCGTCGGGCCGTCGGGGTCGGGCAAGTCGACGCTGCTCATGGTTCTCGCCGGTCTGGAAAGGGTCGATTCGGGCACGGTACGAATCGCCGGCGAGCTGCTCAACGGCAAGAGCGAGGATCAGATCGCATCGTTTCGGGGACGAAACATCGGCATCGTGTTCCAGTCCTTCCATCTCATCCCCAATATGACGGCGCTCGAAAATGTCGCCGTGCCGCTGGAGCTGGCCGGCCATGCCGATCCGTTCTCGGTGGCGGAACGCGAGCTGGCGGCCATGGGTTTGAGCGACCGCGTCACGCACTATCCCGGCGAACTTTCGGGCGGCGAGCAGCAGCGCGTCGCGATGGCCCGGGCGCTGGCGCCGTCGCCGCGCATCCTCATCGCCGACGAGCCGACCGGCAATCTCGACCAGGCGACCGGCAAGCAGGTCGCCGACCTTTTGTTCGCCAAGGCGGCCGAGCGCGGCATGACGCTGGTGCTGGTCACGCATGATCAGGCGCTCGCGGCGCGCTGTTCGCGCCAGGTCTCCATGCGCTCCGGCAGGATCGAGGCACCGGCGCCGACCAAGGCCATCGCCTGATGTCACCGGCGCGGACGTTGAAGCTCGCCGTCCGCTTCTCCTTGCGCGAGATGCGCGGCGGCCTGTCCGGTTTTCTGATTTTTCTTGCCTGCATCGCGCTCGGCGTCGCGGCGATCGGCGGCGTGAATTCCGTGGCCCGCTCGATCAGTGGCGGCGTTGCCAACCAGGGCCAGACGCTGCTTGGCGGCGATCTGCGCTTCCAGCTTAACCAGCGCGACGCAAGCGAAGCCGAACGCGGCTTCCTCGATGGGCTGGGCACGGTGTCGAGAACCGCCAGCATGCGCTCGATGGCGCGGCTTGCCGACGGCTCCGATCAGGCGCTGGTCGAGGCCAAGGCCGTCGACGAGGCCTATCCGCTTTACGGTGCGCTGGAAACCGAGCCGGCGCTGACGAAGCAGGAACTGTTCGGCGAGCAGTTCGGTGTTTTCGGCGCGGCCGCGCCCGACTTGCTGTTCGAGCGGCTGCATGTGAAGCTCGGCGATCGGCTGAAGCTCGGAACCGCCACCTTCGAACTGCGCGCCAGGCTGGTCACCGAGCCCGATGCCGTGTCCGAAGGTTTCGGTTTCGCGCCGCGCCTGATGATCTCGACCGAGGGCCTGGTCGCGACAGGGCTGGTTCAGCCGGGCAGCCTCGTCGAGAATTCCTACAAGATCCGGCTGGCCCTCGACGCCGACGAGGCGCGGCTCAAGGCCATCCAGGACAAGGCTGCCAAGGATTTCCCGGAGTCCGGCTGGTCAATCCGCACGCGCAGCAATGCGGCCCCGGCGCTCTCTTCCAACATCGAACGCTTTTCGCAATTCCTGACTTTGGTCGGGCTGACGGCGCTGGTGGTCGGCGGCGTCGGCGTCGCCAACGCGGTGCGCGCCTATCTCGACGGCAAGCGCGGCGTCATCGCCACCTTCAAGAGCCTGGGCGCATCGGGCGGCTTCGTCTTTGCCGTTTACCTCGTGCAGATCCTGATGATCGCGGCCCTCGGCATCGCCGCCGGTCTGGTGCTCGGTGCGCTGATGCCCTTCGCCGCGAGCGCCGCGCTTCAGTCCGTCATTCCGGTGCCGGCGCAAGGCGGCTTTTATCCCGGCGCGCTCGGCATGGCGGCGCTGTTCGGATTGCTGGTGACGCTGGCCTTCGCGCTGCTGCCGCTCGGTCGCGCCCGCGATGTGCCGGCGACCGCGCTGTTCCGCGAGATGGGACTGGAAGGCCGCGGTTTTCCACGCGCTATCTATGTCGTTTCGGCGCTCGGCATCGCAGTGCTTCTTGCAGCGCTCGCCATCCTGTTTTCGGGCGACCAGCGCATCGCTTCGATCTTCGTCGGGGCCACCATCTTCGCCTTCCTGGTGCTGCGCCTGGTCGGTGCGCTGGTGCAATGGGCGGCAAGGAAGAGCCCGCGCGTGCGCTTCGTGGCGCTCAGGCTCGCCGTCGGCAACATCCATCGGCCAGGCGCGCTGACGCCGTCGGTGGTGCTGTCGCTGGGGCTTGGCCTGACGCTGCTGGTGACGCTGGCGCTGATCGACGGCAATCTGCGGCGGCAGATCTCCGGCAGCCTGCCTGAGCGGGCGCCGAACTTCTTCTTCGTCGATATCCAGAGCAGCGATGTCGACGGCTTCTCCAGTCTGATCAGCAAGGAGGCCCCGCAGGGGACGCTGGCCAAGGTGCCGATGCTGCGCGGCCGGGTGATGGCGCTCAACGGCGTCGCCGTCGACAAGGTCAAGGTGCCGGCGGAGGGCGCCTGGGTGCTGCGCGGCGACCGCGGCCTGACTTATGAGGCCAAGCAGCCGGACAACGCGACGCTGACCGAGGGGAACTGGTGGCCGGCCGATTATACCGGCGAGCCGCTCGTCTCGTTTTCCGACAAGGAAGGCAAGGAAATCGGGCTGAAGCTCGGCGATACCGTCACCGTCAACGTGCTCGGCCGCAATGTCACGGCCAGGATCGCCAATTTCCGCCAGGTCGAATGGGAGACGATGGGCATCAACTTCGTCATGGTGTTCTCGCCCAACACATTTGCCGGCGCGCCGCATGGCTGGGTGGCGACGCTGACCGAAAAGAGCGCCACCGCGGCTGATGACGCCCGCATCCTCAATGCCGTCACCCGCGCCTTCCCGGCAGTCACTACGGTCCGCGTCAAGGACGCGCTCGACATCGTCAACCGTCTGGTCGGACAGCTCGGCGCGGCGATCAGGGCGGCGGCCGGCGTGGCACTGATCGCGTCGGTGCTTGTGCTGGCCGGCGCACTCGCCGCCGGCAACCGGGCGCGCATCCATGACGCGGTGGTGCTGAAGACGCTCGGTGCGACGCGGCTGACGCTGATATCGGCCTTCTCGCTCGAATACATGCTGATCGGCCTCGCCACGGCGGTCTTCGCGCTCGCCGCCGGCAGTGCCGCCGCATGGTTCGTCGTCGCCCGCATCATGACATTGCCGTCGCATTTCATGCCGGAAGTGGCGGTGGCGACCATTCTCTTTGCGCTGGTCATCACCGTCGGCATCGGTCTCGCCGGCACCTGGCGGGTGCTCGGCCACAAGGCAGCGCCCGTGCTGCGAAACCTCTGAGTCCGCATCGGTTCCACCCCGCCGACGGCCGGCATTTGGTTAAATCGACGTAATGTTTCGCGGCCAAAGGGCTGGAAAACCGCGCCATGCGTGCCTCACGAAGCATTACACCCGGTTACGGTCTTGTTCTTGACGCGAATAACCATCATATTTCGCCGCACGCATGCTGGAGTCCCGCCAGCGGCGCCTGGGTCCGGGTGGACCCGACACCGGACGGGGCAGAAGCAATAGAGGACCACAATGGCTGAACCCATTCGCAACTATCAGACGCGCGCCGTGCCCGGCGCCGCCGTCGACATCGATCAGGGCCTGCGCGCCTATATGATCAAGGTCTACAATTTGATGGGGCTTGGTCTCCTCATCACTGGTCTTGCCGCCGTCGGCACGATCATGCTGGCCACAACCACCGATCCGGCCTCGGCTGTCGCGACGCTGCCGAGCGGCGAGATGCTGACCTCGTTCGGCTACGCGATCTTCGGCTCGCCGCTGCGCTGGCTGGTGATGCTGGCCCCGCTGGCCGCCGTTCTGTTCCTGTCGTTCCGCGTCCAGTCGATGAGCGTGTCGGCGGCGCAGACGACGTTCTGGGTCTATGCGGGCCTGGTCGGCCTGTCGCTGTCGTCGATCTTCCTGGTCTACACCACCGCCAGCATCTCGCAGACCTTCTTCGCCACCGCCGCGGCCTTCGGCGCGCTGTCGCTGTTCGGCTACACGACCAAGCGCGACCTGACGGCGATGGGCTCGTTCCTGATCATGGGCGTGTTCGGCATCATCATCGCGATGGTCATCAACATCTTCCTGCAGTCGTCGGCGCTGTCCTTCGCCGTCTCGGCGATCGGCGTGCTGGTCTTCGCCGGCCTCACCGCCTACGACACGCAGAAGATCAAGGAGATGTATTTCGAGGGCGACGCCTCCGACGTCGCTGGCCGCAAGGCCATCATGGGCGCGCTGACGCTCTATCTCGACTTCATCAACCTGTTCATGTTCCTGCTCCAGTTCATGGGCGACCGCCGCTGAGGGCTGGTCCGCGTCATGGTCTGACTGGACCATCGGGTTTGGAAGGGGCGGCCCAACGGCCGCCCTTTTCTTTTGCGCCGACCTTTGCTGTTATTGCAGGCAGACAAAGAGGCCTGCATAAAGAATGAGCACTATCGTTATACGGGCCGCACGCGCGGCCGACCTCGACACCATTACGCAAATCTATGCCGACGCTGTGACCCGCGGCACGGCGAGCTACGAGCTGGAGCCGCCAGGTCGCGCCGAAATGGGCACGCGATTCGACACGCTCCAGGCCGGCGGCTTCCCTTACCTTGTGGCGGAAAAGGATGGCGCCGTGCTCGGCTATGCCTATGCCGGTCCCTTCCGGCCGCGCCCGGCCTATCGCTTTGTCGTCGAGGACTCCGTCTATGTCGCGCCTGATGCCAAGGGCCAGGGTGTCGGCCTCAAACTGATGCAAAGCCTGATCGCGGCCGCCGAGGCTGCGGGCTTTTGCCAGATCGTCGCGGTGATCGGCGATGGCCATCCCGACAGCGCTTCCGTCAAGCTGCACGAAAAGCTCGGCTTTCGTCATTCCGGCCGCCTCGAAGGCTCCGGCTACAAGCACGGCCGCTGGCTGGACACGGTGTTCATGCAACTGGCGCTGAACGGCGGGGCATCCGCCCCGCCCGATCCGGAATCATTGCCGGAGCGGAAATTCCGTCAAGAAAAGTAATGGCTTAGATGAGCCCAAGACTGAGGCCAACCGAAGCAATTGCGCCGCTGTTTCAGGCCTCGACCAGCTTCAACTTGCTGTCGAAGACGCCGAGCACACGGCCAAGCTCCTGCCCGCGCTTGAGGATACGGCCGCCCGCGGCGATGACGGCGAAGGCGCCTTGTTTGCGTGCCAGTTTCGGGTCCTTGACGATCTGGAACAGCGGCACCTCGCTGGCCCGGCGGAACACTGAAAACACGGCCCTGTCGGTGAGATGATCGATAGCGTAGTCGCGCCATTCATTGGCGGCAACCATGCGCCCGTAGAGTTTCAGGATCTGGTCCAGTTCGCGCCGCTCGAAGCGCACCGGCTGGTCGAGGCGCGCACGGCGTGCCTCGTGGAGCGGGATCAGTATCGCGGATGCGTCGCCATCCTCCGTCCCGCCGCCGTGATCGGTCATGCCTCGATCCTTCAAAAATGAATCTTTGCCAACCAAAGTTGGCGCTTTCGCCATCGAATTGCAAGTGCCGGCGAAGCGGTGCGGACCCGCGCCATTTCCGTCGCGTCCAGTCACGTTTGCAAACGACATGTTGGAATTGGTGATGCTCCGCCACATTCTCGCCATTTTTTATCCGCGCTCATGCCCCAATGTCCGACGAATTTACCGGCGTTGCCTGAGACGGTTCGGTCCGGCACCGGCTCGTAAACCCCAAGCCCCCCGCCCACGGGTCTGCGTCGGATCGAACCAACCTCGGTTTTTCCTCGGAAAGACCGGGTGCGACGATCCCAAAACCTAAATGACCGACGTCAGAAGCAAGCTGACGTCGGTTTTTTCATGCCTGGATCGCCGCTAATGCGGATTTCCCGCCGTATGGACGGTTTTCAGCCCGATCCGGTGCGACCGGCAGGATCGATGGGCGCCGAAATCTTGGCATGCCGTCCGCGCTTGCCAACGCCATCACCACTTAATAAGGTGTTAAGTGAAACGGGAGCGGCAATGCCACGCGTATCGGACTCCACGGTGAAAGAGGTGAATGGCACGGTCGCGGCCACCCCTGAGGCCGGCGGCGTCGGTCCCCGCATCAAGGCGCTGCGCATGGCAAGGCGCGTGTCGCTGCGCCGGTTGGCCGACATGACCGGCACGACGGCGAGCTTCATCAGCCAGCTCGAGCGCAATCTGTGCGGCGCCAACACAGGCACGCTGCTCAGGATCGCCGCCGCTCTCGATCTCGGCATCAACGACCTGTTCGAGGGCAGCAGCCGTCCGTTGCACAAGGTGCTGAGGCGCGAGGAACGGCCTGTCGTTCCCGTCGGCGTGCGAGGCCGCAAGATGCTTTTGTCGCGGCGGCCGATCCATCAGTTCGAGGTTTATGCGGGGCATTTCGAGGTCGGCGGCTCGACCGGCGACGACGCCTATGTGCATGGCGGCGAGCATGAGATGTTCATGGTGCTCAAGGGAACCGTCGAACTGACGCTTGCCGACGAGCGCCATCTGATGCGCGAAGGCGACAGCGTCGAATACGCGACTTCGGTGCCGCACCGCACGGTCAATGTCGGCGACACACCGGCGGAGGTGCTCTGGATCATCGCGCCGCCGACCGCCGGCGCGCTGGAACTCGATCAGTACAGGCCCGGAAACCGCTCGCATCCGGGTGAATGAGAACAAATGCGAGTTCTGGAATGGGAGAGTTGAACATGAGAGTGAAATTTGCACATGCGGCGTGCCTGGGCGTGCTTCTGGCGGCGACGGCCGCGCTCGCGCAATCGAAGCCGGTTGCCGGAGAGGTGGCCGAAGGCTCGCTGAAGGGCAAGACCCTGACTTTCGTGTCCTATGGCGGCATCTACCAGGATGGCCAGGCGGCGGCGCTCAAGGAGTTCGTGGACAAGTCGGGCGTCAAGCTGCTCAATGACGGCCCGACCGAGATCGCCAAGCTGCAGGCGCAGGTCGAGTCCGGCAATGTGACATGGGACGTTGTCGATACCGACGATCTGCCGCCTTATGTCTATTGCGGCAAACTGTTCCAGAAGCTGGACTTCACCAAACTCGACGTCTCGAAAATTCCCGAGGGCCAGGTCGGCGAGTGCTCGGTGCCGGCGATGAACTACGGCGTCGTGCTGATGTACAACACCGAAAAGTACAAGGACAATCCGCCCAAGAGCTGGGCCGACTTCTTCGACACGCAGAAATTCCCCGGCGTGCGCGGAATCGACGGCTCCGGCAGCCCGACCGGTGGCTTGCTGGAACAGGCGTTCAAGGTTGCCGGCGGGGACCCCAAGGCGATGACGGTGGCCGATATCGACAAGGCCATCGATGTGGTTCGCAAGCTCGGCCCCGATACCATCTTCTGGAAGACGGGTGCAGAATCGCAGCAACTCGCCGAATCCGGCGAGGCCGACATGCTGATGATGTGGACAGGCCGCGCCATGACCGCGGTCAAGAACGGCGCCAAATACGCACCGGCCTGGCAGGACTGGCTGGTGGTGATGGATCAGATGACGATCCCCGTCGGCGCCAAGGACACGGAGGCATCCTACGCGCTGCTCAACGCCTATCTTGGCAAGCACGCGCAGGAGGTGTTGACGGAGCAAACGTCTTACACGCCGATCAACAGTGAAGCGCAGCCCAAGGTCGACGCTTCCGTCTCCGCTTTCCTGACCAACACGCCCGAACGCCAGAAGCAGGGCTACAAGCAGAACTTCAAGTTCTGGGTCCCGAACTTCGCGGTGGCGCAGGAGAAGTGGTCCGCGCTGATGTCCGGCAACTGACCGGCTGAGGGAGACCAAAAGCCGTGAGCGCGTCCCAGCCAACCATTCCGGCCGCCGAAAGGCGCCGGGCGTGGCGGCCGTTCGCGCTCGCGCTGCCGGCGCTGGTCCTGCTCTTCGCGGTGATTGGCTATCCGCTGCTCACCATCGTCGTGCGCAGCCTGTCGGAACCGCAGTGGGGCCTGCAGAACTATATCTGGTTCTTCGGCGCGCCCATCAACCTAGCCGTGCTCCAGCGGACCTTCCTCATTTCAGCGTGGGTCACGCTGGTCTGCGTGGTTTGCGCCTATCCCTATGCCTATCTGATGACCGCGGTCCGACCACGCGTGCGCTTGGTGCTGCTGCTCTGTGTGCTGATCCCGTTTTGGGTAAGCGGCGTGGTGCGCACTTTGTCCTGGGTGATACTGCTGCAGGATTCGGGGGTTATCAACTCGATCCTGCGGGCGCTCGGGTTCGGCGGCATCAGGCTGATCCGCACCCAGACGGGCGTGGTCATTGGCATGGCGCAGGTGCTTTTGCCTTTCATGATCCTGCCGCTCTATTCGGTCATGAAAGGCATCGACCTCAGGCTGGTGCAAGCCGCGCGGAGCCTCGGGGCAAGACCCTCGCGCGCGTTCCTCACGGTGTATCTGCCGCTGTCTCTGCCTGGCGTCTATGCCGGCGCGATCATCGTCTTCATCCTGGCGCTCGGCTTCTACATCACGCCGGCCCTGCTCGGCGGACCGCGCTCGACGATGCTGTCCACGCTGGTTCAGACACAGGTGCTCAGCCTCCTGCAATGGGGCAGGGGCGGCGCCATGGGCGTGGTTCTGCTGGTCACGACCTTCGTGCTGCTGGCGCTTGCCGCGCCCGTGATGCGGTCCAGCCATCGGCAAGCGGGGCGGCCCTGATGGAGATGAAGCCGCTTACCCGCGTCGTGCTGGGCCTTGTCTGCCTGCTGGTAGCCATATGGTTGGTGGCACCGACGCTCGTCGTGGTGCCGATGTCATTCAACGAGAATAAATCGCTGGCATTTCCACCCCAGGGCTTCTCCTGGCAATGGTACGAAAATTTCGTCACCAATCCGGATTGGTCGACCAGCTTCCTCAATTCGCTGAAGGTCGCATCGATCGTTGCGGTTCTGGCAACCGTGCTCGGCACCCTTGCCGCCTTCGGCCTCGACCGCATGCAGGCGCGGCCGGCAAATCTCCTGCGCATGCTGATGCTGACGCCGATGGTGGTGCCGGGCGTGGTCCTGGCCATCGGCATCTACGCCGTCTATCTCGACACGCGGCTTGTCGGCACGCTGCTCGGCTTCGTTCTGGCCCACACCATCCTTGCGCTGCCTTTCGTGTTGATCGCCGTTTCGGCCAATCTCGAAGTGTTCGACAAGCGGCTGGAGACAGCCGCGGCGAGCCTGGGCGCAGGTTCGCTCACCACGTTCCGCACGGTGACGCTGCCGCTGATTGCCCCCGGGGTACTGTCAGGCCTGCTGTTCGCCTTCGCCACCTCCTTCGACGAGATCGTCGTGTCGCTGTTCATCACCAATCCCTATCTCAAGACGTTGCCGGTGCAGATCTTCGCTTCCATCACGCGCGACGCCGACCCGACGGTCGCGGCCGTCGGCACGATCCTCTTATGCGCAACGACACTGCTGATCGGCGGCGGCATGCTGCTTCTTGGCCGTGAGCGGAAGGGAGGCTTATGAATCAGAAAGCGGAAAATCGCGGTGCGGCGATCGACCTGGAGTCGGTAAGCAAGGCCTATGGTTCCTTCAAGGCGCTCGACGGCGTGTCGCTGCGAATCGAGCCGGGTGAATTCATGACGCTGTTGGGCCCGAGCGGCTCAGGCAAGACGACGACGCTGAACGTGATCGCCGGCTTTACCGACCTGACCAGCGGCAAGCTGCTGGTCGGAGAAAAGAGCGTGGTCGGCGTGCCGGCGCACAAGCGCAACATCGGCGTGGTCTTCCAGCATTATGCACTATTCCCGCACATGACGGTCGGCCGCAATGTCGCCTATCCGCTGAAGCTGCGCGGCGTCACCGGGGCAGAACGCGAACGCCGCGTCCGCCACGCGCTCGACATGGTCAAGATGGCCGATTTCGCCCACCGCTTCCCAAACGAGCTTTCGGGCGGCCAGCAGCAGCGCGTGGCGCTGGCCCGCGCCATCGTCTTCGATCCGCCGCTGCTGCTGATGGACGAGCCGCTCGGCGCGCTGGACAAGAAACTGCGCGAATGGCTGCAGCTCGAGATCAAGCGCATCCACCGCGAACTCGGCACCACCTTCGTCTATGTGACGCACGACCAGGAGGAGGCGTTGGTGCTCTCCGACCGCATCGCCGTGTTCAACCGCGGCGGCATCGAGCAGATCGGTACCGGCCGCGAACTCTACGACGAGCCGGCGACGCTTTTCGTCGGCAAGTTCATCGGCGATTCCACCGTGCTGCGCGGCCCCGCCGCCACCTCGGGCAACGAGACGGCGATCGAGATATCAGGCCAGAGAGTGGCGACCGCCAAGCGTCTCGCCGATGGCGGCAAGCCGGTGATGTTGCTGCGTCCCGAAAAGCTGGCGCTTGCTCGTCGCGGCGGCGGCGGGGATGGCCGCAACCGGCTCGCCGGGCGTATCGGCGAGGCCATCTATCTCGGCTCCGGCTCCAAATACGAGGTGGAGCTCGCCGACGGCTCGAAAGCCATCGTGCGCTCGACGCTCGAGGCGGACACTTTTGCCATTGGAGACGAGGTCGACGTCCTCTTCGCCGGCGGCGACGTGAAGCTGCTCGCCGATGACGACAAGGCCGACCTGACGCTTACCTGAAACAAAGCGGCCTCGCCTTTCCATGGAAAACGACGGGGCCGCTTCCTCTCTTGGTGTTTAACGCAGTTCCGGACGGGAAACCGCTCCACACTTTTCCTGGAATCGCACGGAGAACGGATCACAAGATGCAAGCCCAGCGCAATGGCGACGTGTCGTTCTGGTATGCCGACATAGGTGGCCCGCCGGCCAGCCGCCCACCCTTGCCCGGCGACATCGAGGCCGATGTCTGCATCGTCGGCGCCGGCTATACCGGACTTTGGGCGGCCTACTATCTGAAGAAGGCGAAGCCCGCGCTGCGCATCGCCATCGTCGAAAAGGAGTTCGCCGGCTTCGGCGCCTCGGGCCGCAATGGCGGATGGCTGTCCGGCGGCTTCAGCTGGTCGCGCGAGAAATATGCAAAAACCTCCTCGCGCGGGGCGGTGATCGACATGCAGCGCGCCATGTCCGGCACGGTCGACGAGGTGATCGCGATTGCCGCTGCCGAAGCGATCGACGCCGATATCCGCCGCGTCGACAACATCACCGTCGCAACAAACGCCGCGCAGCTTGAGCGCGCCAAAGCCGAGTACGAAGAGGCCCGGCACTGGGAAATGCCGCCCGAGCGGCTGGCCTTCCTCGGTGCGCAGGAAGCGCGCGAGCGCATCGCCATCGACAATGTATTGGGCGCCTTCGTCGTGCGCGACGTCGCGCGCGTGCAGCCGGCCAAGCTGGTGCAGGGTCTGGCGGCGGCGGTCGCGCGGCTCGGCGTCGCCATCTACGAACAGACGCAGGTGCTGGCGCTCGAGAAGGGCAAGGTCACCACCGACCGCGGCGTCGTGCGCGCCGAAAAGATCGTGCGCGCCACCGAGGGCTTCACCGCCGGCATTGCCGGCTACGAGCGTCTCTGGCTGCCGCTGAACAGCGCCATCGTGGTGACCGAGAAGCTGCCGCAGAAGCTCTGGGACGAAATCGGCTGGAGCGGCTACGAGGTGCTGGGCGATGCCGCGCATACCTACTGCTATGCGCAGCGCACGCGGGAAGGCCGGATCGCCATGGGCGGCCGGGGCGTGCCCTACCGCTTCGGATCGCGCACCGACACGCGCGGCAAGACACAACAGGCGACCATCGACCAGCTGCACGAGATCCTGACCAGGCTGCTGCCGCAGACCAAAGGCGTGCGGCTCGACCATGCCTGGTGCGGCACGCTCGGCGTGCCGCGCGACTGGTGCACGACGTGCGGCTTCGATCGCGAAAGCGGCATGGGCTGGGCCGGCGGCTATGTCGGGCTCGGCGTTTCCAGTTCGAACCTGTCCGGCCGCACCTTGCGCGACCTGGTGCTCGGACACGACACGGAGCTGACCCGGTTGCCCTGGGTCAACCGCACGGTGAAGAAATGGGAGCCGGAGCCGCTGCGCTGGCTCGGCGTCCACGCCATGTACCAGCTCTACCGCATCGCCGACCGGCGGGAGGCAAACGGCCTGGGGCGGACGTCGCGCCTCGCCGCTTTCGCTGATCGCCTGACCGGCCATTGAGGCAGGTCACTCAAACGCGATTCCGTTTGGTCGACAGGCATGAATGGAGACCGACAGCGCGTCGCATCATTTCCGTTTTCGGCGGCGCGCTTCAGAGCCTTCGATCGAACGGCGCATCGGAACCGGGGCGGTGAATGAAGGCGGCGCCCAGGATGGGCCCTGGCAGGCCGTCCTTGCCGACGGACTGCAAAAGCACGGCGCAGCCGCCCTTCTTGGAAATCTCACTCATCGGCAATTCGTAGCGCTGCGCCTTGCCGTGCCAGATGCCCGCTGTCTGGATGCCGGTCACCGCGTTCCAATAGGTCATCTTGCGGCCCGTGTTCTCGCCCTGGCCGATCGTGACCGTCTGCGGCGGCTCGAAATAGACGATGACGACATGGGCATCGCTGGGACCGGTCCCGCCATCGCCGGTATCGATCATGACGCGGTCGCTGGTCCGGCTGATCTTGATGGCGACCCGCATGTCTTCGCCGATCCTTGCCATGCGGGCGAGTTGGCCATCGACCTCGCCGCGATTGGCGCCGTTGACATGGACCCGGCCGTTGATGACCGCCTGCGGCGTATAGACTGAGCGGTTGCCGAAGGCCCGCATATACTCATATTGCCGCTCGGTGTTTTCCTTGCTGCTCAGCGTGTCCCGCCAGCCGAGATAATCCCAGTAGCCGACGTGATAGGAGAGCGCGACAAGATCCTGCCTGGCGGCAAGTTCGGAGAAGAAGGCGTCGGCAGGCGGGCAGGAACTGCAGCCTTGACTGGTGAACAGCTCGACCACGCCCACGGGCCTGTCGCCCTGGGGCTTGTCGGCCAGGAGCCCGCCGGATTCGCCGGCGTGCCCGGCACCGGCGAACGCCGAGATGGCCAGCGCAAACGCTGCCAGCCACAATGATCTACGCGAGGCCATGACCATTCCAATTCCCGCCGGTGATGCCGGCTTTGTTTTGATTGGCTGAAATATGTGGCAGAACCGGAAGTCAACGGGAAGTCACGTTGCGGTGAAATTTTGCCATTGCAAGCCTGGGTAGGGCGGCAATAGGAGAAGCCACTGCATTTCAACCGGCGGTTCGATTCGGGGGCGGGATCATCATCATGTGGCAAAGTTTCCTGGCTCCAGTCGATCTTTATTGCGAGCGAACGGGTCCTGAACTTTGGGCCGAGCCGGTGAATGCTTTGACCAACCTGGCTTTCATTGCCGCGGGACTATGGGGCGTCCGCGAAGTGCGGCGATGCAGGACCGGCATTTTCGCCGAGGTCCTGGCCTGGTGGGTGGTGGCGATCGGCGTCGGCTCGACGATCTTTCACATCTTCGCCACCAAGGGAACGGTCTGGGCCGACGTGGTGCCGATCGCCGGCTTCACGCTGGCCTACACGCTGTTCAACCTGCGCCGCTTCCTGCGCCTGGAATGGGGCAAGGCGATCGCGATCTTCGTCGTTTTCTATGCCGTTGTCGGAGCGATAACTCTGGCCGTGCCGGATTGGCTGCGCCAGGCGTCGAACGGCACCACAGGCTACCTGCCGCCGTTCCTGGCGCTCGCCTTCTTCGGTGTCTGGGTGACGGCCAGCGGCAATCGCGCCGGCTGGTATAATCTGGCCGGATCGGCGATCTTCGTGCTGTCGGTCATCTGCCGCATGGTCGATCCGCTGGTCTGCACCAGCTTCCCGCTCGGCACGCACTTCCTCTGGCACCTGCTCAACGGGCTGATGCTGGGCGTGCTGCTGGCCGCCGCGGCGCGCTACGGCGCGCCACAGCGAGGCAGTAGGCAGTAGGTCCTATTTCCTACTGCCTAAGCCCTACTCCCTTGCCGCTACGCGGCAAGATCGCGCAACACGTACTGCAAAATGCCGCCGTTCTTGAAGTAGTCGAGTTCGTCAAGCGTATCGATGCGGCAAATGATCGGCACCTTCTTCACCGTGCCGTCGCCATAGGTGATCCTGGCTTCCATCTTCTGGCGCGGCTTGAGGGCGTCCAGGCCGTCGATCTCGACCAGCTCATCCCCTTTCAGGTTGAGCGAAGCCCATGAGGTGCCTTCCTCGAAGACGAAGGGGATGACGCCCATGCCGACCAGGTTGGAGCGGTGGATGCGCTCGAAGGACTGGGCGATGACCGCGCGGACACCAAGGAGGTTCGTTCCCTTGGCCGCCCAGTCGCGCGACGAGCCGTTGCCGTATTCGACGCCGGCGAAGATGACCAGCGGCACGCCTTCCTTCTTGTATTGCATCGCCGCGTCGTAGATCGATTCCTCTTCCTTCGACGGGTAATGGATGGTGTAGCCGCCTTCCCTGCCGTTCTCGCCCAGCATGTGGTTGCGGATGCGGATGTTAGCGAAGGTGCCGCGCATCATCACCTCATGGTTGCCGCGGCGCGTGCCGTACTGGTTGAAGTCGGCAACGCCGACGCCATGCTCAGTAAGGTATTTGCCGGCCGGCGAGGCGGCCTTGATCGAGCCCGCTGGCGAAATGTGGTCGGTGGTGATCTTGTCGCCGAACAAGCCCAGCACGCGGGCGCCCTTGATGTCGCCGATCTTGCCGAAGCCCGTGGTCATGCCGGCGAAATAGGGCGGGTTCTGCACATAGGTGGAATTGTCGTCCCAGGCATAGGTCTGGCCTTCCGGCGCCTTGACGTTCTGCCAGTTCTCATCGCCCTTGAAGACGTCGGCATATTTGCGGGCGAACAGCTCGCGCGTCACGTTCTTCTCGATGAATTCCTGGATTTCCGCCGAGCTCGGCCAGATATCCTTGAGGTAGACCGGCTTGCCGTTCCTGTCCTCGCCGAGCGGCTCGGTAGTCAAGTCTTTCGTCACCGTGCCGGCCAGCGCGTGCGCCACGACCAGCGGCGGCGAGGCGAGATAGTTGGCCTGCACGTCGGGCGAGACACGGCCCTCGAAGTTGCGGTTGCCGGAAAGCACCGCGGCGGCAATCAAACCCTTATCGTTGATGGTCTTGGAGATCGGCGCCGGCAGCGGGCCGGAATTGCCGATGCAGGTGGTGCAGCCAAAGCCGACCAGGTTGAAGCCGATCTGGTCGAGCTCCTTCTGCAGGCCGGATTTCTCGAGATATTCGGCGACCACCTGGCTGCCTGGCGCCAGCGAGGTCTTCACCCAGGGCTTCTGCTTGAGGCCGAGGCAATTGGCGTTGCGGGCGAGCAGGCCGGCGCCGATCAGCACGCTCGGGTTCGAGGTGTTGGTGCAGGAGGTGATGGCGGCGATGACGACGTCGCCATGGCCGAGATCATGGCCGGTTCCTTCGACGGCGTAGCGCTTCGAGATTTCAGCCCCCTTCTTGTATTCGGTGTCCATAGCCTTGACGAAGCCGGCCGGGATGCCTTCCAGCGCGACGCGGCCCTCTGGGCGCTTCGGGCCGGCCATCGACGGCACGACGTCGCCGAGATCGAGCTCCAGCAAGTCGGTGAAGACCGGGTCGGCGGAGCCTGCGTCACGCCACATGCCTTGCGCCTTGGAGTAGGCTTCGACCAGCGCGATGCGGCTTTCCTCGCGGCCCGACATTGTGAGGTAGCGGATGGTCTCGCTATCGACCGGGAAGAAGCCGCAGGTGGCGCCATATTCAGGCGCCATATTGCCTATGGTGGCGCGGTCGGCCAGCGTCATATTGGAGAGACCGGGGCCGAAGAATTCGACGAACTTGCCGACGACGCCCTTCTTGCGCAGCATCTGGGTGACGGTGAGCACGAGGTCGGTGGCGGTGACGCCCTCCTTCAGCTTGCCGGTGAGACGGAAGCCGATGACCTCGGGCAAAAGCATGGAGACGGGCTGGCCGAGCATGGCCGCCTCGGCTTCGATGCCGCCGACGCCCCAGCCGAGCACGCCGAGGCCGTTGATCATTGTGGTGTGCGAATCGGTACCGACGCAGGTGTCGGGATAAGCGGTCGTTTCGCCGTCCTCGGTGTTGGTCCACACCACCTGGCCGAGATATTCGAGGTTGACCTGATGGCAGATGCCGGTACCGGGTGGCACGACGCGGAAATTGCGGAACGCCTGCTGGCCCCATTTCAGGAACTTGTAGCGTTCCTCGTTGCGCTCATATTCGAGCTCGACATTGCGCGCGAAGGCCATCGGCGAGCCGAACTCGTCGACAATGACGGAATGGTCGATGACGAGGTCGACCGGCACCAGCGGGTTGATCTTTTGCGGGTCGCCGCCGAGCGAGGCCATGGCGTCGCGCATCGCCGCCAGGTCGACCACCGCCGGAACGCCGGTGAAATCCTGCATCAGGACACGGGCAGGGCGATAGGCAATCTCGACGCCGGCCGTCCCCTTGTCGGTCAGCCAGCCGGCGACGGCCTTGATCGAGTCCTTGGTGACGGAGCGGCCGTCCTCGTTGCGCAGAAGGTTCTCCAGCAGAACCTTCATCGAATAAGGCAACTGGGCGATGCCGATGAGGCCGTTCTTCTCGGCCTCGACGAGGTCGAAATAGGTATATTCGGCGTCGCCCGCTTTCAGCGTGCGGCGGCAATTGAAACTGTCGAGGGATTTTGACACGTGCGATCCGTCCTTGTCTGTTCAGCCTGAAAGGGAACGGACGCCGATGGCATGCAATCACGCGCAAAGGTGCGGGTACGGCCATTTCCGCTGTCCGCTCCCAAGCAACCCGAGCCGTTCAAGGCGGCGCGTGCGCTGGTTCGGCGCTAGTTCTGTTCCCGCGCCGACCGCTGGCACGGATGCACCGCATATAGAGAATTTTCTGGAATAGTTCTAGACAGTTAAAAAGCAAATTTGTGCGATGCGGCAGGGGCCGAGGCGGATTGTTTCAGGGCGGGCGAGGGATGCGGCTTATCGCCGAAAATCTGGGCGGCGAACGCGGCGGCGAGACGGTGTTTTCGGGCATTGGCTTTGACCTCGATCAAGGCCAGGCGCTTGTCGTCACCGGGCCGAACGGATCAGGCAAATCGACCTTGCTCAGGATCGTCGCCGGACTGCTGCCGAAGGCTGAAGGCAATTTGCTGATCGAGGGCGGCGGCGATGAATTTCCGTCGATCGCTTCGGCCTGCCACTATCTCGGCCATCAGAACGCAATGAAAACGGCGCTCAGCGTGACGGAAAACCTGCGCTTCTGGCGCGACTTCAACGGCGGTGGATCCGTCGGCGTCGAGGAGGCGCTGGAGACGGTCGGACTGGGCGGCATCGGCCATCTGCCGTTCGGCTATCTCTCGACCGGGCAAAGACGACGCGCGGGGATCGCGAAACTGCTGGTCAGCCAACGGCCGATCTGGCTGCTCGACGAGCCGACGGCGGGTCTGGACAAGGATTCGGAGGCGCGATTCGCGGGATTGATGAGGGGGCATTGTGCGGATGGTGGGATTGTCGTCGCGGCAACGCATCTGCCGCTCGGGATCGAGGGAGCGCAGACGTTGAGGATGGGGCAGGCCTTTTGATGACGGCACTCTACGGCGCCCCCCTCTGTCCTGCCGGACATCTCCCCCTCGAGGGGGGAGATTGGCAGCTTCGGCGCCTCGCCCGCTTTCCAACGTTGAAAATCGGCGAAGGCCGGGGTGACATCCGATCTCCCCCCTTGCGGAGGAGGTGTCCGGCAGGACAGAGGGGGGCGCTCAAGCGCGAGTATCTCATATCATGCTAGCCCTCCTCCTCCGCGATATCCGCCTTTCGATTCGGGCCGGCGGCGGGGCGCTGACGGGCGTGATCTTCTTCCTCGCCGTGATCGCCACCATTCCCTTCGGCGTCGGGCCGGACCTGAGACTGCTAGCCCGCATCGGCCCGGCGATCCTGTGGATCGGAGCACTGCTCTCTTGCTTGCTCGGCCTCGACCGGTTGTTCCAGGCCGACCGCGAGGACGGCTCGCTCGATCTCCTGGTGCTTGGCAACGACCGCCACATGCTGGCGCTGACGGTGCTCACCAAATGCCTGGCCCATTGGGCGGGCAGCGTGCTGCCGCTGGTGGTCGCCGCGCCGCTGCTCGGCCTGTTCATGAACATGGAGCCGATCGCCATCGGCGCCACGGCGCTTACGCTGCTGGTCGGCACGCCGGCGATCACCTTCATCGGCGCCGTCGGCGCGGCGGTGGCGGTGGCGCTGCCGCGCGGCGGGCTCCTGATTTCGGTGCTGGTGCTGCCGCTGACCATCCCGGTGCTGATCTTCGGGGTTTCGGCGAGTTATGGCGCGACGGCCAATCCCGACCCGTTCCTGCAACCTTTCCTCATTCTTGCCGCGCTGACGTTGTTTCTTGCCGTGCTCGGACCGCTGGCGGCGGCGCTGGCGCTGCGCCATGGCACGGATTGAGGCGGCCATGACCGGCAAGGGCTGCGGCGCGGCGGTCAATTGCGCGGTCACCGGCGCGGGGCTAAGGGAAGGCATGATCGAGCACGGCGGAAGGATCGAATTGGCGGGCGGCATGCCGACGAGGCAGCCGGCATGAGCCCGCATGCGCTCTACGTCACCGCCGCCTATGCCGTCACGGCGATTGCGCTGGCCGGGCTGATCGGCTGGATCCTGCTCGATCAACGGGCCCGCAAGCGCGAACTGGCCGAACTCGAGGCGGCGGGCGTGCGCCGACGCTCCGACAAGGGCGGGGAGCGCGTGTCATGAGCACGGATATGCCAACGCCGGCGCCGGCCCGGCGCCGCCTGTTCGTGCTGTTGCCGCTGCTGATCTTCCTCGGGCTGGCGGGGCTGTTCCTGGCGCAGCTCCTGTCGGGGCGCGACACTTCGGAGGTGCCGTCGGCGCTGATCGGCCTGCCGGCGCCGCCGACCAACCTGCCCCCGCTGGACGGCACGAACCTGCCGGGACTCGATTCGAAATCGTTTGCCGGCAAGGTGACGCTGGTCAACGTCTTCGCCTCATGGTGCGCGCCTTGCCGCGAAGAGCACCCGGTGCTTTTGGGGCTGGCGCAGGACAGGCGCTTCACCATGGCGGCGCTGAACTACAAGGACCGGCCGGAAAACGCCCGCCGATTCCTCGGCGATCTCGGCAATCCGTTCCAGGCGATCGGCGTCGACGAGGCCGGCCGCACGGCGATCGACTGGGGCGTCTATGGCGTGCCGGAAACCTTCGTCATCGGCAAGGACGGCAAAATAGCCTACAAGCATGTCGGCCCGCTGACGGCCGAGACGGCTCGGACGCTGCTGTTGCCGCAGATCGAGAAGGCGCTGGCCGCGCCGAACTGAGGTGACCGGCCGGCCTACTTGCTTGCCTTGGCCCGCTCGATCGCGTCGACGATCATCTTCTTGGCGTATTTGGAATCGTGCCAGCCCTCGATCTTGACCCATTTGCCGGGTTCGAGATCCTTGTAGTGCTCGAAGAAGTGCTGCACCTGATCGCGGGTGATCTCGGGCAGCTGCGTGTATTCGGTGACGTTCTCGTAACGCAACGTCAGCTTCGGCGACGGCACGGCGATGACCTTCTCGTCCTGGCCGGCATTGTCTTCCATGATCAGCACGCCGATCGGCCGAACATTGATGACGCAGCCGGGCACCAGCGCGCGCGTGTTGCAGACCAGCACGTCGATCGGATCGCCGTCGCCAGACAGCGTGTGCGGAACGAAGCCGTAATTGCCGGGATAGCGCATCGAGGTGTGCAGGAAACGGTCGACGAACAGCGTGCCGGCCTCCTTGTCCATCTCGTATTTGATCGGCTCGCCGCCGATCGGCACCTCGATGATGACGTTGACGTCCTCGGGCGGATTCTTTCCGGTGGCGATGGCTTCAATACGCATGACTTATCCCTCTCTCGATTGGCAGACCGATAGCGGGCGGCGCAAAATGGTGCAATGCGGCGAATGGTGCTCAAGAACGCCCAGCAAGACGCAATGGCATTCAATGCGTTCAATCATTAGCAGAAGATGTTTCAGTGTCGTGATTGCGTAGGTTGCGCTTCGCGCCGCTTACGCGATCGTTCCTCGCCGGTCATTCCCAGACGAAAGCAACCTTCTTCAGCGCCTTCTGCTCGAATATCTCGACGCCTTCGGCGATATCGCGGCCGCCGGCGCCGGAATAGAAGGCGAGCGCGTTCTGATTGTCTTCCAGCGCCCACACCACCGTGCCCTTCAATCCGTGGTCGGCAAGCCGCGCCCGTGCCGCCTTGAAAAGCCGGCTGCCGAGCCCGATGCCCTGATATTCCGGCCGCAGGTACAATTCATAGATCTCGCCCTGCTGCTTGAGTTCGCGGGCCCGGTTCTTGCCGATCGTGGCGTAGCCGGCAACCGTGCCGCCGATCTCGATCACCAGGACGGTAGCGGCGCGGCGGATGGCATTGGCCCACCAGTCGGCGCCGCGACGGTTGATCATCGATGTCAGGGTGCGGTGCGGGATGATGCCGCTATAGGCGCCGCGCCAAGCCTGCAAATGCACGTCGGCGATCGCCGCGGCGTCGCGCGATTCGGCTTTGCGGATATCGATGCTCAGCGTATTCATGATTTGTTAACCATAAACCCGCATCGCTCGAATGCAAGAGTCCGGGCAGTCCGGAGGACGCTTTCTCACAGGCCGTCATCGCCTGCGCGATGCGCGTTCGAGGCTGTCGGTGGAGCTCAAATCTCGACCAGATGATCGTCGAGTTCGTTGGTGTCGCCCGACGTCACCGGGAAGTGCTCGGCGAGCACCGCTCCAACCGATTGGATCGCCTTGACGAAGCCGTCGGCAAGCCGGTCGTCGCCGGCATGTGCGGTAAGCTCGCGCACCACATCGTCCCAGACATGCTGGCCGACCTTGGCGTCGATGCCTGAATCGGCGACCACCTCGGCGTAGCGCTCGGTGACCGAGACGAAGACCAGCACGCCGGTGCGCGCGGTCGTGCGGTGGACGTTGCGGGCCAGGAACTGCTTCAGTGCGTTGTCATGCGCGGTCTGATAGCGCAGCCGTCTCGGCACCATATGGATGCGCAGCCCCGGAAAGGCCCATAACAGCAAAAGAAAGCAGGCCAGCGCCAGAAGCTGGGCAATGACGAAGTGCGGCAGGCGGATGGTGAGCCACCAGGCCTCGAGCCCATAGGCGACGGCGAGGCTGACCAGCAGCGTGGCGAGAGCCGCCACGAAGGCAGCCGGAAAGAAGTAGTTGCCGCTGGCATGCGCCACCACGCAGTAGATTTCGCCGTCGGTCCTTGATTCGGCGGCGCGGATCGCCCCGGCGATGCGTTCATGGTCCTGCGGACTGATCGGTCGTATCGCCATGATCCCTCTCACCAGCTTCCCGAAGAGCCGCCGCCGCCGGAAGAGCCCCCACCGCCGGAGAAACCACCGCCGCTACCGCCCGAGGACCAGCCACCGCCGCCCGACCAGCCGCCGCCACCTGACGACCAGCCGCCACCTGACGATCGCCGGCTCGGCTCGAACGTCATGCCGAGCCAGCGGTAACGGCCGGGACCGATCTTCTGGCCGAAGATCGGCGGCAACACCGAGGCCGCTATGCTGCCGAAGAAGATGAGCGCCCAGATGCCGATGAAGATGGCGAAGAACAAATCGTCGGAATTGAACGGCGCCTGCTGGTTGCGCTTGCCGCGTGCTTCCAGCTCCTCGGGATTACCGTTGAGCACCATGATCATGTCGTCGACGGCCTTGGTGATGCCGCCGGAGAAATCGCCGGCACGGAAGGCCGGCACCATGTCGTTTTCGATGATCAGCTTGGTGTGCAGGTCGGTCAGCGTGCCTTCCAGCCCGTAGCCGACCTCGATGCGCATCTTGCGGTCGTTCGGCGCGACCAGAAGCAGCACGCCGTTGTTCTCCTTCGCCTGGCCGAGTTTCCAGAACCGGTACAGCCGGTTGGCATAGGGCTCGATCTCCTCGCCGCCGAGACTGGGAATGGTGGCGACGACGATTTGATCGGAGCCTTTCGTCTCGAAATCGGCAAGCTTCTGCGTCAGTGCCGCCCTGGTCGCCGCATCGATGATGCCTGCATTGTCGACGACACGGCCGGTCAGCGCCGGGAGCTCGGCGGCGAGGGCCGCAAATGGCAGCACAAGAACGAGGAGCAGGACAGCGACGCGATACATGGCGCGTCGTCCCTCATTGGCGAGCAGGATCACCACGTCGGAATCCGGCAATCATCCGCCCTGTTTCGTGCCGAAATCGACCTTCGGCGTCTGCAATTTGTCCTCCTCGACCGTGAAATTGGCGAAGGGCTCGTTGCCGCGGAACCAGAACGTCGCCCACAGCACCGAGGGGAAGGTCCGCAGCGTCAGATTGTAGTCCCTGACCGCCTGGATGTAGTCACGCCGCGCCACCGCGATGCGGTTCTCGGTGCCTTCGAGCTGCGCCTGCAGCGCCAGGAAGTTCTGGTTGGCCTTCAGGTCCGGGTATGCCTCCGACACAGCGAGCAGCCGCGACAGCGCGCTGGTCAGCCCTGCCTGGGCGTCCTGAAACCTCTTGAGGGCTTCGGGATCCTTCAACGTTTCTGGCGTTACCGTGACCTGCGTCGCCTTGGCGCGCGCCTCGACCACAGCGTCGAGCGTGTCCTTTTCGTGCGAGGCGTAGCCCTTGACCGTCTCGACCAGGTTGGGGATGAGGTCGGCGCGGCGTTGATACTGGTTCAGCACCTCGCTCCACGCCGCCTTGGCGTTCTCCTCCGCCGTCGGGATGGTGTTGTAGCCGCAGCCGGCAAGCAGCGGCAGCATGACGGCCATCACCAGCAAGGCGGGCAGCGTGCGGAATGTCGGGAAAGCAAGGCGCTGGGCAAACATGATCGGTCCCCTCGGTAGAAGTTGCATGCGAAGCATTACCACAATCGGCGCACAAGAAAACGACCTCGGCGCAGACGGTTGTCGATGGGATCACGGTCGGTCGCAAGGCGCTGTAATTGACGGGGCGAACGCGGTAAGCTCGCCACGAAAACAGGACAGCATCATGGCGCAGCGCCAGGACAGCGACACCGAATCGCGCCGTATCCTCGAGCGCGTCGCGCGCGAAACCGATCCGGCCGCCACTTCGCTCGCGGCGCGGACCGCGAAGGCCGTGCGCGACCACGTCGCGGCGGCCGATGCCGACCGCGCCGATCCGATCGAAGTCTGGGGCACGCGCATTGGCAGGATAATTGGGCTGCTGCTGGCGCTGGGCCTGATGGTCTGGCTCGTGCTCTTCCTCACCCGGGGCAGTTAGGATTCCAATGAGCACCGAGCAAGCCGACGCGCCGCGCGCGGTCATCGTCATTTCCAGCCATGTCGCACGCGGCTCGGTCGGCAATCGCGCCGCCGTCTTTGCGCTGGAATCGCTGGGTTTCCCGGTATGGGCGGTGCCGACAATCCTCCTGCCGTGGCATCCCGGCCATGGGCGCGCGACCCGCATCGTGCCGCCGCTCGATCAGTTCAAGGCATTGATGGCCGATCTGGAGCGCGCGCCGTGGCTGGGCGAGGTCGGGGCGGTGCTGTCGGGCTATCTCGGCGAGGCCGGCCAGGCCGAAGCCGTCGCCTCGCTGGTCGCCGCGGTCAAGGCGAGGACGCCCGACGCCGTCTATATCTGCGATCCGGTAATGGGCGATTCGGGCGGGCTCTATGTGCCGGAGCCGACGGCGATCGCCATGCGCGACCGGCTGATGCCGATCGCCGACATTGCCACCCCTAACCGCTATGAGCTGGAATGGATGGCCGGCGTGCCGTTGCCCGACCTGAAGTCGGTGATGGCCGCGGCGCTCCATGCGGGGCCTTCAACCATGCTGGTCACCTCGGCGCCGTCGATGATTTCAGGCGGCACTGGGAATCTTCTGCTCGACGCCAGCCAGGCGCTGCTCGCCGAGCACCGCGTCATAGACAAGCCGCCGAACGGTTTGGGCGACCTGACAGCGGCGGTCTACCTGGCGCGCATCCTCTCCGGCCAGCCGGCGATCAAGGCGCTGCAATCGACGACGGCGGCGGTCTACGAGATCCTGGCGCGCACGGCCAAACGCGGCGGCGACGAATTGCAGCTCGAAACCGATGCGCAGAGCCTGTCGCACCCGATGGCGATGGTGCAGCTTCGCCATCTCACGCATCCGGGGCGGGACCGCCGCGCGTGACATCGGCACGGGTGCTGGTCGGCGCGGACGGCTGCAAGGCCGGCTGGGTCGCCGTTGGGGGGGCTCCGAACGCGGCCCCTTCGGTCGAGGTCTTCGCCAGCTTCGCCGCGCTGCTGTCGGCGGTTCCCGACGACGCGATCGTCGCCGTCGACATGCCGATCGGCCTGCCTGAATTTTCGAGCAAGGGCGGGCGCGGGCCGGAGGCACAGGTCAGGCGGCTGCTCGGGCCACGCCAATCCAGCGTCTTCTCGATCCCGTCTCGTGCGGCACTTTACGCCGATACCGCCGAGTTCACTTCGATCGAAGCCTGGTACGCCGCGCATCGCCGGGCGAGCGACGTGGCCAGGACGACATCCGATCCGCGGCGCGGCGTTTCGATCCAGGCATTCGGCATTTTTGGCAAAATACGCGAGATCGATACGTTGCTGATCTCACGGCCCGAACTGCGTGGCCGCGTCTTCGAATCGCATCCGGAAGTGGCTTTCTGTCGGCTCAACGGCGGGCAGGCCATGCTGCTGCCGAAGAAGGTCAAGGGCAGCATCAATCCGGCCGGCATGGCGGAACGCAAGGCGCTGCTTAGCCGGCACGGCTATGCCATAGACTTCCTCGATCAGGCGCCGCCGCGCGGTGCGGCCGCCGACGATTTCCTCGATGCGGCGGCGATGATGCTGATCGCCGGCCGCATCGCCGCCGGCACGGCACGGCCGTTTCCCGACCCGCCACTTACCGACGGCTTTGGCATACCGGTCGCCATCTGGGCGTGACAACATTGCCCAGCTTTGCGCCTGACGCAGGGCATTTCTCACCAACCCCACAATTCTGCATTGCTCGCGACGGGCTTTTACCGCTAGAGCGTTTTCTCGACCGCAACGAGCTGCCGCCTCCAACCCGGAAAGCCGCCCATGCTTCACCTTCCCGACCACCTTCTTGCCGGCTACCGCAATTTCATGAACGGTCGCTATCTCACCGAGAGCGGCCGCTATCGCGAGCTCGCCCGGGAGGGGCAAGCGCCGGAAACCATGATCGTCGCGTGCTGCGATTCCCGCTCGGCTCCCGAGGCGATCTTCGACGCAGGGCCCGGCGAACTCTTCGTGCTGCGTAATGTCGGCAATCTGGTGCCGCCTTACGAGCCCGACGGCGAGTTCCACTCGACCTCGGCCGCGCTCGAATTCGCGGTGCAGAGCCTCAAGGTCAAGAACATCGTTGTCATGGGCCATGGCCGCTGCGGCGGTATCCGTGCCGCGCTCGACGCCAATTCCGCGCCACTGTCGCCGGGCGATTTCATCGGCAAATGGATGAGCCTGATCGCGCCGGCCGCCGAGACCGTGTCGGCCAGCACCTTCATGACTGCGACGGAGCGCCAGACGGCGCTGGAGCGCATCTCGATCCGCTATTCCCTCGCCAATCTCAGGACCTTTCCCTGCGTCTCGATCCTTGAGGGCAAGGGGCGGCTGTCGCTGCACGGTGCCTGGTTCGACATTTCGACCGGCGAGCTCTGGGTGATGAACAAGGAAACCGGCGATTTCGAGCGCCCGGTGCTGGAGTGACCGAAACGGCACGCCAGGCAATGAACATCCGGCCGGTCATGTTCACCGTCGCCGCACTGCTGATGGCGATCATGGCCGCCCGCGCCGATGACGGCGCCATCATCAGCCGCTGGTATTCGGCCCTGCTGGTCGCCGACCGTACCGAACTTTCCGACCTGCTCGCCGACAATGTGCGCATCGAACTCGACGACCTCGGCATCGTGCAGGGAAAGCAGGAGTTCATCGCCTCGCTCGACGAATGGAAAGGTGCGGTTGCGGGTGCCGCGATCCGACACCGGATCGAGAAGAACGAAGGCGGCGTCACCACGGTGATCGCCTGCTACGACTTCCCCGACAATGACATGCTGATGCATGAGACCTTCGCCATAGCGGGCGACCGCATCACGGCCAGCACGCAGAAAGCGCTTGCGGAAAGCTGCGAAGCCTACTGACCAGCGGCGCTGTTGCGCGCGCCTGACGAGCGCCCTACATCGGTGATTTCAGCCCCTCCCGACCTGCCAGCCCGAAAGACAATCCATGCCCGCCACGAAAGCCGTCGACCTCGCCGCCCATCCGCTGACCACGTGGCAAGGGCCACTCGGCCTGCCCGATTTCGCCCGATTTGGCGACGATGAGTTCGCACGCGTCTTCGACGCGGCGCTGAAGGCGCATGAGGCCGAGATCGAGGCCATCGCCGCGAACGAGGATACGCCGACCATCGAGAACACGCTTCAAGCCCTGGAGCTCGCCGGCGAAGCGCTCGACCATGTCTCGTCGATCTTCTGGTGCCGTGCCGGGGCCCACACCAACGAGGACATCCAGGCGCTGGAGCGCGACATCTCGCCAAGGATGTCGAGGCATTTCTCGGCGATCTCGATGAATGAAAGGCTCTTTGCCCGCATCGACGATCTTTACCAGCGCCGCGAGACGCTCAAGCTCGATGCCGAGACGCTGCGGGTTCTGGAAAAGACCTGGAAGGCTTTTGTCCGCTCGGGCGCGAAACTCGACGCCGAGGGCAAGAAGCGGCTGGCAGGGATCAACGAGGAGCTGTCGTCGCTCGGCACCAGCTTCGGCCAGAACGTGCTTGCCGACGAACGCGACTGGGCGCTGTTCCTCGACGAGGCCGACCTGGCCGGCCTGCCGGATTTCGTGAAGAGCTCGATGGCCGAAGCCGCCGAGATGCGCGGCCAGAAAGGCCGCTACGCCGTCACCTTGTCGCGCTCGATCTACGAGCCGTTCTCGACCTTCTCGGAGCGCCGCGACTTGCGAGAGATCGCCTTCCGCGCCTTCACCATGCGCGGCCAGAATGGCGGCGCGACCGACAATACGGCCGTGGTGCGCGACATGCTGAAGCTGCGCGCCGAGAAGGCGAAGCTGCTCGGCTACGGCTCCTTCGCGGCGCTGAAGCTCGACGACACCATGGCCAAGACGCCCAAGGCGGTGCACGACCTGCTCGATCCCGTCTGGGAAAAGGCGTTGGAAAAGGCCGCCGCCGACCAAAAGGAGCTGGAACGGCTGGCGGCGGAAGCCGGCAGCAACGAAAAATTCGCCGCCTGGGATTGGCGTTTCTACCAGGAGAAGCTGCGCGCGGAGAAATTCGCCTTCGACGAGGCGGAATTGAAGCCCTATCTCCAGCTCGACCGGATCATCGATGCCTGTTTCGACGTCGCGACAAGACTGTTCGGCATCACCTTCGAAGAGAGGAAAGGCATTGCCGCCTGGCATCCGGACGCGCGTGTGTTCGTGGTGAAGAATGCCGATGGCAGCGAGCGCGGCCTGTTCCTGGCCGACTATTTCGCGCGGCCGTCGAAACGCTCCGGGGCCTGGATGAGCGCACTGAAATCAGGCTACCGCCTGGGCCCCGGCGCGAGCCCGATCATCTACAACATCATGAATTTCGCCAAGCCGCCCCTGGGCGAGCCGGCGCTGCTGTCGGTGGACGAGGCGAAGACCTTGTTCCATGAATTCGGCCATGCCCTGCACGGCATGCTGACCGACGTCACCTGGCCTTCGGTGTCGGGCACTTCCGTCAGCCGCGATTTCGTCGAACTGCCCTCGCAGCTCTACGAACACTGGCTGACCGTGCCGGCGGTGCTGGAAAAGCACGCTTTGCATGTCAAGACCGGCAAGCCGATGCCGAAGGCTCTGCTCGACAAGATGCTGGCGGCACGCACTTTCGGGGCTGGCTTTGCCACGGTGGAATTCACCGCCTCGGCGCTGATCGACATGGCCTTCCATGCAAGGCCCGACGCGCCTGAGGAGCCACTTCGTTTCGAGGCCGAAACGCTCGAAAAACTCGACATGCCCGACACCATCGCGATGCGCCACCGCACGCCGCATTTCGGCCATGTCTTTGCCGGCGAGGGCTATTCGGCCGGCTACTATTCCTACATGTGGTCGGAAGTACTCGACGCCGACGCCTTCGCCGCTTTCGAGGAGACGGGCGACCCCTTCAATCCCTCGCTGGCCGAGCGGCTGAGAAAGAACATCTATGCCGCCGGCGGCTCGAAGGATCCGGAAGAACTCTACACCGCGTTTCGCGGCAAGATGCCGTCGCCGGAAGCCATGATGGTGAAGCGGGGGCTGGTGTAGGGCGAGCCTTCCCTTCTCCCCTTGTTGTGGGAGAAGGTGGATCGGCGCGCAGCGCCGAGACGGTTGAGGGGTGTTCCAGCGGTGTGAGGCGTGGGTGTTCCCTGGAACGCCCCTCATCCGTCGCCTTCGGCGACACCTTCTCCCACAAGGGAAGAAGGGGGAGCCTTGTCCTTCCACGGATCCGCCACCCTTGGCCAGATCGCCCGCTTCAGTTTCCTGTAATCCGTCACCGCCGGATTGCTGGGATACGCGCTCGGCGCCGAGAGATAGATGATCTCGGCGGCGATCGGTTCGAAGCCGGCGTAGAAATGGTTGGTCGATTTGATCAGCAGCATGTCCTTGGCCAGCGGATCGACGCCGATGTTGGAAAAAATGTCCGGCTCGAAGGTCTGCGTGCGGTTGGTGTTGAGGATGATGTCGACCTCGGTGCCCTCGATGCGGATCAACGCGGCGGGCCCGAGCGTCACCCGGCTCGGCCCGAAGCTCTGCCAACCTTCGGCGAGAACTTTCAGCACCATGACGCGGGCGTCGATCGGCTCGCCGGCCTGGGGACCGGCCTTGCCGCCGAAACGCAGGTCGATGACGGCGCCCTCGCCCGCGGCCCGGCAGAAGGTCACGGCGACCGGATCCCAGATCGTCGCCACGCCGACATTGTCGATGCCGCGGGCCAAAAGCTCCCGCAGCACGATGGTGCCGTCACCCGGCACGCCGCCGCCCGGATTGTCCCAGATGTCGGCGATGACCACCGGCCTGCCGCGCTTTTCAGCGTGCACCGCCAGCGCCCGATCGATGCCATCGCCGGCGCTCAGCATCGTCATCGCCGTCTTTTGGCGCATCGCGTAGAGCTCGCGTCCCAGCGTTTCGGCCAGCGCGTCGCCCTTGGCCTTGTCATTGTCGGTGACGACGAGGATACGCGTGCCCATTTCGGGCACATCCGCCGCCATGAAGCCATGGATGACCGAAACCGACAGCACGCCGTCCCTGCCGTGCAGCGCCTTGATACGGTCGACGAAGGAGCGCATCGGTTCGCGGCTGGTCGGCAGCACCTGGATCATGCGGCAGTCGAAGGTCGAGATGACGGGCTTGATCTCCCCGCGCGCCGCGGCGAGGCCAAGCTCGACGACATGTTCGCCGCGCTCATAGAAGTCGGTGTGCGGGAATTCGAGGAAGTAGGCCATGACATTACAGGCCGCCACGCGTTTGGGCGTGAGATGGCTGTGCGGATCGAACTCGCAAGCGATCACCACGCCAGGCCCGACGACCTCGCGCACCCGTTCGAGCAGGTCGCCCTCGCAATCGTCGTAGCCTTGCGCCACCATGGCGCCATGCAGGCCGAGAATGACGGCCTCGACCGGCAGCGCCGCCCTGAGCTGGCCCAGAATCTCGTCGCGCAGCGCCTCGTATGTCTGCCGCTGCACCAGGCCGCCGGGTTCGGCCCAGGTGGCGGTGCCCTCGATGACGGTCAATCCCTCTGCGGCCGCGCGCCGGCGCAGCGCGACGATCGGCGAGGAGCACAGCGTCGGCGTCTCCGGATGCTTGCCCGGCCCGGCATAGAAGGCCATCTCGAACGATGCCCTGTCGGTCGGCACCGGCGAAAAGGTGTTGGTTTCCGTCGCCAGCGAGGCGGTGAAGATGCGCATGAAAGCTCCGTGGACAGGTTACTCTTCGTTCTCGCAATTCCGGACGGAAAACCGCCACACACTTTTTCAATGGAATTGCTATTTGACGGCCCCGAGCGCCAGCCCCCGCACGAGGTAGCGCTGCAGCCAGATGAACAGGATCGCCACTGGCAGCGTCGCCAGCAGCGTGGCGGCCATGACGTGATGCCATTCGATGGTGTAGCGCCCGGCGACCAGCGAGAACACCTGGATCGGCAGCGTATAGCTCTCCTGGCTGCGCAGCATGGTGAGCGCCACGACGAATTCGTTCCAGGCGTTGATGAAGGTGAAGATGGCGGTGACGGCAATGGCCGGCAGGCAGAGCGGCAGAAACACTTTGCGCAGCGTCAGCCAGCGGCCGGCGCCTTCCATCCAGGCCGCCTCCTCGAGATCGCGCGGGATGGTGTCGAAATAGCTCTGCAGCATCCACACGGTGAAGGCGACGTTGAAGGCCATGTAGATGAAGCCGAGCGCGGTCGTCGATTCGACCAGCCCCCAGGCGGCCATCAACCGGAACAGGCCGAGCACCAGCACGATCGGCGAGATCATCTGCGAGATCAGCAGGAACTGGCGGAAGGCGCTGTAGCCGGCAAAACGAAAGCGCGACATGGCATAGGCCGCCGGCACGGAGATCAGGATAGCTCCGACGGTGGCGATAACCGAGACATAGAGCGAATTGGCGAGCGCCCGGCCGAAGCCGGTCGCCACCCACATGTCGGCAAAATTCGACCAGCGGAATTCGCTCGGCCACCATGTCGGCGACAGCACCTCCTGCCGCGGCTTGACCGCGGTCAGGAACATCACCGCGAAGGGAAAGATCGTCACCACGATCAAAGGCGCCAGCAGCAGCCAGGCGATGACGGTACGCTTCAGCTTGCTCCTCATGCGCGCTGCTCCCGCATGGCGAGGCGCACATAGATCATGGTGAAGACCAGCAATATGGCGAACATCACCAGCGACACGGCGGAAGCCTCCCCCAGTTTGCCGATGCGGAAGGCAAGCTTGTAGAGGTGAGTGACCAGGATGTCGGTCGAGTTGGCCGGCCCGCCCTGCGTCATTACCCAGATGATCGGGAAGGAATTGAAGACGTAGATGGTGTTGAGCACGATGGCGATGTTGATGAACGGTTTCAGGAGCGGAAAGGTGATTTCGCGGAACTGCTGTGCCGGCGTCGCTCCTTCGAGCGCAGCGGCCTCGTAGAGATCGTCCGGAATCGAAGACAGGCCGCCAAGGAAGATCGTCGTGGTGAACGGCACCGTCACCAATATGCCGATCAGCACCTGCATCGGGAACGCCGTCTCGGCCTGCGCCAGCCACTGGATGTTGTGATCGATAAGGCCGAGCCCGAGCAGCGCCGAATTCAGCATGCCGCTTTCGCCGCTCAGCGCCCAGCGCCAGACCACCGCCGTCATGGTCAGCGACACCGCCCAGGGCAGCATGATGATGACGCGGGCAATGCCGCGGCCGTAAAAATCGGTGTTGAGGATGATGGCGACCGGGATCGACAGAAGCAGCGCGCCGCCAACCACCAGCACGGTCCATATCCCCGTGCGCCACAGTGCGGCGACGAAATCGGGATCGGCGGTGAGGGCGGCGAAATTGGCAAGACCGCTGAATTCGCGCAGCTGGCCGAAACGGTTGACGTCATGCGTGGCGATCTGGATCAGGTCCCAGACCGGCCAGAAGATCACGATTGCCGCCAGGAACAGGCTGGGCAAGGTCAGCAGATAGGGCAAGAAGCGATTTTGCATCGGCTGGCCTGTAACCTCGGCGCACGGGATCGGAAGGTTCTGCTTATGCGGATTTCGGATCGGGAGACCAAAGATGTGGCGCGCCCCGCCTGAGTGGGGCGCGCCACGGGCGCAGGGAGATACGCCCTATTTCTTCAGCACGGCGTTGGCCTTCGCCGCCGCATCCTTCAAACCCGCCTCCGGGTCGCCGCCGAGGTATATCTTCTGGATCGCATCCGACGTGATCTGGGCGATCTCCTCCCAGCCCGGAATGACCGGCGCGAAGCGCGCATCGGGCAACAGCGCGGTGAAGGCGGCGAGGTCGGCATTGTTGACGTAATAGTCCATCTTGGCCTCTTCCTTGTTCACCGGCAGGAAGCCTTCGCCTTGCGTGAACTTGGCGCGCTGCTCCGTGGTGAACAGGAAGTCGAGCAGCTTCCAGGCCTCGTCCTTGTTCTTGGAGTTCTTGAACATGATGATGGAATCGGTGACGCCGTAGGTGCCGCGCGCGCCCGTCGGGCCGGCGGGTATAGCCGCCACGCCGTATTTGAGGCTCGGCGCCTCGTCCTTGATCTGGTTGGACAGGAAGGGTGCGGTGATCATCATGCCGACCTTGCCCTGCTTGAACAGGTTCTGGACGTCCTCACGGTTGTTGGAGGTGACGCCGGGCTCCGTCAGGCCCTCGTCGATCATCGACTTGTAGAGCTTGGCGGCTTCGAGCGCGCCAGGCGTGCTCAAGCCCGATGTGCCGTCCTTGTTGAGGATCTCGGTGCCGTATGACCACATCGCATAGTAATAGTAGACGTCGGTCTCGATCTCCTTGCCCTGCAGGCCGAAGCCGAATGTGCCGGACCCCAGCGCCTTGATCTTGCGGGCGTCCTCCTGCAGCTCGGTCCAATTGGCCGGCGGCTTGGCGATGCCTGCTTTCTCGAACAGCTCCTTGTTGTAATACATGGCGCGCGCCGAAGCGGCGATCGGCAGGCCGTAGGTCTTGCCGTCCATGATCGAGGGCGACAGGAACGTGTCGATGAAGCGGCCCTTGAAGTCTGGCGTGATGTAGCTGTCGAGCGGCTCGGCGACGTCCTGCTGCACGAAGTCGATCAGCCAGCGCGTGCCGATGATCGAGAGATCCGCATTGGTGCCGGCGGTGATGTCGGTGGTCAGCTTCTGCAAGAGCACATCCCACGGCACCACTTCGAACTTGACCGTGATGCCGGGGTTCTTTGCCTCGAACTCCTTCTTGACCTCCTCGAAGTAGGGGCCGGTCTTGGCGCTGTATTCGGCGACGGTGACGCGCACCTCGCCGGCTTGCGCCTGTGCCGCGAAGGCCAGCATGCTCATTCCGGCCATCAAGCCGACAGTCCATTTCGCAATGCTCATCCGATCTCTCCCATTTTGTTCCGCGCTTTTGCGCTCCTCACGCCGATGTTGGCGCAGGATTATGTGACTTTCCTACATTATCGAGGATCTGGCCCCACGCAAGCAGATTATCGTGTTGCTTAATTACATTCCATTCACTAGCCTGCCGACATCTGCCTAGAGCAGTTCACCGTTTCAAGGAAACGGAGAACCACTCTAACTCTTTGTTTTGACGCAATTCCGGACCGAAAACCGTATACACTTTCCTGGAATTGCTCGAACTGCCGGAGGAGCAAGCGCCGTGGTTTCGAAAGCCGAGTTCGAAGGCCGCACTGTCGTTGTCACGGGCGCCGGCGGCGGCCTTGGCACAGCGATCGTCGCGTTGCTGGCCGGAAGAGGTGCGCGAGTGGTCGGTTGCGATCAATCGGAGGAGGCGCTGGCAAGCCCGCACCTCGCCTCGCGCCATGTCTTCAACCTTCTCGACCGGGTTTCGGTCGAGGCAGCCGTCGCGGCCGTGCTCGACAAGGACGGCGTGCCCGACATCCTGATCAACAATGCCGGCTGGACGCGCGCGGAGACGCTCGGCGCATTGACGGCCGACAGGATAGGGCAGGAACTCGACCTCAACCTGACCGGCGTGATGACTTTTGCCGACCCGCTGGTGAAGGCGATGGCGGCGCGCGGTTCGGGCAGCGTCGTCTTCATTTCTTCCGTCAACGCCATCGCCCATTTCGGCAATCCTGCCTATGCCGCCGCCAAGGCCGGCATCAACGCCTATGCCAAGGCGATCGCCGTCGAGCTCGGCCGCAGCGGCGTTCGCGCCAATGTCGTCTGTCCGGGATCGATCCGTACCGCCGCCTGGGATCATCGCCTGGCCAAGAACCCCGACATTCTCGGCAAGCTCCAGCGGCTCTATCCGCTCGGCCGCATCGTCAATGCCTCGGAGGTGGCGGAAGCCGTGGCGTTTCTTGCCTCCGACCGGGCGTCCGGCGTAACGGGCGTGGTGATGCCGGTGGATGCCGGCCTGACCGCCGGCTGCCTGCCGTTCATCGACGACATAGTGGGAGCGTGACCATGACCGACGTCCAGTTCCGCGGCCTTTCGAAATCCTTCGGCCAGCACAGCATCCTCGAGAATATCGACCTCGACATCGAGAGCGGCGAATTCGTCGTGCTGGTCGGCCCGTCCGGCTGCGGCAAGTCGACCTTGCTGCGCATGCTGGCCGGACTGGAAACGATAAGCTCGGGCGATCTCGTCATTGGCGGCGTGCGCGCCAACGACCTGCCGCCGCAGCAGCGCAACATCGCCATGGTCTTCCAGTCCTATGCGCTGTTTCCGCATCTCAAGGCCTCCGACAATATCGGCTTCGGGCCAAAAATCCGCGGCGAGAGCCGCGCCGCGGTCGAGGACAAGGTCAAGAAGGCATCCGGCGTCCTCAACCTGTTCTCCTATCTCGACCGTTACCCCCGGCAATTGTCGGGCGGTCAGCGCCAGCGCGTCGCCATGGGCCGCGCCATCGTGCGCGAGCCCTCGGTCTTCCTGTTCGACGAACCGCTATCCAACCTCGACGCGCAATTGCGGGTGCAGATGCGCACCGAGATCAAGGCGCTGCACCAGAGACTGAGATCGACGGTCGTCTATGTCACCCACGATCAGATCGAGGCCATGACCATGGCCGACCGCATCGTGGTGATGGATCGCGGCCGGATCCAGCAGGTCGGGCCGCCACTGGAGCTCTATGACCGGCCGGCCAACAAGTTCGTTGCCGGCTTTCTCGGCTCGCCCTCGATGAGTTTCGTTTCCGGGTCCCTCAAGACGACGGCCACGAACAGCTGGTTCGAATCGACCGGCGGCGGAAAGCTTGCGCTTGCCGGCAAAGAGGTGCGGACAGGCGGCGCGGTGGAGGCCGGCATCCGGCCCGAACATTTTGTCATCGGCGAAGCTGCCGACGCCATGACCATCAAGGTGGACGTCGTCGAGCCGACGGGCTCCGAAACGCATGTCTACGGCGCCATTGGCAGCGATACGGTGCGCGTCGTCTTCCGCGACCGGATGCAGGTGAAGCCGGGCGACCGCCTGCCGGTCTCGGTCGAGCCGCGCAACGTCCATCTTTTCGACAAGGCGACGGGCCTGCCTCTATGAAAGCACAAGCGTGAAGACACCAGCATGAAGACACCGGCCGACATCATCACCCGGTTGCAGCTGATGTCGCAGGACGGCACCAAGTCGGATCGCCGGCTGGCGGGCCTGGTCCTGTCCGATCTCGATTTCGCCTCCAAGGCGGCGATCTCGGAGATCGCCGCGCGCGTCGGCGTCAGCGAGCCGACGGTGACCCGCTTCTGCCGCAATCTCGGCTGCGAAGGCCTGCGCGACTTCAAGTTCTATCTGGCGCAGGCGATCGCCATTGGCGGACAGTATCTGTCGCCCGAGCCGCTGAGCCGCGACGCCCGCGAGCAGCGCATCGCATCGGCCATCACCGAGGCGGCAATATCGGCCATCCAGCGCGCCAGCGAAAACCTCGACATGACGACGCTGGTCGATGTCGCCGCGCGCATTGCCACGTCAGGCAACGTGCTGTGTGTCGGCTCCGGCGGCATTTCCTCGATGATGGCGACCGAGATGCAGAACCGGCTGTTCAGGCTGGGCCTGCCGGTGCTGGCGCAGATCGACGGGCAATTGCAGCGCATGTACGCCGCCGTGGCCACGCCCGACACCACGCTGGTCGCCTTCTCGGTTTCCGGCTATGCACGGTCGGTCATCGAGGCGGTGCAGGTCGCGCAGCAATATGGCGCCACAACGGTCGCCGTCACCGCGCCGGACTCGGCATTGGCCAGGGCCGCCGACACCGTCATCCATTTGCAGCCGCTCGAGGACGGCAACATCTACAAGCCGACATCGTCGCGCTATGCGCTGCTGGCGATCGTCGACATGATCGTCACGTCGGTGGCCGAGACGCGCGGCCCGAAGGTGCTGGAGAATTTGCGCCGCATCAAGCAGAGCGTGAACACGCTGAAGGTCGACGATCCGCGTTTGCCGCTGGGCGATTGAACTTCAGGCCGAAGCACTGAGCGCCTCGATACGCTGCATCAGCACCTGGGGTTCACCCGTCACGCGCAGCGTCTTGAGCCGTGCCGTGCCGCCGACGACAACCGAAACGGCCGAGGCCGGCACTCCAAGCGTCTTGGCGGCCAGCTTCTCCAGCGCTTGATTGGCGGCGCCGTTTTCGGGCACGGCGCGGACCCGTGCCTTCAAATGGCTTCGCCCATCAGCCGATCTCTCTATGCCTTCGAACCTGTCCATGGAAGACTTCGGTGTCAGCCGGACGAACAATTCGATGCCGTTCTCGCGGATGCGGAACGGGGCACTCATGCGAGCATCGGGTTCACAGCACCAGCGGTGCCACGGTGGTGAGCAGGAACTGCCTGAGGAAGAACAGGATCAGCAGCAGGATGATCGGCGAGATGTCGATACCGCCAAGGTCCGGCATGAAACGTCGGATCGGCCTGAGCGCCGGTTCGGTCAGCCGGTAGAGCATATTGCCGATGCTGCCGACAAAGTGGTTGCGCGAGTTGACGACGTTGAAGGCATAGAGCCAGGAAAAGATCGCCGAGATGATGATGACCCACCAATAGAGGTCGAGCGCCATGACGATTGTTTGAATGAGGGCGAGCATGCCGGTCTCCAATTGTTGCCGACATGTAGCCATTGCGCGCGAAACCGGCAAGGGCAGGCTTCGGCCGCCAGGATTTCGGCAAAACGTCGCCTTGACAGAAAACTGCCGTGCCCGATAAATGCGCCATCCGCTGGACGGGGCTGTAGCTCAGCTGGGAGAGCGCGTCGTTCGCAATGACGAGGTCAGGGGTTCGATCCCCCTCAGCTCCACCAGCGGGATAGTCGTTTTCTTCTCTTCGCTGCATTGCAACAGCCGAACCCACGTCGGTGGCTACGGTGCGAAATGTCACGACACTGGCGCCCTTTTCCGTCCATCATGAAGGATTGCGAGAGCCTTCCGGGGCAAACGCCTGTCAATTGGACTTATGGCGGTGATCGCTATGGAATCGCGCTATTTTTTTTGGAATCCACCCCATTAGAGTGACATTACCAAATCAGTTTTTTCTGTGTGTTGTAGCAAGGCGTTTCGGTGGGGGCGGCTGACGGCGCTATACGGATTTGGAAGTCGATATGAAGAACCCGCCCGCGGAAGCAAAACGTGTCAATTCGCGAGTATCTCGCTGCAAATCTCAGACGGCTCTGTAAGGAGCATGCCTCGGTAAGCGCGGTATGCCGGGAACTGGGCATCAATCGCACGCAGTTCGAACGCTACCTTCAGGGACAGACCGTTCCGAACAAGGCGACAGCCAAGCTGATCTGCGACTATTTCCGCATCGACGAAGCCGAATTGTACCGGGAACCGGGCGCGCCGAAGCCTGCGGTTCGTGGCCTGCCACCGATTTCCGAAAGCCTGTTCAACCAAATGATCCGGCCGCCCGCCCCGTCGATCGCGGGCGGCACCTACTTCACCTATTTTTCGATCCCGGCCCGCCCCGACCTGTTGATGCGGTCGGTGACCTTCGTGCGGCGCGACGCCGAGCTGGTGACGTTCCGAAGGGTTACCGGATGGTCGGAGCGCCGGGGAACGACATGGGCGCGGGCGCGCGGCAATCATTACGGCGTGGCGATCTCGCGCCTGAACTGGATCTACTTCAGCGGCGTCAATCGCCGCCAGACCGGTGAACCATCGCTGATCTCGGTGCAGTGGGCTCCCATCTCGGAACCGGTACTGATTGGCAAGGCCATGCTTCTGACGGAAGCCGGGCCGGCCTTCGTGTCGGTCATCATGCGGCAGGACGTATCCATCGGCCCGCGGCAGGCGATCCGCATGGCGCACGTCGTCAAGCTCGACGACCCGAGCCTCGACCAGCTCGTGGTCAGCCTCGCTCGGGAGGGGCTGGACTGATCGCGTCAGAATCTTCCCTTTTACGCTAAATAAGAATAACTCTATCCGGAAATAGCGTATGCCGGCAGTCATCTACTCCGTATGTGAGTAAAATCGATTTTTTTGTACTTTAGGGCTAAGAAAGATAATTTAGATTAATGCAGTTTTACTACCATTTTAACAAACCATTAACTCTTTCGATCTTACCTTCCGCCCGTGGATCCCGTTTTTGGGGATCTTTTCAACAGATCCCATTTGGGGGTCAGGAAGGGATGAAAATGGCGAAGAAAGTGAACACTGCTCCGAAGCTGACGATTGCCGCAGGCACCCAGACCGTCTTCTTTTCGCAGGGCATGCACTACAACAAGCGCTGAGCTGCCCGAGGCGCCGGCGACGGTTGTTCGTCGGCGCCTCGCCTTCGCAATGACATTTCTGCATTCGGCTTTCGGCATCATGAAAATGCGCTCCGCAAAAACGCTTGTCTTCTACCCCGGCGCCAACAAGGTCACGGCGTGCAATTTCCTGACCAGAAGCGTCTTCGAATGCAGTTCCGAGGTGATCGGTCTTCTCGCATCCTGGGACAAATGGGCATCCGCCGCGGAGATCGCGCGGGACCACGGATGGTCGCGATCAGAGCTGGATGCCGTCATCCCCCAATTGCTCGATTTTTCCGCACTGGTGACCGCCGGGTCGCAACTGGCCGAACAGGAGAGCCAATTCTCGGGACAATGGAACTGGGGCATTCCGACCGCGCTGATGCATTTCTGCGTCCAGGACAGCGAGTTCATGACCATCGAACAGGCGGAGGCACGGCAGATCGAACGCGCCGGTCACACCGTGCAGCCCGACCTCGTGCTCAGGAATTCCGCGGCGGCCATCCGGCTGCCGGACGCGCTGGACGACAATGAACTCATTGCCCTGATGGCGCAGCGTCGCACGAACCGAACGGCGGCGGCGCCCACCATCACCGCGAAACAGCTTTCCGACTGTCTGTTCGCGGGCATGGGCATCACCGGCGAGACCAGCAACTGCGTTGGCGCCCTGCCGCTGGGCATGACCCCTTCCGGCGGCGCGAGAAACCCCTACGAAGCCTATGTGGTCGCGCCGGCGGTGGAAGGGCTGGAGCCCGGCGTCTATCACTACTCGGCTGTCGGACACGATCTTGAAAGGATTTCGGCGAACCACCTGCCGAAAGTCTCCGAGCTGGTCGGCGGACAGGAATGGGCCGACCCCATGCCCTGCCTGGTCCTGCTCTGCGCAAGGCTCGACCGCACCATGTGGAAGTATGAGGACGCCAACGCCTATCGTGTCGTGCTGATCGAAGCTGGCCATATCGGCCAGAACATGATGCTTGCAGCGACCAGGCACGGCCTGTCGGCCTGCCCGACCGCGGCGCTCAGCCACTCGGCGATCAAGCGCCTGCTCGGCCTCGACCGGCTCACCGACGCGCCCATCTACGCCTTGACACTGTCTATCCCGGAAACCGATCCGCGCCCGGCAGCGGGGTCGATCAATTAGCCGATTGATTATGTTCAGAGTGCCCGGTGAGGGGGTCCCCTGAATTCCACCACATCACAGGAGCAGCAAGTGGCCAACCAATCCCTACGCCAGTCCGAGATCGACAGTCTCCAATATATCGCGTCGATGGCCAATGAGCTGGTGCAGATGGCCGAAGCAAGCCGTTTCCCCGTGATGTCCTATCTGCTGGGCATGGCTTATGCCGAGGCTTTCGACGTCCTTCGCGGCGCCCGGCCGGCGAGGCATCCGCAGCTCAGCGGCAATTCGATGCACCCCAGGACGCAGGCGAAAGACAATCGCGTCCAGCCGAGGAGAGCATAGCCAGATCCGGCCATCATCTCGGTGCGCAATGGCGTGCCCCGGGACGTGCGCGGCAAGGCCTGCTGCCGTCCTTGAGGAAGGCCGCCGTCGGCTTGACCGCATCGAGATGGCCTATTGGTTTGGTTGGAACACGCGGGCGCAGAGGCAACATCATCCAAGGCCGGCCGGCCGATGTCGCCGCGATCGCTGCAATGATCGCCCGCAGCCCGCCGAACCGGCCTTTATGCACGACGACCTGAGGGGAACACAAATGAACATGATCGCAGCCATCAAAAGCGCCGATGCCGGTGAAAGTGTCTTCAGCCGCCTCCATGCCCTGATCGCCAGCCGGCCGGCATCGCCGGATGCGGCGCGCCTTCAAGCGCGCCAACTGGTTTCCACGGCGATAGCCGACACCTGGCACGCCGACAGTCTCTGGGGGGCGGTGGATGCCTTCCATGCCCATTTCGACTTCATGATGCAGACCATCGAGGTCAACGGCGCCGACGATCCGAACCTCAGGATCCTGCGCATGAGATGCCGCTTCTACCTCGAACAGGTCGAGGCTCTGTGTCTGTCGATGAGCTATCGGTAGGCCGACCGTTCGACCTTGCTTTGATCCGTGTATGTCGTTTCTCCCGAACCGGGCTCAGTTTTGGGCGGCATGCATCAGTTCCGAAGGCTGAATACGAATGGCGCCGTGCGGCTGACGCGCGAACCCAGCTCCGGCGGCGGCGGCGGCACGGTGGCGCCCTGCAGCACGGCGAGCGCGGCGCGGTCGAGGTCGGGATCGCCCGAGGAGCGGACGACGCGCGCCGACGTCACCCGGCCTGAGGCGTCCACCGTGAAGGTGACGTTCGCATTGCCTTGCGAGCGTCGCGATTTCGCGGTGCTCGGATAGCGCGTATGCCGTTTGATCCATGACAGCAGCCGCGATTCCCACTTGGCCGGGCTGACGCCGGACGCCCCGGACGCCGATTTCGGCGCCGCCGTCCTGGTGGCGGGCTTTGCCTCCGCGCTCGCGGCGGTTACCGTCTTCGGCGGCGGCGCCTTATCCTTCTTCGGCTTGGGTTTCTCGACGGGCTTTTTCACCTTGGCCTGGACGGGATTCTTTTCCTTGGGCGTCTCGACCGGCTTCGGCTTCGGCTGTGGCAGCGGCACGACGACGTCGGGCGCGACCGTCTCGGCGATATCTGGAACGACCTCTTCGAGCGGTGGTTGGTCAACCGGCTCAGTCCGCATCGTCTCAGTCGGTTCGGTTGCATCAGGCGGCGGCGCATCCGGCTCGGCAACGGGCTCCGTTTGCTCGGCCACTTTCTCGGGCTCGGCTTCGGGCGCCTTTTCGGTCTCCTCGACCGGCTCGGCCTGGTCGGGCACAGCGGCGTCCAGCGTCGCGGCCTGCTCGGGCACGGCCGGCGTCACCACCATCGGCGCCATCTCGATCGCCAGCGCCGACGGCGGCCCGCCATCCGCCGGGTCGACCGGGCTGAAGCTCTGCACCGCATAGGCGACCGCAACATGCGCCCCAAGCACCAGCGCGGCCGCAACCGCCCACAGGCCGAGGTCGCGCCAGCCGAGGCGCGACAGCTCCACCGTTGGCGAGGCGGCCGCTTGCCCGGTCATGGACCAGCGGCTCCGCTTGGCGCCACTGCGGGAGCATCGCCGGCGTGCGCAGCCTCCAGGCCGACCAGGGCGATCTTCAGGTAGCCGGCGCCGCGCAGCAGGTTCATCGCCTCCATCAGGTCGCCATAGGCAACCGCCTTGTCGGCGCGAAGGAAGATGCGCGCCTGCTTGTCGCCTTTGGTCCTGCCGTCAAGCGCGGCGGCGAAAACCTGGCGCGGCACGGTGTCGTTGCCGATCGCTAGCGAGAGGTCATCCTTCAACGTCAGGAACAGCGGCGTCTCCGGCCGCGGCGCCGGCGTCGCGGTCGAGCCCGGCAGGTCGACATTGACATCCACCGTCGCCAAGGGCGCTGCGACCATGAAGATGATCAGCAGCACCAGGATGACGTCGATGAAGGGCGTGACATTGATCTCGTGGCTTTCCTCGAGATCGTCGTCCATGGTCTGACGGATGCGGCTGCCCATGGTCTTGCCCCGCTACTGCGCCGCCAGCGCCGTTGCCGGCGCCACCGTGCGGAAATCGAGGTCGCGGCTGACCAGCCGCTCGACGCCAGCCGAGGCGTCGGCGAGGATCTGCCGGTAGCCGGCTATCGAGCGCGCAAAGACGTTGTAGATGACGACGGCCGGTATCGCGGCGACGAGCCCCATTGCGGTGGCGAGAAGGGCTTCGGCAATGCCCGGCGCCACCACCGCCAGATTGGTGGTCTGTGCCTGCGAAATGCCGATGAAGGCGTTCATGATGCCCCATACCGTGCCGAACAGACCGACGAAAGGCGCGGTCGAGCCGATCGTCGCCAGCAGGCCGGTGCCGCGCGACATGCGTCGCGCCGCCGCCGCCTCGATGCGTGTCAGGCGCGAGGCGACCCGTTCCTTCAGCCCGTCGCCGCCGGCATGGTCGAGCGCGCCGGCCGAAAGTGCCGCTTCTTCCTCCGCCGCCCGCACCAGCAGGGCGCCGGTGCCGCCGTTGCGGTCGAGCGCGCGGCTCGCCTGCTTCAGCGTCGCGGCATTGCCGATGGCCCGCGCGGCGCGACGAGCGCCAAGCTTGCCGGCAAGCACTTCCAGCGACTTGGCCAGCCATATCGTCCAGGTGACGAGCGAGGCGAAGGCCAGCCCGATCATCACCGCCTTGACGATGATGTCGGCAGCCATGAACATGCCCCATGGCGACAAATCGTGCGGCAAGCTCAGCGCCGGCGAGGGCTCGGCCGCGGTACCGGCCCCGGCTTGCGGCTGTGCAGGCGCTAGGGCTCCCACGGGAGCGGCGGGCGCGGCCGGCGATGGTGCTGGCGCCGTAATGGTGGCGGGCGTGCCGCTTGCCGGCTGCTCCTGCGCCGGCGCGCTGGCGGCCGCCAGCATGGCGGATGCAAACAGCGCTGCGACAAAACCGGTTCTCGACATCGTCTTCTTCCTCGTTCTCACAGCCGCCAGTCTTCCCCGCCGTGGCGCTGAAGCGTCACTGGACGTAGCCGACGGGCTGGCCTGTGACGGGGTGCGCGAACACGCCCATCTCCACTCCGAAAATGCCCTTGAGCACATCGCCTTGCATGATTTCGCCGGGCGTGCCGCGCGTCAGCAGCCTGCCGTCCTTCAGGGCAATCAGCTCGTCGCAATAGCGCGCCGCCATGTTGGGATCGTGCAGCACCACGACGACGCAAAGATCGCGCTTGCGGCTGAGATCCCTGACCAACCCCAGCACCTCGACCTGATGGGAGATGTCGAGTGCCGAGATAGGCTCATCGAGCAGCATGACGCCGGCATTCTGCGCCACCAGCATGGCGAGCCAGGCGCGCTGGCGCTCGCCGCCCGACAGCTCGTCGACCAGCCGGTCGGCAAAGCCGGCCATGTCGGTCAGGGCCAGCGCTTCCTCGACATGCCGTCTGTCGTCCTGGCCGAAGCGGCCGAGCGCGCCATGCCACGGATAACGTCCGAGCGCCGCCAGCTCGCGCACGGTCAAGCTGGTCGCCGCCGGCGTCGTCTGCGGCAGATAGGCAAGCGCCCGCGCCAGTTCGCGCGCACCCCACTGGGCCAAAGGCCGCCTGGCGAAGGTGATGGCGCCAGAGCTTGCCGGCTGCTGGCGCGCCAAAAGCTTGACCAGCGTCGACTTGCCGGACCCGTTGTGGCCGATCAGCCCGTAGACGCGCGCGCACTGCAATTCGAGCGAAACCGGACCGAGCAGCGTCCGCTCGCCCACGGCAAAGCGCACCGCGTCGATGTGGAAAGCAGTCTGGGTGTCAGTTCCGGTCAAGGTCCGTCTCCAGTACGGCTGCGGGCATGTCATCAATCCGGTTTTCGGCAACCGTGCCCGGTTGACTATGAAACATGACTTTAATAGTCAACAATGAAGTTGGGTTTTTGCATCAACAAACATCGTGACGCCTGATGCCGCTTCGAATTTCAGGCAAGGAAGCGTTTCCGTGAAGCGATGAACCGCTCTAAGGTCTTCGCTGAAACAGGAAACCGCGCATGATCAAGGCGACACCCTTCGACTTTCCCTATGACGGCAGGCTGGTGGCCGAGAACACCGCGCTGGTCGTGATCGACCTGCAGCAGGATTTCCTGTCGACGACGGGTTACTTCGCCAGGAAGGGATATGATCCCTCGCCGTTGAGAGCGATCCTGCCCGCGGTGAGCCGGCTGATCGCCGCTGCCCGCGAGGCGGGCGTCAGCATCGTCCATACAAGGCAGGGCTACCGGGCCGACATGGCCGACATGACGCCTTACGAGAAATGGCGCCGCAGGCGGGCCGGCCTCGACGGCACCGAGATCCTGCTTCGTTCGGGTCCGGGTTTTCAGATCGCTCCGGAGATCGACGTCGCGCCGCAGGACATCATCGTCGACAAGACCTGCAACGGCGCCTTCACCTATACGGATTTCGAGCTCGTGCTGCGCGCGCGAGGCATCACGCATCTTCTGTTTTGCGGATGCACGACGGATGTCTGCGTGCACACGACGCTGCGCGAAGCCTGCGACCGCAACTTCCAGTGCCTGACGATCTCCGACGCCTGCGCCAGCGGCGACGGACGGGCACATGAGGCGGCCCTTCACATGGTGACGGTCGAAGACGGCGTCTTCGGCGTGCTGGCGGATTCTGGTGCAGTCATTGAAGGCCTGTCACGGCTGGGTAGCAAGGCGCTAAAGGATCAGGATTGATAGCGTAGCGCAAAGCAGCAAGGCGCGCAGATCATCGACTCGAACGGACAGCACCTCGTCCGTGGGCGACAAGTGATGGGACCGATCACTCCGAAATAAAAATTTCGTTTTCGCAGTTCAGCCCGTTGCCCGTGTTTCCAGTCCCGTGCGCTGCGCGAAAGCCCCATGCTGGAACTCGCCGCTTTCACGCCGCGCCAGCGAATTGCGCAGCAGCGCGATCGTCTCGCGGCCGACTGTCGCGATCTCGCGCGGCGTGTCGACACCGACGATCATGAATTCATCGATGCCGAGAGCCGCGTAAGCAAGCAGCGACAGGGCGGCCTGGGCCGGCGGACCGGAGACATCGACCGCCTTGTGCCCTGCCGAGGAAATTCCCCGGTGGATGCGGACCGGAAGGGCGAAGCGTAGTCTGGCGGCCCGGCCATGTTCGGCGGCGGCGCCGCGCACACGCTCCATCAACTGCCTGACATCGTCGATCGAACCGGGCGCCAGTTCGAAGACGTCGGCATGCCGGCCGGCCACTTTCAGTGCCGTGCCGGACTGCCCGCCCATGCGGATGACGAGGTCGGCACCATGAGGCCCCTTGCGCGGAACATAGCCGCCCTTGATGCTGTAGAACGCGCCTTCATGGTCGAAAGGCTGCTCGTTCGACCATAGCCGCTTCAACAGAACCAGATATTCGTCGATGCGCTGCCAGAGGACACCGTGTCCGACCGGACGCGCTTCGGCATCGTCGTCGCTTAACGGCTCGCTGATCATCCTGAGCGCCAGGCGGCCGCCGCTGCGGGCGTCGATCGAGGCAAGTTGCCGCGCCGCCACGGTCGGTTCGACCACGCCGGCCCAATGGGTGAGGACCACTTCCAGCGACGAGCTGCGGTCCAGCACCTGGGCGGCAAGATCCATATTGGTCAGCAGGCCGGCCGGATCGTCGACGACGAGGTTGCGGAAACCGCCATCCTCGATCAGCGCCAGCCTGGTCGCCGTCTCGGCAAAGTCGTAGAAAAAGGAAACTGCGCTATCGGCAGGATGGGTCTTGCCGGGCACATGCGTGAATTCGATCGGCATTGCCATCTCCTCCATCTCTGGAATCACGGATGCGGTCAAATACGAATCAATGGCGCACGCGAAAGCGCACCGCGATCCTGTTCATTCAACTCCGATTGCCTGAAGGCGGTGGGTCGTCAGCCTGGCCGGACCACGGCTCAGGGAATGAGGCCCAGAACAACAGCCCCGGTGAACACGAACGCAAGGGCAAAGACGACATAGGCGAAAGCACCGGCATAGGCCGGGCGGAAGCTCTGGGCATTGGCCAGCCTCTGGCCGCTGCTGCGGGTCTCGGTGTTCTGCATATAGGACATATCGACCTCCGTCTCGCCGGTTAATCTATAAAAGTTGTAGACTTTGTCGATTGCTATTTTTCGGCCATGCGCAGAATTTTTTTCTAACAGCGCCGTGAGAACTGGCGCTGAGTTGCTGCAGAGCGGCATCGGCGTGATCGACGGACATGGCAGCGTCGGTTTCACTTCCGGCGCTCGACGGCACTTCACTTGCCGATCCATTCGTGCATTGGCCGCCCCGCGCGGGCAGGATAGCATCGCGGCAGAGCGACAATGCGAGATCGTCCAAAGGACATTTGGGAGGAGCAAGGAAATGGGAGCAAGACTGGCCGGCAAGGTCGCCATCGTTTCGGGCGGCGCGACGGGAATGGGCGGGGCGGCCTCGGAACTGTTCGCGGCGGAAGGCGCAAAGGTGGCGATCATCGACCGCAATGGCGAAGCGGCGGCAGCCACCGCCGCGGCGATCCGGGCGCGCGGCCAAATCGCGGAGCATTTTGTCGCCGACGTTTCCGACGAGGCGCAGGTCGAGGCGGCCGTGAAGGGCGCGGCCGAGAAGTTCGGCGCGGTTACCGTCCTGTTCAATCATGCCGGCACCATCGTGATAAAGCCGTTCCTGGAGACCAGCGTGCAGGAATGGGACTGGCTGCATGCCGTCAACGTGCGCTCGATGTTCCTGATGACCCGCGCCGTGCTGCCCGGCATGATCGCGGCCGGCGGCGGCTCGATCGTCTGCACCTCGTCGATCTCGGCGGTGGCGGCGACGCCGAACGAAGTGCTCTATGACACCACCAAGGGCGCCTGTCACATGTTCGCGCGCGCCATCGCCGTGGAATTCCGCGACCGCAACATCCGCTGCAACGCCGTCTGCCCCGGCTTCATCCGCACACCGCATGGGCTGCGCGAGGTCGCCGATCTGGGCAAGCTCGGCGTCGATGTCTCCGACGCGGCGCTGGCTGCGCAGCAGGGGCGGATCGGCGAACCGGAAGAGGTGGCAAAGGCGGCGCTGTACCTCGCCAGCGACGAATCGAGCTTCGTCAACGGGGCCCATCTGTTCGTCGACAATGGTTTTACCGCGATGTGAGGTGTCCCAAAGGTCCAGGGTCTTCGTCCCAAGCCCTACTCGTCTATCGTTCTTCCCGGCGAAACGGTTTCAGCAGCGCCGACGGCGCCACCGCATTGCGCGACATCACCGCCATGGCGACGATGGTGAAGATGAAGGGCAGCATCAGGAACGCCTCGTAGGGGATATGCCCGAGGCCGCTCGCCTGCATGCGCAACTGCAAGGCATCGACAAAGGCGAACAGCAATGCGGCCCTCGCCGAGCGCCACGGGTCCCAGCGGCCGAACACGACCAGGGCGATCGCCACCCAGCCGCGCCCGGAGACGACGCCGAAGGTGAAGGCGTTGAACTGCGCCATCGACAGAAAGGCGCCGGCCAGCCCCATCAGCGCCCCGCCGAGAATGACCGCCTGGAAGCGGGTGACAATGACGCTGACGCCGGCGGAGTCGGCGGCGCGCGGGTTTTCGCCGACCATGCGCACCGACAGCCCCCATGGCGTGCGGTAGAGCACGAAGGCGGCGATCGGGATGGCCAGGATCGCCATGTAGACCAGCGCGAACTGGTTGAACACCGCCGGCCCAAGCACGGGAATCTCGGAGAGGACCGGGATCGGCAGCGTCTGAAAACCCTTGATGCTCGGCGGCACCGATTGCTGGCCGAAGATCAGCCGGTAGAGGAAATAGGCCAGACCCGACGCAAGCAGCGTCACGCCGATGCCGCAGACATGCTGGCTTAAGCCCAGCGCCACCGTGAACAGCGCATGCAGCGCCCCCATCAGCATGCCGGTCAGCACCGCCGCCAGGACGCCCAGCCATAGGTTGCCGCTGAGGCTGGCGGCGGTGAAGCCGGCCATTGCCGACAACAGCATGATGCCTTCGATGCCGAGATTGAGCACGCCGGCGCGCTCGGAGAACATTTCGCCAAGCGTGGCGAAAGCCAAGGGCGTGGCGATGCGGACGATGGCGGCCAAGAAGCCGACCTGGAAGATCTGTTCGAACACCGCGCTCATTGGGCGGCTCCGACGCGGCGGATGCGATAGGCGGTGAACAGCAGCGCCACCAGCATGGCAAGCAGTGCCGTGCCCTGGATGACATCGCTGAGGAAGGCCGGCACGCCGGTCGCGCGCGACATCGCCTCGGCGCCGGTCATCACGGCAGCCAGGAAGATTGCCGCCGGCACCACGCCGAGCGGGTTGAGCCGCGCCAGCATTGCAACGACGATGCCGGAATAACCGTAGCCCGGCGAGATGTCGCTCATCACCTGAAAATGCACGCCGCCAACCTCGCCGACGCCGGCGAGCCCGGCTAGCGCCCCGGACAGCAACGCCGTCGAGAGCAGCACCCGCTGGACATTGATGCCGCCATATCTGGCCGCTTCCGGATTTTCGCCGGTGACCCGGATCTGGAAGCCGAGCGTGGTGCGCACGATCAGGAACCAGATCAGCGGTGCCGCGATAAGCGCCACGATGACGCCGAGATGCAGCCGCGTGCCCTCGATCAGCACCGGAAAATTGGCCGAATCCTCAATCGGAGGCGAGATCGGATAGCCACTGAAACTATCCTTCCATGGCCCTTCGATCAGCGCCATCAGCGCGTAATAGATGACCGAATTGAGCAGCAGCGAACTGACGACGTCGTCGACCTTGAATTTCACCCGCAGCGTTGCCGGCACGAGCGCGACGGCTGCACCGGCCGCGGCGCCTGCCACTGCCATCAAAAGCATGGCGAGCGGTCCCGGCATCGGGATCGCGCCGACGAAGCAGCTCGCCACCGCGCCGGCAAGCAGTTGCCCTTCGGCGCCGATGTTCCAGAATTTGGCGCGGAAGGCGACAGCCACCGCCAGCCCGGTGAAGATCATGGGCGCGGCGCGCACCAGCGTTTCGGTGATCGCATAGCTGTCGCCGAGCGACGCCGTGAACATAACGCCGTAGGATTCGAGCACGCCGGCGCCGGCCAGCGCGATCAGGCCGCTGCACAGCACAAGCGCGGCACCGATCGCCAGCAACGGCAGAGCCAGGTTGAACCAGGCGGGCGTCGAGCTGCGGACTTCGAGGCGAAACATCAGCTATGGCCCTCCGCTCCGGTCATCAGCAGCCCCAGCCGTGCGATCGTCGCATCGGCGCTGGGAAGCGTGCCGGCGATGCGGCCCTCATACATCACCGCGATGCGGTCGCAGAGCACGAGCAACTCTTCCAGATCCTCGCCGATGACGATGATGCCGCAGCCCTTGGCGCGCATGTCGAGGAATTTTTCATGGATGAAGCGCGCGGCTCCGATGTCGAGGCCGCGCGTCGGCTGCGAAACGACAAGCACCTTCGGATCGAAGGCGAGCTCGCGCGCCAAAAGCGCCTTCTGCAGATTGCCGCCGGACAGGGCGCCGGCGCGCGTCATCGGCCCGGGGCATCTGATATCATAGGCCTTGATCTGCGCCTCGGCGAAGGCGCGGATCGCATCCGGCTTGAGCAGGCCCTTGCTGCTGAAAGCGGCGGTGCCAATGCGCGGCAGCACCATGGAATCGGCGAGCGGCAAGTTGGTGACCAGTCCCGTCGTCATGCGATCTTCCGGGATGCGGCCAAGGCCCAGCGCCTGCACCTCGCGCGGCGAGAAGCGAGACACTTTCTGCCCCGCAATCGTCATCAGACCGGCATCCGGGGCTCGCACACCCGAGATCACCTCCGCCAGTGCCCGCTGGCCATTGCCGGAGACACCGGCAATGCCGAGGATCTCGCCGGCGCGCACGGAAAGCGACACATCGCGCAGCGGCGTGCCCGAATGGCTCGAGGTGGAAATGCCGTCGAGAGTGAGCACCGCTGCCCCCGGCGTCGACGGCCCCTTGGCCGGCGGCACGATCTCGTGGCCGCACATCAGTCGCGCCATTTCCGCCGATGTGGTGTTGGCCGGATCGTCGACGCGGCCGGCGACGCGGCCATGCCGCAGCACCGTGCAGCGATGGGTGAGCGCGCGCACCTCGTTGAGCTTGTGCGAGATGAAGATGATGCCCAGACCCTGCGCCGCCATCGACCGCAAGGCCGAAAACAGCCCGTCGACTTCGCTCGGCGCAAGCACCGCGGTCGGCTCGTCGAGAATCAGCAGTTTTGCGCCGCGAAACAGCGCCTTGACGATCTCGAGACGTTGCTGCTCTCCGACAGACAGCGCCGAGACCGGCAGGCTGGGATCGAGTGTCAGCCCGTGCTGGCGGCTGATTTCAACCAACCGCGCCAGTCCGCCGGCGCGGTCGATCCGCCCGGATTTGCCCGGTATGCCGATAAGCAGGTTTTCCAGTACCGTGAGCCGTGGCGCCAGGTGAAAATGCTGGTGCACCATGCCGATGCCGGCGGCCAGCGCATCGGCCGAACTGGTGATCCGCACCTTCCGGCCCTGGATGAGGATCTCGCCGGCGTCGGGCGCATAGGCGCCGAACAGCACGTTCATCAGCGTCGTCTTGCCGGCGCCGTTCTCGCCCAGCAAGCCGAGGATCTCGCCGGGCGCCACGCTGAGGTCGACGGCTTCGTTCGCCTTGACGGCGCCGAAACTCTTGGTGATGCCACGCATTTCGATGAGGGGGGCGGGCAAGGGCGCTCCTGCGGAGATGGCTCTGCTTCACCCTCCCCCTTGTGGGGAGGGTCGGCTTGCGATCGCAGCGAAGCGAAGATCGTAAGACGGGGTGGGGTGCGGCGCCGACCCCAACCCGCTCCGCTTCGCGGATCGACCCTCCCCACAATGGGGAGGGTTAAGGAACTCAATCCGAAACCGGTGTGTTCTCGTCCACGTCGACGCGGAAATTGCCTTCGAGGATTTCGGCCTTCTTCTTCTCGACCATGTCCTTGACCTCGGCCGGCAGCGTCTTGTCGAACTTATGGTAAGGCGCCAGGTGAGAACCGCCCTTGGCCATGCGCGAGAAATCGCCATAGTCCTGCGCCGTGAAGACGCCGGCCTTGACCAGTTTTATGGCTTGTTCGACGGTGGGATACATATCCCAGACCGGGCCGGTAATGACGGTGTCGGGGCCAAGGCTCGACTGGTCGGACATGTTGGAGATGGCGTAGATCTTTTTCTCCACCGCCGCTTCGATGACCCCGAAACGCTCGGCATAGATGACGTCGACGCCGGCGTCGATCTGCGCCACCGCCGCTTCCTTGGCCTTGGGCGGATCAAAGAAGGAACCGATGAAGGCGACCTTCTTCTTGATGTTCGGATTGACCTCCTTGGCGCCGGCGAAGAAGGCGTTGACCAGCCGGTTCACTTCCGGAATGCCCATCGCCGCGACGGCGCCGACCGTGCCCGACTTCGACATCTTGCCGGCGATCATGCCGGAGAGATAGGCGGGCTCGTGGATCCAATTGTCGAAGACGCCGAAATTGGGCTCCGCCGGCCCGGCGCCGGAGCCGAACAGCCAGGCAGTCTTCGGGAACTGCTTGGCGGTGCGGCGCGATTCACGCTCGGCGGCGAAGGCATCGCCCAGCACCAGTTCATAGCCGCCCTGTGCATATTCGCGCATGACGCGGCTGAAGTCGGCGGTCTGCACCTTCTCCGACCATTTATACTCGATGCCGAGTTCCTTCTCGGCCTTCTGCAAAGCGACATGGATCTGGTTGTCCCACGGCTCCTCGATGGGCGTGGCGAAGATCGCCGCTACTTTCAGCTTCTTGTCCTTGGCGAAGGCGGCGCCCGGCAGCATCGCCGCGGCCAGGCCAAGCGCGCCCAGTTCCAGCACGTTGCGCCGCGAAAGGCCTTCGCGCGTTGAATGAGATTTGTTCTTCCGGTTTTCCATTGCAGTCCCCTCTGTTCGACAGCCGTGTCGAGCCGGCCGTTCTAAAAATCAGACGAGGAACTATGGAACGGGTCCGGACTTTTGTCCACATGGTCAAATTTGGCAGATCGATCATATCCACTCTCCTGGACTAGCCGGGAGAGCGGTTGTTCAGACCCGTTCGAGCACGATGGCGATGCCTTGGCCGACGCCGATGCACATGGTCGCCAGCGCATAGCGGCCGCCGCGTTCGCGCAGCTCCAGCGCCGCCGTGCCGGAGATGCGCGCGCCCGACATGCCCAAGGGGTGGCCGAGCGCTATGGCGCCGCCATTCGGGTTGACGTGCGGCGCATCCACCGCGATGCCGAGCTGGCGCAGCACTGCGATGCCTTGCGAGGCGAAGGCTTCGTTGAGCTCGATGACATCGAACTGTTTTGGCGTCAGGCCAAGCCGTGTGCACAGTTTTTGCGTCGCCGTCGCCGGGCCGATGCCCATGATGCGCGGGGCGACGCCGACGGCGGCCCCGCCGAGGATGCGGGCGATCGGCGTCAGGCCGTATTTCCTGGCCGCCGCTTCCGAAGCGACGATCAGCGCCGCCGCCCCGTCATTGACGCCCGAGGCATTGCCGGCGGTCACCGTGCCGCCTTGCCGGAACGGCGTCGGCAGCTTGGCCAAGGCCTCTATCGTGGTGCCAGCGCGGGGGTGCTCGTCCTTCGAGACGACAACCGGATCGCCCTTGCGCTGCGGAATGGTCACCGCGGTTATTTCCTTGGCCAGCCGGCCATTGGACTGCGCGGCGACGGCCTTGTCCTGGCTGCGCACCGCGAAAGCGTCCTGGTCCGCGCGGGAAACCGAAAAATCCTCGGCGACATTTTCGCCCGTCTCCGGCATGGAATCGACGCCATACTGACTCTTCATCAGCGGGTTGACGAAGCGCCAGCCGATCGTGGTGTCGTAGATCTCGGCATTGCGTGAAAACGCCGTCTCGGCCTTGGGCATGACGAAGGGCGCCCGGCTCATCGATTCGACGCCGCCCGCGATCATCAGCTCGGCCTCGCCGGCCTTGATTGCACGGGCGGCGATGGTCAGCGCATCCATGCCCGAGCCGCACAGGCGGTTGACGGTCGAGCCGGGGATTTCCTTCGGCAGGCCGGCCAGCAGCAGCGCCATGCGCGCCACGTTGCGGTTGTCCTCGCCGGCCTGGTTGGCGCAACCGTAGACAACGTCGTCGACCGCCTGCCAGTCGACGCCGGCATTGCGCTCGATCAGTGCCTTCAGCGGAATGGCACCGAGGTCGTCGGCGCGTACCGAGGACAGCGAGCCGCCAAAGCGGCCGATCGGCGTGCGGATATAGTCGCAGATATAGGCTTCGGCCATGTCAGTCAGCTCTCCCGTTTCCCTCATGCGCCGCCTTGGTGCGACGCGTGCAGGTCGCGCAATGTCGTAGCTCGGTTCGCTTGGCGCCGGCATTTCGTCAAGCGCCTGCGCGAACTTAACCACCCAGCCACAGCTCTCCTGCCCTGCTGGCGAATCACGCTTGGATGCAGCGCCACGATCAGCGGGTTGGCCGCGAGCTCAATGCTTCATCCGATCCCTCATCGCATACCACAGCATTCCCAGCACATAGAGCGGCCCCCGCAGCGCCGTGCCTCCGGGGAAGGGCATCGGGGTCAGCGTCGAGAACAGGTCCAGCCGCGAGGCGTCGCCGGTGATGGCTTCGGCGAGCAGCTTGCCCGACAGCGTCGACAGGATGACGCCCTTGCCGGAATAGCCGTGCGCGTAATAGACCTCGCCATAGTGCCCGACATGCGGCAGTCGCGACGTCGTCACCGACACCAGCCCACCCCAGGCATGGTCGATCCGGCAGCCCTTGAGCTGCGGGAAGGTGCCTTCCATGTGCGGCCGCACGAAACCGGCAATATCGGCCGGCGGCGACGGCGTGTAGCGCTCGCCGCCGCCGAACAGCAGGCGACCGTCGGCCGACATGCGGTAATAGTTGACGACGAAGCGCGTGTCCGACACCGCGACATTGGCAGGAATGACGTTGCGGGAGCCCTCCAGCGGCTCGGTGGCGACGATGTAGTTGCCGACCGGCATGATGCGGCTGTTGACGCGCGGCTCCAGCCCATTGAGCAGCGCGTCGCCAGCCAGCACGACATGCTTTGCGCGCACCGATCCTTTTGACGTCGAGACCCGGATCGAAGGCTCGCGCTCAAGCCGCACGGCCACCGAATTCTCGTGGATGACGACGCCGGCCGCGCTTGCAGCGCGGGCAAGCCCGAGCGTGTAATTCAAGGGATGCATGTGGCCGCCGAGCGGCTCGTACATCGCGCCGTGATAGGGCGTGTCGACCTTGGCCCGGGCCTGCGCCGCCGACAGGATCTCGAGGTCGCGGAATTTCATCACGCTCTCGAGGCATTTCGCCTCTTCCTCCAAATCCCTGAGATCGGAGCCGTTGACCGCGCCGACCAGATGGCCGGTCAGCCTGAGATCGCAGTCGATCGTATGGCGCTCGATAATGTCGAGCACCAGGCTGCGCGCCTCGAAGGCGAGATCGAACAGCGCCTTTGCCCGTTCAGGCCCATAAAGCTTGACCAGGCCCTTGGCGCCCTTGCGCAGGCCGGGGATCATCTGGCCGCCATTGCGGCCCGAAGCGCCCCAGCCAATCTTGCCGCCTTCCAGCAGCACCACCTTCAAGCCGCGTTCGGCGGCGTGAAGAGCGGCCGACAGACCGGTGCAGCCGCCGCCGACGACCACCAGGTCGGCCTCGACATCGCCGATAAGTGCCGGATGGTCCGGCGCCGGATTGGCGGTGGCGACATAGTAGGACTTGCCGATGTCGAGACCGGAATTGAAACCCGTTGAAGATGCCATGATCACACCTTCAGCAGCAGGTGGTCGCGTTCCCAGCTCGTCACCACGCTCTGGAACAGGTCGAGCTCGACGCTTTTCACGCGCAGATAGGTCTGGAAGAAGTCCTCGCCGAGCAGTTTGCGCACCGGTTCACAGGCCTCGAAACGATCCAGCGCCTCCTCCATCGTTTTCGGCAGCGTGCTCTTGATCTTGTAGGCATTTCCGGATGCTTCCGCCGAGCGCGCCAGCTTCTGTTCGACGCCCAGATAGCCGGCCAGAAGCGAGCCGGCGATCGCCAGATACGGATTGCAATCGGCACCCGGCAGCCGGTTCTCCACCCGCCGCGCGGCGCGCCCGCCGGCCGGCACGCGCAGGCCGCAGGAACGGTTGTCATGCGACCATTCGATGTTGGCCGGCGCGCTGTGGTTTGGTCTAACGCGTCGGAACGAATTCACGTTGGGCGCGAACAGCGGCATGATTTCGGGAATGTATTTTTGCAGGCCGCCGATGAAATAACCGAACATCGCGGTATCGGCATCATCGCTGCCGGCAAACAACGTGTTGCCGGCCTCGTCGATGACTGACATGTGCAGATGCATCGAGCTGCCGGCCTGTGCGGCGATCGGCTTGGCCATGAAGGTCGCATACATGCCGTCTTGCTGGGCGGCCTGGCGCGTCAGCCGTTTGAACAGCAGCACCTTGTCGGCCAGCGGCAGCGCGTCGCCATGCAGGAAGTTGATCTCCAACTGCCCCGGTCCCGATTCATGAATCAGCGTGTCGAGCGGCAGTCCGGCCGCCTCCGCATAGTCATAGACGCGCCGGACCACCGGTTCATATTCCTCGAGCGCCGCCATGTCATAGGGATGCTGCACGGCCTCGGCGCGGCCATTGCCGCCGGTCGGCGCGGTCAGCGGCTTGTCGGGATCGGGATTGGGCGCGGTCAGGTAGAATTCGAGCTCCGGCGCCACTACCGCCCGCCAGCCGCGCTGCCGGTAGAGATCGAGCACGGCGCGCAGAACATGGCGCGGCGAGGCCATCCATGGCCGGCCGTCCATGTGGAAGGCGTCGGCGAAGACGTAGGCCTTGCCAGCGCCGGCGCCCGGCGCCAGGCAAAGCGTCGAGACATCGGGCACCATGCGCATGTCGGGGTCCGAATACGCAAAACCCTCGTCGATGGAACCGGAATAGCGCCCGTCTATGCTGACCAGGAAGGCGCTGCTCGGCAGATAAAGCGCGCGGTCTTCCAGCGCCGTGAGGAATTTTGCCGTCGGCAGCGCCTTGCCGCGCAGCACGCCGTTCATGTCGGGCACCAGGCATTCGACCTCGTTGATGCCGTGCTGCGCCAACCATGCCTTGGGATCGCTGAAGGGCGCGGTATTCGTGTTCTTCTCAAGCATTTCGTTCAAGTCCGTATTAGAGAGAGTATGGCTTGCGCGGCCACGTTCTGGGTGTCAGCGCCATCTGGCTGCATTTCCCTTGAGGCGGGCGCGCATGGCGTCGTCGGCCAGCAGGCCGGGAATGGCTCTCTCCAATCCTCCTTCGGTCCAGCCGTCACGGCCGATATGGTCGCCGGTGCCGGTCTCTTCGGCGCGAGGTGCATTGTCGTGGCCGTCCCGGCAATAGGGCATGATCAGCGACGCCACACAGAAGCGCAGCGCCTCGCAAAAGCCGGTGTTGCCGCCGTGGTGGATGAACAAATCCAACTTCGCCACCGCCGAGGACTGCGGAAACCAGGCGCCGAGATAGACATTGTCGGGCACCGCTCGGTAAGCGTCGCGCAGGCCGCCGACATTGACGATGAAGCGCGCCGGCAGCTTGTCGGCAAAGACGCCGGAAAGGCCGGCATGGAAGATGAAGGCGGGGCCCCGCACGGCCCGCGCGATGCCGACGCAATTCAGCGCCGCGCCGAAGCCTGCTTCGGGGAACAGCGCGATGGTCGGGCTGGCTTTACGCGTCAATTATTTCCTCTTCATTCCGGCCGGCTGATCATGCCGAACGGCGCGGGAGCGCCGCGGCCGGCCGCTTGCGGTCGCAGTTTGCGAGAGCCGCAGATGGACGCGAAGCAGATCGGCAGTAACCTAATACTGCCGGCTTTCGAGCTGGTCGAGTGGTTTCAGATGTTCGCGCAGCGATTGCCGCAGCCGAAAGACATTGGCGGCCACCGGCATAGATGCCGGCAGCCGCCGCAGCTTAAGGTGATCGGACAAGGCATCGGCCACGAAGCGATTGGCCGCAAACGCGTGTGAGGCCGGCTGCCCCGTTGTCGCTGGCGATGCTACGGCGTCGGTTGCATGGCAGCGGCCGTCTCGTCGATCTTGCCGGCAAGGACGCCTTGGGCCCAAGCGGTGACCTCGGCGTCGACGGGCTTGTTGGCCATATCGGTCAACGCCGCATCGAGCGTGGCCGGGTCGGTACCGACCGCCGCCGCGTCGACCACTTCCTGCTGGGCGGCGATCTGGTCCTGCAGAGCCGATATCTGTCCAGGCAGGGCCGCCTGCTCCTCGGGGGTCATCGCGGCGATCTGGTCCGGCGTCAGCGATGTCAGTGCGTCCAGCTGTGAATTCAGGGCATCCAGCTGAGTTTGTGCGACCTTGGCTTTTGCCGACTGCGTCACGAAGGCCTGAAGCGCAGCGAATTTCCTGCTCTTGGAATTCATATAGGCGTTGACGTTGCGCTGGAGCGAGTTCAGCCGGCCGAGCTTGGCGTGGAGGTTCTTTTCCTTGGGCAGGGACGAGACCTTTGTCTTCTTATCGACCGTGGTCATTGTGTCCGTTGTCGCCTTGGCTACCTGCCCCCGGGCCGACGAGGACTTGCCGTGCGCAGCGCCGCTGTTGCCGTGGGCGCCACCATTGCCATTGCCGTTGCCGCCGCTGTGACCACCACCATTGCTATGCCCGTTGCCGCCGGCTTCGGCGAGCGCCGGAGAAGCCAGAAGCGCCAGTGCGGCTAACGCCGCGAAAACAGTTTTCCGGTTTGTCATGATGTCTCCTCGGGAAACGCCGCCCTGCGCCCGCTGCTATGGTAAGTTCGTATGAGAAGCCGCTAATTATGCGCAGTAAACTTTGGACAAAGACTGTCTCAATAAGAGAGCTGGGCAACCTGTCGGCACAGTAACTTGTTGATGTTTAAAGGAAACCTATGTCTTTGAACGGCTGCGGTACTGAAGTCCCATGCCGGTCGGACCATGGTCCGAACTGTCGGTCAGAGTTGATTTCGGCGCTGCCGGCCGGCGACGCGGCTCTGGCCCAGAACGCGCAGGCCACGGCGCTTTTCACCAATCGGCCGAAGGCCCAGACGGCTGATTCAGCCGATGCTTTCGCCACCGTCGATCACCAACGCCTGGCCGGTCATGAAGGATGACCGATCGGACACGAGGAAGAGGATCGCCTCGGCGATCTCCTCGGCGCTGGCCCAGCGCCCCATCGGGATCTTGGTGCGGACATAGGCTTCGATTGCCTCGCGTCCGCCCATCTGGGCGATGAACGGTCCATTGAACGGCGTGTCGACCCAGCCGGGGCAGAGCGCGTTGACGCGCACATTGTGGCGGGCATAGTCGAGCGACATCTGCCTGGTCATCGCCACCACGGCATGTTTCGAGGTCGCATAGGCGATCATCTCGCGGTCGTAGAACACGCCTGAATTCGAAGCCGTATTAAGGATGACGCCGCCGCCCTGTGCGACCATCGATGGCATGACGATCCTTGCCGCCAGGAACTGCGCCCGCACATTGACCCGCCAGGAAGCGTCCATGCCGCCGGTCTCGACCTCGGTCAGCGTGCCGCCGACCTGGATGCCGGCGTGATTGTGCAGGATGTCGATGCGCCCATGCCGGTCGAGCGTACCGGCAAGGAGCTGCTCGACCGCGTTGTCGTCCGAGACGTCGGTGGCGACCGCCTCCGCCCGGCCGCCCGCGGCGCGTATATCTGAAGCCGTCGCCTCGCCGCTGGTCCGATCCCTGTCCGCGATGACGACCACCGCGCCTTCCCTGGCCATGATCATGGCGCCGGCGCGCCCGATGCCGGAACCGGCGCCTGTCACCACGGCGATGCGGTCTTCGAGGATCATGATGCGACCTTCAGTTTGACAGCTTGCGCTGGCGCAGCTGCCATTGGGCAAGCACCACGAGCAGGACGGACGCGACGAGCACGATCGTCGCGATGGCATTGATCTCCGGCGTCACCCCGCGCCGGATCGACGCAAAGACATAGATTGGCAGCGTCGTCTGCGCGCCGGCGACGAAGAAGGCGACGATGAAATCGTCGAAGGAGAAGGTGAAGGCGAGCAGGAAGCCGGCGACCACCGCCGGCATGATCTGCGGCAGGACGATCGAGCGGAACGTCGTCAGCGGCGTGGCGTAGAGATCGCTGGATGCCTCGACCAAGTTGCGATCAAGGCTGCCCAGCCGCGTGCCGACGATCATCGTCACCAGCGCCATCGAAAACAGGCCGTGCGCGGCGATGATCGAACCATAGCCGAGCGACAGGCGCGGCGGCTGATCGTCCGGCCAGATCGAGGCGAGGAACGGGTTGATGACGGCGAACAGCTGGACGAGTGCGACCAGTGTCGAAATGCCGATGACGACGCCGGGAACGACGATTGCGGCTCCAAGCAAGGCGTCGAAGACAGCGCGGGTCCGCACCCCGACGCGTGCCAGGCCGAGCGCGGCCGCCGTGCCGAACACCGCCGCCAGCAAGGCGCTGGTGGTGGCGATGAACAGGCTGTTCTTCAGCGCCTCGACCAGGAATGGGTTCGCCAGCGCCTTGCCGTACCATTGCACCGAAAAACCGGTGAACTCGCTGGCGTGGTGACCGGCGTTGAAGGAAAACAGCACGACCAGCGCGATCGGCAGGTAGAGGAAGGCGAAGACGGCAATGACGAAGGCGCGCATCAGATCAGATCCACCCGGCGGGCGCCCGAGACGCGGGTCGAGATGCGGTTGGCGGAAATCAGCACCACAACCGAAACCAGCACCAGCGTGATCGCGATGGCCGATCCGAACGGCCAGTTGCGCGACTGCAGGAACAGGTCGACCAGCGCATTGCCGATGAAGAACACCTTGCCCCCGCCAAGCAGCGTCGGAATCAGGTACTCGCCAAGCAGCAGGATCATCACCAGCGAGAAGCCGGTCATCACGCCGGGCAGCGACAGTTTCAAGGTCACGCCCAGGAAAGTGGAGAGCGGCGTCGCGCCGAGATCGGCGGAGGCCTCCAGCAGGCGGCGATCGAGCCGCTCGAGGCTGACATAGATCGGCAGGATCATCAGCGGCAGATAGCCATAGACGATGCCGAGCAGGACGGCGCCCGGCGTGTTGATGAGCCTGACATCCTCGATCCCGACAAAGGCGAGCAGCGCCGGGATGCCGCGTCCGCCCAAAATGTACATCCAGGCATAGGTCCGCATCAAAAGGCTGGTCCAGAACGGTATGACGACCAGCGCGAGCAGGATCAGCCGCCAGCGCTGCGGCGCCCGCAGGGCGAGGTAATAGGCGACGGGATAGGCGACGAGCAGACAGGCGAGCGCGCCCACCGGAGCCAGCACCATCGTGTTCCAGAACGCGGTCGCCCGCGCCGGAAGATTGGCATATTGCGCCAGCGTGAAGGCCGCCTGATAGCCGCCCTCCGGCGCCCGCTCGCCGACGCTGAAGACGGCGATGGCCATGAACGGCAGCACCAGGAACACGACGAGCCAGGCGGCCGCCGGCCCGAGCAGCATGGCCGTCAGCAGATTTTTGCGAATGCCGCGCATCGAAGGATTGCCCCGGTGCCGGCGGGTCTGGGCCCGCCGGTCAAGTTGTCTCGAATGGGATTTGTTGCCCGCCTGGCTCAAGCCGACTTGAAGCGCGCCATCAGCTCGGCGCGGCCCGGATCGGTCAGCGTTGCCGCCGCGCCGAACTCCAGCGGCGTCAACAGGTCGGCGGCCGGATAGAGGATCGGATTGTCCAGCACTTCTTTGGGCAGCAGCTTGTTGACGCGGGCGTCGGTGGAAGGCGCGCCGTTGGCGAGGTGTTCCTTGACCGCGACCTGCGGGTTCATCAAGTAGTTGAGCAGGGCATAACCGGCCGGCTTGTTCGGCGCGTCCTTCGGAATGGCGTAGAAGTCGGTCCAGATCTCGCCGCCTTCCTTGCCCAGCACATAGGCGATCTCCGGAATGTCGCGATGAAGCTGCGCGCCGTCATTGGTCCAGCACATTGTCATCCAGGCATCGCCCGCGCGCATGCCAGGCTGGTAGTCGGAAGACACCGCGAACAGATGCGGCTTGACCTTGAGCAGCAATTCCTCGGCCTTGGCGAGTTCGTCCTGCTTCAGCGAGTTGAAGGAGTAGCCGTAATATTTCAGCGCATTGCCGATGGTGGTCAGCTGATAGTCGTGCACCATAGTGCGGCCGTCGCCCTCGGTCATGGCGGTGTCCCAGAATTCCTTCCAGCTCGTCATCGGCTTGGTCAGCTTCTTGGTGTTGACGGCAAATCCTGTCGTGCCCCAATTCTTCGGCACGGCGTAGATCGTGCCGTCGATCGTGCTTTCCGAGGTGAAGCGCGGGTCTTCCTGCGTGCCGTCGAAATTCGGCAGCTTAGCCATGTCCAACGGCTCGATGATGCCGAGCTTCTTGTAGGTCGAGATGGTGTAATTGGTCGGCACGAACAGGCTCCAGCCCGACGCCCCGGCCTGCAATTTGGCCAGCATCTCCTCATTCGAGCCGAACACGTTGACCTCGACGGCCACGCCTGTGTCCTTCTTGAAATTCTCGAAGGTCTGCGGGTCGTGATAGTTGGGCCAGGTGGCAATCGACATGCGGTCGCCGAGGTTCTCGGCGGCAAAGGCCGGCGTCGGCATGATGCCGATCTCGCGCGCCATCACCGCCGTCGCGATGCCGAGGCCGGTGAGGCCAAGGAAGTCGCGGCGGCCGATCGAGCCGCGCTTGAGGCGCATTAGCTGGTCGACGAAATTCTCGGGGCTTATCGGCAGTCCGTCACGATATGATTTCGACATGTTTTTCTACCCTCTGGTTGGTCCCGTTGTTCTTTGGATCCGCGAACGCCAACGGCGTTCCGGCGGCAAAGCCGATGGCGACGGGTTCACCCGGCTTGAAGAGATTGCCCTGGCCGATCATGTGGTCGGCCTTGGCCAGCAGCGTTCCGATGCCCTGGACCTCGACTGCGTATTCCGCCGTGGAGCCCAGAAAGATCCGGTTGCGGACGATGCCCTTGAGCGGGCCGCTAGTCGGGCCACCGAGACTGAGCGATTCAGGACGCAGGCTGACCGAAACGGTTTCGCCCTGCCGCAAATCCACCCGCTTGCGCGCCGCGATGACGGTGCCATCGGCCAGCTTCACATCCACCAGATCGCCCGAATGCCCTGCGACGGCGCCGCTCAAGAGATTGGTCTTGCCGACGAAATCGGCGACGAACAGGTCGGCCGGTTCGTCATAAATCTCGCTCGGCTGCCCAAGCTGAACGATGCGGCCGCCATTCATGACGCAGACGAAATCGCTCATCGACAGCGCTTCCTCCTGGTCGTGGGTCACCAGCACGAAGGTGATGCCGATCTCGCGTTGCAGGTTCTGCAATTCGATCTGCATGTCGGTGCGCAGCTTCTTGTCGAGCGCCGCCAGCGGCTCGTCGAGCAGCAGCACCGCCGGTTTGTTGACCAGCGCGCGGGCGAGAGCGACACGCTGCTGCTGGCCGCCGGACAGTTCGTGGACCTTGCGGCCGCCATAACCGGCGAGCCGCACCATTTCCAGCGCTTTGCCTGCCCGCAGGCCGATCTCGCGCGACGACAGCCGCGGTCGTGCCTGGCGCAACCCGTAGGCGACATTGTCGTTCACGTCCAGATGCGGGAACAGTGCATATTGCTGGAACACCATGTTGACAGGCCGCCTGTAGGGCGGCGTGTCGGCCATGTCCTGGCCGCGGATGAGCACCTTGCCCTCGCTCGGCTGTTCGAAGCCGCCGATCATGCGCAGGCAGGTCGTCTTGCCGCAGCCCGATGGTCCGAGCAGGGCGACGAAGGCGGAGGGCGGCACGGCCAGATCGATGCCGCTGACCGCGGTCACCGCGCCATAGCGCTTGGTGACGCCGCGAAACTCGATGTCGGGCACTGCGGTCAAGGCTGCGGGCTCCAGCGGCAGGACGATGCGATTTCAAGACGCTACCAGAGCCAATGGCAGCTAGTATATACCTCGCAGGTGGTATATCTGACCTATTTTCTTGTTTGAGGGGGTATTGGATGTCCCGCAGCGACGACTACAGCCAGCTCGCCACGCTGGTCGCGGCGACGCGGGAGACGAGCGGCGACGTCTTCGGCAAGGCGATGGTCGCTTGGCTGCGGCAGCATGTCGGCTTCGACCACTGCGTGGTCTTCGGCTATCGTGGCGCTGCACGCCCGCCGCTGCTGTTCGAGACCTTCTCGTCGGCCGAGAGCCATGTCTTCGTTGCGCTTTACCAGGAAGGCCCATACCTGCTGGATCCGTTCCACCACGCGGCGGTCGAGCGCAAGGAAGGGTTCTGGCGCATGCGCGAGCTGGCGCCCGACCGCTTCTACGCCAGCGAATATTTTCGCTCCTACTACAGCCAGACCAGGCTGGCCGAGGAGGTCGGCTTCTTCGTGCCGCTGCCGGGCAAGGATGCGCTGGTGATGTCGCTGATGCGGCTGCGCGCTTCAGGTCCGTTCGGGACCGCCGACGCCAGACTGTTGCGCGACATGGCGCCGGCGGTGGTCGCCTTCGCCCGATTGCGCTGGCCCGCCCTTCCCGCCGACGAGCCGGCCGAGGCCAGGCAAGACGATGCATTGGCGGCGGTCAACGAGTTCGATCGCGCCCATATCTGGAAGAGCCTGTCCCTGACGCCGCGCGAAAAGCATGTCGTCGATCTAGTGCTGCAAGGGCATTCCACCGAATCAATCGCCCGGGCCATGCGCATCGTGCCGGGGACGGTGAAGGTCCATCGCCGCAACATCTATCGCAAGCTCAAGATCAAGTCGCAGGCCGGCCTTTTTGCCCGCTTTGTCGAAATCATCGACGCGCGGATAAGATAAGTCCAACGGCCTTCGACCACCTTTCGATCAAGGTCTTGCGCCAGCCTCCCAGGAGCCGGTCTCGGCCATCCGTTTCAGCAGCCGCGCCGGCTTGAAAACATCCTTGCCCGTCCGCTGGTGCCAATATTCGAGCCGCTCGACGATCCTGGGCGCGCCTTCGAGGCCGGCCCAGAACATCGGACCGCCCTTGCCGATGGGAAAGCCATAGCCGTTGACCCAGATGACATCGATGTCGGAGGCGCGGGCGGCTATCCCTTCTTCGAGGATTTTCGCTCCTTCATTGATCAGTGGGTAGTGCGTGCGCTCGATGATTTCTTCCGCGCTGATTTCGCGCGGCGCGATGCCCTTCTCGGCTGCCTTACTGCGGATCAGCGCCTCGACCTGCGGGTCCCGGACCGGCATACGTGACCCGTTCTCGTAGAGATAGAACCCACGGCCGGTTTTCTGGCCGAAACGCCCCTGTTCGCACAACATGTCGGCGATCACGGCCGTCTGGCCTCGCGCCTTGCGGTTGCGCCAGCCAATGTCGAGGCCGGCGAGATCGCCCATCTGGAACGGCCCCATCGGCCAGCCGAAATCGGTGAAGGCGTTATCGATCTGGCTGGGCGTCGCGCCTTCCAGCAGCAAGGCTTCCGATTCGGAGCCGCGCGCGGCCAGCATGCGGTTGCCGACGAACCCATGGCAGACGCCGACGACGACGGCCACCTTGCCGATCTTGCGCGCCATGTCGACAACTGTCGCCAGCGCGTCCGGCGCGGTCTTGTCGGCCCGCACGATTTCCAGCAGCTTCATGACATTGGCCGGCGAGAAGAAGTGCAGGCCGAGCACGTCCTGCGGGCGCGAGATCGAGGCGGCGATTTCGTCGATATCGAGATAAGAGGTGTTGGTGGCAAGGATGGCGCCCGGCTTGGCCGCGGCGTTGAGCTTGCCGAACACCTCCTTCTTGACCGCCATGTCCTCGAACACCGCCTCGATGATCAGGTCACAATCGGCGAGGTCGGAATAGTCGGTAGAGCCCTTGAATTGAGCGAGGCGTTGGCGCCTGGCATCTTCGGTCAAGGAGCCGCGCGAAACGGAGACGGCATAATTCTTGTCGATCATGCCGAGCCCGCGCTGCAAGGCTTCCTCGCTGGTCTCCAATAAGGTGACTGGAAAACCGCCATTGGCGAAGGCCATGGCGATGCCGCCGCCCATCGTGCCGGCGCCGACGACGCCGACGCGGGCGATCCTGCACCGGACAAGGTCCTTGCCCGGGATCTTTGCGGCTTCACGCTCGGCGAAGAACAGATGCCGCTGCGCCCGCGACTGATCGCCGGCAACCAGCTTCATGAACAGCGCGCGTTCGGCAGCCAGAGCTTCCTCGAACGACATCGTGACGGTGTTGCGCACCGCTTGCGCGCAAGCGATCGGTGCGTCGAGGCCGCGCGCCTTCCTGGCGAGATCCGCCGCCTCGGCATCGAAAGCGGCCAGCTCGGTTTTCTTGATCTCGTCATCGCGATCGCGCACCGGCGTGAACGGCCCGCCCTTGCGGGCGATCTCCCTGCCGAAGTTCACGGCATGCGTGATCACGTTACTCTCGAACACAGCATCGACCAGTCCGGCTTCATGCGCCTCATCAGCACCGACCAGCGCACCGGAAACGATCATCCTGAGCGCTTTGATCGCGCCGACGAGGCGCGGCAGCCGCACCGTGCCGCCGCCGCCCGGCAGCAGTCCAAGCTTCACCTCGGGCAGGCCGAGCCTGGCGTCGGCATCGGCAACGCGGAAGTGACAGCCGAGCGCCAGCTCCAGCCCGCCGCCCAGCGCGGTGCCGTGGATGGCGGCGACCGTAGGTTTGGCGATGGTTTCCAGCGTCCCAATGATGGCACGCAGCTCGGGCTGCTGCACGGGCTTGCCGAATTCGGTGATGTCGGCGCCGGCGACGAAGGTCCGGCCCGCGCATGCGACGACGATGACCGCGACGGATGCGTCGTCACGCAAGGCAACCAGCGCCTGCATCAGTGGTTCGCGGACATGAAAGCTCAGCGCGTTGACCGGCGGGTTGTCGATGGTGATGATGGCGACGTCGTTGTCCCTGGCGACGCTGACAAAATTGGACAAGCTGAACCTCCCGAGACCGGCTGCGATCGGGAGGGTTTACTAGGCCGCGCCGCGAATGGGAACCGCGTGTCGCACTGGCACAAGACTTGTCAGGACAGGCTGTAGGGCGGCACGCTGGCGAGTTGCGGTTGAAGTGAGGCGAATATCACCGCACCGCCTTCTCCCCGCCGGCCGCCGTGATGACGCCGACGATGATCAGCCCGGTCAAGAGCAGGCGCACGCCGGCGCTGACGCCGAATGTGTTGAGCATGGTCAAAAGCAGCACCAGGAACAGCGCCGCGCCCCAGACGCCGGGGACATTGGCCTTGCCGCCGGCCACCGAGGTGCCGCCGATGACCACCACGGCGATCGAAGCCAGCAAATACTCGTTGCCGATATCGACATTGGCGCCGCGGAAATAACCGGCGAGCAGCGCGCCGTCGATGCCGCCGAGCGCGCCCGACAGCGTGTAGGTGAGGAAACGGACGCGGCCGACATTGACGCCGGCGAGCCAGGCGGCGCGGATGTTCTGGCCTATCGCCAGCACCGAGCGGCCATAGATCATGCGCTGCAAGGCGATGGCCGCACCGATGGTAAACAGCACGGTGAGAACCGCCAGCACCGGAATGCCGAGAACCTGCCGGTTGGCGAAATCGGCAAAGCCCGGCGGCGGCTTGATCTGCAATCCGCGCCCATAGCTGATGTCGACCGACTGGATGATGAAGCTCGCCGACAAAGTGGCGATGATCGGCGGTATTCGCAGCGCCCAGATCAGCAGATAGTTGACGGCACCGATCGCGGCACCACAGGCAAGCGCGGCCAGCAGCCCGACCACGATCATGGCATCGCTGCCGCCCATCACCTTCATGGCCACCGCGCTGGCGAGCCCGATATTGGCCGGCAGCGACAGGTCGACATTGCCCGGCCCAAGCGTGATGACGAACATCTGGCCGACGCCGACGATGACGGTGAACACGGCCAGCGACAGCGCGGCGGTGACCATGCCGCCGGCGCCATAGCCGCCGGTGAAAGCGATGGTCGCCAGCCACACCACAAGCGCGCCGACGAACGACCAGATCCAGGGCTTGGCGGTCAGCGACCTCAGCAATATCATCGCTCACCTCTCCTTGCGGCTGATCAGCACCCGCGCCGCCAGCACGATGATGAGGATGGCGCCGTTGGCCGCCACCTGCCAGTCGGGCGGGATGTGCATGAAGGTGAGCAGCGGCGATGCCGCCAGCGCCAGCGTCAGCGCGCCGATCACCGCGCCGATCGGCGACACGCGGCCGCCGACGAATTCGCCGCCGCCGAGGATGACGCCGGCGATCGAAAGCAGCGTGTAGCCATTGCCGATATTGGCATCGGCCGAAGTGGTGATGCCGATCAGCGCCATGCCGGACAGCACGCCGAACAGACCCGTCAGCGCGAACAACACGACCTTGGTCTTGAGCAGCGACCAGCCGGCACGTTTGAGCGCAGCCGGGTTGCCGCCGGAGCCGCGTAGGATGACGCCATAGGAGGTGCGCATCAGGCCGAAATGGACGATGAGGCCAATCAGCAGCGCGGCGATGATCGGGAAGGGCACAAAGGGCGGCTTGAACGCCATGATCGCCAGCAGCCAGTCCGGCGCCTTGCCGCCCGGCTTGGGCAGCACCAGGATGGCCAGCCCCTGCCAGACGAAACTCATGCCCAGCGTCACCACGATCGATGGCAAATTGCGCAGATGGATCAGCGCGCCGAGCAGCGCATAGATGCCGATCGATCCGAGCAGGACGAGAACCCCAATGAGCGGTGCGTCCTTCAACCAGGTCGCGGTGACGCAGCCGACGAAACCGACAAAGGTGCCGATCGACAGGTCGAGCTCGTTGCCCGATATGACGAACATCTGCGCGATCGTCGCCAGCGCGATCGGGATCGCCAGGTTGAGCATCAGGCCGAAGCCGAAATAGCTGATGGCGCGCGGATTGAGCCAGGCGATGGCGAGCAGCACCAGCACCAGCGACAGCGCCGGCAGCAGCCCACGCAGTAGGCGGGCGCGTGCCGCCCCGCTCCCAAAGGTCTTCGAACCGTGTTGAACAGAGACGGCCGTCATCTCAGGCCGCGTCGCCGAAGGAGGACTGGATGATCTTTTCTTCCGTCAGCTCGTCGCGCGTCAGATTGGCGACGATGCGGCCGTTCTTGAAGACATAGACATGGTCGCAATTGTCGAGTTCTTCCGTTTCCGTGGTGTACCAGAGGAAGGTGCGGCCCTTGCCGGCCTCCTCGCGCACGAGATCGTAAACCTCGAGCTTGGTGCCGATGTCGACGCCGCGCATCGGGTCGTCCATCAGCACGATCCCGGCGTCGGAGCCGAGAGCCCGGGCGAACAAAGCCTTCTGCTGGTTGCCGCCCGACAGCGAAAAGATGTTGTTGTTCATATCCGGCGTGCGGATGCCGATCTTCTTTTGCCAGAACCCGGCCAGTTCGGCCTCTCGCCGCGGCGAGATCAGCAGCCCGTTGCGCAGCCGAGCCAGCGAGCGGATGCCGATATTTTCAGCGATCGACCACTGCGGAAAGATGCCGTCCGCCTGGCGGTCGCCGGCCACAAGCGCCACCGGTGCGGTGACCTCGACGCCGGCCCTGGCGCGCGATGCCGCGGCGAAGATCGCCAGCAGCAGGTCGGTCTGGCCATGGCCGGCCAGGCCGGCAAGTCCGATGATCTCGCCGGCGCGGGCCACCAGCTCCTTGCCGTCCTGCTGCCGCGCCGGCCGGGCGCGCACGCGCAACGGGCCGGCCTCGGCTTTCCGGATTTCGGTGGCGGTCCTCCGATGTCCTTCGGCGCCGCCCATGGTGGCGACCAGCCTATCGCGGTCGAAAGCGTTCGCCGCGTCGGCGCCGACAACCTTGCCGTCGCGCATCACGACGATGCGATCGGCGTTCTGCAGCACTTCGCCCAGCACATGCGAGATGAGAATGCAGCTGCCGCCCGACGCGACGAAGCGGCGCACGAAGGCAAGCAGCTGACCCGCCGTGTGCGCGTCGAGCGAGGACGTCGGCTCGTCGAGGATGACCAGGTGGAGCGGCTCGCGGGTCAGCGTGAACGCGCGCGCCACCTCCACCATCTGTCGCCGTCCGATTGAAAGGTCACCGGCGATGTCGGCCGCCGAAATGCCATGGTCGGGAAAGATTTCGTCCAGCTTGGCCGTGATCAGCTCGGCCGCCTTGCGCCGCCAGCCGAAGCCGGTGAGCGAGGCGTGGTTGATGCGCGTGTTCTCGGCGACGCTGAGATTGGGGCACAGCGACAATTCCTGGAACACGCAGCGTATGCCGAGCTGCTGTGCCCGCGACACCGAGTAGTTCTCCTCGGCCTCACCATGCACGCCGATCGTTCCGCTGTCGGGTGTCAGCGTGCCCGCCACCATGTGCATGAGCGTCGATTTGCCGGCGCCGTTGTGGCCGACGAGGCCGACGCACTCGCCGGGCCCGACAGTGAAGTCGACGCCGCCAAGCGCGCGAACGGCGCCGAAGTGTTTTTCGGCGCCGCTCAGTCTGATGATGTCCGCGTTCCCTTCAGGCATGCTCAACGATATCCGGTCGGCGATGTGCACGGCAACGCGTGTGCGACATTCACTTGATATTGGCTTTGATGGCCGCGATGGCATCTTCCTGTGTGTATTCGTGCGTGGCGACACCGCCCTCCTTGATCTTCGGCAGAGCGGCCTCGAAATCGTCCTGAGTGAAGGCGAGATACGGCACCAGCAGGTCGTGGGGAATGTCCTTGCGGCCGTCGAGCACTTGCTGCGCCACCCAGAAGGCGAGCGTCGAGACACCGGGCGCGATCGAGGCCGACCAGGTCTGGTAGCCGTCCTTTTCCTTCTGTTCCTTCCACCATTTCAGCTCGTCCTGGCGGTTGCCCATGATGATGGTCGGGCGCGGCTTGCCGGCGGCGGCGAAGGCTTGCGCGGCGCCATAGCCGTCACCGCCCTGGTCGACGATGCCGACGATTTCGGGCAGCGAGGGCAGGATGGTCGCCACCGCCTTCTGCGCCGTCGTCTGGTCCCAGTCGCCGGTCACCGAGCCGACGATCTTGAACTCGGGATGGGCGGCCACGCCTTCGAGGATGCCGGCATGGATGGCGTCGTCGATCGAGGTGCCGGCGAGGCCACGGATCTCGAGCAGGTTGCCGCCCTTGGGCTGGAACTTGGCCATATGCTCGACTTCCTGCTTGCCCATGTCCTTATAGTCGACGACGACGCGGTAGGCGCAGGGTTCGGTGACGATGCCGTCGAAGGAAACGACCACGATGCCGGCGTCGCAGGCCTGCTTGATGGCACCGTTCAGCGCGTCGGGCGAGGCGGCGTTGATGACGATGGCGTCATAGCCCTGTAGAATCAGGTTTTGCACCTGGGCTGCCTGGGTCGGCACTTCCTTGTCGGCCGTCGTGAAGACATCGGCGGCCCCGACCACCTTGTCGGCCACCGCCTTCTTGGTGACGGCGTTGTAGCTGTCGAGCATCGCCTGCCGCCACGAATTGCCGGCGTAATTGTTGGAGAAAGCGATCTTCTTGCCGCTGGTGTCGGCAAACGCCGTACCGGCTGCGAGCACCGCTGCAAGGGTGCCCAGGACGAACAGTTTCTTCATGTCATACTCCTCCCGAGTTGCTGGTCTTGATGGCTGCTGGTGACTATAGCGCTTGCGTACCTGTTTTTTATCTATTGTCAGACAAAAGTGCAGAAGGCCGGCGAGCTGTCAACTGCAATCCATAAGATGCCGCTGATCACATTGCGGTGCGACGATTGAAAAGGCTTCGGTGGATGGGCTAGGCATGCGGGCAGGAGGCCGCAGACGCATGGCAGTGACGCCGATCGTTCCCCCGGGGGCTCCGGGAATTCCGGCGCGCTGGACGTCAAGCGCCAAAAGCGGCGTCGGCGCGGCGCTTTCGCCGTCGAGCCGCGTCTGGTTCACGGTCAGCCATGGCATCCTGAACGAGATCTACTATCCCGGTGTCGACAGTGCCTGCACCCGCGACCTCGGCCTGATTGTCACCGGCCCGAACGGATATTTCTCGGAAGAAAAACGTGATGCCGCGCATGGCATCGAACCGTTCGAAGAAGGCGTGCCAGCCTACAGGCTGGTCAACACCGCTGATGACGGCGCCTACCGGATCGAGAAGCGTATCCTGGCCGACCCTGCACGACCCACCTTGCTGCAGGAGATCACCTTCACGCCGCTCAAGGGCGCGCCGGGCGACTACCGCGTCCACGCCTTGCTGGCGCCGCATCTGGTCAATGCCGGCATGGGCAACACCGCCTGGGTCGGCGACCATGAGGGAGAGCCTGTGCTGTTCGCCTCGGGCCGCGGCACTTGCCTTGCGCTGGCCTCATCGCTGCCCTGGCGGAACGGCTCGGCCGGCTATGTCGGCGTCTCCGACGGCTGGCAGCAACTGCGCAACACCGGTCGGCTCGATCCAGCCTTTCAGGGAGCCGAGGACGGCAATGTCGCGCTGACCGGCGAAATCGGGTTTTCCGCCAACAATTCCAAAGCCGTGCTGGCGCTGGGCTTCGGGGCGACGTCCGAGGAGGCCGCTCGAAATGCCTTCGCCAGCCTCAGGCAGGGTTTCGCGGCGGCGGCGACGTCCTACGCCGAACAATGGCGCGAATGGCAGGCTGGCCTGCTGCGGCTGGACCGCCGTGGCGCGTCCGGAGTGAACAGCTACAGGATCTCCACCGCCGTCCTGGCGACGCACCGGTCATCGCTCATGCCGGGCGCGGCGGTCGCCAGCCTGTCTATCCCATGGGGCTTCGACAAGGGCGACGACGATCTCGGCGGTTACCATCTGGTCTGGCCGCGCGATCTGGTCGAGACGGCGGGCGGCTTTCTCGCCGCCGGCGATGCCGCTTCGGCCCTGCAAACCCTCGACTATCTCTGCTCCGTCCAGCAGCCGGATGGCCACTGGCCGCAGAACGCCTGGCTCGATGGGACAGCTTATTGGCCGGGCATCCAGATGGATGAATGCGCCTTTCCGCTGCTGCTGGCGGATGCGCTGCGGCGCCAGGGCCATTTGCCGCGCGCCATGCTCTCTGGCTTCCTGCCGATGATCGAGCGCGCCGCAGCCTATGTCGTGCGCAATGGACCCGTCACCGGCGAGGACCGCTGGGAAGAGGACGCCGGTTACAGCCCGTTCACGCTCGCCGTTGAGATCGCGGCGCTGCTTGCCGCCGCGGATATGCTGGAGGCCTGCGGCAAGCAGGACGCAGCAAGCTATCTGCGCGAGACCGCCGACGGCTGGAATGACCAGGTCGAGCGCTGGACCTATGTCACCGGCACGGCAAGTTGCGAGGCGGCCGGCGTCGCGGGTTACTATGTCCGCATCGCACCGCCCGACAGCGCCGAGGCCGGTTCGCCGAAGGACGGCTATGTGCCGATCAAGAACTGCCCGCCCGGCGAGGCCGACCGGCCGGCGCAGGAAATCGTCAGCCCGGACGCCTTGGCGCTGGTGCGCTTTGGCCTCAGGGCAGCCGACGATCCGCGCATCGTCGGCACGGTCAAGGTCATCGACGCGCAGCTGCGCCGCCAACTGCCACAGGGGCCGCTCTGGTATCGCTACACCGGCGACGGCTATGGCGAGCACGAGGACGGCGCGCCATTCGACGGCACCGGCCGAGGCCGCCCCTGGCCGCTGCTCGCCGGCGAACGGGCCCATTACGAGTTGGCGGCTGGGCGCAAGGACAAGGCGACCTTGCTGCTTGCGGCAATGGAGGGCTCGGCCGGGCCGGGCGGCCTGTTGCCGGAGCAGGTCTGGGACGGTGCCGACCTGCCCGACCGCGAACTGCTGCATGGCAAGCCCTCGGGCAGCGCCATGCCACTGGTCTGGGCGCATTCCGAGCACATCAAGCTGTTGCGCTCGTTGCGCGACGGCGTGGTGTTCGACATGCCGCCGCAAGGCGTCGAACGCTACATCGACAAAAAGATCGTCTCGATGTTCAGGACATGGCGCTTCAACAACAAAATCCGTTCCATGCCGGCCGGCAAGACAATGCGCCTCGAGCTTTTGGCGAAGGCGACCGTCCATTGGAGCGTCGACAATTGGGCGGCCGTGCATGACAGCGCGACCAGCGAGAATGCTTTCGGCATCCACCTCGCTGATCTGCCGGTCGCCGGCCTGCCCGAGGGGAGCACGCTGATCTTCACTTTTTTCTGGCCCGGCAGCGGCGATTGGGAGAATGTCGACTTCTCCGTCATCATTGGTGAACAGGACAGACTGTAGATCCTTCCCGACAGATCCTCTTCAAGACACAAGGATGAGACCATGCAGATCGGAATGATGGGACTGGGCCGAATGGGCGCCAACATGGTCCGGCGCCTGATGCGTGACGGCCACGAATGCGTCGTCTACGACATCAACCCGGCAAGCGTCGCGGCCCTGGTCGGCGACGGCGCCTCGGGGGCTGCATCGATGGCGGAATTCGTCGGCAAGCTCGCCAAGCCGCGCTGCGTGTGGCTGATGCTGCCTGCGGCCATCACCGGCAAGATCGTCGATCAGGTGGCGGCGCTGATGGAACCCGGCGACATCATCATCGACGGCGGCAATTCCTACTATCACGACGACGTCGACCGGGCCGCCAAGCTCGCCGCCAAAGGCCTCAACTATGTCGATGTCGGCACCAGCGGCGGCGTCTGGGGCCTGGATCGCGGCTACTGCCTGATGATCGGCGGGCCCGATGACGCGGTCCGGCATCTCGATTCGGTCTTCGCCACGCTGGCGCCCGGCGCGGATGCCGGTGCGCCCGCTCCCGACAAGACGGCCGGCACGGCGCCCTTCGGCTATCTGCATTGTGGCCCGAGCGGCGCCGGCCACTTCGTCAAGATGGTCCATAACGGCATCGAGTATGGCGTCATGGCCGCCTATGCCGAAGGCATGAATATTCTCAAGGCCGGCAATGCCGGCAAGGTCAAGCGCGAGGCCGATGCCGAGACCAGCCCGTTGCAGAACCCCGAATACTACCAGTTTGACATCGACCTTGCCGAAGTGGCCGAGGTCTGGCGGCATGGCAGCGTCATCGGCTCGTGGCTGCTTGATCTCACCGCCGGCGCGTTGAAGAGCGATCCCGGCCTGACCCAGTTTGGCGGCCGGGTGTCCGATTCCGGCGAAGGCCGCTGGACCCTGAAAGCGGCCATCGACACCGGCGTGCCGGCGCCGGTGCTGTCCTCGGCCCTCTTCGACCGCTTCTCCTCGCAAGGCGAATCCGAATTCGCCGACAAGCTCTTGTCGGCCATGCGCTATGCATTCGGCGGCCATGTCGAAAAACCGAAGGCCGGCAAGTGACGGCGGCAGGGGAGACGCGCTCATGAGCCCGGAACGGTCCGATACGCTGGTGCTCTTCGGGGCGACCGGCGACCTCGCCCACAAGAAGATATTTCCTTCCCTCTATGCCATGGTCGCCAAGGGAACGCTTACCGAACCGGTGATCGGCGTCGCCTTCGACGCCTGGGATTTGAGGAAATTGCAGGACCGCGCGCGCGACGGCATCGTCAATACGCTCGGCAAGATCGACGAGAAGGTGTTCGCCAAGCTCGCTTCGCTGCTGCGCTATGTCAGCGGCGACTATCGCGACCCGGCCACGTTCGAGAAACTGAAGAGCGCGCTGGGCACCGCCCAGCGGCCGCTGCACTACATGGCGGTGCCGCCGACCATGTTCGAGACGGTGGTCCAGGGCCTGGAGCAATCGGGCACGGCGCGCGGCGCGCGGCTGATGGTGGAAAAGCCCTTCGGCCATGACCTGCAATCGGCGCGCTGGCTGAACCGAGTGCTGCATCTGGTGTTCGACGAACAGTCGATCTTCCGCATCGATCACTATCTCGGCAAGGAGGCGATCCAGAACCTGCTCTATTTCCGCTTCGCCAATTCCTTCCTGGAACCGATCTGGAACCGCAATTTCGTCGAGAGCGTGCAGATCACCATGGCCGAGGATTTCGGCATCGATGGGCGCGGCCGCTTCTATGACGAGGTCGGCTGCGTCAGGGACGTCATCGAGAACCATCTGCTCAACATCCTCCTGCTGCTGGCGATGGAACCGCCGGTCGGCCGTTCCGCCGACGACCTGATCGACGAGAAGGTGCAGGTGCTGCGCGCGATCCGCACCCTGACCAAGGACGATATCGTGCGTGGCCAATTCGACGGCTATCTCGCCGAGCCCGGCGTGGCGCCCAACTCGCCGGTCGAAACCTTCGCGGCGGTGCGCTTCCTCGTCGACACCTGGCGCTGGCGGGACGTGCCGTTCTTCATCCGCGCCGGCAAGAACATGCCGGTGCATGCCACGGAGGTGATCGTGCGGCTGAAGCGGCCGCCGCTCGATGTCTTCGACCCGATCAAGCCGAACGACGCCAACTATGTGCGCTTCCGCATCGACCCGCAGGTGGCGATCTCGATCGGCGCCCAGCGCAAGGCAGCGGGCGACGACATGGTCGGCGAACAGGTCGAACTGACGGCGCTCGACGACAGCAAGGGCGATATGCCGCCCTATGAACGGCTGATCGGCGATGCCATGAACGGCAATGGCCAGCTTTTTACCCGCCAGGACGCCAGCGAACTTGCCTGGCGCATCGTCGGGCCGGTCCTCGGCGACACCACGCCGCCGCATCTTTATGAACCGAAGACCTGGGGGCCGGCAGCCGCCATGAACGGCTTCGGGCCGCCGAACGGCTGGATCAATCCATCGAAATAGGCTGGGAGAGGGCAGCATGGCCAGGACGGCAAGGCCGAAAGCGGCGAGCGGCGATCCGATCGTGCTGTCGATCGACATAGGCGGCTCGCACGTCAAGATCCTCACCAGCTCAGGCGGTGCTGAGCGCCGCGCCGATTCCGGGCCGGACCTGAGGCCCCAGCAGATGATCGATGCGGTGAAGGCGCTGGCCGACGGACTGTCCTACGACGTCATCTCGATGGGCTATCCCGGCCCGGTGCATCACAACAGGCCCTTGTTCGATCCCGCCAATCTCGGCAAGGGCTGGGCCGGCTTCGACTTCGCCGCGCAGTTCGGCAAACCGGTCAAGGTGGTCAACGACGCGCTGATGCAGGCCATCGGCAGCTATGAAGGCGGTCGCATGCTGTTCCTGGGGTTGGGAACCGGCCTGGGTGCGGCGATGATCGTCGACAACGTCGCCCAACCGATGGAACTCGCCCATCTTCCCTATAAGAAGGGCAAGAGCTTCGAGGACTATGTCGGTGAGCGCGGCCTGATAAAACGCGGCAAGAAGAAATGGCGAAAATCCGTTTTCGACGTCGTCGACCGGCTGCGCGCCGCCATGCAGCCCGATTATGTCGTCATCGGCGGCGGCAATGTCGACAAGCTCGGCGATTTGCCCGCCGACAGCAGGCGCGGCGACAACACACGCGCCTTCGAAGGCGGATTTCGTCTGTGGCGAGACAAGGCCCTGATCGTCTGATAGTATTACAGTTCAGTATAGTTATTCAAAATAATGTGTGACGCGGGGCCAAGTCGTTGCATTGCGCAGATTTGCCGACTAGGAATTCCGGCGCACTACATCGCGACGAACCGCGAGGGACGTGCAAAGACGCCGCCGCACTTTAACTTTGCGCATCATCCCATCCGAAACTGTGCCGATTTCGGGCCCCATACGCCATAGACGGAGGAAAATAGATTGACCGACGACAGCAACGACGCTCGCAAGGATATCGACCTTCTCGAGCTGACCGCCCATATCGTGTCGGCTTACGTCGAGAAGAACCGCCTGCCCGCCTCCGGCCTGGCCGACCTCATCGCCAGCGTCAGCGCTTCGATCAGCGGGCTCGGCCAGCCGGCCGTACCCGTGGCGGCGCCGCTCGTGCCGGCGGTCAATCCCAAGAAGTCGGTGACGCCGGATTTCATCATCTGCCTGGAGGACGGCAAGAAGTTCAAATCGCTGAAGCGTCATCTGGGCGTGCATTTCGGCCTGACGCCGGACGCCTACCGCGCCAAATGGGGCTTGCCGTCGGACTATCCGATGGTCGCTCCCAATTACGCGGCCTCGCGTTCGGAACTGGCTAAGTCGATCGGTCTCGGCCGCAAGGCCGTCGCCCCGAAAGCGCCGGCCAGGGGCAGGAAAGCCAAGGTCTCGGCCTGAGCGCGCATTCCGGCGCTGAGCCAATGGTTTGATTGAGGCCTGCCGGCGGTCCGTCTTGGCAGGCTTCATGCTTTTGTGGCTTGGATGTGCAGACAGGCCTTGGGAAAGCCATGAACTACACCAGGCTGGTGATCGAGAAAGAGGCGCCGCAGGAATACGGCTACGACCGCATCCGTTACAATCTCTCCGAAATTCGATCGCCGACCAGAAGCTATTCGACCTCGGCCTGTCGCTGCCCGATCTTGCGCTCTTCCACGGCGAGCGCGCAATTGCAGGGGGGCTCGACGCCATCTCCGCCGCGCTGAGGGAATGATTTTCCACCCCGCCTGCAGGCAGGCAGGAAAGCTCAGTTCGCTGCCGGAACGGAACAGCTCAGATCGCCTTCCTTGCAGTTCAGGTAACCGTCGAAATCCTTGACCCGGGATTGCGTCAGGCCATCCATGCACATCGAGAGGAGCATGGGGACCACGCTGCCTCCGGCCGCTCCCGCGGTCTGGAAATTGCACTCAGCGTCGCGGAACTTGATCCAATCCTGCTGCGCTTGGACAAGAAGCTTCTTGGTATCCGCGTCGTCCTTCAGGCGGGTTTCGATCTGCTTGTAAAGTTCGTTGAGCTTCTTGTCGGATTTCCTGAACGAAGCATCGGCGCACTGGTTCATGGTGGCCTGATCCTTGGCGCCGGCGCACTTGTCCTTGGCAAAAGCGAAAGCCGGCATGGCCAGAACCACGGCGGTGGTCAGAATTGCGGTTTTCATTGGTCTCGTCCTCTTTGCAGGTGAGCGGCATCGTCATTCCGTAACGGTTTCGGCGAAGCACCTGGCCAGCTTTTCCGGTGCTCCAAGCTTCTTCGCCCAGGATACCAGTCCAGGCTTTTCCGATGGATCGGCATAGCCGCCCCATACGTCACGAAACTGCTTCTTTCCGTCGACGGTCTGGAAGAACATCACGCCGTCATCGCTCACAGGCGTGGAGACATAAGCGGCGCTCCAGTTGCCGCTTTCCAAGATGGTGATGAACTTGGCGCGGGCGGGCTTGAACTTATTGTCCATCGCCGAAGCGACGAGCGGTGCATATTCCTGTTTGCGCGCCTTCGTCACTTCGACCTTGACGCCGTCGCAGGCATCGTTCGCGAAAGCAGATGTCGGTATCAACCCCGCCAGCCCGATCATGACGATTTTGGCGTGCCGTCGAACCAAGTCGCCGAATTCAGACATAGGTGGTTTTCCTCTTCCTTTGCGGAGTGTGGCTGTCAGTCGGAATCGTCGTCACCCGATGAATTGTCATCGTCAGGCGCATCGACCTGGCAGCCAATACCATTGCACCCCTGATAGTTGCCCTGCGTATCGAAGTTTGGATTGCCTTGCCTGTCGTATTGCGGCCTGTCGTCGATGCTTTGATCCCCATCGCCAGGGTCATCGACTTTGCATCCGATCCCATGGCAGCCAATGTATCTGCCTCGCGTATCGAAATTGGGATTGCCTTGCTTGTCGTATTGCGGCCTGGTGTCGATGGTCTGATCGTCGGTGGTGCAGCCGGCGACCGCCAGTAAAACACTGGCGATGACCGAATAGACTATATGTTTCACGGTTTATTCTCCTCGCTCCCCGGCGGCAGCGATTCATCCGTCGATCGGGGGACGATCCGAAGAGGACAAAAGCTTCGCGGACCACGAAACGCCCGGGCTGTGGTCCAGGCATTCGACGACTTTGCTGCCGGCTGTCGCAATTCCTCAAGTCGAGGGGAACGCTCCCAGCGGGAGCCGCCTTGGCGAATGTCCATTTCCCTCTCCATGCCTAGCGCCCATCCGCCCAAGCATGCCAACGATCCGCCGGCGCGGTTGATGTATCCATAGGTTGTAGCCGATGTCGCCGGCTAGCAAGGGAAAATTGCCAGATCTTGAGTTCTGTTTTGAGAATGCTTAATAACCCAGTAAGCACCCTGCTTGATTTAGCAAGTACTTAAATATGATTGACAGAAAGGCTCCAGCAAAAAGATTGCTGGGTTACGCCTACGCTTTTCGACTATTCCAGCATAAAATGGTCTATTATTCCAATTCACAAGGGACGACGATATATAAGGGTGGAGTTACGCTCGACATTATCGCCAGAACCCCAATGTATTGGTAGGTTTCGGCCAGGCCAGTGGGCAGGCCGAAAGAATGCTGCTCACGGATCGGCTTTCAAGGTTATCGCGTGCACGATGGGGGGGCATGCGGTCTTCGAGACACCCGATAGGCTTTCCTGTCCCGCCGGGTCTTGGCGGGTGAGTTTCGTGTGCGTTCGATGGAACACGTCAGAAAATCCTTGATCCAGAACCTGTTTTTTGCGCGCGTCATACGTCGAACTGGGCTAAAGGGCTCCCCGGCCGGACCAGCGTCCATCGTGGAAGTGCCCCGCCGGCCTCCATCCTTCTAACGGGGCCTCGTTCCATGACCTCCGAACAGATATCACCGGACCAGCGCTATGCCGCGTTCCGCCATCGCTCCTTCCTGAGCTATTGGGCGGCGCGCTTCCTCACCACATTCGCCACCATGATCGTGTCCGTCGCGGTCGGCTGGCAGATGTACGATCTGACCCGCGACCCGCTCGATCTCGGGCTTGTCGGCATCGTCCAGTTCCTGCCTGCGCTGCTCCTGGTGCTGGTCACGGGGGTCGTTGCCGACCGTTTCGGCCGCCGGCTGATCATGGCGCTGGCGGTGCTGCTCGAGGCGATCTGCGCGCTCGCGCTGCTCATCCTGACCCTGCGCGGCATCAGTGGCCCGCTGCCAATCTTCATCGTGCTCGCCATGTTCGGCATCGCCCGCGCCTTCTTCGGACCGGCCTCGTCGTCGCTGTTCGCCAATCTGGTGCCGCCCCGGGATTTCGCCAACGCCATTGCCTGGAACTCGTCGGCCTGGCAGACGGCGACCATCGTCGGGCCGGTCGCCGGCGGCCTTCTCTACGGCGTATCGGCCGAGGTGGCCTATGGCACGGCCACGGCGCTGATGCTCGTCGCCGGGCTGCTGATCTTCACCATACCGAGGCCGGCACAGCGCAGCGAGACCGACAAGCCGACCATGCAGACCCTGTTCGCCGGCTTCGGTTACATCTGGGGCGAGAAGATCGTGCTTGGCGCCATCTCGCTCGATCTCTTCGCCGTGCTCCTGTCCGGCGCCTCGGCGCTGCTGCCGATCTATGCCCGCGACATATTGCAACTCGGTCCCTGGGGACTTGGTTTGCTGCGCTCGGCGCCAGGGGTGGGTGCCATCTGTGTCGCCATCTGGCTCGCTGGTCATCCTATCCGCAACCACGCGGGCCTGATCATGCTCGGCTTCGTGGCCGCGTTCGGCGCCTTTACGGTGCTGTTCGGCCTGTCGACCATCGCCTGGCTGTCGATCCTGGCATTGGCCTTCCTCGGCGCCACCGACATGTTCAGCGTCTACATCAGGGAAACCTTGATCCAGCTCTGGACCCCCGATCATGTCCGCGGCCGCGTCAACGCCGTCAATCAGGTCTTCGTCGGCGCCTCCAACGAGCTCGGCGAATTCCGCGCCGGCACCATGGCGGCGCTGATCGGCACGGTGCCGGCCGTCGTCATCGGCGGCGTCGGCGCCATCGCCGTTGCCGGCCTGTGGGCCTACCTGTTCCCGGCGCTCCGAAGGGTGCGGCACCTCAATGGACGAAACTGACGGGGCATCGAATTCAGGTCCACCGGTATCGGCGGGCTGCGAATCCGTGCTAAGCCGCCGCCCGACCAACCAAAGGACGATACCTGTGAGCGAACCGACCGTGGCTGAGGCAACCGAGAGTATCTATGTGTCGCTGCGGGCCGACAATGCCGATCTCGACGCCCATATCGCGACGCTTAAGGCAGCGCTGGCACGAGAGGGGATGAAGCAGGCGGTGTTCGATCCCACCAAACTGGCGCAGAACAACCGCTCGGGCCGCAAATTGATGCAGGCTTATTTTCGTCAGCGCGGCGTGAGCGTGACGTTTTCGAACTAGCAGGCGTTAAACGACCCGCCATCAGGGGATGGTTGTGCCGCGACCGCGCCGTCGGCCGCCGAAAATCAGCACCAGGAACTCGTCCAGCCAGCGCTTGAGGTGCATGTCCCAGATCAGCCTGCCGCCGAGATGGTCGCGGCCGGGCTGGGCGCCCGGCAATTCGAAGCGGTGCGCGCCGCGCACCACCCAGCGCTGCATCATCAGCCTGGTCAATTCGCCGTGGAACTGGATGCCCCAGGCATTGTCGCGGTAGCGGAAAGCCTGGTTGGGATAGGTCTCGGCGGTCGCCAGCAAGGTCGCGTCGCTGGGCAGCGAAAAACCTTCGCGGTGGAACTGATAGACCATTTCCGGCCAGCGCATCAGTTTCTGGCCCGCTTCCGTCGCCTTCAACGGATACCAGCCGATCTCGACAAGCCCTTCGCCATGCCCCTCGACCTTGCCGCCCAAATGGTTGACCAGCATCTGCGCGCCAAGGCAGATGCCCAGCAGCGGCCGGTTCTCGCGCAGCGGAACCTCAAGCCACTCGGTCTCGCGGCGGACGAACTCGTCCTCGTCATTGGCGCTCATCGGCCCGCCGAACACCACGGCCCCGGCATGGCCGTCGAGCGTCTCTGGCAAGGGATCGCCAAGCGGCGGGCGGCGGATGTCGAGATCGAAGCCCTCTTCGAGAAGCATGTGGCCGACGCGCCCGGGGCTCGAATTCTCCTGATGCAGCACGATCAGGATTCTCGGCTTCGAACGCGGCGGCATCGGCGGCATCGGCGGATGGATCCTATTCGTCGCTCGACGTTCCACGGGCCCCCGGCGCCGCGGCCGCCGCCTTGCGGCGCGCCTCGATGCGATCCTGGCGTTCGACGCCGATCAGCTCGGCAACGCGCCAGACCGTGTTGTCTTCCAACTCGTGCAGCTCGCCATCGGCATAGACGATCTCCCACATCAGGCCGATGAAAGCCTTGCGGCCTTCGGCATCGAGGTGGCGCTTCAGCACGCTGGTGAAGGCATAGAGGTCGATCGCCTCGTTGTCGGCGCGCTCGCCGGCGGCGGCCAGCGCGTCGAGCTCGTTGCCGCTGACCGAATAGGCCTGCGCCAGCACTGCCTTGAACCGTTCCCACTCGACGTCCTGGCGCACGCCGTCGGCGCTCATCACGTGGTAGAGCAGCGCCGAGGCTGCCACGCGCGGATCATCGGCGCTGGCGCTGGCGCCGGTGCCGGTCGGCAAATCCCTCAGAAACGACAAAACGCGTTCGAACATCGATCCATTCCCAAACGGCCGGGCCACCCAGCCAACTCAAAACAACCGGAACCGGCGCGGCGACTTTTCCGCCGCATCGTCCGGATCGACGCCGGGATCGTCCGGCAGGCGTGCCAGTTCCTGCGCCGGTTCGACGGCCTCGGCATCGGCGGGCACCGCGGCGAAAGCCTGCGCCGTCACCGGCCTGACGTGGTCCTGATCGTTCTCGGCCTGCTTGCCGGCCGTCTCGCCGCCCGGGCCAGCGTGATCGATCACCTCGACCGACTCTTCCTGCGCCGGCCTGCCCGGCGCCTCGATCGCCACCGCCGGGGCGTCCGGCGCATCGTCACGGCTGTCGATCAGCTGGCCGAGACGCTCCATCGGGGCGCGCCACTCGAAGGCGTCAAGCCGGCCGGTGACCGGCGATACCGGCGCCCAGCGCTCCGAGACGACGCCGTCGGCGACCCAGGCCGGGTCGCGCGGCGCCCGCACCGCCTTGGACAAGAGCTGTCGCACCTTGCCTTGGTCGCCCGTCTCGGCTTCTTCGATGTCGGCCAAAAGCAGATAGGCGCCCTCGCGGCGGTCCATCCGGATCGCCGCCTCGGCTTCGCGGCGGGCAGTCGCAAAATCCTGTGCATCGAGCGCGGCGCGCGCCACCGTCATCGAGGATTCGGCGTGGTTCTTCTTCATCTCCTGCAATTTCCTCGCCCGGTTGAGGCGATCGAGCACGGCGTCACCCGGCCTGGCATGGGTATAGAGCTCCGCTATCTCCGGATGCGGTTCGGCCCTCCAGGCTGTCTCGAGGATCTTCGAGCCCTTGCGCACGTCGTTCTGGCGAAACAGCAGCGTCGCAGCCGCGACCGCGGCCGGCGCGAACTCCGGCTGCAGCCGATTGGCCTCTATCGCCGCCGTGCGGGCAGCTGCGGGATCGCTGTCGGCGAGTGACTGCGCCTTGGCGGTCAACAGCACGGCTCGTCGGCGGTTGGCGGCGTCACGTTCGATCTGGCGGGTCGCCTTCTGCGCCTCGACCAGCTTCAGCGCGCCGTCCCAGTCGCCGCGCCCGGTCAGCTCTTCAAGCGTCGATTCGGCCGCCCAGGCCAGTTGCGGCGCCATGCCGGCGGCGCGCCCAGCATAGTGCCTGGCGGCATTGCGGTCCCCCAGGCGCTCGGCTTCGAGATAAAGCCCGCGCAGGCCGAGCAGCCGCATTTCGGGATCGTCGAGCATGCTCTCGAATTTCTGGCGCGCGCCTTCGTGGTCGCCTTCGAGCAGCGAAGCCTGGGCCTCGAGCAGATGGATCAATGGCTCCTGGTCGGAGCGGATCAGCTTGGCCGCTTCCTTGGTCTTCTTGCGGGCCAGCGCGCCGTCGCCGGCGCCGGCGGCGATCATGCCGGTCGACAGCGCCTGATAGCCGCGGTCGCGGCGCCGCACCCGGAAATAGCGCGAAATGGTGTAGGGGCTGTTCCAGACCGACTTGATCAGCCACCACAGGATCATCACCGCCGCGACGACAGCGACCACCGCCACCGCCGCCACCATCAGGCTGACCTGATACTGGTAGCCGTTGAAGGTGATGACCATGTCGCCCGGCCGGTCCGCCAGCCAGGCAAAGCCTAGGCCCAGCGCGAAGACGACGGCGAGGAAGAGCAGGATTCGGATCATCGCCAGTTCCTCACGCCTTCATCGCGCCTGATATCAGCGCATCGATCAGCGTCTCGACCTCGATGCGTGCCTTCAGCTTGCCGGCAAAATCGGCGCCGGCCGCCTTTGCAGGCGCGGGCAGCGTCTCATATTCTGTGAGCGCCTTGGCATAGTCGCCCTGATTGACCGCCACCTCCATGCGCGCAATGGTTTCCGGCGCGCCGGCGCCCTGGACAGCGCCGATCGGCCGGACCTTGACCAGCGATTCGGCGCTCGACAGAAGGTTCTGCAGCAGCCCGGCATTTTCGTCGACCGGCGTGGCCGCCGCGACCATGGCGTTGGCGGCGGCATCCATCTGCGATGCGATCTCGGTGCGGGTCTGGACGCCCTTTTGGGCGTAGGCGCGCAGAGCCGCAAGCTGCGGCGCGTCCGGCGCGATCGCGGCGAAGGTCTCGAGTTCGGCACCAAACGGCGCGCCACGGTCGAGCGCCGCCTTCAGTGCCGAAGCGGCGATGGCGAGCGCGACCTTCGGCTGTCCGGCCTGCGCCTCGACTTTCCCAGAAAGCTGCGACACCGACTGCTCCAGCGCGGTGAGCCGACTGTCCTGCTTCGCCGCCGCCTCGCCGGCCGATTTCACCAGCGCATCGAGGCCGGCCACCCTTTCATTGAGCGGACCGAGATCGACTGGGGCCGAGTTGCCGGCCTTGCCGAGCGCCGTAACCGCCGTCTCGATCTGCCTGACCTTGTCGCCAAGCGCGGCCAGCCCGGCATTGTCGCCCGCTCCGCCTTGCTCGACCGCCGATTTGAGCGCTGCGACATCCGTCCTGACCTGATCCAACGCCGCGGACAACCCGTCGACCTTGGCCGACGCACCGCCGTCGCCGGCTTGCCTCAGATCCGCGATCTCGGCTCTGAGCGCGGCGATTTCGCCGTTGACGCCTTCGAGCGAGACGCTGGGAGCGGACCCCGGCGCGCCGAGCAGGCCGGCGAACTGCAATCCGCCGGCGCCGACCAGTGCGATGACACCGCCGATGATGCCGGCCGCGATGCCGTTGACCCGCTTCGGCGGTGGCGGTGCGGATGCGGTTTTCCCGTTCCCCGCCGAGGCGCCGGTTACTGGCCCGGCCGGTTCAGGTTCGGCGCGCTTCGCCGATGTGTCCTCGAAACTGTAGTCGAAGGCGCCGGCCTTGCCAGCGGCGTCGTCCCGGGAACCGGGGTAGGCTGCCGCCGGTTCGTCCGCCTTGGCGGCGCTTTCCGCGGATCGTTCCGATCGGGGCGCTGTCGCCTCGGCGTGCTCCCAGGGTTCTAGATCGGTCTGGTCGGCGTGCACAGGCTCTTCGGGCGCCTCCGGCCGCGAGGCGTTCGCGGCTTCCTCCGCCTTGGCCTCGTCGGTTTGCGCCCCGGCCCTGGCGGCATTCTCGTCGGCGATGCGGGAAACGGCGCCGGGCTCAAGTTCGATGGTCACCGGCTCGCGGCGGCTTTTCGAATGTCGCATCTTCGGCGTCTTGACCATGCTTGGGCTCCGCAAATTCGCTTGGGGATGGTTCAAAGAGGGTCTAGCACATCACCAAGCGGTGAAAAGGGGCGGTGTGATGACGCGGCTCAGGACCCGGGCCGCAAAAGCGAAAGCAGCGCACCCTCGTCGGGCCGCGCGGCTATGTGGATGCGGTCGCCAGCGACGTCGCCAAGGACGGCGGCGATGCGATGCGACAGGGCAAAAACCCGCGTCTTGTCAAAGGCTTCATGCAGCGCAGGCCGCCTGACCAAGGCCTGCAGCGCAGCAGCCGCCCTGGCGGAATAGAGCAGCACCGCATCCGCGGTTTGCCCCGACAGACGGGCAAGCACGGCCTCGTCCGAATAGGTCACGGCGAGCGTGTCGTATGTCTCGACGGGGCGGACCCCGACATCGGCAGCTTGCAGCCGCTGCTCGAATGCCGGGAAGCGCACGCGTCCGCAGAGATAGACAATGGTCTTGCCCTGGAATTCGCCGGCAAGACTGCCAGCAAGACCTTCGGCATTGCCGGGACCTTCGCTGACGGACAAAAATCCTGCTTCACGCGCGGCTTGCGCGGTCCTCTTGCCGACGGCATGGCAAGGCAAGTCCGAAAGCCGGGCGACGACCTCCTTAGGCGCAAAGCGCACGCCATTGGCGCTGGTCACCGCAACGGCCACGGCATTGCCGATGACGAGGTCCGTATCGATCGGCAAGGCCACCGTCTCGGTCAGCGGCAAAAGCAGCGGTAGAAACCCCATGTCCTTGAGCATTCGCGCGGTGCGGGAGGCGCCCGGTTGAGGCCGCGTCACCAGAACGCGCTGCACCGTCAGGCCCAGCCGTCGAAGAATGTCTCGCCGGCCCTGGCCCGCACCGTCCTTGCCGCCTCTTCACCGATGCGGGCGGCATCCAGCGCCAGGCCTTTCATCTCGACCATGTGCGACTGCGTGCCATCAGGCGAGATGATCAATCCCGCGAAAGAAAGGTCCGCGCCGTCTATCACGGCATGACCGGCAATCGGCGTGCGGCAGGAGCCGTCGAGGGCCGCCAGGAAAGCGCGCTCGCAAGCCAGCGCCTGTCCGGTCGGCAGGTCGTGGATGGCCGCCAGCATCTGTTCGACGTCGCCATCGCCTATGCGGGTTTCGATGCCGATCGCGCCTTGGCCCGGCGCCGGCGGAAAGATGTCGAGCGGGATCAGATCGGTGACCACGTGGCCGAGCCCGAGCCGCTTCAGCCCGGCATGGGCGAGGATGGTGCCGGCGGCAACGCCTTCATTGAGCTTGCGCAGCCGCGTCTGCACATTGCCACGAAACATCACCACGTCGAGATCCGGCCGCATGCGGCGGATCAGCGCCTGCCGCCTGAGCGACGACGAGCCGACTTTGGCGCCACGCGGCAGGTCTGCAATCGTCTTAGCCGCCTTGCCGACGAAAGCATCGCGCGCGTCCTCGCGCGGCAGGAAAGCAGACAGCTCCAGCCCATCGGGCAACTGCGTCGGCATGTCCTTCGAGGAATGCACGGCAATGTCGATCGCGCGGGCGAGCAGCGCCTCCTCGATCTCCTTGGTGAAGAGGCCCTTGCCGCCAGCTTCCGACAGCGGCCGGTCCTGGATGCGGTCGCCGGTGGTCGAGATGACGACGATTTCGAACGCTTCTTGCGGCAAACCATGCGCCGCCATAAGCCGCGCCTGGGTTTCCTGCGCCTGCGCCAGCGCCAGCGGGCTGCCGCGTGTTCCGATCTTCAAGATTGTTTGCATGGCGCGCGGTCCGTGATAACCCCCCGGCAAGCGAAGTCGCCTTTTCCGGGCGTCTCCTACCGGGGAATGCCCCGATACACAATCCTTGGGGACAGCGACCAATTGATCCGCGTTCTGGGCATTGAAACGAGTTGTGACGAGACCGCCGCCAGCGTCGTGGCGCTGGAAGGCAATGCCGCGCCCAAAATCCTGTCCAATATCGTGCTGTCGCAGATCGAGGAGCATGCCGCCTTCGGCGGGGTTGTGCCGGAGATCGCCGCGCGCGCTCATGTCGAGGCGCTGGACGGCATTGTCGAGGCAGCCCTTGCCGATTCGGGCGTGGCGCTGGCCGACATCGATGCCATCGCCGCGACCGCAGGTCCGGGCCTCGTCGGCGGCCTCATCGTCGGGTTGATGACGGCCAAGGCGATCGCGGCCGCAACCGGCAAGCCGCTGATCGCCGTCAACCATCTCGAAGGCCATGCCTTGACGGCGCGGCTGACCGATGGGCTCGACTTTCCCTATCTCCTGCTGCTGGTCTCCGGCGGCCACACACAGATCCTGGCCGTGCGCGGCGTCGGCGACTACCAGCGCTGGGCGACGACCATCGACGACGCGCTCGGCGAAGCATTCGACAAGACGGCCAAGATGCTTGGCCTACCCTATCCCGGCGGTCCCAATGTCGAGAAGGCGGCGGCATCGGGCGATGCGGGTCGTTTTGCCTTCCCGCGTCCGATGAAGGGATCGGCGCAGCCCGATTTTTCGTTCTCCGGCCTGAAGACCGCTGTGCGCCAGGCGGCGAGCGCGATCGAGCCCTTGAGCGACCGGGACGTCGCCGACATCTGCGCGTCCTTCCAGGCGGCGGTGGCCGACGCGCTGGGCGACCGTGTCTCGCGCGCGCTCGCCCGGTTCCGCCGGGAATTCCCTGACACGGCCGCGCCGGCGCTGGTCGTCGCCGGCGGCGTCGCCGCCAACCATACGATCAAGGCGACGCTGGAACGGCTGTGCGCCGAGGCGCGCTTCGCCTTCGTCGCGCCACCGCTGAAACTTTGCACCGACAATGCGGCAATGATCGCCTGGGCCGGCATCGAGCGGATGCGCGAAGGCCTGGCGCAAGAAAACGGCTTCGATTTCGTGCCGCGCTCGCGCTGGCCGCTGGACAGCATCTCCGCGCCGATGATCGGCTCGGGCCGGCGCGGGGCCAAAGCATGAGCAAGGAGGGCATGAGCAAGGAGGGCATGAGCGAGGAAGGCATGAGCGGCATCGAGGCCGCGCCAACCGGCTGGCGCGTTGCCGTACTCGGTGGCGGGGCCTGGGGTACCGCTCTGGCGCTGGCCATGCTGCGTGCCGGCCATTTCGTCCGCCTTTATGCGCGCGACCCGGAGACCGTCGCCGCAATCGACCACGGCGAAAATCGACGCTATCTGCCTGGCATCGCGCTCCAGGCCGGCATCGTAGCGACGAGCAACATCCAAGCCGCGCTCGACGGTGCCGATTGCGTGCTGGCAGTGGCGCCTGCGCAATCGCTGCGGGCGATGCTGACAGCCACCAAGCCGCATATGCCTTCCGGCGTTCCGCTTGTCCTTTGCGCCAAGGGCATCGAACGCGACACCGGCGACTTGCTTTCGGCGATCGTCGGGGAGATCCTGCCTGGGAATCCGGTCGCCGCTCTGTCCGGCCCGAGCTTCGCCACGGACGTTGCCCGGGGCTTGCCGACAGCGGTGGTGGTTGCCGCCCGCGACGAGGCGCTGGCGGCCAAGCTTGCCGCGCGCTTCTCGGCGGAAAATCTGCGTTGCTATTCGAATGATGATTTGATCGGCGTCGAGATCGGCGGCGCCTTGAAGAACGTCTTCGCCATCGCCGCGGGTGCCGTCACCGGCGCCGGGCTTGGCGCCAGTGCCCAGGCCGCCATGGTGACGCGCGGCTTCGTCGAACTGCGCCGCATCGGTGCCGCCTTCGGCGCCAGACCCGAGACGTTGATGGGGCTTTCCGGCCTTGGCGACCTGCTGCTCACCTGCTCGTCCACGCAATCGCGCAACTTCGCCTACGGACTGGCGCTCGGCCAGGGCAAGCCGCTTGGCGGGCTGCCGCTGGCGGAAGGCGTGCCGACGGCGGCGATCGCCGCCCGCATCGCCACCGAGCGCGGCATCGACGCGCCTATCATCGCCGCAGTCGCCGCCATACTGGACGGCACCATCACCATCCGGCAGGCTGTGGCGGCCTTGATGACCCGGCCGCTGAAGACCGAAACCGACGATTGATTCCAGCATCAGGAGACAGAGACATGTTGTTCGCGTTGATTTGCAAGGACAAGCCCGGAAGCATGCAAGTGCGCATCGATACGCGGCCGGAGCACCTCGCTTTTCTCGAAGGGCTGAACAGCGACAAGAAGCTGGCCTTCGCCGGTCCGTTCCTCGACGCCGACGGCAAGTCCAACGGCAGCCTCGTCGTCGTCGAAGCGCCTGACATGGCAGGCGCGCAGGCGCTGTCGGCAGCCGATCCCTATGCCAAGGCGGGACTGTTCGAAAGCGTCGAGGTCCGCCAGTGGAACTGGACCTTCAACAAGCCGGCGGCTAATTAATCGGCACAAGGCTGGAGGAGCAATACGAATGAACTACTGGCTGTTCAAATCCGAACCCTCGGTCTTCTCGTTCGAGGCGTTGAAGGCCAAGGGCAAGGCAGGCACGCAATGGGACGGCGTGCGCAACTATGCGGCGCGCAACAACATGAAGGCCATGCAGATCGGTGATCTCGGCTTCTTCTACCACTCCAACGAGGGGCTGAACGTGGTCGGCATCGCCGAAGTGTGCGCACTGGCTCATCCCGACACCACATCGGACGATCCGCGCTGGGAATGCGTCGACATCCGCGCCTTCAAGGATGTGCCCAACCCGCCGACGCTGGAGCAGGTCAAGGCCAATCCCAAGCTCGCCGACATGGCGCTGGTGCGGCTCGGCCGGCTTTCCGTGCAGCCGGTGACTCCGGCCGAATGGAAGGAAGTCTGCGGCATGGGTGGTCTGACACCGGCTCCGTGACGGTTCTCACGAGCCATAGCGCGGAACGCTTCATCCTCGACAATACGGCGCTGATGGCGCCGCCGCATGTGCCGGAGATTGCGCTGTATCTTGCCGACGAGGCGCATGATCTGTGGCAGCGGACGGAGGACGAGCTGGTCGAGATCGGGCTGCCGCCGCCTTTCTGGGCCTTTGCCTGGGCCGGCGGCCAGGGGCTTGCCCGCCATATCATCGACAACCCGGCCATGGTGCGGGGCAAGCGCGTGCTCGACTTCGCCTCCGGCTCCGGTCTCGTCGCCATCGCCGCGGCCAAAGCCGGCGCGGCAGGGGTGACCGCCGCCGACATCGACCCGTTCTGCGCCACGGCGGTCCGCCTCAATGCGCAAGCCAATGGCGTCGCGGTCGAATTCGTCCAGAATGACTGCGTCGGAACGGATGCGGACTGGGACGTGGTTCTTGCCGGCGATGTCTTCTACGACAAGCCGTTCGCAGACCGGCTGACGCCCTGGTTCGCGGCTCTGAAGCGGCGCGGCGCCGATATCCTGATCGGCGATCCCGGCCGCTCCTATCTGCCGCGGTCGGGGTTGGAACCGCTTGGCGTCTACCAGGTGCCGGTGACGCGGGCGCTCGAGGATGCGGAGATCAAACGCACCACTGTCTGGCGGTGGAGCATCGCGCGCCCGGCTTGACGCCGCCACTGAACAGGCGTTTCCATGAGCTCCGTATCAGAGGGGGATATCATGGATTTTTCAGCGGTTAACTGGCTGGCGGTGATCGTCGCCGCAATCCTGGCGTGGCTGTTCGGCGCCGGCTGGTACACCGGTTTGAGCAAGCCATGGCTGAAGGCTGCAAAACTCGATCCGGCGACCATGAAGAGATCGTTGCTGCCGTTTCTCATCTCTTTCATCGCCGAGTTGGTCATGGCGCTTGTGATGGCCCTAGTCGTCGGCGCGGTGACTGGGGGCGAGCCGACATTGCTGGCGGGACTGGTCTTCGGTTTCGTGCTTTGGCTCGGCTTCGTCGCAACCACGCTGTCGGTCAATCATCGCTACGAGAATTTCGGCTGGGACCTGACCATCATCGACGGCGGCCACTGGCTTGGCGTGCTGCTGATCGTCGGCGCCGTGGTCGGCTGGTTCGGCGCCGCAGCGAGTTGAAGGCCTCCGCTACACCCGGTCCGCGGTTTGGGATTTTGCCATTTCCTCCAGAATCCACGTGCGAAAGGCAACGATGCGCGGATCGTTCACCAGTTCCTTGGGATAGACCAGGAAATAGGCGAATTCCGGCGCGACCTTGATGCCGAGTTCGAAAGGCCGCACCAACCTACCTTCGGAAAGGTCGTTGGCCACCATGGCGAAATCGGCGAGCGCCACGGCGCTGCCCTCCATCGCCGCCTGGACCGCGTCGGCCGAGGTGCCGAAAACGATGGTGCGGCTGTCGTCGAAATCGTCGACGCCGGCTGCCGCCATCCACATGCGCCAGTTCGGCCAGGTCACGCCCTGACGCGCCCATTCGATATGGGCAAGCGTGTGATGGAAGAGATCGCGCGGTTCGCGCAGCGGCGGACCTGACGCCAGCAGGCTCGGGCTGCATACCGGGATGATGACGTTGTCGAACAGCCGATGCGCGCAAAGTCCCGGATATCTGCCGGCGCCGAAGCGGATGCCGACATCGACATCGTCAAGGTCGAAATCCCGCAATCCGTAGGCGATGTCGAACCTGAGTTCGATGCCTTCATGTTTTTTTCGAAAATCCTCGACCCGCCGCATCAGCCATTTCGTCGCGAATTGGGCGTCGAGCGTCACTTTCAGCAGCGTCGTGCCGCGCGTCATCTTCTGTGCCCGCGAGACGGCCTTGCCAAGCAGGTCGAGCGCATCGGCAGAGGCCTCGAACAGCACCGTTCCGGCCTCCGTCAGCCGGATGCTGCGGCTGGAGCGCGTGAACAGGACGATGCCGAGCTGGTCTTCGATCTCCTTGATCTGGTGGCTGACGGCGGCTGGTGTCAGGCCGAGTTCGTCGGCGGCCCGGGTGAAATTGAGATGCCGGGCCGCTGCCTCCAGCGTCCTCAGCGCCCGGGTTCCCGGCACCAGGCGGGCCATCAGCGTGGCCCCAGAACAGACGCGGTCATGGCGTCCTGATCCTCAAAGAAAACTTGATAATCCGGAAAGAACTACTCGTTTCTCTCCAATCTTTCAATCGGGCATGATGCGACCATCGAACCAATATCAAACCGGATTTTATGTCCGGATGGAAGGAACCGCATCATGTCTCACATAGCTTTGAGAGCTCCCGCGAGCCGGCTGAACTGGCTGACCGCCGCGTTCGACTGGCTCCGCCAGGCCAAGGTCGCGGCAAGCCTGCCGCAGGACGACATCGAGGACCTGTCGGATCGCCAGTTGCGCGATGTTGGCGCCACGCGCAAAGACGTCTCCCGCGCCATGGACCGCGAACTCGGCCGGCTGGGCCTGCTCGACATCGGCTGGCAGGTAAGGAAAGGGAATAGGAATTAGGAGTAGGCAATAGAAAGAGAACCCTACTGCCTACTGCCTATTCCCTACACCATTCCCTACCTTACCACCCTCACCACCGTCCGGTCCGACAGCAGCGGCAAAAGGCGCGCCATCGTGCGTGCGGTCACCGCGACGCAGCCTTGCGTGGGCGTGAAGCCCGGGCGCGCCAGGTGGAAGAAGATGGCGCTGCCGCGTCCGCGGCGGCGCGGCGTTATATTCCAGTCGAGCACAAGGCAGGCATCATAGAGCCTGTCGTCGCGCCGCATGCGTTCGTGGCTGGCGCCGTAGGGGATCTTGACTGGCCTGTTATAGTTTCGGTCGTCGGGCACTTCGCACCAGCCGAGATCAGGCCCGATCGGCGTCATCGCCAGCCGGGTGATGCGGCCGCTGGAGAAGTGGTCTCCCCGGAAATAACCCGACAGGATCCGCATTTGGCCAAGCGGCGTGGCGCCGTCGCCTTCGCGCTTGCCCGCCGAGATGCCGCCACGCCCCAGCGCGCAGGCAAACACCGTTCTGCCCGCCTGCAGCAGCCCCTGGCTGGGACGGCCGGGCCTCGCCCGCACGGTCAGCACCCGCAGTCCTTTTCGCAAAATTGCGCCGGCTGCATTGCGATCGTGTTTTTTCTTGTATGATCGTGCCACGGAACAAATCACTGTGATCGGCTGTTGTGCCGGTCAGCTTCCGCATAAACAGGCAGCGGTCAACTGAATTTTCTTTTCAAAACAACGGATTGATCCATGACTTCACGAACCATCCTGATCGTCGACGACGATGACGACCTGCGCGGCACGTTGGTCGAGCAATTGTCCCTTTATGAGGAATTCGACGTGCTGCAGGAGTCCACTGCGGCAAAAGGCGTCGCCGCGGCGCGTGGCGGCCTCATCGACCTGCTGATCATGGATGTCGGCCTGCCCGACATGGACGGCCGCGAAGCGGTGAAGATCCTGCGCAAGGGCGGCTACAAGGCGCCCATCATCATGCTGACCGGCCACGACACCGATTCGGACACGATCCTCGGCCTCGAAGCCGGCGCCAACGACTACGTGACGAAGCCGTTCCGCTTCGCGGTGCTTTTGGCGCGCATCCGCGCGCAGCTGCGCCAGCACGAGCAAAGCGAGGACGCCACCTTCTCGGTCGGCCCCTACACCTTCAAGCCAAGCCAGAAGCTGCTGATCGACTCGCGCGGCGCAAAGGTGCGGCTGACGGAGAAGGAGGCCTCGATCATCAAATATCTCTACCGCGCCGACCAGAAGGTGGTGACGCGGGACGTGCTGCTCGAGGAGGTGTGGGGCTACAATTCCGGCGTTACCACGCACACACTAGAAACCCATGTGTATCGCCTGCGCCAGAAGATCGAGCGCGATCCTTCCAATGCGGAAATTCTTGTGACAGAAAGCGGTGGCTACAAGCTGGTTCCTTAAACATTTTATTATCCAATAAGCGGTCTGGGCGGGGCTGCTTTTGGGTGCGATCCTGTTGGAGCGGGATTCTGGATCGCACCGCAGAGGAGGGATTGGACTGACCGTTCGGGGACACAGCTAGATGGCGCTGGATGACGACATCCGCATCCTGTCAGCCGTGAGGCTTTTCGAGGGCTTCACGCAGGAACAATTGCGCCTGCTCGCCTTCGGCGCCGAGACCATGCTGCTGCAGGCAGACCACAAGCTCTATCGCGAGGACGATATGGCTGATTCGGCCTATATCGTGGTCAGCGGAGAGATCGTGCTCTACCGCGAACAGGCAGGCGGACGCATCCCTATCGGCACGGCCAGCCCCGGCACCATGCTGAGCGAACTGGCGCTGATCGCCGACACCAACCGGCTGACCAGTGCATCGGCCGCGGTCGATTCGGAGGTGATCCGGCTCAGCCGAAAGATGTTCCGCCGCATCCTGGAGGAATATCCGGATTTGGCGGCACAGCTCCACCAGCGCATCCTGGAAGACTTTCAGGCAATGATCCACCGCATCGAGAAGCTGGCGCCGCGCTTTTCCGAGTGAACGGGAGAGACAGGTGGAGTTCCGGCTGGTTCGCGCCACCGAAAATGACCTGCCCTTCATCATGGCGACCGAGCGGCTTGACGCAATTGTCGCCGGAGTGGGAAAAGCGCCGGCCCGGCTGATCAGTCCAGGTTGAACCGCGCGATGACCGGAACATGATCCGAGGGACGTTCCCAGCCACGCGCCGCCCGCAGGATTTCGTAGCCGGTGAAATCAGGCACCAGGTTCGGTGACGACCAGACATGGTCGAGCCGCCGGCCGCGGTTGGATGCCTCCCAGTCCTGCGCGCGGTAGCTCCACCAGGTGTAGAGCTTCTGTTCTGATGGCACGTTGAGCCGCATCAGGTCGACCCAGTCGCCGGCCAGCCGCATGGCCTCGAAACTCTCCGTCTCGACCGGTGTATGGCTGACCACGTTGAGCAGTTGCTTATGCGACCAGACATCGTGTTCGAGCGGCGCGATGTTGAGGTCGCCGACCAGGACCGAGGCGGACACTTCGCTGTGTTCGGCGCGGATTGCGTTCATCTCGGCGACGAAATCGAGCTTGTGCCTGAATTTGCGGTTGACTTCCGGGTCCGGTTCGTCACCGCCCGCCGGAACGTAGAAATTGTGCAGCAGGATCGTCTTGCCGCCGGCCCGCACGGTCACCGACAAATGCCGGCTGTCGTCGATGTCGCAGAAGCGGCGCTTCTCGACCACCGCGATCGGCCGGCGCGCGACCGTCGCCACGCCGTGATAGCCCTTCTGACCGTGAAAGGCGATGTGCCCGTAGCCGAGCCTGCGGAAGGCCTTTTCGGGGAACAGCTCGTCGGGAACTTTTGTTTCCTGCAGGCAAAGCACATCGGGCGCGTATTCATCGAGCAGGCGCTCGATGATCGGCATGCGCAGGCGAACGGAATTTATGTTCCAGGTGGCGATGGAAAAGGGCATTTGGCGGGTCCGGCGAAAGATCGCCGAACTACTGCCAGCCCCGCGCCATAAAGACAAGCATTGCAGCAGTTGCGGAGGTCGGCGCCGCGCCGCCGAAACTGCACGAAAGGCTTCGCCAGCGCGAGGAAAGCTATCTGGTTTTCGTATTCAGCTCGCGATTGGCCGTATAGTCGATGGCAAACGTGTCGGGAGCGAAGCTGACGCCTTCCTTGGTGTTGAAGATCATCACCGTGGTGTCCTTGCCCTGCGCATCGGTGATCGTCCACTGGCGCAGATCATAGGTCTTCGGATCGAACATCATGGTGATCCGCGCATTGCCGAACACCGACTTGTCCGAGAGCTGGATGGTGGTGAGGTCGTCCTCTTCCTTGACGCTCTTGACGCGGTTTCCGGAGAGGTCGATCCGGTCGTCGAGCAACAGTTTCAGCGGCGTCTTCGACAAGGGATAGAGATCGGACGTGTTCAGTTTCTTGTTGAGGATGACCACCGACTTGCCGTCCGAAATCACCCGGAAATTCGAGGATCCGTCATAATTGAAACGGATCTTGCCCGGTCTTTCCAGGAAGAACTTGCCGCCGGTCTGTTCGCCCTTGGGGCCGAACTGCACGAATTCGCCGCTCATCGACTTAACCGAGGAAAAATGATCGGCGATCTTCTGCGCGGCCGCCGGCACGGCCGCCTGCGCGGATGCCAGCAGCTCGAATCCGGGCACCACGTTGAGGGCGGCAGCGCCCGCGAGCACCAGGCCGAGGCCAAGCAACTGACGGCGCGTCGGGGCAAGATCGCCGAGCGCGGAAAGATCGTTTTTCATGTCGGTCACTCTCATCTTGAGTCCTGATTTGTTGTTGTCCTGAACCCCCAGTTGGGCTGAAGTTTGACGGCGCGAACACTGCTTGACCGCTTGAACGCGCCAGAAGGTTCAAAGTTGCCGCCGGTATTTGTCGCGATCAGAATTTGTCCTCTTCGGTCGGCACCAGGATCTCGCGTTTTCCGGCATGGTTGGCGGGGCCGACAATGCCTTCTTTTTCCATCTTCTCGATGATCGAAGCGGCGCGGTTGTAGCCGATGCCCAGACGCCGCTGGATGTAGCTGGTCGAGGCCTTGCCGTCGCGCAACACCACGGACACCGCCTGGTCGTAAGGATCGTCGGAATCCTCGAAATTGCCGCCGCCGCCGCCCGAGCCGCCCTTGCCGGAGGGCTCGTCCTCGTCCTCATCATCGTCCTCGGTGATGGCGTCGAGATATTCCGGCACGCCCTGCAGTTTCAGATGCGCGACGATCTTCTCGACCTCGTCGTCGGAGACGAACGGGCCGTGCACGCGCTGGATGCGGCCGCCGCCGGCCATGTAGAGCATGTCGCCCATGCCGAGCAGCTGCTCGGCGCCTTGCTCGCCCAAGATGGTGCGGCTGTCGATCTTCGACGTCACCTGGAAGGAGATGCGGGTGGGGAAGTTGGCCTTGATGGTACCGGTGATCACGTCGACAGACGGACGTTGCGTCGCCATGATGACATGGATGCCGGCGGCGCGCGCCATCTGCGCCAGGCGCTGGACGGCACCCTCGATGTCCTTGCCGGCAACCATCATCAGATCGGCCATTTCGTCGATGATGACGACGATGTAGGGCATCGGCTCGAGGTCGAGATTCTCGGTCTCGTAGATCGCCTCGCCGGTCTGGCGGTCGAAGCCGGTCTGCACCGTGCGCGAGATCTTTTCGCCCTTCTTCTCCGCCTGTTGGACGCGTGCGTTGAAACCGTCGATATTGCGCACGCCGACCTTCGACATCTTGCGGTAGCGGTCTTCCATCTCCCGCACGGTCCATTTCAGCGCAACCACCGCCTTCTTCGGGTCGGTGACGACAGGCGTCAAAAGGTGCGGGATGCCGTCATAGACCGAGAGCTCCAGCATCTTGGGATCGATCATGATCAGCCGGCATTCCTGCGGCGTCAGCCGGTAGAGCAGCGACAGGATCATGGTGTTGATGGCGACCGACTTGCCCGAGCCGGTGGTGCCGGCGACCAAGACGTGCGGCATCTTGGCGATATCGACGATGACCGCCTCGCCGTTGATGGTCTTGCCCAGCGCCAGCGCCAGCTTGGCCTTGGTGGTCTCGAAATCGCGGCTGGCCATGATTTCCCTGAGATACACCGTCTCGCGCTTGGCGTTCGGCAATTCGATGCCGATGGCGTTGCGGCCCGGCACCACGGCGACGCGGCAGGCGATGGCGCTCATCGAGCGGGCGATGTCGTCGGAGAGGCCGATGACGCGCGATGATTTGATGCCTGGCGCAGGCTCCAGCTCATAGAGCGTGACGACGGGGCCGGGGCGGACATGGATGATCTCGCCCTTGACGCCGAAATCCTCCAGCACGCCTTCGAGCAGGCGGGCGTTCTGTTCCAGCGCGTCTTTCGAGAGGCTCGGGTCGCGCGCGACGTTCTTCGGTTCGGACAGGAAATGCAGCGACGGCATCTCGAATTTTTCCGAGCCGATCAACGAGGCCTGCGCCTCGCGCTGGACGCGCGCACCCGGAGCCGGGCGCGGCGCCGGCGCTTCAACGCGCGTGGCGGCATCCGAGCGGAACGGCTGGACCTTTGCGGTGGAAGCCGCGCGACGCTGGACGAGGGGTTCATCGTCGAAATCGACATCGTCATCGCCGGTGTCGAAGCGATCGTCGAAGACGTCATCGTCCGGATCGACGGAAACGCTGCGGTCGTTGACCATGGCGGCGAAGAATTCCGGTTCGACGCGGGCACGGCCATCCGGGCTCATCCGCTGCTCGGCGAACTCGGCCGATTCGACCCGTTCGGCGGCACGCCGCCAGGCGCTGGCGCGCGGCTCCATTCCCGGCTCGAATTCGTCCCGCCGCTGCCTGCGGCGCACGGCGCGGCGGTGCATCCACGCGCGGAACGAAAGCCACCAATGGGTCATTGCGCCGAGCGCCAGCATGCCTTCGTCGCCTTCATCCTCGTCATTGTCGAACAGCAGCTCATCCTCACGCGGATCGGCGGCGGCCGGTTCCTCCATGACGGCGAAACCGTTCTTGCGTGCGATCAGCGCCGAACCGTAGGCGAACAGCCATAGCGCCGGACCGGCCATCAGAATGGCGAGCACGCTGGCCACCAGCCCGGTCGGATAGCCACCGATGACGACGCCCGGAATCTTCAGTACCATGTCGCCGAACACGCCGCCGAGCCCGGTCGGCAGCGGCCAGGTCTTGGGCGGCACCACGCAGCCGGCGATCGCAGCGGCCAGCAGGGCAAAGCCGAACCAGAACAGACCGCGCCTGGGCAGCCTGTCGACGCCACGCGCCGAAAACAGCAGATATCCCCAGATCACGGCCGGAACCAGCGCCGCCACGGCGGCAAGGCCGAAGAACTGCATGGCGATGTCGGAGAAGACAGCACCCGCATAGCCCATGGCATTGGTGACGGTGTTGGCTGTGGCGTGCGAGAAGCTCGGGTCGGCGACATTCCAGGTGGCCAGGCTGGCGACGCCGAAAGCGGTGAACGCGAACATGCCGGCGCCGACAAGCCGGCCGACCTGGCGTCGCGCGAATGCCTGGATGCCGTGCCCCGTATCGGTCAGCGCGAGCGGTGCTGAAGCCCCTGAACGCATGCTCTTCCCCGTCAGTGATTGCCTGGCCCGAGCGCGTGACGCACTTCGGCAGATTTGGCTGCCAGACTATGCGTGGGAAGGTTAAGGCCGCATTAACCATGGCAAGGGCCCCACCCGCCTGCCGCAAATAACAATGGCGAGCCTCACGGCCCGCCATTTCTGCATCGGCAACGGCAGGGTGATCAGGCTCGGTGGGCCTGATCCGCTGCGGTCTCAGTTGGCTCCGCCGAGCGCCTGGACGTTGGCGCAGAACTCGGCGTGCGGCTTGCTCATCGCCGCGTCCTGGCATTCCTTCTTCATCGTATCCTGTTTTTCCATTGGCATGGCCATGAAAGCGGTCTTGAATTCCGCCATCGGCTTCATGGTTTTCATGCTGGAATCGGTGAAGAACGGGGCCATATTGTCGGGTTCGTCGAGAGCCCCGGCAAATGCCATGCCGCTGACCATGGAAAGAGCGAGCGCGCCGAGACAGATATTCTTGACGTTCATTGGATAGTTTCCTTCCCTATTGTTTGCAACGACCGCCGAACAGTGGTCGTGCCCGGGAGTTCGATGCCAAGACGTCCGATGTTTCCTCGAAAATCTCAATCACGCGAACGTGATTGCGCTCGTTCAATCAAACGGGCTCCAAAAAAGAGGCCCGGAGCGATCCGGGCCTCAAGGCGTGAGCACCTTGCGGAGCGTCACGACGGGATTTCAAGTTCCAGAAGACGTGCAGCGGTTTTCCGTACGCGATTACAGAAAGAGATGGGACCGGCGGGAGGAGGTCCGCCGGTCCCATGGCAAAGAGGCCTTACGGCACCACTTCGCCGTGCTGGCTGATGTCGAGACCCTCGACCTCTTCCTGGGTCGACGGACGCAGGCCGACGAGCGCCTTGACGATGTAGAGGATGACGAAGGTGGCGATTGCCGTCCACAGGATGGTGAAGACGATGCCGTAGAGCTGCTTGCCGATCGACGCGCCCGAGGACAGGCTGTTGATTGCCGGGTCGGCGAGCACGCCGGTCAGCAATGCGCCGACCACGCCGCCGACGCCATGGACGCCGAAGGCATCGAGCGAGTCGTCATAGCCGAATATGTGCTTTACCTTGACCGCCGAGATGTAGCAGACGACGCCGGCGACGATGCCGACGATGAAGGCGCCCGTCGGGTTGACGAAGCCGGAAGCCGGCGTCACCGCGACAAGGCCGGCGACGGCGCCGGAGATGATGCCGAGCACCGAGGGCTTCTTGGCGACGATCCATTCGGCGAACATCCAGGCCAGCGCCGCTGCCGCGGTGGCAACCTGGGTGTTGAGCATCGCGGCACCGGCGAGGCCGTCGGCGGCGAGTTCCGAACCGGCGTTGAAGCCGAACCAGCCGACCCACAGCAGCGAAGCGCCGATCACGGAATAGACCAGGTTATGCGGCGCCATGTTGGTGGTGCCGTAGCCTTCGCGCTTGCCAAGGACCAGGGCGCAGACGAGACCCGCGACACCGGCATTGATATGGACGACCGTGCCGCCGGCGAAGTCGAGCACGCCGGCAGCGCCGAGGAAGCCGCCGCCCCAGACCCAATGCGCGATCGGCGCATAGACGACCAGCAGCCACAGCGCCATGAAGATCAGCAGGGCCGAGAACTTCATGCGCTCGGCAAAGGCGCCGGCGATCAGGGCCGGGGTGATGATGGCGAAGGTCATCTGGAACATCGAAAAGACGAATTCAGGAATGTTGGCCACGCCCGGCGCCCACAGCGTCGAGGTGGTGATGCCGTGATGGAAGAACTTCGAGAAGCCCCCGAGATAGGCATTCATGCCGCCGCCGTCGGAAAAGGCCAGCGAATAGCCGAACATGAACCACAGCACCGTCACCAGGCAGGTGATGGCGAAGCTCTGCATGACGGTGGCAAGCACGTTCTTCTTGCGCACCATGCCGCCGTAGAACAGTGCCAGGCCGGGGATGGTCATCATCAGCACCAGCGCCGTCGAAGTCAGCATCCAGGCGGTGTTGCCGGTGTCGAGCACCGGGGTGGGAGCGGCCGGGGCGGCGGCAGCCGCGGCCGGAGCCGCTTCCTGCGCGAGGGCGGCGACGCTGCCCAACGCTGCGAGAGCGAGCGAGCCAAAAAGGGCGGCGCGTCCCGTCTTCTTCAAGGTGGAAGGAATATTCATTGAACTCTCCATTGGAATACGTGTTCGCCGCTTCAGAGCGCGTCGGTGTCTGTTTCGCCGGTGCGGATGCGCACCGCCTGGTCGATGCCGAAAACGAAGATCTTGCCGTCGCCGATCTGACCGGTCTTGGCGGCTGCGGTGATGGCCTCCACGGCCTTGTCGACCATGTCGGCGCTGACCGCGACCTCGATCTTGATCTTCGGCAGGAAACTGACCGCGTATTCCGCCCCGCGATAGATTTCCGTGTGCCCCTTCTGACGCCCGTAGCCTTTGACTTCGGTGACGGTCAGGCCCTGGATGCCGACGGCGGTAAGCGCTTCGCGTACCTCGTCGAGCTTGAACGGCTTGATGATTGCCATCACGATTTTCATAAGGTTTCACCCTTTTGCTGTTGCGGTCCCCCGCGTTTGCACACCTTCACCGATCCCGAGGAGCCGGAGAGTGCCGACGAGGATTCAAGCTCCGTGCCAATTGCCGAAGCAGCGTGTTAACCTGTTGTAAATAAAGGAATTGACGCGCCCGCAACCGCACCGTGCCGATGGGCGCGGCACAGCTTCTGCTCAATAATTAAGCAATTTTCTGAAAACGCCTATTTGGAAGGCTTTGGGCGAAAGGACTGCTCAACGCTTGAGCCGGATCAAGCCTTCCTGGGCCATCGAGGCGATCAGCGTGCCGTCGCGGGCATAGAGCGTGCCGCGGCTGAATCCGCGTGATCCCGAGCTCGAGGGGCTGTCCTGCGCGTAGAGCAGCCAGCCGTCAAGCGAATGCGGGCGGTGGAACCACATCGAATGGTCGAGGCTGGCCGCCTGGATGTCGGGATCGAACAGCCCGCGCCCATGCGCGAAGGTCGAGGTGTCGAGCAGCGTCATGTCGGAGAGATAGGCGAGCAGCACCGATTGCAGCGCGCGGTCGTCTGGGACGGGGCCGGCGAGGCGGATCCAGACATTCTGCCGGGGCGGCAGCTTGTCACGGCTTTCATAGTGCTGGAGATTGACCGGCCTGAGCTCCAGCGGCCGCTCGCGCGCCCAGAAGCGTCGCACCGCTTCCGGCACCCGGTCGGCCTTTTCGAGCAATTGGCGCTGCGTCTTCAGCCCTTCCGGCGGCGGCACGTCGTCGGGCAAAGCGAACTGGTGCTCCAGCCCCTTCTCATCGACCTGGAACGAGGCCTCCAGCGAGAAGATCGCCTGCCCGTGCTGGATCGCCAGCACCCGGCGGGTGGTGAAGGAGCCGCCGTCGCGGATGCGGTCGACCTCGTAGATGATCGGCACCTTGATGTCGCCCGGCCGCATAAAATAGCCGTGCAGCGAATGCACGTAGCGGTCGGGCTCCACGGTCCGCTGCGCCGCCACCAGCGCCTGGGCGATGGTCTGGCCGCCGAACACGCGCTGCCACTCCACCTGGGGGCTGCGACCACGATACAGATTGTGTTCCAGCCTCTCGAGGTCGAGAATGCGCAGAAGCTCGTCCATGGCCGCCGTCATGTGTCGTGACCTCGCCTCAAGATTTCCTCGGCGGGTTTCCGACAGGAAGGACGGGCCGTCAAGGGCGGATGGCAGGCTGGCTTGCAAGGAGCGAAGACCATGGAAGGCAAGGCAGAGGCGAAAACCAGGTCCGGGCTCGATGTTCTGGTCGCCGGCGCCGGCTATGTCGGCCTGGCTGCCGCCGTGTCGCTGAAACAGGCGCAACCGGAGCTTGCCGTGGCCCTGGTCGATGCCGCACCCGCCGGCTCCTGGCAAAGGGACGGGCGCGCCTCGGCCATTGCGGCGGCCGCCTGCCGCATGCTCGAGCGGCTCGGCGTCTGGGCCGAGATCGCGCCGGAAGCGCAGGCAATCACCGAGATGATCATCACCGATTCGCGTGCCGCCGATCCTGTGCGCCCGGTCTTCCTCACTTTCGACGGCGAGGTGGCGTCGGGCGAGCCCTTCGCACATATGGTGGCCAACCGGGTGCTGAACGGCGCCTTGCGCCGCAGCGCCGAAAAGCTCGGCGTCGACATCATCGAAGGCGTTGCCGTGCAAGGGTTCGAAACCAATGGTGCAGGCATCACCGTGCATTTGGCCGACGGCGCGACGCTGAAGGCGCGGCTGCTGGTCGCCGCCGACGGCGTCAATTCGAAGCTGCGTGACATGGCCGGCATCAAGACGGTGAAGTGGGAATACGGCCAGTCCGGCATCGTCTGCACCGTGGCACATGAACGGCCCCACAACGGCCGTGCCGAAGAGCATTTCCTGCCCGCCGGCCCCTTCGCCACGCTGCCGCTGAAGCCGGGCGAGGACGGCTCCAACCGCTCGTCGATCGTCTGGGTCGAGCGGTCGGAAGATGCTCAGACGCTGGTCGCCGGCGACGACCTCCTCTTCGAGCATGAGCTGGAACAGCGTTTCGGCCTCAAGCTTGGCGAGATCCGCGTCGCCGACAAGCCGCGCGCCTGGCCGCTGGGTCTTACCATCGCGCGCGCCTTCGTCGCGCCGCGCGTGGCGCTTGCCGGCGATGCCGCCCACGGCATCCATCCGATTGCCGGCCAGGGCCTCAATCTCGGCTTCAAGGATGTCGCCGCCCTGGCCGAGGTGATCGTCGAGGCCGACCGGCTGGGCCAGGATATCGGCGCGCTCGACGTGCTCGAGCGCTACCAGCAATGGCGTCGTTTCGACACGGTGCAGATGGGCGTCACGACAGATGTGCTGAACCGGCTGTTTTCCAACGACATCGGTCCGCTGCGCGCAGTGCGCGATATCGGCCTCGGCCTGGTCGAGCGCATGCCGCGGCTGAAGGAATTCTTCATCCGCCAGGCGTCGGGGCTTTCAGCCGGCACGCCGCGCCTTTTGAAGGGCGAGGCGATCTGACCCGCCGCGCCATCTATGACCCGGGCACGTCATAGATCGCCCGGACCTCGATCGTGCCGAGTTCGGCCAGCGGAATGCCGCCGGCGATGTCCAGTGCCTCCTGGAGGTCCTTCGCCTCGATCATGACGAAGCCGAGCAACTGCTCCTTGGTTTCGGCGAACGGGCCGTCGGTGACCAGCCGCTTGCCCTTGCGACGGCGCACGGTTTTCGAGGTCTTCACCGATTGCAGCGCCTGCGCGACGATGAGCTTGCCTTGTTGGTCCAAGGACCGGTCATAGGCCAGCGAATCGGCGTCGAGCTTGGCCGATCCTTCCGGGGTGAGCGCGTAGAGGTCTTTCTCCTCACCATAGACCAGGCAGACATATTTCATTTCGCGCTCCCTTGCTGCGATGAATCATAGGATGCGGTGACGAGCGTGTCAGCCTTGCCTTCGACCGCTGCCGCATGGTCGAGAAGGCATGCCGCGACCGCGATGATGGCGACAGCCGCCAGCAGCCTGCGGACACCGGACGGCGGTGGCTCCAGCCAGAAGTCCTGCCGTCGTTGAGCCTTGCGGCCCGGGGTCTTCCATATTGCGAAAAACAGATTGTCCATGTGAACCTCCATCCGGCCACAATCCCGTGGTCGCCCGCAGGACGGCCGGGCCGAATGGAAGCCGACATTTTTGCACGCGGTTTTTTTTCTAAAGGAATGAACCGTCATCACGCCGTGGTCCAAACAGCGCAGTGGTCTTCGCGCATGCCCGCGTTATAGTTGGCCGGACGCTGGGCTCACCTGGACAAGTTCACGACAACCAAGGAGGAATTCATGGACCGCACCGCAACCGCCGTCTGGAAGGGCAATCTGAAGGACGGCAAAGGCACGCTCGACAGCCAGAGCGGGACCCTGAACGGCACGCCCTATTCGTTCAAGGCACGCTTCGAGGACGAGAGCGGCAAATCCGGCACCAATCCGGAAGAGCTGATCGCGGCCGCGCACGCCGGCTGCTACGCCATGCAGCTGTCGCATTTCCTGGCCGAGAACGGCACCCCGGCAGCCGAGCTCGACGCCAAGGCCGTGGTGACGCTGGTTCCCGGCACCGGCATCACGGGCAGCGCGATCACCCTTGTCGGCAAGGTGCCCGGCATCGACGCCGCGAAGTTCAAGGAATTGGCCGAGAAGGCCAAGGCCGAATGCCCTGTTTCCAAAGCGCTGGGCGCCATCAACGTATCGCTCGACGCCAGGCTCGGCTGAGACCACGGCATCCCGGCGCGCATGGTCGCGCCGGACACGCCCGACCGCTCAGGCGCCCAGCGCGTCGAGCCGGGCGCGAAGGGCTGCGACTTCCTGCTCCAGCGCCTCCACTCTCGCTTCGAGGTCGGAAGCGGGCACGGCCGATGCAGTGCGCTGCGCCGACAGGGCGGCAACGTCAACCGGCCCGGCGAGGAGATGCACATAGCGGTCCTCGCGTTGGCCTGGACCGCGCGGGATTTCCTGAACGAGCGGCGGTCGACGGCCGATCAGCATATCGAGTTCACCGCGCAAATCCTCGATCGATGAAAACCTTGCCATGCGCTCGCTGCGTGCCAACAATTCATGCGCCGTCTGCGGCCCGCGCAGCAAAAGCAGACCGACCAAGGCGGTCTGAGGCGTGGTCAGCGAGAAGCGCTGCGCCATCTGGTGCTCGTAGCGCTCGACGCGGGAGCCGAACATCTGCCGCACCAGCCCCTTCTGCTCGAGCAGCTTCAGCGCCCGGTGCACCTCTGTCTGCTCCAGCGCCATGACGGGCTCGCGCGCCGTCTTCTGGTTGGCGGCGGCAAGCGCTGCGTTGAGGGTCAACGGATAGACGTCCGGCGTCAGCTCCTTCTTCTCGATGAGGCAGCCGAGCACACGCGCTTCGGGAGGAGACAGGATGGGGAGGTCCGTCATTGGATTGCAATCCTTTTTGAAGCTGGCAAGACAGCGCCCCTTTTGTCCTGCCGGAGAAAGGGGGCGCGAAGGATCGCTGCGTTCAAGATTGCCGCGAGCGAGCGCCTAAACCCTTCTCTCCACCATCATCTTCTTGATTTCCGCGATCGCCTTGGCCGGATTCAAGCCCTTGGGGCAGGTCTGCGCGCAGTTCATGATGGTGTGGCAGCGATAGAGCCGGAAGGGGTCCTCGAGATTGTCGAGCCGCTCGCCCGTGGCCTCGTCGCGGCTGTCGATCAGCCAGCGATACGCCTGCAGCAGGGTTGCCGGGCCGAGATAACGGTCGCCGTTCCACCAATAGCTCGGGCAAGAGGTCGAGCAACAGGCGCATAATATGCATTCGTAGAGCCCGTCGAGCTTCTCGCGCTCCTCATGGCTCTGCAGCCATTCCTTGGCCGGCTGCGGCGAGACCGTCTTCAGCCACGGTTCGATCGAGGCGTGCTGGGCGTAGAAATTGGTGAGATCGGGCACCAGGTCCTTGATGACGGGCATATGCGGCAGCGGGTAGATCTTGACAGCACCCGATATGTCGTCGCAGCCCTTGGTGCAGGCGAGCGTGTTGGAGCCGTCGATATTCATGGCGCAGGAGCCGCAGATGCCTTCCCGGCAGGAGCGGCGCAAGGTCAGCGTCGGGTCGATCTTGTTCTTGATCCAGAGCAGCGCATCCAGCACCATCGGCCCGCAATCGTCCATGTCGACGAAATAGGTGTCCATGCGCGGGTTCTCGTCATCATCCGGCGACCAGCGGTAGATGCGGTATTCCCTGAGATTGGTCGCGCCTTCCGGCTTCGGCCAGGTCTTGCCCTGCTGGATCTTCGAGTTCTTGGGGAGCGTGAGTTCGACCATTACCTCAGGTCCTTTCGGATGACGCGGCTGGACGTCATTTCAATACACCCTGGCCTTGGGCGCGATCTTGGCGAGACTGATGCCGCCGTCCTTTTCGGCCAGCAGCGGTTCGGTGTGCACCGGGCGGTAGGAGAGCGTCACCTCACCGGTCTCGCTCAGATGGGCGAGCGTGTGCTTGCGCCAGTTGGCGTCGTCGCGGGCCGAGAAATCCTCCCGCGCGTGCGCGCCACGGCTCTCCTTGCGGGCCTCGGCGCCGTAGACCGTGGTGATGGCGTTGGCCATCAGGTTTTCCAGCTCCAGCGTCTCCACCAGGTCGGAGTTCCAGATCATCGAGCGATCGAAAACCTTTATGTCCTTGAGCTCGCCCCAGATCTGCGAAATGCGCTTGCAACCGTTCTCCAGCGATTCCTGCGTGCGGAACACCGCCGCGTCTTCCTGCATGGCACGCTGCATCTTTTCGCGCAGAACCGCCGTCGGCGTCGAGCCGTTGGCGTGGCGCAGCCGGTCGAAGCGATCCATGATCTTGTCGACCGAGGCCTGGTTGGGCGACGGGATCGCCGACTTGCGATCGATGACCTGGCCAGCGCGGATCGCCGCCGCGCGTCCGAACACGACCAGGTCGATCAGCGAGTTCGATCCCAGCCGGTTGGCGCCGTGCACCGAGGCGCAGCCGGCCTCGCCTACCGCCATCAGGCCGGGCGAGACCCGATCGGGATTAAGGATCGTCGGGTTGAGCACCTCGCCCCAGTAATTGGTCGGCACGCCGCCCATATTGTAGTGCACCGTCGGCAGCACCGGAATCGGCTCCTTGGTGAGGTCGACGCCGGCGAAGATCTTTGCCGATTCCGAGATGCCGGGCAGCCGCTCGTGCAGCACCGCCGGATCGAGATGATCGAGGTGCAGGAAGATATGGTCCTTGTTCTTGCCGACGCCGCGGCCCTCCCGGATTTCCAGCGTCATGCAGCGCGAGACGACATCGCGCGAGGCAAGGTCCTTGGCCGACGGCGCGTAGCGCTCCATGAACCGCTCGCCCTCGGAATTGACGAGATAGCCGCCCTCGCCGCGCGCGCCTTCGGTGATCAGGCAGCCGGCCCCGTAGATGCCGGTCGGGTGGAACTGCACGAACTCCATGTCCTGTAAAGGGAACCCCGCCCGCGCGGCCATGCCGCCGCCGTCGCCGGTGCAGGTGTGGGCCGACGTCGCCGAGAAATAAGCGCGGCCATAGCCGCCTGTCGCCAGCACAACCATCTTGGCCGAGAAACGGTGGATGGTGCCGTCGTCGAGGTTCCAGGCGACGACGCCGGTGCATGTACCGTCCGGCTCCATGATCAGGTCGAGCGCGAAATACTCGATGAAGAACTGCGCGTTGTTCTTCAGCGACTGGCCGTAGAGCGTGTGCAGGATGGCGTGGCCGGTGCGGTCGGCGGCCGCGCAAGTGCGCTGCACGGGCGGGCCATCGCCGTAATTCATCATGTGGCCGCCGAACGGCCGCTGGTAGATCTTGCCCTCTTCCGTGCGCGAGAACGGCACGCCGTAGTGCTCGAGTTCGTAGACGGCGGCCGGCGCTTCACGCACCAGATATTCCATGGCGTCGACATCGCCCAGCCAGTCCGAACCCTTGACGGTGTCGTACATGTGCCACTGCCAGGAGTCCGGGCCCATGTTGGAAAGCGAAGCGGCAATGCCGCCCTGCGCCGCCACCGTGTGCGAGCGGGTCGGGAAAACCTTGGTGATACAGGCGGTGCGCAGGCCCTGTTCGGCCATGCCCAGCGTAGCGCGCAGTCCCGCGCCTCCGGCACCGACGACCACGACGTCGAATTTGTGGTCGACATAGGTATAGCCTGCCGTATTGGCTTCTTTCGCGTCCTTGGCCAAAACGTCAGCCTCCGAATGCCAGTTTGAGCAGGGCGAAGAGCGAAGCCACGCCGACCGCTACGGTGAAGAAAGTGTTGAGGGCGATCAGCGCCAGCTTCATGCCTTCGCCATGCACGTAATCCTCGATGATCACCTGCATGCCGATCCGCATGTGATAAAGCGGCGAGATGAGCACAAGGGCCATCATCAGCGCCACGAGCGGGTTGGCGAGCGCTGCCCGCACCTCCGCATAACCGGCGCCGTTGAGCGCGACCAGGAACCCGGTGAAGAACAGGATCAGCGGGATGTTGGCGATTGCCGTGAGGCGCTGGCGCCAGAAATGCCCGGTGCCTTCGCGGGCGGACCCCAGGCCGCGGACTTTCGCCAGCGGCGTGCGCATGTCGGTCTTTCCAGTGCTCATGGTCAGGCTCCTCGCGCCATATAGCCGGCGATCCAGATCAGCAGCGTGAGCAGGACCGAGCCGGCCAGGGTCGCCCAGGCGATCTTGGAGGCGGTATGCTTTTCGAGACCGGCGCCGGTATCCCAGATCAGGTGGCGCACGCCGCCCAGCATGTGGTGCATGAGCGCCCAGGTGTAGCCGAACAGGATCAGCCGTCCGAGCCAGGTTCCGAAGGCCCAGCTCACCCAATCGAAAGTGGCTTGCGAGCTCGCCGCCGCCATCAGCCATATCGCGACCAGGAGCGTGCCGAAATAGAGCGCGCCACCGGTGATGCGATGGATGATCGACATCGTCATGGTGATCGGCGGCCGGTACACGCTGAGGTGCGGCGAAAGCGGCCGTTCACGTCTGGCGAATTCGCGGGTGGCTGGTGATTTGCTCATGGCTCCCCCAGTTCGGCGTTCCTGGAGCCTCAGGTGGAAATGCGGCATTGCCGCTTCCGGTTGCGACTTCGGACAGCCGGTTTCTAATGCTCTTTTTGCACCGCGTCAAAGCCAGAAAACCGTTTCGAAAACGTAATTTAGTCTGATTAAAAGGCAGGTCCGGGCTTCAATCGATTAGGCGTCGACGATGCCAAGCCGGCCCGTTCTCGCTGCGGTGCAGCATATATGTGGCGGGCGCGGGCTTCGGCTCAGCGGGTGCAGGTCAGTGGCGCCGAGCCCGCTTTCATCACCAGCGCCTCGCGACCGTTGATCACGATCGCGTCATGTGCCTCGTTAACCATGTTTATCAAGACATGGGTGAGAACCGCGCCAGCCTCTTAACAAAGGTTAAGAAAAGGTTAATTTCCGATTCGAGGAGGCTTTGTCTCCAACATGGAGGACGGCATGCGTTCGAATTCGGGCAGATCGCGCCTTGCGGCGCTCACAGTGGCGGTATTGGCCGTCGGCTTCGCCGCGCCGGCGCTGGCGGACGGACGCCACCAGGATCGGGTCTACGCCGATTCCTTCGGCAATCTCGTCATCGACAGTGCCGCCGGCTACAGGCGCATCCTCGTCGGCGAAGGCAAGCTCGCCAAGCAACTGTCCGACTATACCAGCGCCGGCCAGCCCAAGGTGATCTACGAGAACGGGGCTGACGAGATGTCGGGCTATGGCGACTGCTATCGGCCGCCGGTGTTCGTGAAGGGGCGCAGTTATATGTATGGCCTCTCCGACGGCGAGATGCCCGAGCTCAGCCCCTGCCGCTGAACAGCGCCACGGCCTCTGGCCTGGCTGGCCCGGCGGAAACGCGCACGCAGTCGCGCCCGGCATCCTTCGCCTGATAGAGCGCTTCATCGGCACGTCGCATCAGGTCGGAAAAATGCTCGCCGGCATGAAGTTCGGCGACGCCGAAGCTCGCCGTGCAGCGATTGTCGGCGGGGAGCCCGTCGATGGGCAGCGTCCCGAAGGCGCTGCGCGCGCCTTCGGCGAACAGCCGCGCGGCGGCAAGGTGGGTGCCTGGCAGGATGATGGCGAACTCCTCGCCGCCTATACGACCGGCGACATGGTGGTCGGCCGCGGCCTCGCGCAGGAAGCGGGCAAAGGCCTCGATGACCCGGTCGCCCGAGGCATGGCCGTAATTGTCGTTGATGGACTTGAAGTGGTCGAGATCGGCGATGACCAGCGCGACTGGGACGCCGCGGCGCGCCGCTTCCCCCAGCGCCCTCTCGGCGTGATGCTCGAAGCCGCCGCGGTTGAGGAGCCGCGACAGCGTGTCCGTTTCCGATTTCGACGTCGCCTCGGCGAGCACGTCGCGCACCAGTATGGCCAGCGCCAGCAAGGCCAGCGCCACGCCGAACACGGTGCCGAGCGATTGCGATACCAGGGCATAGCTGGTCTGCAGATAGGATTGTGGGGCGGCGCCGCGGCCGCCAAGCGCATCGGCGATGAATGGCTTGCTGGCGAACTGCATGGCGCTGGCCGCCAGCACCGCCATCAGCATCCGATCGAGCCGGTCACGCCTTTGCCTGGACGACCAGACAATGCCGAACCCGGTAAGCTGCATGACGGCGTAGGGCAGTTGGTAGGCCATCTTGCTGACTAGGGACTGGCGCGGCAGATCCTGGGCGAAATAGACCGCGACAGACGCAACGGCCAGGATCAGGAGCATCGCCGACCAGGGCGGCGTCACGCCATATCTATGCGCAAGCCCGCCGTTGAAGGCGATGGTGGCGCCAAGGAAAACGGCAAAGGCTGCGACGACCACCAGCCGCGCATTGTCGAAGGCGGGGATGCTGAATTCCACGACGAAATAGGCCATGCCCAGCACATAGCCGAACGCCAGCCAGCGTGCCGAGACGCGTCCGATGCCATAGACGGCAATCGCCATGAAGGCCGCCGCCAGCAGCCCGGCAACGAATAGATTGATGACAAGGATGAAGTCCGCGCCGCCCATGATTTCCCAAGCCCCTGACGGCAGCAAACCATCGACGGGCGAAAAAGAAGTTAACGTCAGGTCATATCGAGGCTCGCGCACGCCTCGGACATTGGCCGAAGGATGGTTGCCATCGCCCTTCAGGGCGAAGCAAGGAACGAAGCGGTGCGGCGCGGGTCCTGGATGATGAAGGCGTCGGGCCGATCGCCTTCAGCCGGCTTTGAGCGGCTCCGGCACAAACAGCGTTTCCGGCCGCTCATAGGACAGGCGCACGCTGTCGCGGCCGTTCTTTTTGGCCTTGTAGAGAGCCTCGTCGGCGCGGCGCATCAACGGCTCCAGCGCTTCGTCGCCGCTGCGCGCCGCCACGCCGAAACTGGCGGTGACCTTGGTGCCGGGCGGAAGTCCGTCGACGCCGCCGGCCGAGTAGGCCACGCGCACGGTCTCTGCGAGCAGCCGCGCGGCGGCAAGGTCGGTCAAGGGCAGGAGCACCGCGAATTCCTCGCCGCCGATACGTCCGGCCTCACCGCGCGCACCGGCGGCGGCGCGAAGCTTGGCGGCGAAGTCGGCGATCACCCGGTCGCCCGCGGCATGCCCATGCAGGTCGTTGAGCGCCTTGAAGTGGTCGAGATCGGCCAGCACAAGGGCCACCGGCAATTTCGCCGCCGCGCAGCGTTGCAAGAGCAGTGCCGCCCGTTGCTCGAAGCCGCGCCGGTTGAGGAGGCGAGACAGCGGATCTGTGTAGGTTTCGACCTTCAACGCCTTCATCACGTCGAGCGCGGCGGCGGAGAACAGGCAAAGCGCGATCAGCAGCGACAGCAGCGCATGCGACAGCAACGCCGTCGTCCAATAGGAGGATGTATAGAGCTCGTCATAGGTCGCGAAAGGCCCGTGCGCGACGATGACGGCAAGCGTGCGCACGAAGAAATTCAGCCCCGCGAGCAATGCCAGGACGAACAGGATATTTTCCGTCGGGCCATTGCCACGCACCTTGCGCAATTCGGCGGCCGCCACCAGGCTGATGCCGCCGAGCGCGAAATTGATGACGAGGACCCGCCATGTCAGGTCCGGCTGGACGAACAGGAACCAGCAAAAGGCGGCCATGCCGCCGCTCGCCAAGACGCAAAGCCCGGCATAGGGCACTCGCCGGCCATGCCGCGCCACGATCGCGCCGGCCAGGCAGGATCCGGCAACGCAGAAGCATAGGTTGGAGAGCAGCTTCGACGGTGCCAGGCCAACGGGCAGCGTGAAATGCTGGAACAGGAACCCGGCCGCCGCAAGCGAATAGCTTACCGCCAGCACGGCCAGATAGGGACGGTGGCGCTGATAGAACCAAAGCACGAGGAACGCCGCGCCGAGGGCCAGCGCGATCGTCGGGTTTAGCAACGCTATCAGCAGGCCGGTGTCCAAAGGACCGTGACTTCCCCTCGCTTGACGTCGGGGAAGACCTTAGGCTGCAAGCCCAAACAAGCGGTTAAGCGAAAGCGAATATGCGTCACGCTGGTGCGGAGCGTGACGTGGAACCGGCGCGCCGGACCTGCGTTTGTCCAGCGCAGAAGAGGAACCGATAATGGCCGATACAATCACCCTGACCGATCACGAGGCAATCCGTTCATGGGCCGCTTCACGCGCCGGCTTTCCGGCCATTGTCGACGTGTCGCCCGAGGCCGGCACGCAGGCGATGCTGCGGCTGGTATTCGGCCAGCACGCCTATGAGGACGAAGACCAGCCGGAGCGCCCGATCAATGCCGGAGGTTATGAGCTGGTCGAGTGGGACGAATGGTTCAAACTCTTCGATGAACGCGGGCTGGCCCTGGTGGTCGCCGCCGAAGAACCCGGGCGCCGCGAGCAGTTCCACGAGATCATCCGCCGCGACGACCGGTGAAGCTCCAAACATGCTCTGAACGCTTAAGCAGAAGGCCCGGATCGCATCGCGATCCGGGCCCTTGCGTTTCGATCGAACCAGCCGCGGTTTACTTCCAGTCGCGAATATCGACGAAGTGGCCGGCGATCGCCGCCGCCGCAGCCATGGCCGGCGACACCAGATGGGTGCGCCCCTTGAAGCCCTGCCGGCCCTCGAAATTGCGGTTCGAGGTCGAGGCGCAGCGCTCATGCGGCTTCAGCCGGTCGTCGTTCATGGCAAGGCACATCGAGCAGCCCGGCTCGCGCCAGTCGAAGCCGGCGGCGAGGAAGATCTTGTCCAGCCCTTCGGCCTCGGCCTGTTCCTTGACCAGGCCGGAGCCCGGCACGATCATGGCGTTGACGCGCGGATTGACTTTTCGGCCCTCGACCACCTTGGCGGCGGCGCGCAGATCCTCGATGCGGCCGTTGGTGCAGGAGCCGATGAAGACACGGTCGAGGGCGATGTCGGTGATCTTCGTTCCCGGCGTCAGGCCCATATAGTCGAGCGCGCGCTGCTTTGAGGTGCGCTTGTTTTCGTCGGTGATGTCTTCCGGGTTCGGCACAATCCCTTGCACCGAGACAACATCCTCCGGGGAAGAGCCCCAGGAGACGATCGGCGGCAGTTTGGCCGCATCGAGCACGATCACCTTGTCGAAATGCGCGCCTTCGTCGGATTGCAGTGTCTTCCAGTAGGCGAGCGCGGCGTCCCAGGCGGCGCCCTTGGGCGCGCGCGGCTTGTCCTTGACATAGGCGAAGGTCGTCTCGTCAGGTGCGATCAGGCCGGCGCGCGCGCCGCCCTCGATCGACATGTTGCAGATCGTCATGCGGCCTTCCATCGACAGCGAGCGGATCGCCTCGCCGGCATATTCGATGACATAGCCGGTGCCGCCGGCGGTGCCGATCTCCCCGATGATGGCGAGGATAATGTCCTTGGCGGTGACGCCTTCCGGCAACTGGCCGTCGACGCGCACCAGCATGTTCTTGGCCTTACGCTGGATCAGCGTCTGCGTCGCCAGCACGTGCTCGACCTCCGACGTGCCGATGCCGTGCGCCAGCGCGCCGAAGGCGCCGTGGGTGGAGGTGTGGCTGTCGCCGCAGACGATGGTCATGCCGGGCAAGGTGAAACCCTGCTCCGGCCCGATGATGTGGACGATGCCCTGGCGGATGTCATTCTCGGAATAATATTCGACGCCGAAATCCTTGGCGTTCCTGGCCAGCGCCTCGACCTGGATGCGGCTTTCCTCGTTCTTGATGCCGAACTTGCGCTCGGGCGAGGTTGAGACGTTGTGGTCGACCACGGCCAGCGTCTTTTCGGGATGACGGACTTTGCGGCCACTCATGCGCAGGCCCTCGAAGGCCTGCGGGCTGGTCACCTCATGGACGAGGTGGCGGTCGATATAGAGCAGGCAGGTGCCGTCGTCCTGGCGGTCGACGACGTGGTCGTCGAAAATCTTGTCATAGAGGGTGCGCGGTGCGCTCATGTGCGTAAATCCGTCGATATGAGAAAGGGAAGGGCAGACGCCGAGATGTCAGGCGAAACGAGTTGATCAGTCGGCCCGCGTAAGTCGGCTGGTCGGCGCGCCACAGACGCGCGCGGAGAAGCGCGACGGCAGGCGTTTTCTGTCCTGCAGCACGAACCCCTTGTAGGCCGGATCGCCAAAAAGCTCTTCCATGGCGGGGTAGATAGCAATGTTTTGGCTTTTCGGCAATTGGCGGTGGCTGCGCGGGACCTGGGTTCCTCGTCCTCGCGTCCACGCCTCCGGGGGATGCGCACCAAGGTTGGCGGACCCGCGGTTCAAAGCACCTCGAAGACAAACGTCTTCACCAGCGCATCCGGCTCGGCAGTCGCATAGCAGCGGAACCACGGGCTTTGCTCCATCAGCCGCCATTTTCCCGTCCGTTCCAGCTCGTCGAAGACGGCCTGGAAACCACCGCTTTCGAACACCTGGTCGCGCACGGTGAAGATGGCGTGGCCGCCTTTCTTCGTGATGCGCACCAGTTCGTGCAGGCCGGAAGCCGGCGCATGGCTGATGGTGAACACGCCGGTCGAGAAGAAGGCGCGGAAATGGCCGTCGGGCCAGGGCAGCGGGCCGCCCAGCATTGCCTGCTTCAGCTCGCCATAGGCGTTGCGGCTGCCGGCGATCTTCAGCATGTCGTCCGACAGGTCGAGCCCGGCGATATCGCCGTAGCCCAGCGCCTTCAGCGACGGCCCCGACAGGCCGGTGCCGCAGCCCGCGTCGAGCAGCGGCCCTTCGCCCGCAGGCACATGGCGCGCCACCCAGGCGGCAATGAGGAACGGCAGGAGATAACCGAGCGAGGCGGTCTCGCTGTCATAGGTCGCGGCCCATGCGGCATAGGCCTGCGCCAGGGTTTCGGGCGTATCGGCCGTATAGACCGAATTCAGCGCAGCATTGGCCTTGTCGACGTTCATGGGCATGCTCCTCCTCCAGTGCGTAACCGGAGCGTAACGCCGTCCTTGCCGAAACACTATTCCTGATGCTGGCGGCGCAACCGCCGTTCCAGCGCCCGGAGCGCCAAAGACAAGCCGACGGTCAGGATGAGATAGATGTAGGCTGTTATCGAATAGGTCTCGAAGAAGCGGAAGGAACCGGCGGCATAGACCTTGCCCATCTGCGTGATGTCGGCGACACCGAGCACCGAGACCAGCGAGGAATCCTTGACCAGGGCGACGAAGTCATTGCCGAGCGGCGGCAGGATGGTACGGATCGCCTGCGGAAAGACGATGAGCCGGAAACGTTGCGCCCGCGTGAGCCCGAGCGCCTTGGCCGCTTCGATCTGGCCCTTCTCGACCGCCTGGATGCCGGCCCGGAACACTTCGGAGATGAAGGCGGAATAGCCGATGGTCAGCGCCATGACGGCGCGCCACAAGAGCGAGACGTCGCGCACCTGCAACTCGCCGAGATAGCCGGTGCTCTGCAGCGGCGCGGTCAGCGCGTTCCAGGCTGCGACGAAAGCCGGTGCGCCGGCAAACGCGATCCAGAACAAAAGCACCAGGATCGGTACGCCACGGATGATCTCGACATAGAAACGCGCGATCTGCCGCAGCCACTGCGAACCCGACAATCCCATCAGCGCGATGCCGAGGCCGATGATCGAGGCCAGCGCGAAGGCGACAATGGTGACGAAGACGGTGACGCCGATGCCCTTGGCGACAGTGGCGAAGACCTGGGCATAAAGATCGCTGGCGGCGATGGCGAGCGCGGCGGCCAAGGCAAGGACAAGGGCGGCGGCCAGCCACCAGGGGAATTCAGGTTTGACGGAGGATGGTGGGGGGGCCATCAGGCGTGGCCGGCGAGGTGCATAGTGCGCAAGGCAGGCGCCAAGGCGCCCCCCTCTGTCCTGCCGGACATCTCCCCCTCAAGGGGGGAGATCAGATGTCTCATCGGCCTTCGCCAATCTTCATCGATGCTGCATGTGGGACGAAGGCCAAGCTGCCAATCTCCCCCCTTGAGGGGGAGATGCCCGGCAGGGCAGAGGGGGGCGTTCAAGCGCAAACTCAGCGCGAGTTCCCGCACGCGCACCGCCCGCATCAAGACGAACTACTGCCCCATCTTGTAATCAAGAAACCATTTCTTGTTCAGCGCATCGAACGTGCCGTCGGTCTTGAGCGCGGCGATCGCGGCGTTGACAGGCTTCACCAGGTCGGAGCCCTTGGGAAAGATGAAGCCGAAATCCTCGGTGCCCAGCGGGCCGCCGATCAGCTTCAGCTTGCCCTCGGAAGCGTCGACATAGCCCTTGCCCGCAGTGCCGTCCGTGAGCACCACATCGACGTCGCCAGTCTTCAGCGCCTGCACGGTGGCACCGAACGTCTCGAACAGCTTTATGCGCGGGTTCTGCTCATTGCCGTCCAGCACGCTGTAGACAGCGGTGTAGAAGGGCGTCGTGCCGGCCTGCGCGCCGATCAGCCCGTCCTTGAAGGCGCCGAAGGTCTTGGCGTCGGTGAAGCGGCTCTCGTCGCCGCGCACCAACATGAACTGTTCCGAGCGCATATAGGGGTCAGAGAAATCCACCTTCTGCTTGCGGTCGTCCTTGATGGTGATGCCGGTCATGCCGATGTTGTACTGGTTGTCGGAAACCGCCTGGATCATCGCGTCCCAGGACGTGTTCTGGTACTCGACGGTGAAATTCAGCCGCTTGGCGATCTCGTTCATCGCGTCATATTCCCAGCCGATCTGTTTTCCGGTCTTGGCATCGATGAACTGTAGCGGCGGATAGGCGTTTTCCGTCACCACCACCACTTTCTTGCCGCCGAGATCGGGCAGCGCCTGGGCGAAGGCGGCAACGGGCGCAAGCATGACGGCAAGCAGGCCGGCCAGCAGCAGTTTCGATTTTGTCATGACACACTCCCCGGAAGTGAAAGCGCCCGGACACGGGCCGGGCTTGCAAAGGAAATCCGGCGCCGACTTTAGCTCTCCGCAAGCGCCATGCAAGACGCTCCGCTGCGCCACGGCCGGCGAAAAACGCAAATAGATACTTTCGGCCGGGATTTTGGGGAACGATCCTTGCCGTGGCCGATCAGCCGCGCTGCGGCGCTCCGGCATCGGCCTCGCGCAGCCCGGCGACGAAGCGGGTCAGCGTGCCGTGCAGCGACTTCAACTCGGCTGGGTCGAGCGGCAGGCTGCAGAGCATGGCGGCGGGGATGTCCCTGGCGCGCTCGCGCAAGGCTTGGCCCTTGGCTGTCGGCTCGACCAGCACGCGGCGCTCGTCGGCAGGATCGCGCCGGCGCGTAACCAGGCCGCCGGCCTCGAGCCGCTTGAGCAGCGGCGTCAGCGTCGCCGAATCGAGGCCCAGCGCCTCGCCGAGCTCGCCCACCGTGCTCGGCGCGCGCTCCCACAGCGCCAGCATGGCCAGATATTGCGGATAGGTCAGGCCAAGCGGATCGAGCAACGGCCGGTAGAGCTTCGTCATCAATCCGCTCGCCGAATAGAGCGCGAAGCAGAGCTGGTCGCTGAGCCTTGGGACCGCGCTTGTCCCGGCGTCACCCGCCGGGACCTGGTTGGCCGTGTCTTTGGTTTTCGCCGTCATGTCGCCTTTGCCGAAATCGCCACCTCGATATTGCCCCTGGTTGCGTTGGAGTAGGGGCAGATCTGGTGCGCTGCCGATACAAGCGCTTCGGCGGCCGCCTGATCAAGACCTTTCGTCTCGGCCGCCAGGGAAACGCCGAGCAGGAAACCGCCCTGACCGTTGGGATGGAGGCTGACAGTGGCCGTCACCGAGGCATCGCGCAGCGGCAGTTTCTGCTTGCCGGCGAGAAACCGCATGGCGCTTTCGAAGCAAGCGGCATAGCCGGCGGCGAAAAGCTGTTCGGGATTGGTGGCGCCACCCTTGCCGCCAAGCTCCTTCGGCATTGCGAGATCGAGGCTGAGCAGGCCGTCATCGGTCTGGACGTGGCCGGCGCGGCCGCCGACGGCACGAGCCTGGGTCGAATAGAGTGCGGTCATATCAAGTCTCCGAAAATTAGATTGTACACGATTATTTAGTCTACCGTATTATAGAAATCAATCCCGCTTTGGAAGCCCGCATTTGGCAAAAGGCGGGCTCCGAAACGAAAAAAGGCGGCCGAAGCCGCCTTTTTTAAGAATATCTGTCTAAACCTTATTCGGCGGCGGCGGCTTCCGCAGCCTTCGCGGCCTCGTCGGCGGCCTTCTTCTCGGCGGCTTCCTTGGCGGCTGTCTCGGCGGCCAGCGCCTGCGCGGCGGCAACCTTCTCGGCCTCGATGCGCGCCTTCTCGGCGTTCAACGCATCGCGCTCCTCATCATTGAGCTTGCGGGCGCGCACGCCAGTGTTCTCCGAAATACGGGCCGACTTGCCGCGACGGTCGCGCAGGTAATAGAGCTTGGCACGACGCACCTTGCCGCGACGCACGATCTCGACGCCTTCGACCATTGGCGAAAACACCGGGAAGACGCGCTCGACGCCTTCGCCGTAGGAGATCTTGCGGACGGTGAAATTTTCCTGGAAGCCCGAACCGGCGCGGGCGATGACGACGCCTTCATAGGCCTGGACGCGGGTGCGGGTGCCTTCGGTCACGCGGACCTGGACGCGCACGGTGTCGCCGGGCTGGAATTCGGGAAGCTTGCGCTTGGCTTCGATCTTGGCGGCCTGTTCGGCCTCGAGCTGACGGATGAGATCCATCTCAATAATCCACTTCTTGTTCTTCCGACAGTCAGAGCGCCCGGCGCTCGCCTTGCAGTTCCAATGACCACTCGGCTATGCCCTTTGTTCGAAAACATCGGGCAGGGGCGACTACACCGCCATTGTTGACGGGTCCGGCAGATTTCTCCCGGTTCGGCGGGCACATACAGCTATTTCGACGCTTTGTCACGTCTTGGCCGCGTCTTTTTTGCTCGCGTGCACCATCGTATCTGTCCACTACCGGGTTGCAAGGGCCCTTCAAGCTGCCTAAGGCGGGGCAACCATAGTTCTCCGGCGGCATCCTCATGTCCTTTTTCGACGCGGTCCTGCTATTCATGGCGGGTTTTCTTTCCGGCGCCGCCAATGCGGTCGCGGGCGGCGGCACCTTCATCACCTTCGGTGCCATGACCTTGGTCGGCCTGCCGCCGATCGTCGCCAACGCGACCTCCTCGGTGACGCAATTTCCCGGCTACATCACCTCGACGCTGGCCTACCGGGACGACATCCGCCATTTCTGGCGTGGCGCCCTGCTGCTCTGCCTGATATCGGCGCTCGGCGCACTGGCCGGCGCACTCATCCTGCTGGCGCTGGACAATCCGTCATTTCGCGTCCTGGTGCCGTGGCTGCTGCTGGCCGCGACGGCGCTGTTCGCCGCCGGGCCGTGGCTGAAGCCCGCACCCAAACCGGGGCATGAGGCTTCCGTAGGCTCATTGGCCGGCTCGCTGGCGCAGTTCGTCACGGCCATCTATGGCGGCTTCTTCGGAGCCGGCATGGGCGTGATGATGCTGGCGACGCTCGGCCTCACCCAGGCCGGCGACTACCACCGCCTGAATGCGCTGAAAAACATGCTGGCAATTGTCATCGCGGCGGTCGCCATCGTCGTCTTCGTCTCGGGCGGCGTCGTCGCCTGGCCGCAGGCGATCATCATGATCCCCGGCGGCGCGCTGGGCGGCTATGCCGGCGTGTGGATCGCCAAGCGCGTGCCGCAGAACGTGGTGCGCGGCTTCGTCGTCGCGGTCGGGCTGTTCCTGGCTTTCTACTATTTCGCCAAGGGCTGAGGAGAGCCGAGCAAGTCCGGCCGCCGTTCTCGAGTCAGCTTCTCCGACTCTGCCCGCCGCCAAGCTGCGATCTTGCCGTGGTTGCCCGAGGTCAGCACCTCGGGAATGGGCCGGCCCTCGAAATCCTGCGGCCGCGTGTAATGCGGGTGTTCGAGCAGGCCGTTTTCAAAGCTCTCTTCTTTACCCGACACGGCATTGCCCATGACGCCGGGCAGCAGCCGCACCACCGCGTCGAGCAGCACAAGCGCCGCCGGCTCGCCGCCGGAGAGGATGAAATCGCCTATGGAGACTTCCTCCAATTTCCGCGCGTCGATCACCCGCTGGTCGATGCCTTCGAAGCGGCCGCACAGGATGACGGCGCCCGGCCCGGCGGCCAGTTCGCGCACGCGCGCCTGCGTCAGCGGCTTTCCACGCGGGCTCATCAGCAGCCGTGGCCGCAAATCGCCTTCGGGCGAGGCATGGTCGATCGCCCTGGCCAAGATATCGGCGCGCATGACCATGCCGGCGCCGCCGCCGGCCGGCGTGTCGTCGACAGTGCGGTGGCGGTCGGTTGCGAAGTCGCGGATCTGGATTGTCTGCAGCGACCATGTACCGGCCTCCAGCGCCCGCCCGGCCAGCGACAGGCCAAGCAGACCCGGAAACATTTCCGGGTAGAGCGTAAGCACGGAGGCGGAGAAGCTCACCGGTTGCCCCCGGCGTCCCTCGGGCCGCGCGGCCTGCCCTTCGGGTCGAAGCCTTCCTCGCGCGGCGCTTCGCCGTCCTCGTCCTCGACCAGTCCGGCCGCCGCCTGGTTGACGCGCACAAAACCCTCGGCGATCGACACTTCGGGCACAGCGGCCTGCGTGAACGGGATTAACACGCCCTTGCGTCCGGCCAGCGTCACATCGAGGATGTCGCCGCCGCCGAAATTGTGCACGGCGACTACCTTGCCAAGGACGGCTCCCGTATCGTCCCGAACCTCCAGACCGATCAGGTCGGCATGATAGAATTCGTCCTCCTCGCCGTCATCGGGCAGCATGGAGCGATCGACGAACAGCTCCGTGCCGGCCAGCGCCTCGGCCGCGTTGCGGTCACTGACACCCTTGAAGCGCACCACGACCACGGTGTTGGCGGGCCTTATGTCGATGATCTGGAAGGCGCGGCCGTCCCTTGCGTAAAGCGGCCCGTAATCGGCGAGCGCCAGCGGATCGCCGGTAAAGGTTTTGACGCGCAATTCGCCCTTGATGCCGTGGGCGGCGCCGATCACGGCCATCTGGACAGGGTTCTGGGGCTTGCTCATGGCGCGCTTTTACCTTCGTCATCCACGGGCGGAGCAGGCGCGAAGCGACTGCGCAGACCCGAGGACCCATTCGTTACGGTGATCAAACCCACGGCAGTTCAGAAAGGCTCACGGGTTTCGTTCCTGCAACTCTCTATTTGCGGATACCCCGTTTGGCCAATCACCACGGTTTTGACTTGCCGCCGGTCGACTCCTAGCCCCACCGGATTGTCATTTCAATGACGCCTCTTCACCGCTTCCTAACCCGGCTGCCGGAAAATGACGGCGAACCGGAACGACGCCATGCAGGAATTCCTTATCCCGGCAAAGCCCGACCTCCAGGCGGCGCGCGAAAGCTGGCTCAAGATGCTCGCGCGAGAACGTCGGCTGTCGCCCGAGACGGTGGAAGGCTACGAGCGCGACACCAGGCAGTTCCTGCATTTCCTGACGGGTCATAATGGCGGCCCGCCCGGCATAGCCGACATCGCCGATCTGCGCCCGGCCGACCTGCGCGGCTTTCTCGCCGCCCGCCGCAATGAAGGCGCAGGCGCCCGCACGCTCGGCCGGGGGCTGGCCGGCATTCGCTCACTCTTGCGTTTTCTGGAACGGCGTGGTCTCGCCAACGCAGCGGGCGCGGCGGCCCTGCGCGCGCCTCGCCAACCAAAGTCACTGCCGAAACCGCTGACGGCCAGTGACGCAAAACATGTCGTTTCCGTCGAGGGTCAATTGGCGGAGGAACCCTGGATCGCCGCCCGCAACGCCGCCGTGCTGACGCTGCTCTACGGCTCGGGCCTGCGCATTTCCGAGGCGCTCGGCCTTGCCGGCGCCGAACTGGCGTCGGACGCCGACACGGTGCTGCGCGTCACCGGTAAGGGTGGCAAGACGCGGCTGGTGCCAGTGCTGCCGGTGGCGCTCAAGGCGGTTGCCGAATACCGCCGGCTGTGCCCCCACCATCTCGACCCCAAGGGCCGGTTGTTTCGCGGCGCGCGCGGCGGCCCGCTCAACCCGGCCATCGTCCAGCGGGAGATGGCCAAGCTGCGCTCGGCGCTCAACCTGCCGGACACCGCAACGCCGCACGCCTTGCGCCATTCCTTTGCCACGCATCTGCTCGGCCGCGGCGGCGACCTGCGCACCATCCAGGAACTGCTCGGCCATGCCAGCCTGTCGACCACGCAGATCTACACCGGCGTCGATACGGCGAGGCTGTTGGAGATCTATGAATCGGCTCACCCGAGGGCGTGAAGTATTGGGGTTGTGCGAGGCTTCCGGACTTCGCCACGGGATGATGAGGGGTGGGCGGCTCAACCAACCGCAAGCCGTTCAGTAATTCGAGCGATAGTCAAAACTGATTGAACCGAAGACAATTTCGTTCTCCGGGTTAACCGTTTTGCCGTTTTTCCAGCTTAGGAAAGGACCATGAAACGGGTCATCGTCATCGCCGACCGCGCTGCGCTCTTCTCGTTGAAGCTGCTCTTGGCGTTCCATGTGCTGTTTTTCCTGTCCCTGCTCGCCGTCCTGTTGTTCGCGGCGGGCAAGGCGCATGCCGAAATCCCGTCCTGCACCGGCGCCGACATGCTGTCGGCGTTGCAGAAAAGCGACCCGCCCACCTACCGCAAGATCGAGGCGGAAGCCGCCGCAACGCCGAACGGCAAGGGCCTGCTGTGGAAGCTGGAGAAGACGGGCGAACAGCCGTCCTTCCTGTTCGGCACCATGCATATGACCGACCCGCGTGTCACAGCGCTGCCGCCGGCGGCGCAGAAGGCCTATGACGGCGCCGGCACCATCGTGATCGAGACCACCGAAGTGCTCGACCAGCAGAAGATGATGGCGGCTCTGCTCAAGCAGCCGGAGCTGATGATGTTCACCGACAGCACCACGCTGTCGTCGCTGCTGTCGCCGGACGACGCCGCGGCGGTCGACAAGGCGCTCGACGAACGCGGCATCCCGCCGGCAACCGTCGCCAAGATGAAGCCGTGGATGCTGTCGGCCATGGTGGCGCTTCCAGCCTGCGAGCTCGCCCGCAAGGCCGGCGGCGCGCCGGTGCTCGACGTCAAGCTTGCCGAGGATGCCAAGGCCTCCGGAAAATCCGTCGAAGGGCTGGAAACCGTCGCCGACCAGCTGCGCGCCATGGCTTCGCTGCCGATGGCGTTCCACATGAAGGGACTGGTCGACACGCTGAAGCTCGGCGACAGGATGAACGACGTCAACGAAACCATGATCGTGCTCTACCAGCGCGGCGAGACCGGCATGTTCTGGCCGCTGTTTCGCGCCGTGCTGCCCGGCGAGACGGGCGACGCGACAGGCTACGCGGCATTCGAGCAGACCATGATCACCAGCCGCAACAAGGCGATGGTCGATCATGCCGGACCATTCCTCGCCAAAGGCAGTGCCTTCATCGCCGTCGGCGCGCTGCATCTGCCCGGTCCCGAGGGCTTGGTCGAGGATTTCCGCAAAGCCGGCTATACTGTCACCGCTGTCGATTGAGTCGCGTGGGCAGCGGAGGAATCAGGCGCCGCGTTTTCGGCGCTTTCCTTCCCTAGCGTGAAACCCCATCAACGGTTGCGCGTTGATGGCTGTTGATTGATCATTTTCATCCACGGAGGACACTTTTATGGCGAATCCATCAAACGACACGCCCAGATCAGGTGGCGGCGGCAGCCCTTGGCTGATTGCATTGGTCGTCGTTATTCTGGCGATTGTCGCGTATTATGTTTTCGGAAGAAGTGGTGAGCATCCGGCGACCGAACCGCCCGCCGCGAGCACACCGGCGCCAGCGCCCGCGGAGCCGATGAAGCCCGCCGAACCGGCCCCTGCCCCTGCCCCAGCACCCGCGCCGGCCCCTGCACCGGCGACACCGGCTCCTGCGCCGGCCCCAGCTCCCGCACCGGCCCAGTAATCGGGCCACGGCTTTCAACGAAGAACGGCCCGCCTTCCGGTGGGCCGTTCTGTTTGGGGCAGGCAAGGAGGCAATTCCCTCAAGGGAAGCGCTACGCGCTTGCCCGGGAAAACCGTTTCATGATTTTCCTGGATCGTTCTAAATATGGATCGGCTTGAAGAACGTCGCCAATGCCGCTTCCTTCACTGCTTCCGACATGGTCGGATGGGCATGACAGGTGCGGGCGAGATCTTCCGACGAGCCGCCGAATTCCATCAGCACCGCCGCCTCGTGGATCATCTCGCCGGCGCCGAAGCCGACGATGTGAACGCCGAGCACGCGGTCGGTGGCCTTGTCGGCCAGGATCTTGACGAAGCCATCGGTGTGCAGCATGGCGCGCGCCCGGCCATTGGCGGTGAACGGGAATTTCCCGACCTTGTAGTCGATGCCGGCCTTCTTCAATTCTTCCTCGGTCTTGCCGACCGAAGCGATCTCCGGGCTGGTGTAGACGACGCTCGGAATGACGTCGTAGTTCACATGGCCGGCCTGGCCGGCAATCGTCTCGGCGACCGCCACGCCCTCATCCTCGGCCTTGTGCGCCAGCATCGGCCCGGCGATGACATCGCCGATGGCATAGATGCCTGGTACGTTGGTCCTCAGGTGCGCGTCCGTCTTGACCCGGCCGCGCTCATCGACCTCGACGCCGGCTTCCTTCAGGCCCAGGCTGTCGGCGAAAGCGCGGCGGCCGGTGGCGATCAGCACGATGTCGGCCTCGATCGTCTCGGCCGCGCCGCCTTTCACAGGCTCGAAAGTGACGCTGGCGCCCTTCTTGGCCTTGGCGACGCCGGTGACCTTGGCGCCGAGCCTGAATTCGAAGCCCTGCTTGGAGAGCAGCCGCTGGAATTGCTTGGAGACCTCACCGTCCATACCGCCGAGGATGGTGTCGAGGAATTCGACCACGGTGACCTTGGCGCCGAGCCGCGCCCAGACCGAGCCGAGCTCGAGCCCGATGACGCCGCCGCCGACCACGACGAGATGGCCGGGCACCTTGTCCAGCGACAGCGCGCCGGTCGAGGACACGATGACTTTTTCGTCGAAGTCGACCGTGACGCCAGGAATGCCGGCGACATCCGAGCCGGTGGCGATGACGATGTTCTTCGTCTCGATTTCCTCGACCTTGCCGTCCTCGCTCGTCACCGACACCTTGCCCGCCGCGACCACCGTGCCGATGCCGCGAAAACTATCGATCTTGTTCTTCTTGAACAGGAAGGCGACGCCGTTGACGTTCGCCGTCACCGTGGCGTCCTTGTGCGCCATCATCTTCTTCAAATTGAGCTTCGGTGTCACTTCGACACCCAGTGTGTCGAAGGAGTGGCCGGCTTCGGCGAACATCTCGGAGGCATGCAGCAACGCCTTGGACGGAATGCAGCCGATGTTGAGGCAGGTGCCGCCGAAGGTCGGGTTCTTCTCGACCACCGCGACCTTCAGCCCGAGCTGCGCCGCCTTGATGGCGCAGACATAGCCGCCCGGTCCCGAGCCGATGATTACGACGTCATAAGCCATGTTTGTTTCCCTTTTTCTTGGGGCGCTCAGCGGCCGCCGCTGACATTCAGGATCGCGCCGGTCGTATAGGACGCGGCATCGGACAACAGGTAGAGAACCGCGCCCGCGACTTCATCCGCGGTGCCGGCTCTTTTCATCGGCAGAAGATCGCGGAAGCGTTCTATCCGGTCCGGCTGTCCACCCGAGGCATGGATTTCGGTATCGATGATGCCCGGCCGCACCGCATTGACGCGGATGCCTTCCAGCGCCACCTCGCGGGCGAGCCCCATGGTGAAGGTGTCGATCGCGCCCTTGGACGCGGCGTAGTCGACATATTCGCCCGGCGAGCCCAGAACTGCCGCAGCCGACGAGATGTTGACGATGGATCCACCCGACCCACCGTGACGGCTCGACATCCGCTTCACCGCTTCGCGGGCGCAGAGGAACGACCCCACGACATTGATGCGCATCATGCGCTCCAGCCGTGAAACATCCATCTCATCGACCCGCGCCTTGACGTCGACGATGCCGGCATTGTTGACGAAAGCATCGAGCCGGCCATAGCCGCGGTCGACGGCTTCAAACATGGCAACGATATCGGATTCGACGCCGACATCGCCCCTGACCGCAAAGGCCTCGCCGCCTGCGGCCTTGATTTCGCCGACCAGTGCCTCGGCGGCGGTCTGGTTGGAGGTGTAGTTGACCGCTACGCGATAGCCAGCCTTCGACCCGAGCCGGCAGATCGCGGCGCCGATGCCGCGGCTGCCACCGGTGACCAGCAGCACCTTTTGCGTCCCGCTCATTCCTGGCATCCCTTCAAGGCAAACACGTCCGACGGCACTTTCGAAAACCCGGCGCCGCCATAGGCGGTGGATTGATGCAACACCGGACCGAGATCGGCCAGGATCAGCGTCTTCGGTGCTTCGACGCCTTCGGCCGGCAACAGGCCGATGCTGCCCTTTTCATCCGACGTATAGATGACGCCGTTCCACAAGGTGCAGGCGGCAAGCTCGGTGCCGGTAACGTCGCCTCCCGGGCATTTGTACATCAGCGCCCCGTTCGGCCGCGAAACACCTTCGTTCCATTGGACGATGCCGTTCAGCACCACATCGTTGTCGAGGATCAAGCGGAACGTGTTGGTGACGGTCGCCGACGTGCCGGTCGGCGTAAAATTGATCTCACTGCCGCTCTGGGCATCGCCGTAGACGGCGAGTTCGGCCGGGCATGCGGCATTAGCGTGGACAGCGGCGAATGCCATACCGGCCGCCAGCGCTATCGGTCTGGCAGGCCCAGGGAACAGGGCCATTATTGGCTACTCCGACCGCGAGCCGCCATCCGACCGCCTCACAGATCAAGCACCAGCCGTTCCGGATCCTCCAGGCTTTCCTTGACGCGCACCAGGAAGGTCACCGCTTCCTTGCCGTCGACGATGCGGTGATCGTAGCTCAGCGCCAGATACATCATCGGCCGGATCACGATCTGGCCGCCGACCACCACGGGCCGGTCCTGGATCTTGTGCATGCCCAGAATACCCGACTGCGGCGCGTTGAGGATCGGCGTGGACATCAGCGACCCGTAGACGCCGCCATTGGAAATCGTGAACGTGCCGCCCTGCATGTCGGCGACCGACAGCTTGCCGTCGCGCGCGGCGATGCCGAGCCGGCCGATCTCCTTCTCGATCTCGGCGATAGACATCTGGTCGGCATCGCGCACCACCGGAACGACCAGACCCTTCTCGGTGCCGACGGCGACGCCGATATGGGCGTAGTTCTTGAAGATGATATCGGTGGCATCGATCTCGGCGTTGACCGAGGGGATTTCCTTCAGCGCGTGCGTGACGGCCTTGGTGAAGAAACCCATGAAGCCGAGCTTCACGCCGTGCTTCTTCTCGAACACGTCCTTGTACTTGGTCCTGAGCGCCATCACCGCTGACATGTCCACCTCGTTGAAGGTGGTGAGCATGGCGGCGGTCGACTGCGCTTCCTTGAGCCGGCGCGCGATGGTCTGGCGCAGCTTGGTCATGCGCACGCGCTCCTCGCGCGCCGCGTCGTTGCCTGAGGACGGCGCACGGGCAGCAACCGGCGCTGCCGGGGCCGGGGCCGCCTTCGGCGTCTCGGCCGGCTGCGACGGCGCACCCTTGGAGATGGCGTCCAGCACGTCGCCCTTCAGCACCTGGCCGCGCTTGCCGGAGCCGGAAAGCTGGTCGACCGACAGATTGTTCTCGGCGATCAGTTTCGCCGCTGCCGGCGCCGGCGGCATGGTGCGCGGCTCGACCGGACCGGCGTCGCCTGCGACCTTGGCGGTCTCGGCGGCGGCCTGTTTGGTGGTCTGCGCGGCGTCGGGGCTGGATGCCTGCGCCACGGCTTGCGGCTTGGTGACCGGTGCGGCGGCGGCGCCGGCCGAAATCGAGCCCAGAAGCGCGCCGACCCCGACCGTCTCGCCTTCCTTGGCCGCGATCTCGCCCAAGGTTCCAGCGCCCGGCGAGGGAACCTCGACCGTCACCTTGTCGGTTTCGAGCTCGACCAGCGGCTCGTCGGCGGCAATGGCATCGCCCACCTTCTTGAACCATTTGCCGATGGTCGCCTCGGTGACGGATTCGCCGAGAGTGGGAACGCGGATTTCGGTAGCCATTGTGCCTGTCCGTTTCTATCTGTCTGTTCTATTCGCCCAATTCTGCCTACTCGCCGAGCGCATCTTCGAGCAAGGCGGCGAGCTGGGCGAGGTGCTTGGACATAAGCCCGGTCGCCGGCGAGGCGGCTGCCGGCCGGCCGGTGTAGCGCACCCGTTGGTGCTTGGCGTCGATATGCGCCAGCACCCATTCCAGATACGGGTCGATGAACGACCATGCGCCCATGTTCTTGGGCTCCTCCTGGCACCACACCATTTCGGCATTGCGGAAGCGCGACAATTCGGTGATCAGCGCCTTGGCCGGGAACGGGTAGAGTTGTTCGACACGCAGCAGATAGATGTCGTTGATGCCGCGTTTCTCGCGCTCCTCGTAGAGGTCGTAATAGACCTTGCCCGAGCACAGCACGACACGGCGGATCTTGGAATCCTTGGTCAGCTTGATGGCCTGGTTGGGCAAGAGCTGGGCATCGTCCCACAGCAGCCGGTGGAACGAGCTTTCGCCCGACATTTCCGGCAGCGTCGACACCGCCCGCTTGTGGCGCAACAGTGACTTCGGCGTCATCAGGATCAGCGGCTTGCGGAAGTCGCGCTTCAACTGCCGACGCAATATGTGGAAGTAGTTGGCCGGCGTCGTGCAGTTGGCCACTTGCATGTTGTCTTCGGCGCAGAGCTGGAGGAAACGCTCAAGCCGGGCAGACGAATGTTCCGGTCCCTGGCCCTCATAGCCATGCGGCAGCAGGCAGACGAGGCCCGACATTCTCAGCCACTTGCGCTCTCCGCTGGAAATGAACTGGTCGAACACCACCTGGGCGCCATTGGCGAAGTCGCCGAACTGCGCTTCCCACAGCGTCAGCGCCTTCGGCTCGGCCAGGCTGTAGCCATATTCGAAGCCGAGCACGGCTTCTTCGGACAGCATCGAGTTGATGACCTCATAGCCGGCCTGCGCCGCCGACAGATTGTTGAGCGGGATGTAGCGGGTCTCGTCGCGCTGGTCGTAGAGCACGGAATGGCGCTGCGAGAAGGTACCGCGCTCCGAATCCTGCCCGGAGAGGCGGATCGGGTTGCCGTCGAGCAGGATGGCGCCAAAAGCCAGCGCCTCGGCCGTCGACCAGTCGATGCCTTCGCCGGATTCGATGGCCTGGCGGCGGTTTTCGAGAAAGCGGATGATCGTCTTGTGCGCCTCGAAATCCTTCGGCACCTCAGTCAGCTTCTTGCCGATCTCCTTCAGTGTCTTGGCCGGCACCGCGGTCTTGCCGCGCCGCTGTTCGTCCTGGTTGTCGGCCGTGCGCAGGCCCGACCAGGCGCCGTCCAGCCAGTCGGCCTTGTTGGGCTTGTAGTGCTGGCCGACTTCCCACTCGGATTCCAGATGCTCCCGCCAGTCGGCCTTGAGCTTGTCGAACTCGGCCTGCGTCATGTGCCCTTCGGCGATCAGCCGGTCTGCATAGATCTGCACCGTCGTCTTGTGGGTGCGGATGTTGCGATACATGATCGGCTGCGTGAAGGCCGGCTCGTCGCCCTCATTGTGGCCGAAGCGGCGGTAGCAGAACATGTCGACCACGACAGGCTTGTGGAACTTCATGCGGAATTCGATCGCCACCTTGGCGGCGTGCACCACGGCCTCCGGATCGTCGCCGTTGACGTGGAAGATCGGCGCCTCGATCATCTTGGCGACGTCGGACGGGTAGGGCGACGAGCGCGAGAAGCGCGGATTGGTGGTGAAGCCGATCTGGTTGTTGATGATGAAATGCAGCGTGCCGGCAACGCGGTGGCCGCGCAGGCCGGACAGGCCGAGGATTTCGGCAATGACGCCCTGGCCGGCAAAGGCAGCGTCGCCATGCAGCAAAAGCGGCAACACCTTGGCCCGCTCTTCCAGCGGCACGATCTCCTCGCGGCCACGGCCGAACAGATAATCCTGCTTGGCGCGCGCCTTGCCCATCACCACAGGGTCGACGATTTCCAGATGCGAGGGATTGGCGGTCAGCGACAGATGCACCTTGTTGCCGTCGAACTCGCGGTCCGACGAGGCGCCAAGATGGTATTTGACATCGCCGGAGCCCTCGACGTCGTCGGGTGCGGCCGAGCCGCCCTTGAATTCGTGAAAGATGGCGCGGTGCGGCTTGGCCATCACCTGGGAGAGTACGTTGAGGCGGCCGCGATGCGCCATGCCGAGCACGATCTCCTTCAGCCCGAGCTGACCGCCGCGCTTGACGATCTGCTCCAGCGCCGGGATCAGCGCTTCGCCGCCGTCGAGGCCGAAGCGCTTGGTGCCCTTGAACTTGACGTCGGCGAACTGCTCGAAGCCCTCGGCCTCGATCAGTTTCTGCAGGATCGCCTTCTTGCCGGTCGCGGTGAAGGAGATCTCCTTGTCGGCGCCCTCGATGCGCGCCTGGATCCACGCTTTCTCTTCCGGATCGGAGATGTGCATGAACTCGACGCCGAGCGTCGAGCAATAGGTGCGGGTCAGGATGTCGAGCATCTGGCGGATGGTGCCGAATTCGAGCCCGAGCACATTGTCGAGGAAGATCGGCCGGTCGTAGTCGGCTTCGGTGAAGCCGTAATTCTCTGGCGACAGCTCGTTGTAATCCTCGAGCGTGGCGATGCCGAGCGGGTCGAGATTGGCGTGCAGATGGCCGCGCATGCGATAGGCGCGGATCATCATGATGGCGCGCACGGAATCGCGCGTCGCCTGGTGCACGTCGGCGTCGGAGGGGACGGCGCCGTTGACGGCTGCCTTCTCCTTGACCTTCTTTTCGATGTGCTTCTCGACCAGGCCCCAATTGCCGTCGAGCGCCGACACCAGCTCGCCATTGGCCTGCAGCGGCCAGGAGGGCTTGGCCCACGAGGCGCCCTTGGCGTTCTTGCGGACATCCCCGGCATCGTCCTTCAGGCCGGCGAAGAACTCCTGCCATTCGGGATTGACCGAGGCTGGATCGTCCTCATACGCCGCATAGAGCGCGTCGATATAATCGGCATTGCCGCCATAGAGGAAAGAGGTGAGCGAAAATTGGTCGTTGGCCTGATCTTGTCGTGCCATTTTGTCTGCGGAGCCTGGCTCCGTCTCCTTTCGAGGGGAATAGTGAGTAGTCAGTAAGGAGTAGGAAAAATGAAGACTTTCCCGTTCAGCTGCTACTCACCCGTTCTTCCCTTTTCACTACTCACTATTGACTACTCACTAGCCCTTAATTGCCTCGACCAGCGTCGTGCCCAGCCGGGCCGGCGATGGCGAAACTTTTATCCCGGCCGATTCCATTGCCGCGATCTTGTCTTCGGCGCCGCCCTTGCCGCCCGAGATGACCGCGCCCGCATGGCCCATGGTGCGGCCGGCCGGCGCCGTGCGTCCGGCGATGAAGCCCGCCATCGGCTTGCGGCGGCCGCGTTTGGCCTCGTCCTTGAGAAACTGCGCGGCGTCTTCCTCGGCCGAGCCGCCGATCTCGCCGATCATGATGATCGACTTGGTCTCGTCGTCGGCGAGGAACATTTCGAGCACGTCGATGAATTCGGTGCCTTTGACGGGATCGCCACCGATGCCGACAGCGGTGGTCTGGCCGAGGCCGACATTGGTGGTCTGGAACACGGCTTCATAGGTAAGCGTTCCCGAGCGCGAAACAACACCGACCGAACCCTTGCGGAAGATGTTCCCGGGCATGATGCCGATCTTGCATTCGTCGGGGGTGAGCACGCCGGGACAGTTCGGGCCGATCAGCCGCGACGTCGAACGGTCGAGCCGCGCCTTGACCTTGATCATGTCCATGACGGGAATGCCTTCGGTGATGCAGACGATGAGCGGGATTTCGGCCTCGATGGCCTCGATGATGGCTTCGGCAGCACCCGCCGGCGGCACATAGACGACGGAAGCGTTGGCGCCGGTCTTGGCCTTGCCCTCGGCGACGGTGGCGAAGATCGGCAGGTTCTCGCCCTTGGCGCCGGTCCAGGTCTCGCCGCCCTTCTTGGGATGGATGCCGCCGACCATCTTGGTCCCGTGATAGGCCAGCGCCTGTTCGGTGTGGAAGGTGCCGGTCTTGCCGGTCAGGCCCTGCACGAGCACCTTTGTGTTCTTGTCGACGAGAATGGACATGGTGAGAACGCCTCTGAATTCAGCGATTACAAGAAAGGATTGACGGCTCGCACCGAGCCATAAACCTGGTTGTGGTTGAGATCTTCGGTGTAGAAAATCGGCGCGCCGAGATATCCGGCTGCGGCAAGAAGCGCGGCGTCGTAGTAGTGAATTCCGTAGCGGCGTGCGAGGTCCAGTCCTGCGCGAACATAGCTTTCGTCGACAGGCACCAGCGGATAAGTGCCGAGGAGGACCAGCCATTGGTCGAGCAGATCATCCCCCAGAAGGGATTTTCCTCGCGCCACCGCTGTGAATTCGGCCAAGGTTTGCCCCGACACGCCAAAGACAGTGCTCGATACCAGGTCTTCTGCGATTGGCGCGCGACGTGGGTCACGATTCTTCTCCGAAGCCGCGTAGATCAGGACGTTCGTGTCGAGAAAGCAGTCGATCTTCCCGGTCGGCATAGGCGTCCCTTCGATCCCACTTATAGGGGGTGTCGGCGCTGTCGCTCCGTTTCGCAGCCTCGTCCATAAGCCGCTTCATTCCCGCCTTGGCCCAGGCAATCCGATCTTCCTGCTCGACTTCATGCGCAAGCAGTGAACGAATGAGGGCGTTGAGCGTCGTCTTGCGACGTCCGGCAAGGCCTCGCGCCTTCTCGAGCAGGGCCTCGTCCATGGCTAGGGTGACGTTCTTCATCGCTCGTCTCCACATAAACACACAGCCAATATATGTGTGATTATGTGTCTTTCTTCAACCGCTTTGCCCAGGATTTCCATCGCTCAGCCATCCCCCAAAACGGAAGGCGGGACGCGCCGGTAAAGGCCGCTCATCATGTCTTGCCAGCCGTCGCTGCCGACGGGCTGGAATTGCAGTCGCATGCGATAGCTGTCGCTGCCGTCGAAAGCGTAGGTCACGCGTGCGGCCCCGCGCGGCGACGAGCGCAACAGCGTCAGTGTGTTGCCCTCCCACGTGCCGGAGGCCGGCGAGGCCGGCACAAAGCCCATCGAATCGAACTGATGCATGGTGACAAGGCTGTTTTGCCGGTCGAAGCCGAACACGCTGTGCGCGCCGAACGAAATCGTCCCGTCGCGGCGCTGGCGATAGCGTTGCACTACGAACAGGCCGCCGAACTGTGCCTCTGCCAGTACTTCCGAAGTCGCTGAGCCCCCATCGGCCCATTGTGTGTCCGCGACCTCTTCCTCGCCGCGCCACGCGCCGACCAGAGCCTGCAGGCGCTGGTGATCGGCCGAGAGCGAGGAGAAAGGCGCAGCGTTCATGGGTTCACAGCCGCTTCAGGTCGGTGACGGTGAGAGCGCTCTTGGCATTGCCGGTGTTGAGCGTCGTTGCCGGTTCGAACATCAGCACCACAGGTTCCGGTGTCAGCGAACGCGGCCGGTGTTCGACGCCGCGCGGCACGACGATGAAGTCGCCTTCGCCGAGTTCGACCGGACCGTCGCGGAAATCGATGGCGATGCGACCGCGCAGCACGAGGAAGGCTTCGTCTTCGTTGTCATGGGCGTGCCAGTCGAAAACCGCGCCGAACTTGGCGACCTTCGCCTGGCTGTCATTGACGTCGCCGGCGATATGCGGATCGAAGACCTCCGCGATCTTCGCATCCGCCGCCTCGACGAGATTTATCTTGCGCGGAGGCACTTGATCAGCCCTTCACCGCCGCCACGATCTTCTTGGCCGCGTCGTCAAGATCGTCGGCCGACACGACGTTGAGGCCGCTGTCGTTGATGATCTTCTTGCCGAGTTCGGCATTGGTGCCTTCAAGGCGCACGACCAGCGGCACTTTCAGGCCCACTTCCTTGACCGCGGCGATAACGCCCTCGGCGATGATGTCGCATTTCATGATACCGCCGAAGATGTTGATCAGGATGCCCTTGACCGCCGGATCCCTGGTGATGATCTTGAAGGCCGCCGTCACCTTTTCCTTCGACGCGCCGCCGCCGACGTCGAGGAAGTTGGCCGGCTCGGCGCCGTAGAGCTTGATGATGTCCATCGTCGCCATGGCGAGGCCGGCGCCATTGACCATGCAGCCGATATTGCCGTCGAGCGCGACATAGGCGAGGTCGTATTTCGACGCCTCGATCTCCTTCTCGTCCTCTTCGGTGGTGTCGCGCAGCTCGAGCACATCCGGATGGCGAAACAGCGCGTTGTTGTCGAACGACACCTTGGCGTCGAGGACGCGCAGCCGGCCGTTCTTCATGACGATCAGGGGATTGACCTCGAGCAGGCTCATGTCCTTCTCGACGAAGGCCTTGTAGAGGATCGGGAACAGCGTGCCGCCGTCCCTGGCAGCATCGCCGTCGAGCTTCAGCGCGCCATTGAGTTTCTTCACGTCATCCGCGGTAACGCCCTTTTCCGGATCGATGGCGACGGTGATGATCTTTTCCGGCGTGTCGTGGGCGACCGCCTCGATGTCCATGCCGCCTTCGGTCGAGACGACGAAGGCGATGCGGCCGACCGAACGGTCGACCAGAACAGACAGATAGAGCTCGCGCTCGATATCGGCGCCATCCTCGATATAGAGCCGGTTGACCTGCTTGCCGGCCGGGCCGGTCTGCTTGGTCACCAGCGTGTGGCCGAGCATCTCGTTGGCGTTGGCGACGACGTCGGCGACCGACTTGGCCAGCCGCACGCCGCCCTTGGCGTCGGGCCCGAGCTCCTTGAACTTGCCCTTGCCGCGGCCGCCGGCATGGATCTGGCTCTTCACCACATAGAGCGGGCCGGGCAGCGCCTTGGCGGCGGCTTCCGCCTCATCCGCCTTGAACACCGGCACGCCTTGGGCCACCGGCGCGCCAAAGCCCTTCAGCAGCGCCTTGCCCTGATATTCATGGATGTTCATCTGGATCGTCTCCGGATCAGCTGCTGGGGTTCACTTCGAGGCGAGTTGCGGCGCGATCTTGACGCAGGCCTCGGTCAGGCCCTGCACCGCCGCCACCGAGCTATCGAACATCTTCTGCTCTGGCTTGGAAAGCTCGATCTCGATGACGCGCTCGACGCCACCGGCGCCGATCACCACGGGAACGCCGACATAGGTGTTCTTCACGCCATACTGGCCGGAAAGATGAGCCGCGCAAGGCAGCACACGCTTCTTGTCCTTGAGATAGGCTTCAGCCATCGAGATCGCCGATGCGGCCGGCGCATAATAGGCCGAGCCGGTCTTCAACAGGCCGACGATTTCGGCGCCGCCATCGCGGGTGCGCTGCACGATCTGGTCGAGCTTCTCCTTCGAGGTCCAGCCCATCTTGACGAGATCGGGCAGAGGAATGCCTGCAACCGTCGAATAGCGGATCATCGGCACCATGGAATCGCCATGGCCGCCGAGCACGAAGGCGGTAACGTCCTCGACCGAGACCTTGAACTCCTCGGCCAGGAAATAGCGGAAGCGAGCGCTGTCGAGCACGCCGGCCATGCCCACGACATGGGTGTTGGGCAGGCCGGAAAACTTCTGCAGCGCCCAGACCATCGCATCCAGCGGATTGGTGATGCAGATGACGAAGGCCTTCGGCGCGTACTTCTTCAGGCCGGCGCCGACCTGTTCCATGACCTTGAGGTTGATGCCGAGCAGATCGTCGCGGCTCATGCCCGGCTTGCGCGGCACGCCGGCGGTGACGATGCAGACGTCCGCCCCTTCGATCCCGGCATAGTCGTTGACGCCGGTCAGCCTGGAATCGAACCCGTCGACCGGCGACGATTGCGCGATATCGAGCCCCTTGCCCTGCGGGATGCCTTCGGCAATATCGAACAGAACCACGTCGCCGAGGTCCTTGAGGCCGATCATGTGAGCGAGCGTGCCGCCGATCATGCCAGAGCCGATAAGCGCTATCTTGTTGCGTGCCATGTCAGGATAGTTTCCCTTTGTTCGTGATGTCGCTCAAATCGCTGACGATCTGATGACGGCGTCGAGGAAGAGACCGGAATGCTGCGGGGATCCCGCGAGATTTCGCCGCACCCAATAGCCCCGGCGCCGCGTAAATTCAAACGATTATTTTGGAGCGAGCGTTTTCAATCGGTTAGAGTAACCGGGATTTACGTAAACGTAAAAGTTTTGAACTCGACTGAAGAGAATTTACACGATGAAGATGGAGATCGTAAGACTTGAAGCCGGCGATGACGCCCTTGTGATGCGGGTCGCCGACGATGTGTTCGACGAACCGGTCAGGCCGGATCGATTGGCAGCCTATCTCAGGGAGCCCGGCCATTTCATGGTCGTGGCGCTCGCCGACGGCGTGACCGTCGGTCAATGCGCCGCGGTCATCCACCGTCATCCCGACAAAATGACGGAGCTCTACATCGATGAACTCGGCGTATCGCCGGCCTTCCAGCGCCAGGGCATCGCGCGAAAGATGCTCGACGCGATGTTTGCGATCGGCAGGGAGAATGGCTGCGAAGAAGCCTGGGTCGGCACCGAGCCGGACAACCGTGCCGCCCGCGCTTTACGAGTCGCGCAAGGAGACGCACGAGTCAGCAGAGAGCTTCGTCATGTATGTTTATCAACTGTAGCGAGGCTGACAGGAGTTCGGCCTATCTTCGTCCTAGGGTGCGCGCTTCGCTTTGCGTCGCTCCGCCCTGGGACGAAGGCGGCGTAGCCGGCGCCTGCCGCGCCTCCGGCGTCGTCTTCGCCTTCCGCCGCTCCGCCCAATCCTCCAGCCAGTCGCGGCTCTGCATCTCGATCAGCCGCGAAGCCGTGCGTTCGAACTCGAACACCTCGACGCCGCGCTTGGCCACATAGAGTTGCTGCGGCGGCGCTTCCGCGCTTACCACCAGCCTGATGTGATGGTCGTAGAGCGTGTCGACCAGCAGGATGAAGCGCTTGGCCTCGTTGCGCCGGCCTTCACCCAGCACCGGAATGTGGTCGATAAAGATGGTCGAGAAGCGGTCGGCAAGGGCCAGATAGTCGCGCGCGCCGAGTGGCTTCTCGCACAGATCGGCGAAGGAAAAACGCGCCGCGTCGCCGGCGGCGCGCGGAACGGCCAGCTGCCGGCCCTTGACGGCAAGCGACGTCTCGGCCGTCGGCGCGCCGCGCGTCATCGTTTGCCAAGCCGCGTCCATCGCCTCATCGGCCGCCGCATCGGTGGGCGTGACATAGACCGGCGTACGGGCAAGCTTTTCCAGCCGATAGTCCTTGTCGGCATCGAGCGAGAGCACCTGCGCGTGCCGTTCCAATATGCCGATGAAGGGCAGGAAAAGCTGACGGTTCAGCCCGTCGCGATAGAGATTTTCCGGTGCCACGTTCGACGTCGCCACCAGCACCACGCCGCTGGCGAACAGCGCCGAAAACAGCCGGGACAGGATCATCGCATCGGCGATGTCGGTGACCGAGAACTCGTCGAAACACAGTACCCAGGCCTGTTCGGCAAGCGCCCGCGCCACCGGCGGAATCGGATCGTCTTCCCTCACCGTGCCGTCCTTGCGCTCCTGCCGGTGCTTCTGGATGCGGTCCTGCACCTCGGCCATGAAGTCGTTGAAATGCACGCGTCGCTTGCGCCGCACCGGCAGCAGCTCGAAGAACAAGTCCATCAACATGGTCTTGCCGCGGCCGACGCCGCCATGGATGTAGAGGCCCTTGACCGCCTCGTGCGTCTCGCGCCTTCGGGCGAAGAGCCAGCCAAGCGCGCTCGATTTGTGCGCCAGCCGCTTCACCGAAATCTCTGATATCAGCCGGTCGAGAGCGGTGACGATCCGCTCCTGCGCCGGATCGCGCTCGATGGCACCGGTGTCGACCAGATGGTCGTAACGCTGCCTGACGGTCACATGGGTCTGGAGGCCGTCACGCAGATGCATAGGTCACGTCGTTGTCGAGGGATTGGCTTACCTTGTAAGCGAGATCGGCAGGCCATTGGAAGTCTGGCCGTCGAATTTCGAGCCGCCCGAGGAATAGAGCCGTGCCAGCGTGCCGCCATTCTCATCGTAAAGCGTCAACTGCTTGCCGGCGACGTTCCATGACTTGATGCCGTCGATCGGCGCCGGGCAATGCAGCGGTCCGGCGCGGAAACCGGCGCCGAATTTGGTCTGCGGCGTCGCCACCTTGCAGCTCTGGCCGGAAACGCTGGCATTCCATACGCCGGCGACACTGGCCGCGGTCAGGTCCGGCGCACCCGCCGGCGCCGAACCGTCCGGCGGCAAGGAGGCGACCTGGCTGTTCTGCGGGGCGGTCGGGAATTGCGACGGATCCGTGGTGCCGGGGGAGGCCGGGGGCGGCAACTGGTTGGCCGTCACCTGACCGGACGGCGCCGGCTGCAGCGGCGCCGGCTGCTGGTCGTCCATCGAGGAAAACCGTGAGGTTGAGCAGCCGCTCGCAACGAGCGCCGCCAGCGATACGGCCACCAGGCCGGTTTTCGAAAAAGTCATTCCAACCTCCGTCGGATCCGGCGGGGCTGCCGTCCGCACAATGTCGCCCTCCACCAAGATGGAGAAGGTGGCGAAATTTCAACCCGATATGGTTAAAATAGGGTTTGCGCCAAGAATTGTTGCAAATTTGTCGCAATCATCCGGCCAGCGGAGCGCTCGGCACGAATATATAGCCGTCCGGTCCGACGACATAGCTCTCGCGCAGGCCGTGCGGCTTGTCGATCGCCCCGGCCAGCACGATGTGGCCATGATCGCGCGCGGCGGCCTCGACCGCATCCGGGTTGGCGCCGTAAAGACGCAGCTCGACGCCGGCGCCGCGTGTCTCGGCGCCGGCGATCGTCCCTGTCATGGCATTGTCGAGATAGGAATGGTCGGCGTGCAGCATGAACACCGAGCCCAGCAGCTCGATTGCCGCGAAGTCCTCGTCGGCATAGATGATATCGGCGCCGAGCACGTCGCGGCAGAAGGCTTCCATGGCCGCCATGTCGCTCACCAGCAGGTTGACGCCGATGCCGTGCGCCAGCGAGCGGCCGAAATCCCCGGCCTTCATCCATGGTGTCCTGGTCCGCTTCATCGCCATGGCATCGTCCTCCCCAATCCGATCCTATTCAAGCCGGCCGCCCGGGCCGTTGGCATTCGGTCGGCAAACGCTTGCGCCAGCCGGCACAGGGCTTATGTCTATCAAGACGAAATTCGCTGGAGCCGCAAATTGGCTGCGAGACCGAAAGCCGCCAATCGCTACTATAACGGCCCGCCCAGCGGTCATTTCGACGGAACCTTGTTCTTCAATCCCGGCGGCCAGCCGCCGGCGCGTTTCGTCGATCTGCTGAAATGGCAGTTCAACGGCCAACGCTCGAAATGGCCAGCCACCAATCCGAGTCCCTTTCCGCAGGCAAAGCCGCCCGCGCGTGTCGAGGGTGCCGGCCTGACCGTGACCATGGTCGGTCATTCCACGCTGCTGGTCCAGACTGCGGGCCTGAACATCCTCACCGACCCGGTATGGTCGCTGCGGGCGTCGCCGTTCTCCTTCGTCGGGCCGAAACGCGTCAATGCGCCGGGCATCGCCCTGGCCGACCTGCCGCCGATCGATCTCGTGCTGGTCAGCCACAATCACTACGACCATCTCGACATCGCGACGCTGAAGCAGCTCAAGGCCAGGCACGACCCGCTGGTGGTGACCCCGTTCGGCAATGACGTCCTGATTGGCGGGGCGGTTCCCGGCATGCGGCTCTCGGCGCATGACTGGGGCGACAGGGTCGACATCGGGGATGGCGTGGCCGTCCATGTCGAGCCGGCGCATCACTGGTCGGCGCGCGGCACACGCGACCGGCGCATGGCGCTGTGGGCCGGCTTCGTCATCGAGACGCGGGCCGGCCGGATCTATTTCGCGGGCGATACCGGCTTCCATGATGGCATCAACTACCGGCTCATAGCTCACAAGCACGGCGGCTTCCGCTTCGCCATCCTGCCGATCGGCGCCTATGAGCCGCGCTGGTTCATGGCCTCGCAGCATCAAAACCCGGAGGAGGCGGTGCAAGGCATGACATTGTGCAACGCCGCCTATGCGGCCGGCTGCCATTGGGGCACGTTCCAGCTCACCGACGAACCGATCGACGAGCCGGCACGCAAGCTCGACGAGGCGCTGGAGGCCGAGGGCCTGCCGCGCGAACGTTTTCGCGCCTTGCGGCCAGGTGAGGTCTGGGACGTGCCGCAGGAAGCGGCGCTTTGACCGGGGCCGGCCGCGGCCGGCGGAACCCGAGCGCCACCGGCGCGTTTGTTGAAGGGGCTTCGATTTCTATCGCTTTGCGAGGCATTTCCATGCTTAAATGGATCATCATTCTCCTGATTATCGCCGCCGCTGCGAGCCTGCTCGGCATGCCGGCATTAGCAGGTGCGGCCGCCACCGGCGCGCGCATCCTGATCGGTATCGTGCTGATCATATTCCTGCTGATCGTGCTCGGCGTCTTCGCCGTCACCTGAAGGCGCGATGCACTGGTAATTCCCGCCCTTTTCCGCCATATAGCGGCAAACAGTACGGAATGACCGGAAGAAATGGCAGGCACCGCCCCCTTCGCCAAGATGAACGGCATCGGCAACGAGATCATCGTTGCCGACATGCGCGGCCGTGCCGACCGGGTGACGCCGACAGCTGCGATCGCGCTCAACGCCGATGCCTCGACGCGGTTCGACCAGATCATGGCGATCCATGAGGCGCGGACGCCGGGTACGGCCTATTTCATCGACATATTGAATTCGGACGGCTCGGGCGCGCAGGCCTGCGGCAACGGCATGCGCTGCGTCGTCCAGGCGCTGGCGGCCGAGACCGGACAAAAGACATTCACCTTCGAGACCGTCGCCGGAATCCTCAACGCGCAGGAACATGCCGACGGCTCGATCTCGGTCGACATGGGCACGCCGCGCTTCGGCTGGCGGGACATTCCGCTCGCTGAGGAGTTTCGCGATACCCGCATGATCGAATTGCAGGTCGGCCCGATCGACGCCCCGGTGCTGCATTCGCCCTCGGTCGTCTCCATGGGCAATCCGCATGCCATCTTCTGGGTCGACCGCGACGTCTGGTCCTACGAACTCGACCGCTTCGGACCGCTGCTCGAAAACCATCCGATCTTCCCCGAGCGCGCCAACATCACCATCGCGCAGGTGACCTCGCCCGACAGCATGATCATCCGCACCTGGGAACGCGGCGCCGGCCTGACCAAGGCTTGCGGCACGGCATCCTGCGCCGCCGTCGTGGCTGCCGCCCGCACCCGGCGCACCGGGCGCAGCGTCAATCTGCTGACCCCGGGCGGCGGCTCGCTGCATGTGGAATGGCTCGAAAACGACCATGTCATCCTGACCGGCGCCGCCGAATGGGAGTTTTCCGGCAGCTTCGATCCCTCGAGCGGCGCCTGGGCGCGCGACACCGAAAGCGCGGCCTGATGCCCGCTCCTGTCAAGGACGGCGATGTGGCGAAGCGCCCCAATCGCATCGAAATGGTAACCTTCGGCTGCCGGCTGAACACCTATGAATCCGAGGTGATGCGGCGCGAAGCCGAAACTGCGGGTCTCGGTGCGCTGGCCGGCGGCGCCGTCATCTTCAACACCTGCGCCGTCACAGGTGAGGCGGTGCGCCAGGCCAAACAGGCGATTCGCAAGGCGCGCCGCGACAACCCCAAGGCTCGCATCATCGTTACCGGCTGCGCGGCGCAGACCGAGCCGCAGAATTTCGCTGCCATGGACGAGGTCGATCTCGTCCTCGGCAATGAGGAGAAGCTGAGGGCAAATTCCTATCGCGCGCTGCCGGATTTCGGTGTCAACGACAGCGAGAAGGCGCGCGTCAACGACATCTTCTCCGTACGCGAGACCGCCGGCCATATGGTCGATGCCATCGAGGGCAGGGCACGCGCCTTCGTGCAGGTGCAGAATGGCTGCGACCACCGTTGCACCTTCTGCATCATCCCCTATGGTCGCGGCAATTCACGCTCGGTGCCGATGGGCGCCGTGGTCGAGCAGGTCAAGCGGCTCACCGGCAACGGCTATGCCGAGATCGTGCTGACCGGCGTCGACATGACCAGTTTCGGCGCCGACCTGCCGGGTGCGCCGAAACTCGGCAGGCTGGTGAAGACGATCCTGCGCCAGGTGCCGGACGTGAAGCGCCTGCGCCTCTCCTCCATCGATTCCATCGAGGCCGACGACGATTTGCTCGACGCCATCGCCACCGAGCCGCGGCTGATGCCGCATCTGCATCTGTCGCTACAATCGGGCGACGACATGATTTTGAAGCGCATGAAGCGTCGGCATCTGCGCGATCAGTCGATCCGCTTCTGCGAAGACGTGCGCAAGCTGCGCCCCGACGTCGTCTTCGGCGCCGACATCATCGCCGGCTTCCCGACCGAGACGGAGGCGATGTTCGAAAATTCGGCAAAGATCGTCGAGGAATGCGGGCTGACCCACCTGCACGTCTTTCCGTTTTCGCCGCGCGAAGGCACACCCGCCGCGCGCATGCCGCAGGTCCGCCGCGAAGTGGTCAAGCAGCGGGCAGCCCGCCTGCGCGCCGCCGGCGAGACCGCATATCGCCGCCATCTGTCGTCGCTCTCCGGAACGCGCCAGTCGATCCTGATCGAGCGCGACGGGCTCGGCCGCACCGAAGGGTTTACGCTCGCCGCGCTCGCCACCGGCGCGCCGGGCGAGATCGTCGAAGCAACAGTCACCGGTCATGACGGCGCCCGGCTGATCGCGGCCCCGCTTGCCGCCCGCGCCGCCTGAGAAACGCAAGAGATGGCCGGGTTCTTCAAGAAGATATTTTCGTTCGGCAAGAAGGAGGTCGTCGAGGAGCGCGTCGACGAGACCGCCCCGCTGCCGCCGATCAAATGGGATCAGCTCGACACGCTGAAGCCGGCGGCCGAGCAGGCCGTTCCGGAATTCCTGAAGCGGGAGGAGACCCAGGCTCAGCCTCCCGTCGAGCCCGCGCCGCCCGAGGAGCCGACACCCGAGCCTGCCCCGGCCATTCCGCCGGTGCCGGAGCCGACTGTTCCGCCCGAGCCGGAACCGCTGCCGGAGCCGCGGCCGGAGGAGGAACCGGCACCGGCGCCAGAGCGCCCGGAGCCGCCGGCCCCTGAGAAAATTCCGACACCCCCGGCCATTCCGGAGCCTGCGCCCGAACCGCGGCCGCAGGAGGTACCGCAACCAGCGCCCGCCGAGCCGGAAATTGTCCCGTCGCGCCCGGAGCAGCTGCCGGAACCGGCACCCGCCGAAGTACCGACGCCCGCCGAAGTTCCGGTCGAGACGCCGGCGCCAATCGAGATTCCTGCGACACCGTCTTCCGCGCAGCCTTCACAGGCCGGCGCCGCCCCTCATCCGCCTGCTGGCACCTTCTCCCCGTATAGTGACGGGGAGAAGGAAGAAGCTGCAACGCCAACGCCTCCCTCTCCCCGTCCTTCACGGGAAGAGGGCGAGGGTGAGGGGCAGCGCCGACCTGTCGAGAACCTGGCACCCAGCGCCGAAACCGCCGCCGAAATCTCGCCGCCGATTCGCCAGCCTGCGCCGATCGAGCCGCAGCCTGTGCGCGCCGAGATCGCGCCGGAACCTGAGGCAGTTCCCGTCCCGCCGAAGGCTGCGCCCGCCCCCGGAAAGGTAACGGTCGCCAGAAAGGTGGAGCAGAAGGCCGAGCCGCAGAAGGCGCCGGAGCCGGCGCCGCGGCGCTCCTGGTTCCAGCGCATGCGGGACGGGCTTGCCCGCTCCTCGCGCGAATTGTCGGGCAACATTGCCGGCGTCTTCACCAAGCGCAAGCTCGACGACGACACGCTGCAGGATCTGGAGGACGTGCTGATCCGCGCCGATCTCGGGCTGGAGACGGCCTTGCGCGTCACCGATTCGCTGGCCGCCAGCCGCTACGGCAAGGATGTCTCCGACGCCGAGGTCCGCACCGTGATGGCGCAGGAGGTCGAGAAGGTGCTGACCCCCGTCGCCCTGCCGCTGGAACTCGACCTCAGCCACAAACCGCATGTCATCCTGGTGGTCGGCGTCAACGGCACCGGCAAGACCACGACCATCGGCAAGCTGGCGGCCAAACTGACCGATGGCGGCCTGTCGGTGATGCTGGCCGCCGGCGACACCTTCCGAGCCGCCGCCATCGAGCAGCTCAAGATCTGGGGCGAGCGGACGAAATCGCCGGTCATCGCCTCCAAGCTCGGCGCCGATGCCGCCGGCCTCGCCTACGATGCCTTCGAGAAGGCGAAGGAAGCGGGTTCCGACGTGCTGATCATCGACACCGCCGGCCGATTGCAAAACAAGGCCGAGCTGATGGCCGAGTTGGAAAAGATCGTGCGCGTGCTGGGCAAGCTTGATCCGGAAGCCCCGCACACCGTGCTGCAGACGGTCGACGCCACCACCGGCCAGAACGCGCTCAACCAGGTGGAGATCTTCCGCAACATCGCCGGCGTCAACGGCCTGGTGATGACCAAGCTGGACGGCACGGCGCGTGGCGGTATTCTGGTGGCGATCGCGGCAAAACACAGATTGCCGGTCTATTTCATCGGCGTCGGCGAACAGGTCGACGACCTCGAACCGTTCTCGGCAAGCGAATTCGCCAGGGCGATCGCTGGCGTTGCGTAACGGCATGATCCCGGAAGTTGCTTCAACCGGATCGTGCGTAAGAAGGAAGATATGAACCCACCCATTCTCGAACGCGATCCGTCCGACCCGCAGAAAGAGAAGAAGGAAGGCGTCAACCCGCTGCTCAAGCTCGTTCTCGAGCTAGGGCCGCTGCTGGTGTTCTTTTTCGCCAATGCGCGAGGCGAATGGCTGACGCAGAAATTCCCGGCGCTGGCTGAATTCGGCGGCCCGATCTTCGTCGCCACCGGCCTGTTCATGGCCGCCACCGCGATCGCGCTGGTCGCGTCGTGGCTACTCACCCGCACCCTGCCGATCATGCCGATGGTGTCGGGCGTCGTCGTCTTCATCTTCGGCGCGTTGACGCTCTACCTGCAGGACGACATCTTCATCAAGATGAAGCCGACCATCGTCAACACGCTGTTCGGCGGCGTGCTGCTCGGAGGGTTGTTCTTCGGCAGATCTCTGCTTGGCTACGTCTTCGATTCCGCCTTCAGGCTCGATGCCGAGGGCTGGAGAAAACTCACCTTCCGCTGGGGTCTGTTCTTCCTGTTCCTGGCCCTCGTCAACGAGGTGGTGTGGCGGAATTTTTCGACCGATGCCTGGGTTACCTTCAAGGTCTGGGGCATCATGCCGATCACGCTTCTGTTCACCTTCAGCCAGATGCCGCTGATCCTGCGCCATTCGCTGGACGACAAGACCGGCGGCGAAGAGAAGGCCCGCAAGTAAGGCCTGCAAATTGGGGGGAGTGCCATGGAATTCGTCACCACGCGCGAAGAGCTGCGGACGATCTACAAGACGCCGCGTCCGACGGATGGTTCGATCCGCAAAGAATTGAAGGCGCTGGACGGCCATTGCCGCTCCTTCATCGGCAAGAGCCCCTTCGTGCTGATCGGCTCCTCCGACGGCGAAGGCAATGCCGATGTGACGCCCAAAGGCGACAAGCCAGGATTCGCCGCCGTGCTTGACGACAGGACCATCGCCATCCCCGACCGGCCCGGCAACAACCGGCTGGATACGCTGGAGAACATCCTGCTCAACCCGTCGGTCGGGCTGCTGTTCCTCATTCCCGGCATGAACGAGACGCTGCGCGTCAACGGCGACGCCCGCATCACCGTCGACGCGGGTTTGCGCGAACGGCTGGCCGTCGACGGCAAGGAGCCGCAGAGCGTCGTCGTGGTCGCCGTCAAGGCCGCCTACATGCATTGCGCCAAGGCCTTCATGCGCTCCGAGCTTTGGAAGCCGGAGAGCTGGCACGATCGCGCCACGCTGCCGACGCTCGGCCAGATCCTGCGCGACCAGCTGGCGCTCGCCGATTCGGCCGAGGCGACCGACCGCTGGCTGGACGACGAATACAAGCAGACGATGTGGTAGCCTGCGCGGAAGATTCGTCCGAGCGTCGCCTTGCTGAACCTCCTTGCCATTTCCGGCAGCCTGCGGGCGGCCTCCACCAATTCGGGCCTGGTCGCGGCACTGGCGTGGAACGCGCCAGAGGGCTGCCGCGTCGCCATCCATGAAGGACTCGGCCTGCTGCCGATCTTCAACCCCGACGACGAGGGTGAGCGGACGCCGTCCGAAGCGTCCAGGCTGATCGATGCCGTCACCGCCGCCGACGGCGTCATCATCTCATGCCCGGAATATGCGCATGGCGTGCCGGGCGGCCTGAAGAATGCGCTCGACTGGCTGGTCTCGCGCGATGCCGCCGTCGACAAGCCGGCCATGCTGGTGCACGCCTCGCCGCGCTCGCTCTATGCCCGCGCCGCATTGGCGGAGATCATGCGCACCATGTCCTTCGCGCTTCATGACGGCGGGCTGGAGATCGGGCTGCTCGGCAAGAAGCCAGCTGAGGTGGAGGCCGTCCTGGGGGAGCAGGCGAACGCGTTGGCAATGCGCGATGCGTTGTCCGCTTTCGCGGATTTCATTCGCGCGCGTTAGCGCCTACCCTTTTCTCAGCGTCTCGACATCGGTCTTGCCGACGTACCAGTCGCGGGCGTTGACCTCCTCGAAGACCACCCAGACATCGTCATTGCCGAGCCCGGTGGCGTCCATGATCGCCGCCGTGACTTTTTTGGCGATGTCGGCTTTCTTGCCGGCCGGATCGGCGGCGATCACTTCCTTGACGATGCGGATGTTGACGAATGGCATGACGATCCTCCCTTTAATTCAGCTCAGTAGGTCTTGGCGCCGTTCACCATCAGCCGGACCATGTAGAGCGAGGTGGTGCCGGCAATGTAGAGACAGTTCAGCTTGGCGCCGCCGAACACGCAATTGGCCGTCACCTCGGGCACCTTGACCTTGCCGATCAGCGTTCCGTCCGGATCGTAGCAATGGATGCCATCGGCGGCGCTGGTCCAGATGCGCCCGGCATCGTCGAGCCTGAAGCCGTCGAACAGGCCTGCGGTGCAGTCGGCGAAGACTTTTTCACCCGAGACCTTCTTGCCGCCCTCGCCGACATTGAATACCCGCATATGCGCCGGGTTCTGCGCGCCATGCGTGCGGCCGGTGTCGACGACATAGAGCTTGCTCTCGTCGAGCGAGAAAGCCAGCCCGTTCGGCCTGACCATGTCGGTGATGACAGCCTCGACATCGCCGGTACCGGGATCGACCCGGTAGACATGGCAGGCGCCGATCTCGCTCTCGGCCCTGTCGCCCTCGTAATCGGTGTCGATGCCGTAGGTTGGATCGGTGAACCAGATCGAGCCGTCCGACTTGACCACCACGTCATTGGGCGAATTCAGCCGCTTGCCCTTCCATTTGGCGGCAATGGTGGTGACCGAACCGTCGAACTCGGTGCGGCTGACGCGGCGCCCCGAATGCTCGCAGGTCACCAGCCGGCCCTGCCGGTCGACGGTGTTGCCGTTGGAATTGCCGCATGGCTGCCGAAACACGCTGACGCTGCCGTCGGTCTCGTCGTAACGCATCATGCGGTTGTTCGGGATGTCGGACCAGACGACATAGCGGCCGGCGGCGAACCAGGCCGGCCCTTCCGCCCATCGGCAGCCGGTGAAGAGCTTATCCACTTGCGCATTGCCGTTGAACAGCCGCGCAAAACGCGGATCGAGAATTTCGTAGTCGGCGGCGGCCATTCTTTCCTCCCGGTAACGTTGGCAATCCGGCGGCGATCAAGCCAGCAGGAGATCGATATGGCAAGGTCGGCGGCGATGACATTTCCGCAATTTGTAAGACAAAACGACAGGAACCGGCATTCCCATCACGGAAGGGCAATGCGCCGGCGCCGGGGGTGGCGTTCAGGCGCCATTAACCGGCTATGCACATAGCGCAATGGTGCATTGCAACATCTTCTTTTTGCGATGCACCATTCCTATGTCATGCTCCGTATCGATCAAGGGAGGAAGAAACCGGCCGCCAAATGCGGCCCAGAAGGAAACTCGCTATGATCCTCGACAGCCTCTTGACCCGCGCCCGCAGCAGCATCGCCAAGCGCAAGAACTACAACCGCCTCGTCGCTGAAATCGACAGCTTCTCCAGCCGCGATCTGGCCGACATGCGCGCCGACCGCTCGGAAATGCTTTATCAGGTCCACAAGCAGATCTACGGCTGAGCCCACAACAAGCAGATCCGCGCGCTCCGAGACATTGCTGTTCCTCAACGGTGATGACGAGGGCGCGTGAAAATCGAAGCATTTGACGCGTCGGCGAGCGGCGAACGCTTGTCCTTCAATTGTCGACGCGCCCGAAAGCCGGCACCTCGCCGATGACGGTGCGCCGGTCCTTGCCGCAGGCAAAGGACCGTGCTTTCTCGTCGGCAAGCTTGCGCGCCTGATCGTTGGCGGCAGGATTTCCTGTAGCCAGCACCAGTGCGACCGTGCAGCCGTCGCGCGCATCCATTTGCGCGACCTTGGAGACGAGCAGCACGTCGGTGGGTTTCTTTTCGTCTTCCGGATTGCTGATGGAGCGGCGGTGAATGACCGCGAACGGCACCGCCTTGTCGCCGTCGGTCTCGATGCGCCACTCGATCCTGGCGCCTGAGGAATTGAAGCCGGAGAAACTTTCCCAGACCGATGTCATGTCGCCGCCGGGCGGGAAACCATAAAACAGCGATTCGCGCGCATCGTCATAGGCGATCAGCACCGGATATCCACGATAGCCCGAACAGGCGAGGTCGGCCCAGTCGCCATCACCGTCCCCGGCCTGCGCATAGGTGACGCAGTCGTTCTTCCAGTCGAGATCGGTGTAGGCGCTCGATATCTCGCCGGCATGCGCTGCCTGGCAGACGCTGGCGAGAACGAGCGGAAGAACCAGGCTGCGCATCGCGGACATCTCCGTTGAAGGTCGCAGCAGCCTATCGCCAAACACTATTTCTTCAAGCTCGCCTCGATCAGCAGATCGGCGTTGATCGCCACCGACGCCGCCGGGCCACCGGCGCCGAACAACTGGCCGCTGATATAGGCGCCTTCGATCAGAAGCAGCAGACCGTCGCCCAGCGTGTCGGCGTCGGCGGCATTCATCGCGGCGGCCATGGCGCGCAGGCGGCGGCGCAGTTCCTGCTTGTTGTCCTCGCTCACCACGCGCGCCGGATGGCCGCGCTCGGGATATTCTACGGCCGCATTGGTCATGCCGCAGCCGCGATAGTCAGGCTTCTGCGTGCGCTTGCCGACGCGGGTCAGGAAGGCTCGGATTTGCGCGCGCGGATCGCCGGGATGGGCGTTCACCGCCTCGTCGAAGCGTTCCCAGAATTCGAGGTCGTATCGGCGCAGATAAGAGGCGGCCAATTCGTCCTTGGAGGGAAAGCTGCGATAGAGGCTGGGCTTGGTGACCCCTGCGCGCCTGACGATCTCATCGACGCCAATTGCCCTGATGCCTTGCCGGTAAAACAGATCGCGCGCCACGCCGAGTATCTTTTCCGCCGCCTTTGGCGGAGCCGACGCGTGAGCGCTGCTGATGGACGGTTCAATTTTATTGTCTGGTGGCATTCGCGGTCTCGGTTGACACTGTTACCGATCGGTACGTATACATGTTTCCATCCTGCAACGTACCGGTCAGTAACATGCTAGCTCAATCCCGTCCATTTGGCCAGCGCTACGCTTTCGTCGTGGTCGCCGTCATCTTTCTCTGCCTGCTGATCGCGGCCGGCCTGCGCTCCGCGCCAGCCGTCATGATGCTGCCGCTGGAGGAAAGTTTTGGCTGGCGGCGCGACGTGGTGTCGCTGGCTGCCGCGGTCGGCATCTTCCTCTACGGCCTGACCGGACCGTTTGCCGCTGCGCTGATGGAGCGGATCGGGCTGCGGCGCACGCTGCTTGCCGCGCTTGTGGTGATGTCGGCCTCCACCGCGCTCAGCCTGCTGATGACCAAGCCATGGCATCTGCTGATCACCTGGGGCGTGTTTTCCGGCGTCGGCTCCGGCGCGGTCGCCACCGTGCTCGGCGCCACCATCGTCAACCGCTGGTTCAAGACCAACCGCGGTCTCGTCATGGGCTTGATGTCGGCCTCCAGCGCCACCGGTCTGCTGGTCTTCCTGCCGCTGCTGGCCTCGCTGGCGCAGTCAGGCGGCTGGAAGCCGGTCGTCACCGCCATCTCCGTCGCAACGGCCTGTCTGGTGCCGCTGGTGCTGCTGCTGGTGCCGGAACGCCCGGCATCGATCGGCATGGTGCGCTATGGCGCGGAAGCCGACGACGTGCCGCCGGTACCGCCGGCGGCACAAGGCAATTTCCTGACCCACACGCTGACCACGCTGCGTCGCGCCGCCGGCACGCGCGTCTTCTGGTACCTGTTCGCCACCTTCTTCGTCTGCGGTTTCACCACCAACGGGCTGGTCGGCACGCATCTCATCGCATTTTGCGGCGATATGGGCATCAACGAGGTGCAGGCGGCTGGCCTGTTGTCGATGATGGGCATTTTCGACCTGATCGGCACCACGCTGTCGGGCTGGCTCACCGACCGTTTCGATCCGCGCAAGCTGCTCGGCGTCTATTATGCGATCCGCGGCCTTTCGCTGATCTATCTGCCCTATTCCGGCTTTTCGGCGACCAGTCTGATCATCTTCGCCGTGCTTTACGGTCTCGACTGGATCGCCACCGTGCCCCCGACGCTGCGGCTCGCCAATGAAGCCTTCGGCGACCGCAGCGGCCCGATCGTGTTCGGCTGGATCGTCGCCGGCCATCAGGTGGGCGCGGCAACCGCCGCTTTCTTCGGCGGCACCATGCGCGAACTGCAGGGCAATTACGAACTGGCCTTCCTGATCGCCGGCATGACCGCGATTGCCGCCGCCTGTATCTCGCTCCTGATCAACACCAGCCGGCCGGCGTTCGACCCGGAGCCGCAAGCGGCATAGTGCGCCTTCGAACGAGTGTGCCGTCGGTCAGATTGGCGATCTTTTCGATAAAGGGGAGATCGGCAGTTCGCCGACGGCGCGCAGCCGATCAGTCGGGATAGCAGACCAACGGGACGTTGGGCCAAACCGCACTATCGCAATTGGCGCTTTCCTGCCTTTGCTTGAAGGCCGCGCTGACGGGCCCCGTCACCACCGGATCGACCCCATCGGGCGCATCCGCAAAGACCTGTTCGGCGCTCGGGACATCGTTCGGCAGAGCGGGCCGCGCTTCCTTGAGCGTCGCCGCGGATTGAGCGGCGCCGGCGGCCAGCAACACGGCGAGGGCCGCAGTTGCGAGAATCGGCCGAAATTTGACGACTGCATTGGTCATGGTGTTCGAACTGCCCGGGCCCGCAAAAGGTTCCCACCTTGGTTAACAAAACCATTTCACATGGCGATGCTTAAGATTTGATGATTATTTGGTGTCGCGCTTCCTCTTTCGCAAATGCGAAAAACCCTGTATGAGCCGCGCAACACGAAAGAGGCGGCGCCTTTTGGCCTGCTGCCTGCAACGCTCCCGAGACCAGATCATGAACCTCCGCAATATCGCGATCATCGCGCACGTCGACCATGGAAAGACCACCCTTGTCGACCAGCTTCTGAAACAATCCGGCGCCTTCCGCGACAATCAGCGCGTCGCCGAACGCGCCATGGATTCCAACGACCTCGAAAAGGAACGCGGCATCACCATCCTGGCCAAGGCGACCTCGGTCGACTGGAAGGGCACCCGCGTCAACATCGTCGACACCCCCGGCCACGCCGATTTCGGCGGTGAGGTCGAGCGCATCCTGTCGATGGTGGATTCGGCGATCGTGCTGGTCGACGCCGCCGAAGGCCCGATGCCGCAGACCAAGTTCGTCGTCGGCAAGGCGCTCAAGGTCGGCTTGAAGCCCATCGTCGTCATCAACAAGATCGACCGGCCGGACGCCCGCCATGTCGAGGTGGTCAACGAGGTGTTCGACCTGTTTGCCGCGCTCGACGCCACCGACGAGCAGCTCGACTTCCCGATCCTTTATGGTTCGGGGCGCGACGGCTGGGTCTCGGAAAGTCCGGAAGGTCCCAAGGACCAGGGCCTGTCGCCGCTGTTCGACCTCGTCCTCAAGCATGTGCCCGCGCCGACCGTGCATCCCGGCCCGTTCCGCATGATCGGCACCATCCTGGAAGCCAATCCGTTCCTCGGCCGTATCATCACCGGCCGCATCGAGAGCGGCACGCTGAAGGCCAACCAGGCGGTCAAGGTGCTGCATCATGACGGCACCCAGATCGAAACCGGCCGCATTTCCAAGATACTGGCCTTCCGCGGCCTCGAGCGCCAGCCGATCGAGGAAGCGCAGGCGGGCGACATCGTGGCCATTGCCGGCCTGTCCAAAGGCACCGTCGCCGACACGTTCTGCGACCTAAGCGTGAGCGAGCCGCTGCACGCGCAGCCGATCGATCCGCCGACCGTGACCATGTCTTTCCTCGTCAACGATTCGCCGCTGGCCGGCACGGAAGGCGACAAGGTGACCAGCCGCGTCATCCGCGACCGCCTGCTGCGCGAAGCCGAGGGCAATGTCGCGCTCAAGATCGAGGAATCGCCTGACAAGGATTCCTTCTTCGTGTCGGGCCGTGGCGAATTGCAGCTTGCCGTGCTGATCGAGACCATGCGCCGCGAGGGCTTTGAAATCGCCGTGTCGCGGCCGCGCGTGGTCATGCAGAAGGGCGAGAACGGCGAATTGCTGGAGCCGGTCGAGGAAGTCGTCATCGACGTCGACGAGGAGCATGCCGGCGTCGTCGTGCAGAAAATGTCCGAGCGCAAGGCCGAGATGGTCGAATTGCGCCCCTCCGGCGGCAACCGCCAGCGCCTCGTCTTCCACGCGCCGACGCGCGGCCTGATCGGCTACCAGTCGGAACTCTTGACCGACACGCGCGGCACCGCCGTGATGAACCGGCTGTTCCATGCCTATGAGCCCTACAAGGGCGAACTGCCCGGCCGCACCAACGGCGTGCTGATCTCCAACGAGCAGGGTGAGTCCGTCGCCTACGCCATGTGGAACCTGGAGGATCGTGGCCCGATGGTCATCGATCCGGGCGTCAAGGTCTATCAGGGCATGATCATCGGCATCCACTCCCGCGACAACGACCTGGAAGTGAACGTGCTGAAGGGCAAGAAGCTGACCAACATCCGCGCCGCCGGCAAGGACGAGGCGGTCAAGCTGACACCGCCGATCCGCATGACGTTGGAGCGCGCGCTGGCCTGGATCCAGGACGACGAGCTGGTCGAGGTGACACCGAAGACCATCCGCCTGCGCAAGCTTTATCTGGATCCCAACGAGCGCAAGCGCTTCGAGAAATCGTCCAAGGCCGTCGGCGCCGCGTAATTTCTGCTTTCTGATCGTATCCGGGAGGGGCGGAGCACCAGGTGCTTCGCCCCTCTGCCGTTCATCCCCTGGCGGCAGATATGATGGCCTGCCGGTCGGGTTCGCCGGCCAGATCGACGCGGACCGTCGTCCCGTCGCGTGCCGGCTTGCGCAAAGCCTTGGCCCCGTCGCAATCGACAACCAACAGGCCTTTCTCCTCCAGGGCTTGAAGTCGCGACCGTGAGATGCCGAGTTCGTTGGCGAGCAAACGATCGAGCCGCAGCGATATCGGCATTTCGAGCCCGAGCCGGAGCTCCAGCACGCTTGCAGCTTCGCTTGTCCCGCCAAGCGCCGTTTTGTGCACGTCGACGTCGGGAAACTCCTCGACACGCCCCACCTGGCCGCGCAGTGCAGTCACATCGAATGCATGGCGCCGGGCAAGTGCTGCATCGTTGCTCTCCAGCGCCCGCAGCAGCGCCGGCTCGATGTCGCGGCGGTTGCGGCGCTCGAAAATGCCGAAATTCCAGGAATTGTCGCAGTTGATACAACGATAGATCAGCCAGACGTCAATGCGCTTGCCGTTGGCGTTGACGCGGAACTTTCCGTTGCTGCGATAGGCTTTGATGTCGCCGCAGCGATTGCAGGTGATCAGGGGACGTGGTGCGATTTGAGGCGCGACCGTCCAGCGGATGCGCAGAATAGAAGACATGCCGATAAGCCCTTCCCGTCGGGAAGTTCATCAGGTCGGCAATGTCGAGATGCCCAGGCGGGCGCGGCGTGGCGGTAGGCTGCGGTTCTTGGGATCAGGCGTCGCGGCGCATGCGACAGCGGTTCAGCAGTGCCAAACCGGTCTCGAACCGCCGCCCAGAGGAACACATGAAATGGAAAAAGGCACCGTTGTGGCGGCGCCATGCATTGTGTCGGGGGAGTTGACGAGACCGGCGGTTACGTAGGCAAAGTGAAGCTCGAAATTGTTTCGCGGCGATCTATCTAGCCGCGAGATGCCGGGCCGGCAAGCATGTTGATGCTACCGAAGCTCGATCGCTTGCGCTAATGTCTGGCATTGCTAATGTCTGGCATTGAAGGTTTTCAAGCCGAGATCCTCGCCATGCACCTCACCTCGCTCCTGATCTTCGCCGCCGCGCTCTTCGTGGCCGCCGGTTCGCCGGGTCCTTCGATCGCGGCACTCGTCGCCCGCGTCATCGCCAAGGGATTTCGCGACGTGTTCCCGTTCCTGCTCGCCATGTGGATCGGCGAGGGCATCTGGCTGTCCCTGGCGGTGTTCGGGCTGGCGGTGGTGGCGCAGACTTTCCATTTCGCTTTCGTCATCGTCAAATGGGTCGGCGTCGCCTATCTCGCTTACCTCGCCTGGAAGATGTGGACCGCGCCTGTCGAAGCGAAAGAAGGCGAGATGCCGCGCGAGGACTCGCCCGGCAAACTGTTCTTCGCCGGCATGGCCGTGACGCTCGGCAACCCCAAGATCATGATGTTCTACCTGGCCTTGCTGCCGACCATCATCGACCTTGCTTCGGTGACGGTGGTTGGCTGGCTCGAGCTGACGGCGACCATGGCGGTGGTGCTTGTTATCATCGACCTTGCCTGGGTGCTTGCCGCCGCCCAGGCGCGCAAGCTCCTGAAGAGCAAGCGCGCCATGAGAATCGCCAACCGCGTCAGCGCCACCACCATGGCCGGTGCAGCCGCGGCGATCGCGGCGCGCTCGTGACCGTCACATCATTTCGACGATCGGCGCGATCTCGACGCTGAAGGCCGGGTTCATCAGGATCGGGCAATCCCTGGCCTTGGCGACGGCATCGTCGATGTCCCTGGCTTCCACGATCGTGTAGCCGGCGGTCGGGTTGCTGCCGCCATTGTTCTCGACCTTGCCGTCGGGCAGCACCGTCTTCGACATGCCGACCGGATTGCCGCCATCGATCACGGCCGAGCCGAGCTTGCCGTACCAGCCGTTCCAGGCATCCATCGCGGCTTTGCGTTCGGCCTCCTCGGTCGGCATCTTGCCGGAGCCGTGATAGACATAGAGAAATTTCGCCATGTTCTCCTCCCTTGTCGGCGGCATCGAACCGGCATGCGGTCATGCCGCCCGGCGATCATCGGACCAAACCGGCAAACAAGCAATGAGAATGAGCGATAGCTAATATACTGCCGAGTCAGGCCCTGATCGTCACCTTGCCATGGCGTGGTACTCGGGGTTCGGGCGCATATCGATTGCCGCCGCCACCCGGTTCGACATGTTGAAGAAGGCGGCCGTGGAGGCGATGTCCCAAATGTCGCGATCGGTGAAGCCGGCCATACGCAGGGCCGCGCGGTCGGCTTCGACGATCTTGGCCGGCTCCTCTGTCAGCTTGACCGCGAATTCCAGCATCGCGACCTGCTTCGATGAAAGATCGGCGGCGCGGAAATTCATTACCATCATCTCGCCGAGCGAAGGGTCGCCCGACAGCTCCCGCACGGCGGCGCCATGCGCCGTCAAGCAGTAGTAGCAATGGTTGATGGAGGAGACAGCGACCGCGATCATCTCGCGCTCCAGCTTCGACAGGCCTGAATCGCCCAGCATCAGATCGTTGTACATGTCGGTGAAGGCACGCAGCTTCTTGTCGTCGAAGGCATAGGCGCGCAACACGTTGGGGACCAGGCCGAGCTTCTCCTCGCATTTGGCGAAATAGGTCCTGGTCGCATCGCTCAGCTCAGCGGCGGCGAGATCGAGCGCGGTGATCTTGTCGGTCATGGGCATTCCTCCTCGTTTGTCGCCGGCTGCCGCCGAATTGCGATAATTCTTGGCACGCCGTCAAACCTTTGTCGCCAAATAGCGGTCATCTGCTACAGATGTCCGCAAAAGCATACGACGGGAGGAAAGAAGCGTCATGGCCAGCGTGAAATCGGCGAGCAGGTCGAAGAAGAAAGCCACGGCGATGCCGAAGACGCAGGAAAGGCCGGCCAGGCTTGCCGACTACCTGCTCGCCCGCGCGCCGGCGGAAGACATTGCCGCCTATGAGGTGGCCGACCTCGAACGCGCCGCGGATCTCGCCGGCCGCGCGGTCGCCGGTCACAAGAAGGGCGCGTGCGCCGTCGCCGTCGACACCGATTCCGGCGTCGTTCGCGAGGGCCGACCCGTCACGATCGTCACCGTCGTCAACGACAATATGCCTTTCCTGTTCGATTCCATACTCGGCGAGATCACCGAGAGTGCCGGCGAGCCGACCCTGGTCACCCATCCCGTCATCACCGTCCGCCATGGCAAGGACGGCGTCGAGGAAATTCTCGGCGACGGCAATTTCGCCAGGGACGACGGCAGCCACGACCGGCTGAGCGTCATCCATGTCCATATTCCCCGGCTGACCCCGGAGCAGGCGAACGGCTTGGCAGAGCGGCTGCGCAAGATCCTCGGCCAGGTCCATTCAGCCGTCAGCGACTGGAAGCCGATGCTGGCCCGCCTCGACCAGGCGATCTCGGAGTTCCGCTATTCGGCGGTGCCGCTGGACAAGAAGAGCGTGGCCGAGGCGATCGCCTTCCTGGAGTGGCTGCGCGACGACAATTTCACTTTCCTCGGCATGCGCGAATTCACATATGTCGGCGGCGAGGAAAGCGGCACGCTGGAGCGTGCCGACAAGCCTGGCCTGGGCATATTGTCCGACCTGGACGTGCTGGTGCTGCGGCGCGGCACCGAAGCGGTGACGACAACGCCGGAGATTCGAGCCTTCCTGCATGGGCCGGAGCCGCTGATCGTCACCAAGGCCAATGCCAAGTCTTCCGTGCACCGGCGCATCTATCTCGATTATATCGGCATCAAGACCTACACCGCCAAGGGCGCTCTGGCGGGCGAACTGCGCATTGTCGGCCTGTTCACGTCGACCGCCTACACGCGCTCGGTGATGAAGATCCCCTATCTCAGGTCGAAGGCCGAAACCGTCATCGCCAAATCCGGTTTCGACCGGCACGACCACTCCGGCAAGGCGCTGATCAACGTGCTGGAGAGCTATCCGCGCGACGAGCTGTTCCAGGTACCGGTGCCGATCCTGAGGAAGCATGCCGCGGCCATTCTGGGCCTCGTCGAGAGGCCGCGCGTGCGGGCACTGGTGCGTGCCGACCAGTTCGACCGCTTCGTCTCCATCCTCGTCTTCGTGCCGCGCGACCGTTACGACAGCGTCGTGCGCGAGAAGGTCGGCACCTACCTCAAGACGGTGTTCGAAGGCCGGCTGTCGGCCTACTACCCGGCCTTCCCGGAAGGCGGGCTGGCGCGCGTGCATTTCATCATCGGCCGCTCCGGCGGCAAGACGCCGAAGGTCGAACAGGCGACGATCGAGGCGGCGATCCGCGACATCGTGCGCACCTGGGAGGACGCCCTTTCCGAGGCGGCGGAAACCAGCGGCAGCGACCCGGCGCTGAAGAGGATCGCGGCACGATTTCCGGAAAGCTACCGGGACTCCTTCAGCGCCGGTGTGGCGCTGGTCGATGCCGGGCGTATCGCCAGGATCAGCGCCAGCAATCCGATCGCCATCGATTACTATCGCCATGCCGAGCAGAAGCCGCACCAGGCGGCGCTGAAAATCTATCACCATGGCAGCCCGGTGGCGCTGTCGCGGCGCGTGCCGGTGCTGGAAAACATCGGTTTCCGCGTCATCAGCGAGCGCACCTTCGAGGTCGGCGACGACAAAGCCGGGAATAGCGGCCAGCCCGGCATGATCAATAGTGATCAGCCCGGCACCGTCTTCATCCACGACATGGAGCTGGAGAACAGCTACGGAAAGCCGATCGACCTCAGCAATGCCGGCGCGCTGTTCGAGGACGCGTTCCTCTCGGTGTGGCGCGGCGACGTCGACAATGACGGCTACAACGGCCTTGCCCAGACCGCAGGCCTGTGGTCGGGTGAAATCACCATCCTGCGCGCCTATGGTCGCTATTTGCAGCAGGCCGGCATTCCGCAGAGCCAGGATTTCATCGCCGCGGCCCTCAACCGCTATCCCGAGATCGCACGCGGCCTGCACGCGCTGTTCATCGCCCGGCTCGGCCCGACAGCCGAGACGGAAGGCGTGGTGGCGGCAAAGCATCTCAAGGCCAAGATCAAGGACGCGCTGGAAGACGTTCCCAACATCGACGACGACGCCATCATCCGCCGCTACCTCAATCTCATCGAAGCCTCGCTGCGCACCAATCATTTCGTTGCCGATACGAAAGCCAAGGGCCAATCGCTGGCGATCAAACTCGATTCGCGTTCGGTCGACGGGTTGCCCGAGCCGCGACCGTGGCGGGAAATCTTCGTCTACGGCTCTGAGGTCGAGGGCGTGCATCTGCGCTTCGGTCCGGTGGCGCGCGGCGGCCTGCGCTGGTCGGACCGCGCCCAGGATTACCGCACCGAGGTGCTCGGCCTGGTCAAGGCACAGCAGGTCAAGAACGCGGTCATCGTGCCGGTCGGCGCCAAGGGCGGGTTCTATCCGAAGAAGCTGCCGATGAGCGCCGGCCGCGACGCCATCTTCGAAGCCGGCACCTCGGCCTACAAGAACTTCGTTTCCAGCCTTTTGTCGATCACCGACAATATCGGCCTCGACGGCGTCATCCCGCCGGCCGGCGTTGTCAGGCGCGACCAGGACGACCCTTATTTCGTCGTTGCCGCCGACAAGGGCACGGCAACTTTCTCCGACACCGCCAACGCCATCAGCGAAAGCCATGGCTTCTGGCTTGACGATGCCTTCGCCAGCGGCGGTTCGGCCGGCTATGACCACAAGAAGATGGGCATCACCGCCAAGGGCGCGTGGGAGGCGGTCAAGCGACATTTTCGCGAGATGAACCGCGACATCCAGACCACGCCCTTCTCCGTCGTCGGGGTGGGCGACATGTCGGGCGACGTGTTCGGCAACGGCATGCTGTTGTCGCCGAAGACAAGGCTGATAGCCGCCTTCGACCACCGCGACATCTTCATCGATCCCGATCCCGACATGGCGGCGTCGATGGCCGAGCGCCAGCGCATGTTCGCTCTTCCCCGCTCGAGCTGGCAGGACTACGACAAGAGCAAGCTGTCCGAGGGCGGCGTCATCGTCTCGCGCGGCCAGAAATCGATCACCTTGCCGGCCGCTGCTGCTGCTGCGATCGGCCTCAACAAGACGACCGCCACGCCGGTCGAGATCATGAGCGCCATCCTCAAGGCGCCCGTCGACCTCTTGTGGTTCGGCGGCATCGGCACGTATTTGCGGGCCTCGACCGAGACCAACGCCGAGGTCGGTGATCGCGCCAACGACGCCGTCCGCATCACCGCGCTCGACGTGCGCGCCAAGGTGATCGGCGAGGGCGCCAACCTCGGGGTGACGCAGCGCGCGCGCATCGAATTCGGCATGAATGGCGGGCGTTGCAATTCCGACGCCATCGACAATTCGGGCGGGGTCAACTGTTCCGACGTCGAGGTCAATATCAAGATCGCGCTGGCGTCCGCCATGCGCAAAGGGTCGTTGACCCGCCCGGCGCGCGACAAGCTTCTCGCCGAGATGACCGGCGAGGTCGGCGAGCTGGTCCTGTCCAACAACTACCAGCAGACGCTGGCGCTCTCCATCGCCCGCAAGCGCGGCCTCGCCGACATCGCCCACCAAGCCCGCTTCATGTCGGCGCTGGAAGCACGCGGCCTGCTCGACCGCACGGTCGAGACGCTGCCCTCGCCGGCGGCCCTTGCCGAGCGCGAGGCGCGCGGCGAGCCGCTGACCAGGGCCGAGCTCGGCGTGCTGCTCGCCTATGCCAAGATCGTGCTGTTTTCCGACATCGTCGCAAGCGACGTGCCTGACGAGCCGCATTTCGACCGCGACCTGATGGGCTATTTCCCCGACCGGATGGCGAAGAAATATGCCGCCGAGATCCACGGCCATCGCCTGCGCCGCGAGATCATCGCCCGGGTCGTAGCCAATGAGCTGGTCAACCGCGGCGGTCCCTCCTTCGTCAACCGGTTGCGGGAAGCAACGGGGCGCACCGCCGCCGACGTGGTGCGCACCTTCGCCGTGGTGCGCGACGGCTTTGCCTTGCCGGCGCTTTACCGCGAGATCGACGCACTCGACAATCAGATCGACGGCCAGATGCAGCTCGATCTCTACCAGGCGGTCAGCCGGCTGATCTACGTGACCAGCGGCTGGTACTTGAAGAACGACGCCGGCACGGCGCCGCTTGCCCAGCGCATCGCCGAATTGCAGGAGGCCCGCAAGGCGCTGGAGCCGAAACTCGTTTCGCTGCTCCCCGATTATTCGCGCGAACGGATCGACGAGAAGCGGCATGGACTGTTCAAGGCCGGGGCGCCGGACAGGCTGGCAGCGCAACTGGCGCTGGCCGATGTGGCGGAGCTGATCCCCGACATCGCGCTGACGGCGCGAACGGCAGGCGCCGACATCGTCGCCGCGGCGAAGGCCTTCTTCGCGGTCAGCGACGCCTTCCGTATTCCGCGCGTCGAGGAGGCGGCCCGCTCCATCACACCGGCGGACTATTACGACCAGCTCGCCCTGTCGCGCGCCACCGACACGATCGGGACCGCGCGGCGCGGCATCGCGGTGGCGGCACTCGTGAACCACGCCGGGGCAGCCGACCCGGTGGCGGCGTGGCTGGAGGCCGGCGGGGAGAGGATCGGCCGCACCCGCGAACGGCTGCAGGCGCTGACCGAGGGCGGCGACATCACCGTGTCGCGGCTGTCGGTGGCATCGGGCCTGATGAGCGATCTGACGGGGATGTGAGCCATCGCCTGACTTACCCTTCCCAGGCGGGGGGGCCCTGCGAAGCAGCGGGAGGGCGGCGCCGGACGCCCACCCGGACCTTCGGTCCGACCTCCCACAAGGGGGGAGCTAGGGTCGGCGCCCTTGCTCTCGTCGGAATGAAGGCGGGTAAGCCAAAGAACGGCCGCGCGACTCGTGTTCGTTTGCATGACCAGCGGAAAACATGCAGACATGGGGTGAACCGCCCAACGAAACGAAGGCGACCGGAGGGGACATGGCCGAAGTAGCAGTGCAGCGGGCGTCCGGGCGCGGCATCTGGGGGTGGATGTTGTTCGACTGGGCGGCGCAGCCCTTCTTCACGGTCGTCACCACCTTCATCTTCGGCCCCTATTTCGTTTCGCGCATGGCCAGCGATCCGACCACCGGCCAGGCCGTCTGGGGCTACGGCATCGCCGCGGCCGGACTGGTCATCGCCGTGCTGTCGCCGATCCTCGGTTCGATCGCCGACCAGACCGGGCCGCGCAAGCCGTGGATCGCCTTCTTCGCGGCGATCAAGATCGCCAGCCTGGCGCTGCTGTGGCTCGCCGCGCCCGGCTCGAACCTGTTCCTGATCGTGGCATTGTTCTCGCTGGCCTCGGTGGCGGCTGAATTCTCCACCGTCTTCAACGATTCCATGATGCCGCGCCTGGTGCCGAAGAGCGAGATCGGCCGCATCTCCAACATGGCCTGGGGGCTTGGCTATCTCGGCGGTATGATCGCGCTGATCTTCGTCGTGCTGTTCCTGGCCGGATCGCAGGAGACCGGCAAGACCATCATCGGCCTCGACCCGCTGTTCGGGCTGGACCCGAAGCTCGGCGAGGATGCCCGCGCCACCGGGCCGCTGTCGGCCGGCTGGTATTTCCTGTTCATCCTGCCGATGTTCCTCTTCACTCCCGATGCCATCAAAGGCATCCCGATCAAGCCTGCGGTGCGCGAAGGCCTGTCGGAGCTGAAGTCGACCCTGGCCGAGGTGCGCAGGCGCGGCGGCATCTTCCGCTTCCTCGTCGCCCGCATGATCTATCAGGACGGCGTCAACGCGCTGCTGGCGCTCGGCGGCACGTTCGCTGCCGGCATGTTCCACTGGTCGATCACCGAAATCGGCATGTTCGGCATCATCCTCAACGTCGTCGCCATCTTCGGCTGCTGGATCGCCGCGCGGCTCGACACCGCGCTCGGCTCCAAGGCGGTGGTGATGATCGCGCTGGTCATGCTTTCGATCGCTACCATCGGCGTCGTCTCGACCGGCCCCGGCTTCACGCTGCTCGGGCTTATCCAGCTCTCGACCACCGATTCCGGGGGCCTGTTCGGCACCGCCGCGGAAAAGGCCTACATCCTCTATGGATTGCTGATCGGGCTCGCCTTCGGGCCGGTGCAGGCGTCATCGCGGTCCTATATGGCGCGCAGCGTCACGGCGTCGGAATCCGGCCGCTATTTCGGCATCTATGCGCTGGCCGGGCGCGCGACCAGTTTCCTGGCGCCGTTCCTGGTGGCGACCATCACGGCGGTGAGCGATTCGGCGCGGCTCGGCATGGCGGTTATCATCCTGTTCCTGGCCATAGGCATGGCGATCCTGATCAGGACGCCGTATCCGGCGGATCGGGCGGCGGAGTGATTTACCCTCCCCCTTGTGGGGAGGGTCGATCCGCGAAGCGGAGCGGGGTGGGGGACGGCGCTGCCCCCAACCCCTCTCACGAGCTTTGCTTCGCAAACATCGCTCGCCGACCCTCCCCACAAGGGGGAGGGTGAGGCGCTCAATGTCTGAAGTGTCTCACGCCCGTGAACACCATGGCGATGCCATGCTCGTCGGCGGCGGCAACCACATCGTCGTCGCGCATCGAGCCGCCGGGCTGGATCACCGCCGTGGCGCCGGCCTCGATGGCCGACAGCAGGCCGTCGGCGAAGGGGAAGAAGGCGTCGGAGGCGACGACAGAGCCCTTGGTCAGCGGCTCGGCCCAGCCCGCCGCTTCCGCAGCGTCGAGTGCCTTGCGGGCAGCGATGCGCGAGGAATCGACGCGGCTCATCTGCCCGGCGCCGATGCCTACCGTGGCGCTGTCCCTTGCGTAGACGATGGCGTTCGACTTGACGTGCTTGGCGACGCGGAAGGCGAATTTCAGGTCGGCCAGTTCGGCCGGCGTCGGCGCCCGTTTCGTCACCACCTTCAGTTCGAGGTCGTCGACGACGGCGTTGTCCCTGCCCTGCACCAGCAGGCCGCCGGCGACGGATTTGACGGTTGTGCCGATCGCGCGCGGATCCGGCAGGCCGCCCGCGACCAGCAGGCGCAGGTTCTTCTTCGCGGCCACGATCGCTGCCGCCTCGTCGGTGGCGCCGGGCGCGATAATGACCTCGGTGAAGGTCTTCACGATCTCTTCGGCGGCCTCGGCGTCAAGGATGCGATTGACAGCGACAATGCCGCCATAGGCCGAGACCGGGTCGCAGGCCAGCGCCCTGGCGTAGGCCGCCTTCAGCGTCGAACCCTCGGCGACGCCGCACGGGTTGGCATGCTTGATGATGGCGACGGCGGCCGAGCGCGCCGGGTCGAACTCGCCGGCCAGCTCGAAGGCGGCGTCGGTATCGTTGATGTTGTTGTAGGAAAGCTGCTTGCCCTGGAGCTGGCGCGCGGTGGCCACGCCCGGCCGCTTGTCGCCATTGACATAGAAGCCGGCGCCCTGGTGCGGGTTCTCGCCATAGCGCATCACGGTCTCCAGCCTGCCGCCGAAGGTGCGCCAGGTCGGGTGCTCGATCTCCAGCGCCTCGGCGAACCAGCCCGAGATTGCCGCGTCGTAGCTGGCGGTGCGGGCAAAAGCCTTGGCCGCGAGCTTCTTGCGGAAATCCAGCGAAAGCGAGCCGATATTCATCTCCAGCGCATTGAGCACGGAGGCATAGTCGCCGGGATCGGTGACGATGGCGACATAGGCGTGGTTCTTGGCCGAGGCGCGGATCATCGCCGGGCCGCCAATGTCGATGTTCTCGACGATCGCCGCGTAGTCGGCGCCGGAGCGGCGGACTTCCTCGAACGGATAGAGATTGCAGACGACCAGGTCGATCGGCTCGATGCCATATTTGTGCATCGCCGCGGCGTGATCGGGATCATCGCGAACGCCGAGCAGGGCGCCATGCACCGACGGGTGCAGGGTCTTGACGCGGCCATCCATGATCTCGGGAAAGCCGGTGAGCTCGGAGACGTCGCGGACCGCCAGGCCCGCATCGGCGATCGCTTTTGCCGTGCCGCCGGTCGACACCAGCTCGACGCCGGAAGCGGCGAGCGCCCTGGCGAGATCGATGAGGCCGGTCTTGTCGAAGACGGAGAGCAGCGCGCGACGCACGGGAACGAGGTCGGGAGCGGGAATGTTCTTGGCGGCGACGGCCATGGGCGTGCTTTCACGGCTGGAGGGGCAGGCCCGCGCCGTATCATATGAGATCAGGAAATCAAGGCGCAAGCTCGGTCAGCGCAGGCGCGGTCAGTTGTTTTCGGGATAGCCGGCGATAGAGGTGCGGGTGAGCTGCCAGTGGACTTCGGCGATGTCGGACGGCTTGAAGGCAAGCACGATCTGCCGGCTGCGGCGCGGGCCGCCGAGACCGGCGAAGTAGATCGATTCCTCGACCTCCGGCACCATCTCGGTGCAGGTGAACACCCAGCTGTCGGCCTGCTCGGCGGTCAGCACCAGGCGGTCATGCTCGTCCTGCAAAAGGTTGATGTCGGGATGGACGTGGAAGCGCACGGTGACGAAATCGCGGCCATTGTTGCGGATCGCCGCACCTCCAGGACGCTGGAAGCGGTCCCTGCCGGTCAGCACATTGCCGTTCGAGGACAGTTTCAGCTCGCGCTCGTGCAGGAAACCGAAGCGCTGGATATAGCCGTCATGGCGGGCGATGAAGCCTTGAACGCCCTTCTGGTCGATACGCTTGCACTGCACATGCTGCGGGCCGCCGATCAAAGGCGACCCCAGAAGATCGTTGATGCGCAGCGAATGGCTGAACCGCGCCGACGAGGTGTCGTTGATGGTGGCGGTCGAATGCGCGGCGGTGGCGCGGGCCAGGGGCCGGAATTCGGCGGCGCCATAGGTGTCGATGCCGGCATTGACGATGTAATGCTGGCGGCCCGACGACAGCTCGAACGCAAGGCAGCTGGCATGGGCGGCATTGGAGACGTGGACGGGCGGCGGCAGGCCGGTGTCGGCGATGACGGTGACGCCACCCATGGACAGCCGCTCATAGCCCGAATGCGGTGCATGCAGCAGCGGCGAGCCGGCGGTGTCGTCGTGGCGCAGGATGCTGGCGATGCGGTCATGGATGGTGGCGCCCATGCCGTTGAAGCGGGCGAGGCTGCCGTCCTGGTGGCGGAAGAAGCGCAGCGCCGGCAGCATCCTGTCGATGGCGCCGATCAGGGCCTGTGGCGGCGCTTCCGCCTGGTTGGCGTAGGTCTGCCGCAGCGGCAAAAGGTCGGCGAGGATTTCCAGCACCGCCATTGGGTTGCGCGAGATGTGGCCGCCATCAGGAAGGATTTGGCGGTCCAGTTCCTCGGCGAGGTTGCGGGTGGCGCCGCGCAGCGCCGATGCGGGCGCCGGCAGCGACAGGGCGGCGAAGGCGAGGGCGATGCGGGCGCGCAGCCTGTCCTTGCCGTCAGGCATTTCGCGCGCCATCGACCTGAGGTAGCGGATCTGGACGGCCAGCGATTTCAGGAAGGCGCGGTAGAACGGGAATTCAGCGCCTTGCAGCACGATCGAGGAATGCTGCAGCCAGGCGATAATGCGCTTGGCGGCCGTGCCGGGCTCCCAGGCAATGCCGGAAATGTTGTTTCCATGCGTGGCGATCCAGTCGGACACCAGCGCACGCGCATTGGCGGCGGCAAGCTCGGTGCCGGCGGCGCGCATGTGACGCAGCCAGCGAAAGCCATGCAGCGTCTTCTGCCAGCCGTAATTGGGAACGCTGATCTGGAAGGGCGACTTGCCGCCGGTCTCGACCATATGTCCCGACAAGGGATAGCGGCCATAGTAGATCTCAAGCGCGATCTGCGGGTCGGCCAGCCGCAGGTCCGGCGGCGCGATCAGCACCCGTTCGGGCGTGCGGCCGGAATAGCGCCAGCGATAAACCGGTCCGGCACGCAGGCGCCGGCGCGTTTTGCGCCAAAACTCCTTCGCGACAAGCGCCCACAGACGCGTCGTGTTGCCGGCAGCAAGTGCCAAAACCCCTCCTGATCGTCCTCTATCCCAAGGGCAAGCTTATCTGATTCAACGATTCATGCGAAGGCGAATTCCCGCGAGCGGTGACGCTGCGCCTGGCTTGGCCGCGGATGCTCCCCAAAAAAGTCAGCAACTTCCTATGCTTAAACCCCTGAGCGGTTCAGCGCCCGATGGGCATCCATACTCCGCTCCAGATCCTTGTTCCACGCAATTCCGGACGGAGAATCGTCACGCAGCTTTCGTGGACTTGCCTTAGCCGGCGCGACGCATGCGCGCGGCGAAAAAGCCGTCGAGACCGGAACGTTGCGGCGAGCCGAGATCGAGGTCGGCAGGTGTGGTGCGCAGCGTGCCTTCCTGCGTCAGGAAGGGATCGATGCCGATGATCTCGCCGGCGCGAAGCGGGTCGGCAACGACGCCAGGCGTCGCGGCGAGGAAGCCACGATAAAGCTCCTCGCCTTCGAGTGGGTCGAGCGAACAGTTCGAAAAGACGATCCTTCCGCCCGGCTTAACCAGGGTGACGGCGCGCGCGAGCAGCCGGCGCTGGAGATCGGCGAGCTTCTCGACATCAGCCACAGTCTTGGTCCATGGCACGTCGGGATGCCGCCGCACTGTGCCGGTCGAGGAGCAGGGCGCGTCGAGGAGGACGGCGTCGAACAGCTCGTCCGGCTCGTACTGGAGGAGGTCGGCCTGCACGATATCCGCCGACAGGCGGAGGCGTTCGAGATTCTGCGCCAGCCGCGCCAGCCGGTTCTTCGAGGTGTCGATCGCGGTGACGCGTGCGCCGGCCACGATCAATTGGGCGGTCTTGCCGCCGGGCGCGGCGCAGAGATCGGCGACGCGAAGCCCGCCGACATCACCGAGCAACCGGGCAGGCAGGCCGGCTGCGGCATCCTGGACCCACCAGGCGCCTTCGGCGAAGCCAGGCAGTTCGGTGACCGGGCCGGCAAGCTTCTCCACCCGAATCGTGCCGGTCGGCAGGGCAATGCCGCCGAGCCTTTCGGCCCAGTGCTCCGGATCGGCCTTGACCGAGAAATCGACCGGGGCCTCCTGGCGGTGGGCGGCGAGTATCCGTCCGGCCTCGTCCACGCCATAGGCGGCCTTCAAACGGTCGGAAAACCATTTCGGCGCTTCGTCGGTGGTAGCAAGAGCCTCTGGAAGTTCAGCCTCCTTGATCCGCGCGAGCGTGCGCAGCACACCGTTGACCAGGCCGGCAAAGCGCAATGTGCGGGGATCGGACTTGGCATGGGTGACGGCGAGGTCGACCGCGGCGCTGTCTGGAATGTCGAGGAACAGGATCTGCGCGGCCGCCACATGCAAAATATGCGACAGCGCGGTGGCATTGGCCGGCAGCGGTTTTTCCAGACGCCGCGCCAGCAACCCGGCAATGGTCATGCGATAGCGCAGCGCGGTGACCAGAATGGCGCGCACAAGACCGCGATCGCGCAGGTCTAGCGCCTTGTATTGCGGATGGCCGTTTTCATGGTCGGTCAGGCCGTCGAGCGGCGTCCTCGCATCGATGACAGCTGCCAGCAGGCGCGCCGCCGCCTTGCGGGCGGCAAGGCCGGCAACGAACTCGCCGTCCTTTTTGTCTTCCTGACCACCTGTGTGTCGAGGTGCTCTGCCCGCCACGCTCACGACCACGGGCCCTTGGGCCCGGTCGGATTGCGACCCCATGGATTGGATTTGGGCTCTGCCGGCGGTTCCGGCGCGGCCGGCTTGCCCCACGGTCCTGCCGATTGCGGCTCGTCGGCCTGCGGCGGCACTGGCGCCTGGCGCTGCGGGGACCGCGATACGCCACCGTCCATGCGCTGCGCCATCGCTTGCAGCGCGGCGATGCGGTTCTCGGTGCTCGGGTGGGTGGAGAACAGACTGTCCATGCGCTCGCCGTGCAGCGGGTTGATGATGAAGAGATGAGCCATCGCCGGGTTACGCTCGGCATCCGGATTGGGTATGCGTTCGGCGCCCCGGGCGATCTTGTCAAGCGCCGAGGCCAGCCACAGCGGGTGTCCACAGATTTCAGCGCCACGCCGGTCGGCCTCGTATTCGCGGGTGCGGCTGACCGCCATCTGCACGATCATCGCCGCAAAGGGCGCCACGATCATCGCCGCCAGCACGCCGACAAAACCGAACGGGCTGTTGTTGTCGCGGTTGCCGCCGAGGAAGAAGGCGAAATTGCCAAGCATCGAGATGGCGCCGGCGAAGGTGGCGACGATCGTCATGGTCAAGGTGTCGCGGTGCTGGACGTGGGCGAGCTCGTGCGCCATCACCGCGGCCACTTCCTCATGCGTCAGCCGTTGCAAAAGGCCGGTGGAAGCGGCGACCGCCGCGTTCTGCGGGTTGCGGCCGGTGGCGAAGGCGTTGGGCTGCGGATTGTCGATCAGGTAGGTCCTGGGCATCGGCAGGCCTGCCTGCTTGGCCAGTGCCTGCACGATGGCGTAATATTCGGGCGCGTTCTTCTCGTCGACCTCGACGGCGCGGTTCATCGACAGCACCATCTTGTCGGCGTTCCAGTAGCTGAACAGATTGGTGGCGGCGGCGATCAGGAAGGCGATCATCATGCCGCCCGTGCCGCCGATCAGGAAGCCGACGCCCATGAACAGCGCGGTCATCGCGGCAAGAAGCATGGCGGTGCGAAGTGTGTTCATCGTCTGCTCCCGTCCTGGTCGTGATGTAAGGGGGTCGATCCTCGTGGGCTCATCGCTATATGATGGGAAACGCCGGTACCCGTTTCAATCGGCCTGTTTCAATCCGCCGGAATATCGCATGAACGACGAGACCAGTAAAACACCTGCCACTGATGACGAAGCGCGGCTGAAGACGCTGACGCCCGCCGCCCGCCGCGCGCTTGAAGAGGCCGCGGCGCGGCGCGAGGACTACCGCCGCAAGGAAGCCGCGGTGCCGAAGGAAGTCGGCGGCCGCGGCGGCAAGGAGCCCGGCCGCTACGGCGACTGGGAGATCAAGGGCCTGACCAGCGATTTCTAATATGCCGGCCCAGCAAACAGCTCATTTGCCGGCAATCGGGTGTTTGAGTGTCGCCACAGCCTAGAAGGCCGCCGCCGCCGCCCGCTGCGGCTCGAGCGCGATCCAGCCCCGCTCGTCGACGGTGACGCCGATGGCGTCGTAGCCAGCGATCGCGGCATGCCGCGTCGCCAGGGGATGTCGGTGCGTGGCGTTTATGACCATGACCGCTGCGCCCGCCGCCTCGGCCGCCGTGATGCCCGCCGGGGCATCCTCGAACACGAGGCAATCGCGCGCATCGACGCCGAGCCGCGTTGCGCCGAGCTGAAAGCAGTCGGGCGCCGGCTTGCCGCGTGAAACATCTTCCGCCGCGATCAGCACGGCAGGGACGGGGATGCCGGCAGCCTTCATGCGCAAGAGCGCCAGTTCGCGCGGTGCCGAGGTTACGATCGCCCAGCGCCCCGGCGGGAGCGCGTTGAGAAACGCGGCGGCGCTGGCGATCTGAACAATGCCCTCCAGATCGGCGGCTTCGGCCTTGAGCAAGAGGTCGGCCTCATGCGCCGGATCGACGCCGGGGAGCGCCAGACCGGCGATCGTCTCGATCGCCCGCACGCCATGGATCGTCGGCAGGAAGGCGGCGACGTCGAGCCCTTGCCGCCGCGCCCAGTCGCTCCACACCCGTTCGGCCGAGGCAATGGAATTGATGAGCGTGCCGTCCATGTCGAAGAGGAAGGCGGCGAATTTTCTGCCTGCGTACATGATTTTCCTTGATTTCGGGGAGGTCTTTCGAGGGAGCGCCGATGGTAACGTCCCGGCGCCGGCATTGGAAGCCGCGCGGCCACCTTTTCGGCATTTCCCCTTTTCGGCCATTTCCCTTTTCGGCAAGTCCCCTTTTCCGCAAGTCAGGGAACCGCGATCCGCCTCCGGCGTTTCAACTTCGCTGCTTTTCCACGACCATCGAAGGGGGACGCGATGCTGATTCGGCTCGGCTACGAAATGGCCATTGAATGCGCTGGAGCCACGCCGGTGATTTCAATGCTCGAGATCCACAGGGACAGGCAGGCCGACATCAAGCGGCAGACGCGCATGCTGACGTCGCCCGCGGTTCCGACCAGGCTCTACAGCGATTTGCATGGCAATTCGTGCCGCCGCTTTACCGCACCCGCCGGCACTTTTCGCATCCTCTACGATGCCGTGGTCGAGGACAGCGGCGAGACGGACGAGGTCAACACGCTGGCACGCGAGGTGCCGGTGGCCGAGCTGCCCGACGAGGTGCTGTTTTATCTGCTGGGCAGCCGCTATTGCGAGACCGATCACCTGAGCCAGCTCGCCTGGGAGCTTTTCGGCCGTTTGCCGTCCGGCTGGGCGAGGGTGCAGGCGATCGTCGACTACGTCCACAACCGGCTGTCCTTCGGCTATGGCTATGCCCGCTCGACCCGCACCGCGGCGCAGGCGCATGAGGAGCAGGTCGGCGTCTGCCGAGACTTCGCCCATCTGGCGATCACGCTCTGCCGCTGCATGAACATTCCGGCACGCTATGTGAATGGCTATCTCGGCGACATCGGCGTGCCGGCCGATCCGGCGCCGATGGATTTCTCGGCCTGGATGGAAGTGTTTCTCGACGGCAAGTGGTACACGTTCGACCCCCGCCACAATGTTCCGAGGATCGGCCGCATCGTCATCGCGCGCGGACGCGATGCCACCGACGTGCCGTTGCTGCACAGTTTCGGGCCGCACCGGCTCAGCCTGTTCAAGGTATGGACCTACGAACAGGAGAACAATCTGTTCAACCCGCCCTACCACGCCATCGACAGGACGGTCACCGCGCAGATGCTGGCCTGATCCGGGTTTCCATGCATCCCCATACTGCCTCGCTCTGGCACAGGTGCCGCTGTGCCGCGGCGGGACACGGCCGCGCGCCCTGTGCCGCGACATGCAGGATCTTGGTAAGCGCTTCGTAAATGCCGCGGGAACGCAGCATTGGCGTTTACCGGCCATTCACCTTTCCATCCTTGAAAGCGAAGTAAAAATAAGAGTCTAGTCCCTGGTGCGCGGCCGCTGGCCGCGCCCGGCCGGAATCCTGCATCGATCCGCCCGGCGACGAGGCCGGGGCGAGCGGAGAGAGAACGATGCGGATTTTCGGGGGTCTTGTGGACGCGGCCGGCGACTTTGCCAGGCACCGCGGCGGGAATTTCGCCATCCTGTTCGGATTCGCCGCCTCGGTCTTGGTGCTGGGCGTCGGCTTCGCCGTCAACATCACCCAGCTCTACAACGCCAAATCGAGCCTGCAGAGCGTGGTCGACGCCGCGGTGACGTCGACGGCGCGGGACCTGACGACCGGCGTCATCAAGGAGGCCGATGCCAACAAATCGGTGCAGGCCTTCCTCGACGCCAACAGCACGGCCGGCATCCTGCAGGCCAACCAGATCGTGCTCGACAGGCTGACGGTCGACAGGACCGCCAGGACGGTGCAGGCGGAGGCCCATGCCGACGTCGCCTTCTATTTCCCGCTGTTCGGCACGCGCGACATGCAGCGCGTTCCCGCCTCGACGACAGCGCTCTATTCGGACAAGCAGATCGAGGTGGCCATGATGCTCGACATAACAGGCTCGATGGCGAAGCGGGGCAAGGTCGACAAGATCGGCGATCTGAAAGCAGCAGCGAAAAACGCCGTTCGGACGATGCTCCGGAACCAGGATCCGAAGAACCCCCGCATCCGCGTCGCGATTGTGCCTTACGCATCCGGCGTGAACGCCGGCAAGCTGGCCGAAAACGTCTATGCCGAGAAGCCGGCGAGCTCTGAGCTGCCACCCGTGGCCGGCAGTTCGCTTCTCGTCGCCAAGACGGGCAAAACTCTTCTGCCGTCCTTCAGCGACTACATTTCCATTGTCGGCGCGGCGATGCCACGCCCCGATAATTGCGCCACGGAGCGCAAGGACAAAAACGGCGATGCGGATTTGAGCGCCGACGGCCCAGATGCTGTTCGCACGGACAAGAACGGCAAGAAGTACTACGCCCTGGTCAACCGGGATGATCATCTCGATGGCGGCGGAATGAACAAGTGCCCCGATGCGGAAGTGATCCCGCTGACCGCCGATTCCGGCGCATTGCTTGATTCGATCGACGACTTCCAGGCTGACGGTTATACCGCCGGCGCGATCGCCATTCAGTGGACCTACTATATGCTGTCGCCGCAATGGCGCGCTGCGATCAAGAATGCCGGCCTCGGCAACGGCGCCTCGGACGTCAACGCGAAGAAGATCGCCAAGGTCGCGATCCTGATGACCGATGGCCAGTTCAATACCGCCTTCGCCGGTGCCGGGGGCCGCTACAACAGCCAGGGCAATCTTGCGCGCGGCAACGCCGAAACGCTGTGCGGCAACATGAAAAATGACGGCATCGAGATTTTCACCATCGGCTTCGACCTGAACAACAAGGACATGCCGGCAACCGAGCGGGATCAGGCAAAGGCGGTGCTGAAGGACTGTTCGTCGAAAGATGCCTCCGCCGCTCAAAAACACTATTTCGAGGTGTCGACCGGGGTGGAATTGGACGCCGCCTTTCAGGAAATCATCCGCAACACCGAAAAGGTCGCGCTGACGCAGTAGGCCGCACAAGGAAAAGGCCGCCGCTTCTTTCGAAGCCGGCGGCCTTCCGTGTTTCCGTCCATGGCGCGGCTCCTGGCGGCAACCCGAGGGGTCGCCCGCCGCGCATCTCGCGCCTTAACGGGAAGACTGCTTCCCGAAAGTGCAATCCGCTGAGGCCACGTTCTGGAAAACGAAATCACTCGACATCGGATCACCTCCTTTCAGTTTGTTGAACACGCACTGATGATGGGGTGCGTTGCAGCAAAAGACAAGACGCCGGATGGAAAAAGACGTTTTTCCGGCTTGGCCGCGTCCTTTCGTGCAAGCGGGTTGCGGCCAGGGGTTCAAGCGGACAAGATCGGCCTACCGAATGCAGGGGGGACGGCATGGACGCTACCGAAAGAGCAGCACGCATCGTTCGCACGGTCGTCGAGGCGTTGAAGCCGGGCTTTGCCGTCAGGCTTTGGACCGGCGAGCGCATCGGTCCGGCCGGCGGCCCGGTGCTTGCCATCAACGACCAGGACATCGTCTGGCAACTGGCCCGCCGGCCAAATTTCTCGACGCTGGTCGAGATGTGGATTTCCAAGGCGGTCGACGTGGAGGAGGGGTCGCTGTTTGACCTCTACGCGCTGCCTTCACGAGGCAAGCTGCGGTTCAAGGCGCTGCCGAAGCTCGCGATCATGCGCGACCTGCCGGCCGTGCTGTTCTCGCGAAGGCAGATGACGCAACGCGCCGATCTCGCCGGGCAAAATCCCTTTGTCAGCGGCTCCAACAAGCAGGCGATCCAGCATCACTACGACATATCGAACGCCTTCTACCGGCTCTTCCTCGACGAGCGCATGGTCTACAGCTGCGGGTATTTCAAGGATTTCGCCAATGACATCGACCAGGCCCAGGCCGACAAGCTCGAGCATATCTGCCGCAAGCTCCGGCTGAAGCCCGGCGACCGCCTGCTCGATATCGGCTGCGGCTGGGGCGCGATGCTGATCCATGCGGCGAAGCATCATGGCGTCGTCGGCCATGGCGTCTCGTTGTCGGAGGCCCAGACCGGACTCGCCCGCGAACGCATTCGGGCCGAGGGGCTGGAGGACCGGATCACAATCGAGATAAAATCCTATGCCGAGCTCACCGGAAGCTTCGACAAGATATCCTCGATAGGCATGTTCGAGCATCTGGGGCTGGCCAACCACGCCGCCTACTTCTCGACCGTCCATCGCCTGCTCAAGCCGGGCGGCATCTATCTGCATCATGCCATCACCAGGCGCAGCAAGGGCAGCATGAAGAAGACCTTGCGCAAGGGCTCGGAATACAAGGCGCTGATCAAATACATCTTCCCGGGTGGCGAGATCGACACGATCGGCATGACGTGCGGCAATCTGGAAGCACACGGCTTCCTCGTCCACGACGTCGAGAATCTGCGCGAGCACTACGCCCGCACCTGCCGGCTGTGGGCAGAGCGCCTGCATGCGCGCTTCGACGAGGCCATCGCCGAAGTGGGAGAAGCCAAGGCGCGGCTGTGGCTGCTTTACCTGGCCGGCTGTTCGATCGCCTTCGATCGTGCCTCGGCGCAGATTTTCCAGACGGTCGCCACCAAGCGGACGCGGGGCCCGAGCGGCTTGCCGCCGACGCGGGCGGACCTTTACCGGTAATTCAGGCGAATCGCATCCCGTCGCCGCCCTTGACGCTGGCCGCGCGGTCGACGGTGCAGTAGACGCCGAGATTGTGCGCGTTATGACGCACCAGATTGCGCAGGATCGCCGGATCGTCGTCGAAACCGTCCTGGGCGATGATGGTGAAGCCGCAGCGGCGGCACGGCTCGGAAATGGTCAACAGCAGGTCGCCGACGGCGAGTTTCCTGCCGATCCATTCGGTTTCGGGGAAAGCGCCTTCGACCGCCGCCATGTCGATGACGATGTTGGGACGAAAGCGGCGCGGATCGGGAGTGCCTTGCGGATGCAGCGCCTTCAGGCGCGCCAGGGAGGCGGTGGTCAACAGATGGATCGGCGCCTTGCGGTAGCGCGCCTCGGTCAACGGGCCGGAATAGGCCGGCGGGGCGTTCTCCAGGCCGAACGGACGGATCGAGGCCGGAAAGCCTAGATAGTCGGAAACGGCACGGTCGCTTTCGGCGCCGGGCGCCGCCAGCCAATCCGCGCCGGGAATCGCGATCTCGAGCCTGCGGTCGCCAGTCAGCCGGGTGCGGATGCGCGGCACCTTGTGCCACTTCGGCTCGCGATCGGGACGGGCGATCTCATTGTCGGAGGCATCGACCAGGCCGAACATGCGGTCGCCCTCGATGCTCTCGGTGCCGACCGCGATCGTCTCCAGGCGTTCGCCGGCGAGCGAACTCGCCGGATAGCGCCAGAGTTCGGCAACGCTGCCTATCGCGGCCATGGCCGGTGTCAGCCTTTCTTGTTCTGGCGGTTGGCGACGAGGTCGTCGACGACGGCCGGATCGGCGAGCGTCGAGGTATCGCCAAGGGCGCCGAAATCGTCCTCGGCAATCTTGCGCAGGATGCGCCGCATGATCTTGCCCGAGCGGGTCTTAGGCAGGCCGGGTGCGAACTGGATCTTGTCGGGCGTGGCAATGGCGCCGATCTCCTTGCGGACATGGGCGAGGAGTTCCTTGCGCAAGTCCTCGCTCGGCGTCTCGCCGGCCATCAGCGTGACGTAGCAGTAGATGCCCTGCCCCTTGATGTCGTGGGGATAACCGACGACGGCGGCTTCCGAAACCTTGTCATGGCTGACCAATGCGGATTCGACCTCGGCCGTGCCCATGCGGTGGCCGGAGACGTTGATGACGTCGTCGACGCGGCCGGTGATCCAGTAATAGCCGTCGGCATCGCGGCGGCAGCCGTCGCCGGTGAAGTACTTGCCCTTGTAGGTCGAAAAATAGGTCTGCACGAAGCGGTCGTGATCGCCATAGACGGTGCGCATCTGGCCGGGCCATGACTCGGTGATGCATAGATTGCCGTCGGCGGCTCCTTCAAGCACCTTGCCCTCGCCGTCGACCAGTTGCGGCTTGACACCGAAGAAGGGCCGCGTGGCCGAGCCAGCCTTGAGGTCGGTGGCGCCCGGCAGCGGCGTGATCATGATGCCGCCGGTCTCGGTCTGCCACCAGGTGTCGACGATCGGCACCTTGGCGTTGCCGACGACGTTGAAATACCACTCCCATGCCTCCGGATTGATCGGTTCGCCGACCGAGCCCAGCACGCGCAGCGATTTGCGCGACGCCTTTTTCACGTGGTTGTCGCCGGCGCCCATCAGGGCGCGCAGCGCCGTCGGCGCGGTGTAGAAGATGTTGACCTGGTGCTTGTCGATGACTTCCCAGAAGCGCGACTGCGAGGGGTAGTTGGGCACGCCCTCGAACATCAGCGTGGTGGCGCCGTTGGCGAGCGGCCCGTAGACGATGTAGCTGTGGCCGGTGACCCAGCCGACATCGGCGGTGCACCAGTAGATGTCGCCATCATGATAGTCGAAGACATATTGGTGCGTCATCGAGACGTAGACGAGATAACCCGCCGTGGTGTGCAGCACGCCTTTCGGCTTGCCGGTCGAACCCGACGTATAGAGGATGAACAGCGGATCCTCCGCCTTCATCTTCTCCGGCTTGCACTCAGCCTTAACGGTCGCGGCCTCTTCGTGGTACCAGACGTCGCGGCCCGGCGCCCAGCCGATCTTGCCGCCGGTGCGGCGGACCACCACTACCTTTTCGACCCTGGTACCGGCTTTTGCCGCGATCTCGATTGCCTTGTCGGTGTTCTCCTTCAACGGGATCGGCTTGCCGCCGCGCAGGCCCTCGTCAGCGGTGATGACGATGGTTGACTTGCAATCGTCGATGCGGCCGGCGAGCGCGTCGGGCGAAAAGCCGCCGAAGACGACCGAGTGGATGGCGCCGATACGCGTGCAGGCGAGCATCGCATAGGCCGCTTCCGGGATCATGGGCATATAGAGGGTGACGCGGTCGCCCTTCTTGACGCCGTGCTTCTTCAGCACGTTGGCGAAGCGGCAGACATGCGCATAGAGCTCATTGTAGGTGATCTTGCGGTCGTCGTAGGGGTTGTCGCCTTCCCAGATGATGGCGGTCTGGTCGCCGCGCTTCTTCAGGTGGCGGTCGATGCAGTTGTAGGAAACATTGGTCTGGCCGTCCTCGAACCATTTGATGGAGACCTTGCCGTCGAAGGAGGCGTTCCTGACCTTGGAGAAGGGTTTGAACCAGTCGATGCGCTTGCCGTGCTTGCTCCAGAACCTGTCCGGATTCTTCACGCTGTCGGCGTACCATTTGAAATAGGTGTCGTTGTCGATCAGCGCATTCTTCTTCCAGGCCGGCTGAACGCGGTGGACATGAACCTCGGACATTTCCTGCTTTTCCTCCCGAAACTAACGCCGGCTTGAACCGCCAGCGGGATCGCGGCGACGCGGCCGCGAATTCGCGCGCATTATTAACAGTTCCGCGATGACGGCAACATTAGACGTTGGGTTTGCGCGGCGGGATGCCGCACATGGGTCCGCGGCTGCTGTCAGCACTTGCACCGGACCGCTGCTAACTTCATGTTTTCGCGTGCTAAAGCCGGTTTCGATCAAGAAAAAATCAATAGACGGTTAAGCAACCGCGCGCACAATCCATTGTTGGGAGGAAGGAGAATCAACCCGGGGAGCAAAAATGCGCGACCAGCTTGAAATGGACCTGATGCTGCGGGGCTATGGCCTGACTACGGCCAATATCCTTTATCATTTCCCAGACCATCCGCATCTGTTGCAGAGCTTCATATGGCAGGACTACGACATCGCGCCGAAGTTTCCGGTGCTGATCCGCTTCATCGAGTTCTGGAAGACCAAGCTCGAGGGGCCGCTGCATTCGGTCAGCTACACGCACCAGAAGCTCATCGCGCCCAACGAGTGGCGCAAGGTCGACGGCGAATTCGTGCTGCATTAGGGGCCGCTGCTTCGAGGCCGTAAGGTCGGCACTCTACGGCGCCCCCCTCTGTCCTGCCGGACATCTACCCCACGAGGGGGGAGATCGGCAGCTTTGCTAACAGCGCCATCCCTTCACGTTGGAAATTGGCGAAAGCCGAGGTGACATCCAATCTCCCCCCGTGGGGGAGATGTCCGGCAGGACAGAGGCGGGCGCCGCCCCGCTAACCTTCGGCTCTAGCGGTCGGACACGCTCAAACCGCCGGCGGGCTCAGCCGGGCGAAGGCCTCCTGGCGGCGGTAGGGAAAATAAGGGTAGGGCGCGGTGACCTCGCTTGCCGCATCGAGCTTCCCGATCTGCTCCGGCGTCAACGTCCAGCCGACGGCGCCGAGGTTCTGACGCAACTGCTCCTCGTTGCGGGCGCCGATGATGACGGACGACACGGTCGGGCGCTGCAACAGCCAGTTGATGGCGATCTGCGGCACGGTCCTGCCGGTCTCCTGCGCCACCGCATCGAGGGCCTCCATGACCCGGTAGAGATGCTCGTCCTCGACCGGCGGTCCGAAGCTCGCGGTGTCGTGCAGCCGGCTTTTGTCGGGCAATGGCTGGCCGCGACGGATCTTGCCGGTCAGGCGGCCCCAGCCGAGCGGGCTCCAGACCAGCGCGCCGACGCCCTGGTCGAGGCCAAGCGGCATCAGCTCCCATTCATAGTCGCGGCCGACCAGCGAATAGTAGACCTGATGCGCGACATAGCGCGGATAGCCGTGCCTGTCGGCCAGCCCGAGCGATTTCATCACCTGCCAGCCGGAGAAATTGGAGACCCCGACATAGCGCAATTTGCCGGCGCGCACGAGGCCGTCCAGCGTCGATAGCACTTCCTCGATCGGCGTGCCGGCATCGAAGGCGTGCAGTTGCAACAGGTCGATGTAATCGGTGCCGAGCCGCTTCAGCGCGGCGTCGACGGCCTTGATCAGCCGCGAACGCGAGGAACCATAGTCGGCCGGCCCGTCGCCCATCGGCAGCGAGGTCTTGGTCGAGATCAGCACGGCATCGCGCCGGCCCTTGATCGCCTCGCCGAGCACCTCTTCCGAGGCGCCGTTCGAATAGACATCGGCGGTGTCGAACAGATTAACGCCGGCCTCGAGGCAAATGTCGACCAGCCGCCGCGCTTCCCTGGCGTCGCTGTTGCCCCATGCGCCGAACAGCGGGCCGGAACCGCCGAAGGTTCCCGCTCCGAACGAGAGCACCGGCACCTTCAGGCCCGATGCGCCAAGATTTCGATAGTCCATTTTCTTACTCCTTGTGATTTTGAAAGAAGTCGAATCGATCCGGCTTTGCCGGCGAGCTTCACGACCGAACGCAGACGGGCGCGCCGAGCGCGGTGCCGCGGTCGAGACGCAGGGCCAGTCCCGCCACGGCGAGTGCCGCGACCGGCAGCAGGGCGGCGACCCAGGTGAGCGAACCCAGGCCAAGACCTTGGGCAATGACCGCGCCGCCGAGCCAAGCGCCGGCCGCGTTGCCGAGGTTGAAGGCGGCGATGTTGAAGGACGAGGCGAGGCTCTGGCCAGCACCTTGGGCCTTTTCCAGCACCCACATCTGCAAAGGCGCCACGGTGGCGAAGGCGGCGGCGCCCAGCAGGCCGACATAGATCACGGCCAACACCTGGCTGTGGATAGCAAAGCTCATGGTCGCCAGAACCAGGGCGAGCACCACAAGACTGCCGAGCACCGCCGGCACCAGCCAGCGGTCGGCGATCTTGCCGCCGGCGATATTGCCGGCGATGAGGCCGCCGCCGAAGACGAGCAGGATCGGCGAAACGGCCGCTTCCTGGAAGCCGCTGATCTCGGTCAGCAACGGGGCGATGTAGGTGAAGACGGCGAAGACGCCGGCATAGCCGAGAACGGTGGTGGCGAAGCCGAGCAGGACGGGCGTGCGGCGCAGCACGGCGAGATCGGCGCGCAGGTCGCTCTTCACGGGAGTTGCTTGGCTGCGCGGCACCAGTGCCAGGATGACGGCAAAGGCCGCGAGACCGACCGCGGTCACCGCCCAGAAGGTGGCGCGCCAGCCGAAAGCCTGGCCGAGCCAGGTGCCGAAGGGAACGCCGAGAATGTTGGCGATGGTCAGGCCGGTGAACATGAGCGCGATCGCCGACGCCTTCTTGTTAGGCGCGACCAATCCGGTGGCGACCACCGAGCCGACGCCGAAGAAGGTGCCATGGGCAAAGGCGGTGATGACGCGCGCGCCCATCAACGTCCAATAATCAGGCGCCAGCGCACAGGCCAGATTGCCAATGGTGAAGATCGCCATCAGCGCCAGAAGCACCGTCTTGCGCGGCCAGTTGCCGGTGGCGATCGTCAGCAGAGGTGCTCCGATGACGACGCCCAGCGCATAGCCGGAAATCAGTTGGCCGGCGGCCGAGATCGAGACGCCGAGATCTTTGCTGACGTCGATGAGCAGGCCCATGATGACGAATTCGGTGACGCCGATGCCGAAGGCGCCGGCGGCGAGAGCATAGAGAGCGAGAGGCATGATGTTTCCACTTCGGCGGTGACGGGCGCCCTGTCCAGGCCGCGCCCCGACCGGGAAGATCGTGTGGCCATGCGATGTGAACCAGACTTGCTCCAGGCATACTTTCTGTGAAATAGATTCACAGATGGCGAGATCCGACATCAATCGTTCCGGCGAGATCGAAGTGTTTGTGCGCGTCGTCGAGGCGGGCAGCTTTTCGGCGGCGGCACGTGCCTTGCGCATGACCCCGTCCGCGGTGAGCAAATTGATCGCGCGGCTGGAGGCTAGGCTCGGCGCGCGGCTGGTCACCCGCTCGACGCGCAAGCTGCAACTGACGCCGGAAGGCACTGCTTTCTACGACAGCGGCATGCGCATCCTCGCCGACATGGACGCGGCCGAGCGCGAGGCGGCCGCCGGGGCGGCGCCGCGCGGCCGGTTGAGGGTCAACAGCTACGTGCCGTTCGGCCACCACCGGCTGATGTCGCTGCTGCCTCGGTTTCTGGAGCGTTATCCCGAGATTTCCGTCGACGCCGTGCTGACAGACAGCGTGATCGACCTTCTGGAGGAGCGCGCCGATGTGGCGATACGCGCCGGGCCCTTGCGCGAGTCACGGCTGGTAGCGCGCAAACTGGGGCAGAGCCGGATGGTGCTGGTCGCGGCACCCTCCTATGTCGAAGCGCGTGGGACGCCGCGCACGCTGGCCGATCTCGGGCGTCACAATATGCTGGCCTTCGGCTTTGCGCGGCATATAGACGGCTGGCCTTTTGTCGATGCGGCAGGTGCGCCGGTCATCGTCCCGGTTGTCGGAAACGCAACGCTGACCGACGGCGAGGCGATGCGGCGGATCGCGCTGGCGGGAGGCGGAATCGCTAGGCTGGCGCGCTGGCATGTCCAGCCGGACATCGACGCCGGGGCATTCGTCCCGTTGCTGGAGGAATTCAACCCAGGCGACGAGGAGGCCACCCATGCCGTCTATGTCGGCCAGGGCAAGCATCTGCCTGCGCGGGTGCGGGCTTTTCTCGATTTTCTCTCGGAGGCCGTTCGCCTCTAGAGCAGTTCACCGTTTCGTGGAAACGGCGAACCGCTCTAACTCTTTGTTTTGACGCAATTCTGGACAGAAAACCGCACACACTTTTCTTGGAATTGCTCTAACTGAGAAGCCGCGTACCTAAGGCACGCGGCTTCGAAGCCAGCTCGAAAAGCGATCAGGCCTTCGGCACGAACGGCGCCGGCCGCCGGCCGGCCGCCTGCCGCTCCAGCATCCAGCCGGGATATTCGGCCGGCAGCGCGCTCACCTCGTCCAGTCTGGCGAGATCATCGGTATCAAGTTTGAGGTTCGTGGCGGCAAGGTTCTGTTCGAGCTGATCCATGCGGCTGGCGCCGATGATCACGCTCATCACGAAGGGCTTGGCCAGGACATAGCCTAGTGCCACGGTAGCGACGCTGACGTCATGCTTTTTGGCGATCTCGCGCATGACCGCGACCGCCGCCCAGGCGCGGTCCTCGTTGACCGGTGGGAAGTTGAAGGAGGCGCGGCGGCCCTCGCCATTGCCGGGCGCACCAGGGCCGTATTTGCCGGACAGCAGTCCGCCGGCCATCGGCGACCAGACCATAAGACCGAGCTTCTCCTCGTTGATCAGCGGCACGATCTCGCGCTCGAGATCACGACCGGCGATCGAGTAATAGGACTGGATGGTCTCGAAGCGGGCAAAGCCCTTGCGGTCGGCTATGCCAAGCGCCTTGGCGATGCGCCAGGCCTGCCAGTTGGATACGCCGACATAGCGGACCTTGCCGCTGGCGACGAGATCGTCCAGTGCCCTGAGCGTCTCATCGATCGGCGTCACCGCGTCGGTTCCGTGCAACTGATAGAGATCGATATGATCGAGCTGCAGCCGTTCCAAGCTGGCATCGACCGAGTCCATGATGTGGCCGCGCGAGGAGCCGCGCTGGTTCGGGCCTTCGCCCATGGCGCCGTGAACCTTGGTGGCGACGACCACGCTCGACCTGTCAACGCCGAGATCCCTGAGCGACTGGCCGAGCAGGCGCTCGGATTCGCCGAAGGAATAGACATCGGCCGTGTCGAAGAAATTGACCCCGGCGGCGAGCGAGCGGCCGACGATCTCGTTGACGCCTTTCTGGTCGAGACTGGCGATCAGGCCCCATTGGGCATTCTGGCCGGCTGCACCGAAGGTCATGGTGCCGAGGCAGAGTTCGGAGACGAACATCCCCGTATTTCCAAGCTGGTTGTAATGCATGGCGAAAGCTCCAGAGATTTGTGATGACACAGATCAAATAGGAACGGTACGTTTCGTTTCCAGCGCTGGCGTAATCAGCCGGTAGAACTGGACCATCTTGCCGGTGACAGAAACTTGTCAGAGATGGACCGCTCGGATCATTGTGTTCGGGCGGCGATTGACCTCCTCGACAAATTCGTCATCCCAGACGAGGACGGAGAGAAGATATTGCGCAAGGGAGGGCTTTGCGCCAACCCACCGTTCGTAGTCCTCAACCGCTAGCACCACGGCAGATGGCTGCCCTCGCACCGTAATGGTTTGCGGCCCTTTTTCGCGCGACTGTCTTACCAGCTTCGAGAGGTTGTTTCTTGCGTCCCGCAGCTGCCAGCTCAAGAAGACTACTCCTCGCTTGACTCGCAAGATGTGTTCAGTCCGTCTGTGTATCACAGGCTTAGAACTCACAGACGACAGGGCCAACCCAGGGCGGACGGTTTTATCGACTGCCGAAGATCGCCGAACCGACCCTGACACCGGTGGCGCCGAAGGCGATGGCCGTCTCGTAATCGCCGGACATGCCCATCGACAGTTTGGCGACGCCTGCCTCCCGCGCCAATTTTTCCAGCAGGGCGAAATGCGGGCCGGGGTTCTCGTCCGCCGGCGGAATGCACATCAGGCCTTCGATGGCGAGGCCGTGGACATCGCGGCAGCGGGCGACGAAGGTCACGGCGTCGCGCGGCTCGATGCCGGCCTTCTGCGGCTCGGAGCCGGTGTTGACCTGGACGTAGAGCTTTGGCGCCCGGCCTTGCCGGGCGATCTCCTTGGCGAGTTCGGCGGCGATCTTCTCGCGATCGACCGTCTCGATGACGTCGAACAGCGCCACGGCTTCCCTGGCCTTGTTCGATTGCAGCGGTCCGATCAGATGCAGTTCGACATCGGGGAAAGCCTCTTTCAGCGCCGGCCACTTGCCCTGCGCTTCCTGCACCCGGTTCTCGCCGAAGACGCGCTGGCCTGCCTCGATGACGGGCCTGATGTCGGCGGCGTCAAAGGTCTTGGAAACCGCGACCAGCGTCACTGCGCCAGCGTCGCGCCGGGCTTCGCGCTCGGCGGCGGCGATCTTCGCCTTGACCGCTAAAACCTGCTGAACGGCGTCGCCCATGTCCAAATCCCGCTGTTTTGACCGCGTTTTTTCCAGACGCGATACCCATATGGTTGACGGGTTTGCCAAACCATGGTGAACACCCGGACCACATCCAATGGACTGCCGAGCTGTCGCCCGCAGTCCGCATGCTTTTTAAGTGAAAAACGTCCCATGGCAACCGAACGATACAATCCGCGCGCGTCAGAGCCCAAATGGCAGAAGGCCTGGGCCGACAGGAAGCTGTTCGAGGCGCACAACGATGATCCGCGCCCGAAATACTACGTGCTGGAGATGTTCCCCTATCCATCGGGACGCATCCATATCGGGCATACGCGCAACTATACGATGGGCGATGTGGTGGCGCGCTACAAGCGGGCCAAGGGTTTCAACGTGCTGCATCCGATGGGCTGGGACGCCTTCGGCATGCCGGCCGAGAACGCGGCGATGCAGAACAAGGTCCATCCCAAGGAATGGACCTACCAGAACATCGCCACCATGCGCGAACAGCTCAAGGTCATGGGCCTGTCGCTGGACTGGGCGCGCGAATTCGCGACTTGCGATGTCGACTACTACCACCGCCAGCAGATGCTGTTCCTCGACTTTGTCGAGAAGGGCCTGGTGACGCGCAAATCCTCGAAGGTCAATTGGGATCCGGAGGACATGACGGTGCTCGCCAACGAGCAGGTCATCGACGGGCGCGGCTGGCGCTCGGGCGCGCTGGTCGAACAACGCGAGCTGACGCAATGGTTCTTCAGGATAACCGACTTTGCGCAGGATCTCCTGGATTCGCTCGATCGCCTCGACGAATGGCCCGAGAAGGTCAAGCTGATGCAGCACAATTGGATCGGCCGTTCGGAAGGCCTGCTGGTCCGCTGGCCGCTGGCGGCTCCCGTCGCCGGCGAGCAGGAGCTGGAAGTCTATACGACGAGGCCCGACACCATCTTCGGCGCCTCCTTCATGGCGGTCGCCGCCGACCATCCGCTGGCCAGGAAGGCCGCCGAGACCAATCCGGCGCTGGCGAGCTTTATTGACGAAGTCCGCCATATGGGCACTTCGGTGGCGGCGCTGGAGACGGCCGAGAAGAAAGGCTTCGACACCGGCATCCGCGTCGTGCATCCGTTCGACGAGAACTGGACGCTGCCGGTCTACGTCGCCAATTTCGTGCTGATGGACTACGGCACCGGCGCCATCTTCGGCTGCCCGTCCGGCGACCAGCGCGACCTCGATTTCGCCAACAAATACGGCCTGCCGGTGATCCCGGTGGTGATGCCGGAAGGTGCTGATCCCAAGACCTTCCAGGTCATCGACGAAGCCTATGTCGACGACGGCGTGATGATCAATTCGCGCTTCCTCGATGGCATGAAGCCAGAGCGGGCGTTCGACGAGGTGGCGAAGCTGCTGGAGCAGAAGACGATCGGCAACCGGCCGATGGCCGAGCGCAAGGTCAACTTCCGCCTGCGCGACTGGGGCATTTCGCGCCAGCGCTACTGGGGCTGTCCGATCCCGATGATCCATTGCGAGGATTGCGGCGTGGTGCCGGTGCCGAAGGCAGACCTGCCGGTGAAGCTGCCCGACGATGTCGAGTTCGACCGCCCAGGCAACCCGCTGGACCGCCACCCGACCTGGCGGCATGTCAAATGCCCGCAATGCGGCAAGGATGCGCGGCGCGAAACCGACACGATGGACACGTTCGTCGATTCGTCCTGGTATTTCGCCCGCTTCACCGCGCCCTGGGCGAATGAGCCGACCGACCCGAAGGCGGCGAACGAGTGGCTGGCCGTCGACCAGTATATCGGCGGTATCGAGCACGCGATCCTGCATCTGCTCTATTCGCGCTTCTTCACCCGGGCCATGCGCGAGACCGGCCATCTCGACCTAGCCGAGCCGTTCAAGGGCCTGTTCACGCAAGGCATGGTGGTGCACGAGACCTATCGCGTGGGATCGGCATCGAACGGCCGCTGGCTGGCGCCGACCGAGGTGCGGCTGGAGGACGTCGGCGGCAAGCGCCGCGCCGTCGAGATCGCCACGGGCGAGACGGCGGAGATCGGCTCCCTGGAAAAGATGTCGAAGTCGAAGAAGAACACGGTCAGCCCGGAAGACATCACCGACGGCTACGGCGCCGACACCGCGCGCTGGTTCATGCTGTCGGATTCGCCGCCCGAACGCGACGTCGAATGGACCGACGATGGCGCCGCCGGCGCGCATCGCTTCATGCAGCGCATCTGGCGCCTGGTCTCGACCGCGGCCGAATCGCTGGCCGGCATCGCACCCATAGCGGGCGGTGGCGGTGAAGCCGGGGCGGTTTCCAAGGCCACGCACAAGATCCTGAAAGCGGTCGGCGAAGACATCGAGAAACTCGCATTCAACCGCGCCATCGCCCGCATCTATGAGCTCGCCAACGTGCTGACCACGCCGCTCAATGACGTGGCCGAAGGCAAGGCCGATGCCGCGCTCAAAGGCGCCTGCCGGGAGGCCGTGGAGGTGCTCGTGCACCTGATCGCGCCGATCATGCCGCATCTGGCCGAGGAATGCTGGGAGGCGCTCGGCGGTGCCGATCTCGTCGCCGAACGGCCGTGGCCGATCTTCGATCCGGCGCTGGTCGTCGACAATGAGGTCACCTATCCGGTTCAGGTCAACGGCAAGAAGCGCGGGGATTTGACAATTGCCCGCGACGCGGACCAAGGTGCGGTCGAAAAAGCCGTGCTCGCTCTCGACTTCGTGCAGAAGGCGCTCGAAGGCAAGGCTCCGCGCAAGGTGATCATCGTGCCGCAGAGGATCGTCAATGTCGTTGCCTGATCGGGAGAAGACAGAGCTGAGCCGTTTGCTGCGCCGTGCCGCGCTTGCCGGCCTTGTCGGCTCGCTTGCGCTGGTTTCGGCGTGCCAGGTGCGGCCGCTCTACTCGAGCGCGCCGCTGTCGACCGGCTCAAGCGCCAATGCCGAACTGGCATCGATCGCTATCAAACCCGTCAGGACGCGTTACGGCCAGCAGGTGCGCAACAACCTGATCTTCGGATTTGGGCGCGGCGCCGGCGAACCGGCCTCGCCGGCCTACTCGCTCGATCTCGGCGTGACCGAAGCCGTTGAATCCTCGGCGCTCGTGCAGGTCGGAACCGACCAGGACGAGCCGACCGCGGGTTCGGTGACGCTGACCGCCGGCTACACGCTGACCGATGCCAAAACCGGCGCGGTGATCGCGACCGGCAGGCGGGCGATCACTTCGTCCTTCGACAGGCCGCGCCAGGAATTCGCCGCGTACCGGGCACAGATCGATGCCGAGAACCGCGCCGCGCGCGAGCTTGCCAACGCGCTGCAACTGTCCATCGCCCAGGATCTGGCACGGCACGGCAAGACGACTGGTTAGCGCCGCTCTCCGTTTCACGGTGGCATAACAATCTGGTGCCTGAAGGCCGCCTTTGCCACGGCTCCGGAGCCGGTTCTCCGTTCGCCTTTAGCCGAAGCGCGCGGGTGTGTTGACGATCGTGGGATGACGATCGGCCGCACGGATCCGATCGTCCGACACCGCTGTGAAAGTCACGCTTCGCCGCTCTTGGGGGGCCGACGGGAAGCAACTGTTAACCACTCGCTCTCTATTGCTCAGCAGACATTTCAGCGTGAGTCTTGAGCATGGAATCCAAGCGTTTTCCTCGGGTCAGTTCATTGAAGGCAGCGTCGCCCGATGACCCCGGGGTGAAGCGTTTCACGGGTGTGGACAACAAGGCGGACAGCCAGCGGGCAAGAGCAGCAGGAGCCGGCCCTTCCCCATCCCCTGTCGATCTCGGCGGCAACGAAAGCCCTGCCTGGCAAGACTATTTCTTCCTGGCGCCCAATGTGCGGTTTACGCGCACGCCGGACTATGAAGCCAGCACGCGCCGTCCGCGGGACCAGGCGATTGCCGTCGAGCAAAGCGAATCACCAGCACCGCAGGCACCTGGCCAATCCACCGCGGCTGGGACGTCTTCATCGGCGCCAATACCAAGCCGAAACCTTTCTTCGGGCGCCGCCAGGCCGCCCGTCGGCAACAGAGCCGTGGTGCAACCGGCCCCGGCGCCGGTTCCGTCAGGGCATGCCGGCGAAAAGGCGCGGGCCGCCGCTACGCCTGCGGGCCACAGGATGACTGCGGCGGCGCGGGCATCCGCACCGGCAGCGTCCGCCCAAGCAGCGACAGCCCCGGTCAAGACGCCGAGCCGCGAAAATGTGCGCTGGCCCTATCTGTCGGATCACGTCTTTTTCGAGATCATGGCGCCCTATTTGGTCGAAGGCCCGTCACCCGCGCCTCGGGCCGTTTCGGTTGCACGCACGACCGCGCCTGTGGTCACCGAGCGGATCGACAACCGCCCCGCGCCAACGGCCGATCCGACCGCGTTGTTCCGTGTCATCGAATGCCTTCCCGGGTCGCCAGCTCCGTCCGCCGTGCCGGATGTCCGTCCGGCCAACTCCAACCAGGCCGCGGTTCAGCCGGCGGCGAACCGCGTGCCGCAGCAAGCCCGGGCTCCGGCCGCAATTCCCGCCGTCGCAAGCAATGCCGTTCCGGCACTGGTCACGCAAAGTTTGGAGCAAGCCGTACCGGCTCCGGCTGCGCGCGCATCGTCGCGAGCGCCACTGGTCGGCAGGATCGTGCCGACCGCGACGGGCGAGACGTACGAACTCCCCTCAGAAGAATTGTTGCAGCAGCCGCCGGAGGGACAAGGCTTCTACATGTCGCAGGAGCGGCTCGAGCAGAATGCCGATCTTCTGGAAAGCGTGCTCGAGGATTTCGGCGTGCGCGGCGAGATCATCCATGTTCGCCCCGGTCCGGTCGTCACTCTCTATGAATTCGAGCCGGCGCCGGGCGTCAAATCCTCCCGCGTCATCGGTCTCGCCGACGACATCGCCCGCTCCATGTCGGCGATCTCGGCGCGCGTCGCCGTCGTGCCGGGCCGCAACGTCATCGGCATCGAGCTTCCGAACGAGGCGCGCGAAACCGTCTATTTCCGCGAGCTGATCGAATCGGAGGGCTTCCGCAAGACCGGCTGCAAGCTGGCGCTCTGCCTCGGCAAGACGATCGGCGGTGAGCCTGTCATCGCCGAACTGGCAAAGATGCCCCACTTGCTCGTTGCCGGCACCACCGGTTCCGGCAAGTCGGTTGCCATCAACACGATGATCCTGTCGCTGCTCTACCGGCTGAAGCCGGAGGAATGCCGGCTGATCATGGTCGATCCCAAGATGCTCGAACTCTCCGTCTATGACGGCATCCCGCATCTTCTGACCCCGGTCGTCACCGATCCAAAAAAGGCCGTTACCGCGCTCAAATGGGCGGTGCGCGAGATGGAGGACCGCTATCGCAAGATGGCGAGGCTCGGCGTGCGCAATATCGACGGCTACAATCAACGCGCCGCCCAAGCCCGCGAAAGCGGCGAGACGGTCGTCATGACCGTGCAGGCGGGCTTCGAAAAAGGCACCGGCGAGCCGCTCTTCGAGCAGCAGGAAATCGACCTCGCGCCAATGCCTTACATCGTCGTCATCGTCGACGAGATGGCCGACCTGATGATGGTCGCCGGCAAGGAGATCGAAGGCGCCATCCAGCGCCTGGCGCAGATGGCGCGCGCGGCCGGCATTCACCTGATCATGGCGACGCAGCGCCCCTCGGTCGATGTCATCACGGGCACGATCAAGGCCAATTTTCCGACCCGGATTTCCTTCCAGGTCACTTCCAAGATCGACAGCCGCACCATCCTTGGCGAGCAGGGCGCCGAGCAGCTGCTGGGTCAGGGCGACATGCTGCATATGATGGGCGGCGGGCGCATCGCCCGCGTGCACGGCCCCTTCGTCTCCGACGTGGAGGTCGAGCATGTCGTGGCGCATCTGAAGGCGCAGGGTCGCCCCGAATACCTGGAAACCGTGACGGCCGACGAGGATGAAGAGGAAGACGAAGGCGATGAGGGCGCGGTCTTCGACAAGGGCGCCGTTGCGTCGGAGGACGGCGATACCAGCTATGACGAGGCGGTCAAGGTGGTGTTGCGCGACAAGAAGTGTTCGACGTCCTACATTCAGCGCCGCCTCGGCATCGGCTACAACCGCGCCGCGTCCCTGGTCGAGCGCATGGAGAAGGAGGGTTTGGTCGGTGCACCAAACCATGTCGGCAAGCGCGAGATCATCATGGGCCGGCGCCCGCCGGTAACCGCAGTTGAGGATGACGGCACGGATTGACCGGGCCTCTTGATCCGCAGCGCATGAAAAAGGCCGGTTGCCCGGCCTTTTTTCGTGTCGGATATAAGCTCGCTCAGCCGATTTTCTGGCCGGTCTTGGCCCAGTCGGCGAGGAAGGCGGCAAGACCCTTGTCAGTCAGCGGGTGATTGACCAGCGCCTTCAGTGTCGCGGGCGGCGCGGTGACGATATCGGCGCCGATGAGCGCCGCCTGCTTGACGTGGTTCACGGTGCGCACGGAAGCCGTCAGGATCTCGGTCTGGAAATCGTAATTGTCGTAGATCTGACGGATCTCCTGGATCACTTCCATGCCGTCGGAGCCGGTATCGTCGATGCGGCCGACGAAGGGCGAGATGAAGGAGGCGCCTGCCTTGGCGGCGAGCAGCGCCTGGTTGGCCGAGAAGCACAGCGTGACATTGACCATGCGGTTCATCTGGGTGCGGATCGTCTTGCAGGCCTTCAATCCATCCAGCGTCAACGGCACCTTGATGGCGACATTCGGCGCGATCTTGGCCAGCACCTCGGCCTCCGCCATCATCTGCTTGTATTCGGTGGCTACGACCTCGGCCGAAACCGGACCTTCGACGATGTCGCAGATTTGCTTGGTGACCTCGGAGATCTTGCCGCCCGATTTGAGAATCAGCGACGGGTTGGTGGTGACGCCGTCGAGCAGCCCCAGATCAATCAGTTCGCGGATTTCCTTGATGTCGGCGGTGTCGGCAAAAAATTTCATGGCGGTCTCCTGACGATTTCCTCGTGCTTGGGAAGGCACGTTCAGCGTTGCCCTTTGATCTAGAGCAAAGTCGGGGCAAGGTCACGCCTCATGATCGAAGATTCGCCCTTTGTCGCAGCCGCACCGGTGCTGGTGCCGATGCCGGCCGAACGCCCCTACACCTATGCCGTGCCCGCCGGCATGCGGGTGGTGCCGGGCTCGATCGTGCGCGTGCCGCTCGGCCCCCGCCAGGTCGCCGGCATCGTGTGGGACGGCGCGGTCGAGACGGTCGACGCGAAAAAGCTGCGCCCGATCGAACAGGTCTTCGACTGTCCGCCGATCGATCGGGCGATGCGCCGTTTCGTCGACTGGGTGGCGCAGTATACGCTGTCGGCGCCGGGCATGGTGGCGCGCATGCTGCTGAGGGCGCCGGAGGCCTTCGATCCGGAACCGTGGATCGAGGGATTGCAGCGAACCGCGGCCGTTCCGGACCGGATGACGGATGCGCGGGCCCGCGTGCTGGAGACGGCCGAAGGCGGACTGGCCTGGACGCGATCCGGCCTTGCCCATGCGGCCGGCGTGTCGTCGACGGTAATCGAAGGGCTGAAGGCGCAAGGCGTGTTCGAAACGGTGATGATCCCGCCGCGGCCCGTGGTGGCGGAGCCCGACCCAGCCTACGCCGCGCCGGAATTGATGCCCGACCAGAACGAAGCCGCGCGGCTGCTGCGCGCCAATGTCGCGGGCAGCGGCTTCAACGTCGCACTGCTCGACGGCGTCACTGGTTCGGGCAAGACGGAGGTTTATTTCGAGGCGGTGGCGGCGGCACTCGACCGGGGCAAGCAGGTGCTGATCCTGCTGCCCGAAATCGCATTGACCCACGCTTTCCTCGAACGGTTCCAGCAGCGTTTTGGCGCCAAGCCCGCCGAATGGCACTCCGACCTGCCGCCGAGGATGCGCGAACGCGTCTGGCGGCAGGTGGCGGAAGGCGGCGTGCGGGTCGTGGCCGGCGCACGCTCGGCGCTGTTCCTGCCGTTCAAGGAGCTTGGCCTGATCGTCGTCGACGAGGAGCACGACCCCGCCTACAAGCAGGAAGACCGCGTCTTCTACAATGCCCGCGACATGGCTGTCGTGCGCGGCCATATAGGTGGCTTCCCCGTGGTGCTGGCATCGGCGACGCCATCGGTCGAGAGCCGCGTCAATGCCAGCCAGGGCCGCTACGCCAGGGCGGTGCTGTCCGCCCGCTTCGCCGAGGCGGCACTTCCCGACCTGAAAGCGATCGACATGCGGCGCGCGCCGCCGGCGCGCGGCGGCTTCCTGTCGCCGGTGCTGCTCGACCATATGCGACGGACGCTGGAGAGGAAGGAACAATCGCTTTTGTTCCTCAACCGGCGCGGCTATGCGCCGCTGACGCTGTGCCGCGTCTGCGGTCACCGCTTCGGTTGCCCGGTCTGCTCGGCCTGGCTGGTCGAGCACCGCTTTCGCGGCCAGCTCGTCTGCCACCATTGCGGGCACAATGAGTGCCGTCCGGAAGCCTGTCCGGAATGCGGCACGCTCGATCATCTGGTCGCCTGCGGGCCGGGCGTCGAGCGCATCGCCGAGGAAGTCGTCACACATTTCCCGGATGCGCGCACCATCGTTTTGTCGTCGGATCTGATGGGCGGCGTGCGGCGGCTGCGGCTGGAGCTGGAAGCCATCGCCAATGGCGAGGCCGATATCGTCATCGGCACGCAACTCGTCGCCAAGGGCCACAATTTCCCGAACATGACCTTGGTTGGTGTCGTCGATGCCGATCTCGGCCTTGCCAATGGCGATCCGCGCGCCGCCGAACGCACCTTCCAGCTGCTCAGCCAGGTGACCGGCCGCGCCGGGCGCACCGGCAAGAAGAGTCTCGGCCTGCTGCAGACCTTCCAGCCCGACCATCCGGTGATGCGGGCGATCGTCTCCGGCGATGCCGATGCGTTCTACGAGCGCGAGATTTCCGAGCGCGAGCGGGCGGCTCTGCCACCCTTCGGCCGGCTCGCCGGCGTCATCGTCAGCGCGGTGACGCGGGCGGAAGCCGAGGGCCATGCCCGCGCCCTGCGCCGTGCCGCGCCCGAGGCATCCGACCTGTTCGTGCTCGGGCCGGCCGAAGCGCCGCTGTCGTTGCTCGGCGGCCGTCACCGTTTCCGCCTGCTGATCCAGGGCGAGCGCCGCGCCGACATGCAAAGGTTTATCCGGACCATGCTCGCCAACGGGCCGAAGCAGCGCGGCTCGGTCCGGGTGCAGGTCGACATCGATCCGCAGAGCTTTTTGTAAGGTCGCTCAGCGTTCGCGCGGATTGCTGGTCGTGTCCTTCAGTTCGGGACGTTGCCTAAACTCTTCAGGATAGAGTCGACGGGCGTCCTCGATCGATATCACTATGGCCACGGGGCGTCCCCGCTTGGTGATTGTTGTCGAGCTGCCTTTGCTGGCTTCAGCGACCACGGCGCACAGTTCGCTGCGTGCTTTGCTGCTGGATTTTGTTTTCATCGAGTAGCCCTCAACATCGCCTTGGACTGTATCATAAGTCGCTGCAAGGAAAGGAAACCGTTTTGAAAACCCTTGGCCTTCTGGGCGGCATGAGCTGGGAATCGACGGCGATCTATTATCGCCTGCTCAACGATCTCGTGAGGCAGCGTCTCGGCGGGCTACATTCGGCGAAATTGCTGCTGTGGTCCTTCGACTTCGCCGAGATCGCCGAGCTGCAGCATCACGGGGACTGGGACGGCGCCGGCGCGCTTCTGGTCGATGCCGCGCGCAAGCTCGAGTCAGCTGGCGCGGAAGGCCTGCTTTTGTGTACCAACACCATGCACAAGCTCGCCGACCAGGTGCAGGCCTCGGTGTCGATCCCGCTGACCCACATCGCCGACGCCACCGCAGCCGCGGTCAAGGCGGCCGGCATGCGGCGCCCGGCGCTGCTCGCAACGCGGTTCACCATGGAGCAGGATTTCTACAAGCGCCGGCTTGCCGACAAATATGGATTGCAGCCGATCGTGCCGGACCAGGCAGGACGCGACATGGTCCATCGCATCATCTATGACGAGCTCTGCCAGGGCATCGTCACCGAGCCATCGAAAACCGCCTATATCGCCGAGATCAACCGCCTGCGGCGCGATGAAAATGTCGACTGCGTGATCATGGGCTGCACCGAAATCACGATGTTGATCGGCCAGCAGGATTTCGACATTCCGGTCTTCGACACGACGCGCATCCATGCTGAAGCGGCGGTCGCCTTCGCGCTCTCCTGATGCGTTTGGCCTAAAGTGCTGGCCGCCATCTGGCGCGCGGCTTTTCCTCCGCTAGAATGCCCGCGATTTCAGAGCGGCATTTACGAGGGGACACTATGGATTTTGCGTTTCCATGGCCGGTGAGCCAGGGCGAATGGCTGGCCTGGTCGAGCGCCGTCGTCACGGTGCTGCTCGGCCTGGTGCTTTTCCTGGCGCCGGGGCTTGCCTTCCGCATTCTGCGCTTGCAGGTCAAGCCGGAGAAGGCGGCGGCGATCGCCGAAGGGCGCGGCCGCATGGCGGGCTTCTATCTCGGCGTCGGCCTGTGCTGCATCCTGCTGGCGCAGCCGCTGATCTACATGGCGCTCGGCTTCTCCTGGCTGTTCACCGCCTTCGGCCGGTTGCTGTCGATGATGTCGGATGGCGCCAACACGCCCTTCAACTGGGTTTCCATCGTCGTGGAACTGGCGCTGGCGGCGTTGCCGCTTGCCTTTGCCTTCGGCTTCCTGCCCTGAATCCGCAGGCAATCCAGGGACTTCGTCCCCGGATGCGACAATAGTGCCTGAAAACCATGCGGAACGACGCATTGCGGTCTTAAAAGGCCTGTGCTAGACGGCAATCGACTTTCGGCCGGGGATAGCGGAAGCCGCGCCTCCGTGCTTGAAAAAATGCAGTAAGGTCAAAGATTTAGCCAGAGTTTTCGCTCGCGCCAACAATCTGCGGCCTGTCAGACAAGAGAAAAGACGGTCCGTGGCCCAATCGTCATCGCCAATCTCAGGTGTCGCAGAACGCTATGCGGGTTCGCTGTTCGAACTGGCATCGCAGGCGAATTCCGTCGCCAAGGTCGAAGCCGACCTCAACAGTTTCGAGGCGATGCTCGCGGGCAGCGCCGACTTGACCCGGCTGATCAACAGCCCGGTGTTCTCCAGCGAGGACCAGGCCAAGGCCATCGCGGCGATCGCCGACAAGGCCGGGATCACCGGCCTGACCGGCAATTTCCTGCGCGTCGTCGCCAAGAACCGCCGGCTGTTCGCCGTGCCCGGCATGATCAGGGCATTCCGCCAGATCGCCGCCGAACATCGTGGCGAGACGACCGCCGAGGTAACGTCGGCTCACCAATTGAGCGCTGCCCAGCAGACTGAACTCAAGGCGGCGCTGAAGAGCGTTGCCGGCAAGGACGTTTCCATCTCCGTCACCGTCGATCCGTCGCTGCTCGGCGGGCTGGTGGTCAGGATGGGCTCGCGCCAGATCGATACGTCGCTCAAAACCAAACTCAATTCGCTCAAGCTTGCACTGAAAGAGGTCGGCTGATGGACATCCGCGCCGCGGAAATTTCCGCAATTCTGAAAGACCAGATCAAGAATTTCGGCAAGGAGGCCGAGGTCTCCGAAGTTGGACAGGTGCTGTCCGTCGGTGACGGTATCGCCCGCGTCTACGGCCTCGACAATGTCCAGGCCGGCGAGATGGTCGAATTCCCCGGCGGCATCCGCGGCATGGCGCTCAATCTCGAAGCCGACAATGTCGGCGTCGTCATTTTCGGCGCCGACCGCGACATCAAGGAAGGCGACACCGTCAAGCGCACCGGCGCGATCGTCGACGTTCCGGTCGGTCCCGGCCTGCTCGGCCGCGTCGTCGACGCGCTCGGCAACCCGATCGACGGCAAGGGCCCGATCAAGGCGACCGAACGCAAGCGCGTCGACGTCAAGGCGCCCGGCATCATTCCGCGCAAGTCGGTGCATGAGCCGATGTCGACGGGCCTCAAGGCCATCGACGCGCTGATCCCGGTCGGCCGCGGCCAGCGCGAGCTGGTCATCGGCGATCGCCAGACCGGCAAGACCGCCATCATCCTCGACACGATGCTCAACCAGAAGTCGGTGCACGACAACGGCCCCGAGAAGGAAAAGCTCTACTGCGTCTACGTCGCCGTCGGCCAGAAGCGCTCGACCGTGGCGCAGTTCGTCAAGGTGCTGGAAGAGCGCGGCGCGCTCGAATATTCGATCATCGTCGCCGCCACCGCTTCCGATCCGGCGCCGATGCAGTTCCTGGCGCCGTTCGCCGGCTGCACCATGGGCGAGTATTTCCGCGACAACGGCATGCATGCGCTGATCAGCTACGACGATCTGTCGAAGCAGGCCGTCGCCTATCGCCAGATGTCGCTGCTCTTGCGCCGCCCGCCGGGCCGCGAAGCCTATCCGGGCGACGTCTTCTACCTGCACTCGCGCCTGCTCGAGCGCGCCGCCAAGCTCAATGACGACATGGGCAACGGTTCGCTGACGGCGCTGCCGGTCATCGAAACCCAGGCCAACGACGTGTCGGCCTATATCCCGACCAACGTGATCTCGATCACCGACGGCCAGATCTTCCTCGAAACCAACCTGTTCTTCCAGGGCATCCGTCCAGCCGTCAATGTCGGCCTGTCGGTGTCGCGCGTCGGCTCCTCGGCGCAGATCAAGGCGATGAAGCAGGTCGCCGGCTCGATCAAGGGCGAGCTCGCGCAGTACCGCGAAATGGCGGCCTTCGCGCAGTTCGGCTCGGATCTCGATGCCGCCACGCAGCGCCTGCTCAACCGCGGTTCGCGCCTGACCGAGCTCCTGAAGCAGCCGCAGTTCTCGCCGCTGAAGACGGAAGAGCAGGTCGCGGTGATCTTCGCCGGCGTCAACGGCTATCTCGACAAGCTGCCGGTCAACCAGGTCGGCAAGTTCGAGCATGGTCTGCTCAGCCACATGCGTTCGGCCGGCAAGGACGTCCTCGACGCCATCCGCAAGGAAAAGGCGCTGTCGGACGATCTGCGCGGCAAGCTGAAGGCCGAGATCGACGCTTTCGCCAAGACCTTCGCCTGAGCGAAGCGCCAGTCCGGATGAGACAAGACGGGATCAGGTTTGAAGCATGCCTTCATTAAAAGACCTTCGTAACCGTATCGCCTCGGTCAAGGCGACGCAGAAGATCACCAAGGCGATGCAGATGGTCGCCGCGGCGAAGCTGCGCCGTGCACAGGAGGCCGCGGAAGCGGCGCGCCCCTATTCGGAGCGCATGGGTTCCGTGCTGGCCAACATCACCCAGGCGATCGGCGGCGGTGGCGATGCCCCGGCGCTGATGACCGGCACCGGAAAGGACGACGTGCACCTGCTCGTTGTCTGCACGGCCGAGCGCGGCCTGTGCGGCGGCTTCAATTCTCAGATCGCCCGTCTTGCCCGCGACCACATCCGCAGGCTCCTGGCCGACGGCAAGCAGGTCAAGATCATCTGCGTCGGCAAGAAGGGTTTCGATATCCTGCGCCGCGACTATGCGTCGATGATCCTCGACCGGATCGACCTGCGCGAGGTCAAGACGCTCGGCTTCGTCAATGCCGACACGATCGCCCGCAAGGTCATCCACCTGTTCAATGAGGGCGGCTTCGACATCTGCACGCTGTTCTATTCGCAGTTCAAGTCGGTGATCAGCCAGGTTCCGACCGCGCAGCAGATCATTCCGGCCGCTGCTTCGTCCGCTCCGGCCGAGGCTGCTGACGGCGCCAGCGCCGTCTACGAATACGAACCCGAGCCGGGTGAAATCCTGTCCGAGCTCATTCCGCGCAACATCGCGGTGCAGATTTTCCGCGCGCTGCTCGAAAACGCGGCTGGCGAAATGGGCGCCAAGATGAGTGCGATGGACAACGCCACGCGCAACGCCGGCGAGATGATCAACAAGCTGTCGATCACCTACAACCGCCAGCGCCAGGCGCAGATCACCAAGGAACTGATCGAAATCATTTCGGGCGCCGAGGCGCTCTAGGCACGGTTTCCCGGGGTCAACGACCTCGATCCGACCGCGCGAGAAACAAAGGACGAAAAGGGTAAAGACGATGGCGAAAGCAGCGACCCCCAAGACGGCGGCTCCCAAGGCAGCAGCCCCGGCCAAGGCGGCACCGGCAAAGGCTCCGGCCGCAGCAGCTAAGGCGGCTCCGGCCAAGAAAGCGGCAGCGCCGACCAGGGCCGCCGCGGTAAAAACCCCGGCCGTGGCCAGCAAAGCCACCGGCATCGTCGGCAAGGTCCGGCAGGTCATCGGCGCCGTGGTCGACGTGCAGTTCGGCGATCACCTGCCGCCGATCCTGAATGCGCTCGAGACCACCAATGTCGGCAACCGCCTGGTTCTCGAAGTTGCCCAGCATCTGGGTGAAAACACCGTGCGCTGCATCGCCATGGATTCCACCGAAGGCCTGGTGCGCGGCCAGGAAGTGCGCGACACCGGCGGCCCGATCGCCGTGCCGGTCGGTCCGGGCATGCTCGGCCGCATCATCAACGTCATCGGCGAGCCGGTCGACGAAGCAGGCCCGGTCGACGCGGTCGAGTTGCGCTCGATCCACCAGCCGGCCCCGGCCTATATCGAACAGTCGACGGAAGCACAGATCCTGATCACCGGCATCAAGGTGCTCGACCTGCTCGCGCCCTACGCCAAGGGCGGCAAGATCGGCCTGTTCGGCGGCGCCGGCGTCGGCAAGACGGTGCTGATCCAGGAACTGATCAACAACATCGCCAAGGCGCATGGCGGCTATTCGGTGTTCGCCGGCGTCGGCGAGCGCACCCGCGAGGGCAATGACCTCTATCACGAGTTCATCGAATCCGGCGTCAACAAGAAGGGCGGCGGCGAAGGCTCCAAGGCGGCGTTGGTCTATGGCCAGATGAACGAGCCGCCGGGCGCGCGTGCCCGCGTCGGCCTGACCGGCCTGACGGTCGCCGAATATTTCCGCGACCAGGGCCAGGACGTGCTGTTCTTCGTCGACAACATCTTCCGCTTCACGCAGGCTGGTTCGGAAGTGTCGGCGCTGCTCGGCCGTATCCCGTCGGCCGTGGGCTACCAGCCCACGCTCGCCACGGACATGGGTGCCCTGCAGGAACGCATCACCACCACCACCAAGGGCTCGATCACCTCGGTGCAGGCTATCTACGTGCCGGCCGACGACTTGACCGACCCGGCGCCGGCGACCTCGTTCGCCCACCTCGACGCGACGACGACGCTCAACCGCTCGATCGCCGAAAAGGGCATCTATCCGGCCGTCGATCCGCTGGACTCGACCTCGCGCATGCTCGACCCGCTGGTGGTCGGTGAAGAGCATTATGGGGTCGCGCGCCAGGTGCAGTCGATCCTCCAGCGCTACAAGTCGCTGCAGGACATCATCGCCATCCTGGGCATGGACGAGTTGTCGGAAGAGGACAAGCAGACGGTGGCTCGCGCCCGCAAGATCGAGCGCTTCCTGTCGCAACCCTTCTTCGTCGCCGAAGTGTTCACCGGCGCGCCGGGCAAGCTGGTCGACCTCGCCGACACCATCAAGGGCTTCAAGGGCCTCTGCAACGGTGACTACGACCACCTGCCGGAAGCCGCCTTCTACATGGTCGGCGGCATCGAGGAAGCGGTCGAGAAGGCACAGCGCCTCGCGGCTGAAGCGGCTTAATCAAGGGAAATAGGGAGTAGTCAGTAGTCAGTAGTGAATGGCAGGCAGGTGACCGGGGGCAATTGCCCTTTCTCCCTACTTCCCTACTCACTATTCCCTACTCGCTAAATCGACATGGCAGAAGCTATCAAGTTCGAACTGGTCTCGCCGGAGCGCCTGCTGGTTTCCGCAGAGGTCGAGGCAGTCGTCATTCCGGGTGCGGAAGGCGAGATGACCGTGATGGCGCATCACGCACCGGTCATGACAACCATCAAGCCGGGCGTCGTCACGGTGAAGGCTGCATCGGGCGGTGAAGAGCGTTACGTCGTCTTCGGCGGTTTCGCCGACATCGTTCCGGCCGGCTGCACGCTGCTGGCGGAATCGGCTGTCGCGGTGAAGGATGTCGACCGCGCCGATCTCGCGCGCCGCATCCAGGAAGCCAGGGAAGACGCCGCCGACGCCAAGGACGACCGGTCGCGCACGAAGGCCGAACAATTCCTCAGCCAGCTCACCACGCTGGAAGGCGCCATCCTGCCGGCTTGAGGCTGGCACCAGTAGTCGACTGAAAAGCGGGGCCTTGCCTCGCTTTTTTGTTTTTAAATGCCCAATGCCGCGAAGGCCTGAGCCGGTCCGCCACAGCGCAACTGCTCGAGATGGACGGCCGCAAGGTCCATCAATCCTGGCCGCTCAGGCGCCCCGGTCGCGAAGCCGGCGAGATCGAACACTGCCGCGACGGTTTCGGCAGCGGGCAGATTCCGGTCAATGATCGCCGTCATCGGCATGTCAAGCGGATCGGTAAAATGGCCGTCGGGCAAGGATTTGCCGCGCGCTTCGCAGGCGGCGATCCAGGCGGCAACCGCCAGCATGAGATGTCCGGGCGCGGCGCCTGAATGGAGGCGCTCGATCGCGGAGGCCATGATGCGCTGCGGCAGTTTCTGGCTGCCGTCATTGGCGATCTGCGCGGTGCGGTGGGCAAGTGCTGTGTTGGAGAAACGCTGGGCAAGCTCTGCCGTATAGCTCGCGGTATCCAGCCCGGCATCGGTGGGCAGCGTCGGGATTGCCTCGGCCCACAGCGCATCGACAAAGCGCCTGATCGCCGGATCGGCGAAGGCGCGGTCGACGGTGGCGTGTCCGCTGAGCAGGCCGAGATAGGCAATGGCCGAATGCGCTCCATTGAGCAGTCTCAGCTTCATGTCCTCGAAGGGCCTGACATCCCCGACCATGGTGACGCCGAACTTTTCCCAGGCCGGGCGGCCTGCCGGAAAATTGTCCTCGACCACCCACTGGCGGAACGGCTCGGTCATGACCGGCCAGGCGTCGTCGACGCCGAGCTCGAGAGCGATCCGCGCCCGGTCGGCATCGGTCGTGGCCGGCACGATGCGATCGACCATGCTCGAGGGAAACGCGACCTCGTCGGCGATATGGCCGGCAAGCCTGGTAGCGCCCTTCTCACCGAGGCTGGCATCGCGCAGCGTGGCGAATTCCACCAGCAGCCTGTGCAAGGTCGCCCCGTTGGCAGGCAGGTTGTCGCAGCAGAGCACGGTGAAGGGCTGAAAGCCGGTCGCGCGCCGGCGTGCAAGCGCCTCGGCCAGAAAACCGTGCGCGGTCTTCGGCAGATGCGGGTTCGCCAGATCGTGGGCGATATCAGGGTGGGCTGCGTCGAGCCCGCCGCCGGCGGCCCGCAGATAGGCTTTCTCGGTGATGGTCAGCGTCACGATGCGGGTGCGCGGATCGGTCAGCGCGGCCAGCACGGCGGCGGGATCTTCCGGCGCCACCAGCATCGCGCCGATGGAGCCGATGACATGAAGACTTTCCTCGCCCCCGCTGCGGATCGCCAGCGTGTAGAGCCCGTCCTGCGGCGCCAGCGCATCGCGCGTCTCGGCACTGCGCAGCGACACGCCGACGATGCCCCAATCCGTTTCTCCGGCAGCCAGGCAATCGTCGACATAGGCTGCCTGGTGGGCGCGATGAAAGGCGCCGACCCCCAGATGCACGATGCCTTGCGTGACCGATGCGCGATCAAAACGCGGCACGGCGATCCTCGCCGGCAACGTCGTGATCGTATCCTTCGAAAGACGCCTGTTCATTGCTGTGCGAAGTCCCCGATTGGCCTTTGGGAGCCGCCCCGTAAGGTCGGCGAAGGAGAAACGGCAGCGGCGTAACATCCACTGCCGTCCCACACAATGGCCGGTTGCCGATCCAAAGTCATCATACAACAATCCATTTTTTGTATGTTGACATTATTTCCTTGCGACCCTACCGATAGCGCCTCTTGGGAGGATCACCGTGGCACTGACCGATGCGGATTTGCTGTTTCGCGCCGACGTGCGTCCACGCTCGCTCGCCCGCACCGGCTCTGAGTCGGCGCCTTGATTTTTGAAAAGGGAGGAAGTCATGTTGCATTTTTCGAAATTGACGGCGGCTACATTCGCGTTCGGCTCGCTGCTGATCGGCATCGCCAACGCGCAAACCGTGCTGCGGTCGGCCGACACGCACCCCGACGGCTATCCGACGGTCGAGGCGGTAAAATACATGGGCGAGCTGATCAAGCAGCGCGCCGATGGCCGCTATTCGGTCGAGGTCTATCATTCGGCGCAGCTCGGCGAGGAGAAGGACACGATCGAGCAGACCCAGACCGGCGTCATCGACCTCAACCGTGTCTCGATGGGGCCGTTCAACGGCATCGTGCCGGAAACCGCGGTGCCGTCGCTGCCCTACATATTCCGCTCGGTCGAACATATGCGTCATGTCATGGACGGGCCGATCGGCGACGACATACTGAAAGCCTTCGAGGCACATGACCTGGTCGGTCTGGCATTCTACGATTCCGGCGCGCGCTCCTTCTACAACACCAAGAAGGACATCGCCTCGATCGCCGACCTGAAGGGCATGAAATTCCGCGTCATCCAGTCGGACGTGTTCGTCGACATGGTCAACGCACTGGGCGCCAACGCCACGCCAATGGCTTATGGCGAAGTCTATTCGGCACTTGAGACCGGCGTCATCGACGGCGCGGAAAACAACTGGCCGAGCTTCGAATCCGCCAAGCACTATGAGGTCGCCAAGCACTACACGCTCGACCAGCACCAGATCGTTCCGGAAGTGCTGGTGATGGCGAAGGCGAGCTGGGACAAGCTCTCGCCGGAAGACCAGACGATCGTGCGCCAGGCGGCCAAGGACAGCGTCGTCAAGATGCGCGAACTGTGGGACGCGCAGGAGAAGAAATCCCGCGACATCGTCGAAAAGGCAGGCGTCAAGGTCAGCGAGATCGACAAGCAGCCGCTGATCGACGCGATGAAGCCGGTCTACGACAAATACCTGTCGACGCCGGCGCTGAAGGACCTCGCCGCCCGCGTCCAGGCAACCAAGTGAAGTCGGCCGCGGGGCGGGCAATGCACGCCGTCCCGCGCCTTCGTGACCGGCCGGCGATCGGGAGGATCAGATGGCGACAATGACAAGCAGCGCGGCGCCGCCACGGTTCAGCGTCGTGCTTTCGAGGATCTGCGACGGGGCACTCTACCTGGCCGGCATCGGCTTGGTCGCCATGACCGCGCTCGTCGCCTATCAGGTCTTCTTCCGCTTCGTGCTCAATTCGTCGCCGAGCTGGACCGAAACCAGCGCCATCATGCTGATGAACTGGTTCATCTTCCTCGGCGCCGCCGTCGGCGTGCGGGAGAACTACCATATGGGGTTCGACGTGCTGCTTTATGTCCTGCCGAAAGGCAGCAAGGGAGCGTTGCGCACGCTGTCCGACCTGATCGTGCTCGGCTTCGGATTCGGCATGGTCTGGTACGGCTGCAAGCTTGTCGGCCTGACCTGGCACACCATCATCCCGGCGCTCGAGCTGCCGGGCGGCTTCGACTATCTGCCGCTGGTCGCCGGCGGCGTGCTGATCTGCCTGTTCTCGGCCGAGCGCATCGCGCTGCGCTGGTCGGGCGTCGATATCGACAAGGACATCAATCTCGAGGACGTGCCGGAGATGCCGGCGGTGCAGGAGGCCTAGATGGAGCTCTGGATCCTGTTCGGCGTCTTCACGCTGCTGATGTTCGGCGGCACGCCGATCGCGTTCTGCCTCGGTGCGGCCTCCTTCGCCACCGTGCTCTATCTCGGCCTGCCGCCCCTGGTCGTGTTCCAGCAAATGAAGTCGGGCATGAGCGCGTTCTCCCTGATGGCGATCCCGTTCTTCATCTATGCCGGCGATCTGATGGTGCGCGGCGGCATCGCGCAGCGCATCGTTTCCTTTGCCGGCTCCCTGGTCGGCCATGTCCGAGGCGGTCTCGGCCAGGTCAACATCATCGCCGGCACGCTGTTCGGCGGCATTTCCGGCTCGGCCGTGGCCGAGGCCGCGGCCGTCGGCGGGCTGATGATCCCGCAGATGAAGGCACGCGGCTATGGCGCCGACTATGCCGTCAACGTCACCTCGATGGCGGCGCTGATCGCGCTGCTTTTGCCGCCATCGCAGAACATGATCATCTATTCGATCGCCGGGGGCGGCAAGATTTCGATCGCCGACCTGTTCACCGCCGGCATACTACCGGGCCTTTTGTTCGCCGCCTCGCTGATGGTCACCGCCTATTTCGTCGCCCGCAGCCGCGGCTATCCGGTCGAGGCCTTCCCCGGTTTTTCGCGCGTCGGGCAGCTGGCGCTCATCGCTATTCCCGGACTGCTCCTGATCGGCATCATCTTCGGCGGCGTCCGCTCCGGAATCTTCACAGCGACGGAGAGTTCGTGCATCGCCATTCTCTACGCCTTGCTTGTTACCGTCCTCGTTTATCGTTCGATGGGCTGGAGCGATTTCGTCCACGCCACCAAGGGCGCCGTGCGCACCACTTCCATGGTGCTGTTGATCATCGGTACGGCGGCTTCTTTCAGCTGGCTGATGGCCTATCTCAAAGTACCGGTGCTGCTGATCGCCGGCATGAATGCGATCTCCACCGACCCGCTGGTCGTGCTGCTGCTGCTCAATGTCCTGATGCTGGTGCTCGGCACCTTCATGGACATGGGGCCGATGATCATCATCTGCACGCCGATCTTCCTGCCGCTTGTCACGCATTATGGCGTGGATCCTGTGCATTTCGGCGTCATCACCATTCTCAATCTCGGCATCGGGCTGAACACGCCGCCGGTCGGCACGGTGCAGTTCGTCGCCTGCGCCGTCGGCAAGATCACGGTCTGGGAAGCGATGCGCTCGATCTGGCCGTTCTATGGCGCCGGTATCGTGGTTCTCGGGCTGGTGACGTATATTCCGGCCATCTCGCTCTGGTTGCCGAGCGTGTTCAAATAGAGGACGACATGGCATTGGATAGCGCAACCGACCTCAGGGTCGAGAGAAAACCCAAACTGTCGGAGACCGTCGTCGCGGCAATTCGCAGGCAGCTTCAGGCAGGCGAGATCCTGCCCGGCCACAAACTGCCGACCGAGGGCCAGTTGACCGAAACCTTCGGCGTCAGCCGCACCGTCATCCGCGAAGCCCTGGCCAAGCTCGCCGCCGATGGCCTGGTCGAGCCGCGGCAGGGCGCCGGCGTCTTCGTCACAGAGCACATCTCGACGATGTTCGGGGCGCTCGCGGCCGATATGGGCAGCAAGGATTCGATCGCACTCAACGTGCTCGAAGTGCGGCTCGCCATCGAGATCGAATCGGCCGGGCTTGCCGCTATCCGCCGCAACGCGGCCCAGGAGGCGGCGATCCAGGAAGCCTTCTTCGAGTTCGAGCGGCTGTTGCTCGCCAGCGAGCCGACCGGTCCGGCCGATCTCGCCTTCCATCGCGCCATCGCCAGCGCCACCAACAACCCGTTCTATGTCGAGATGCTCGACGTGCTCGGCCGGCGCGCCATTCCGTGCGATGTGACCTCGCCCTGGTCGACCGAGCTTGTGCAGTCCGACAGCTATCAGCGCGGGCTGCAGCGCGAGCATCTGGTGATCCTGAACGCGATCACATCCGGCGATGCCGAAGCCGCGCGCGAGGCGATGCGCACGCATCTCTCGGCCAGCCAGCAGCGCTATCGCGAGCGCCTGCACGCGCGGCAGGTCTATTATTCCGACTCGGTCAAGGCGGCCGGCGGCGAATGATCCATCTCAAGTCAGGACAGCAATGAGCCAGAACCATACCGAATACACATCGCGCTTCGCCATCGACCCTGCCGCCGCCGCGGCCATGGGGACCGACGAGTTGCGCCACAATTTCCACATCGAAGACCTGTTCCAGCCCGGCCGCGTCGGCCTGACCTACACACATTACGACCGCATGATCGTCGGCGGCGCGATGCCGGCCGGCGCGCCGCTTCGGCTGGAGGCAATCAAGCCGACCGGAACGAAAGGCTTTCTCGAGCGCCGCGAGTTGATCGCCGTCAATATCGGCGGCGCCGGCACGATCGAAGCCGGCGGCCAGTTCCATGAGCTGCAGGCGCGAGACATGCTCTATCTCGGCATGGGCACGCAGGATGTGTCATTCGCCTCAGTCGACAAGGCGGCGCCGGCAAAGTTCTATCTGCTCAGCGCGCCGGCGCATCAAACCTTTCCCAACCGGCTGATCCGCATCGGTGACGCCAGGCGTCTCGATCTCGGCAGCAAGGAGGCCTGCAATGAACGCTCGATCTTCCAGTTCATCCATGCCGACGGGGCCAGGACCTGCCAGCTCGTCGTCGGGATGACGCAACTCGCGCCGGGCTCCATCTGGAACACCATGCCGTGCCATGTGCACGACCGGCGCATGGAGGCCTATCTCTATTTCGACCTGCCGGAGGCGGCGCGCGTCTTCCATTTCATGGGCGAGCCGGACGAGACCCGACACATCGTCATGCGCAACGAGGAGGCCGTGCTGTCGCCCGGCTGGTCGATCCATTCAGGCGCCGGCACCTCCAACTACGCCTTTGTCTGGGCGATGGCTGGCGACAACGTCGACTACACCGATGTCGATCCGGTGGCGATGGAAGACCTGCGGTGAGCGATTTCTCCGCCTTCAGCCTGACCGGTCGGCGTATCCTCGTCACCGGCGCCAACACCGGCATCGGCCAGGGCATTGCCGTCTCGATCGCGCGCGCCGGCGGCACGGTCGTCGGCGTCGGCCGTTCCTCGATGGATGAGACGGCCGCAAGGATCGCCGCGGCGGGCGGGCGGTTCGAGGCGGTCGCGGCCGACCTTGCCGACACATCTGCCGTAGGTCCGATGCTGGAGCGCGTGTGGGACGAAAGCGGGCCGCTCGACGGGCTGGTCAACAATGCCGGCATCATCCGGCGCGCCGATGCAATCGACCTTTCTGAGGCCGATTGGGACGAGGTGCTCGACCTCAACCTGAAGACGGCTTTTCTGCTCTGCCAAGGCTTTGCCAGGCGCGTCCTTGCCGGCGGACGCAAAGGCAAGATCGTCAACATCGCCTCGGTGCTGAGTTTCCAGGGCGGCATTCGCGTCGCGTCCTACACCGCCTCGAAGCACGGCGTGCTCGGCATCACCCGGCTGCTCGCCTGCGAATGGGCAGCGAAAGGCATCAACGTCAACGGCATCGCGCCGGGCTATATCGAAACCAACAATACGCAGGCGCTGCGCGCCGATCCCGACCGTAGCGCCTCGATCCTGGCGCGCATCCCGGCCGGCCGCTGGGGCCGGCCGGAAGATGTTGGCGATGCGGCGGCCTTCCTGCTGGCGTCGGCGTCGGACTATATGCATGGCGCGGTGGTGCCAGTGGACGGCGGCTGGCTGGCGCGATGAGGATATTGCGATGAGCGAAACGAAAATCTTCTCCCAGGCCGGCGCGGGCGCCTGGACGGCGACGCCGGATGGCAACAGGCGGCGCGTTCTCCTGCACACGGATGAACTGATGATGGTCGAGTTCGCCTTCGACAAGGGCGGCGTCGGCGCCCTGCATTCGCATCCGCATGTACAGGCAAGCTACGTCGCCGAGGGCCGCTTCGAGGTGACCATCGACGGCCGGACCGAAATCATCGAGACAGGCGGCAGCTTCATCGTGCCGTCAGGCCTGGTGCATGGCGTCAAGGCGCTCGAAGCCGGCCGGCTGGTCGACAGCTTTACGCCGCACCGCGCCGATTTCCTCGCCTGAGGGCCGGCCATGCGATGAGCGATGGACGCTCGTTTCGGCGCGCTGTTTCCAAATGAAAAACCCGCGCCTCCGGAGAGGCGCGGGTCTGTTGCCTGGGCGCTTGCGCGCCGCGGTACTCGAAACGTGGCCGCAGGAAATGGAGCCTGCCGAATCATGGTGAAGATAGGCTTAACGCGCGGACGCCATGTGATAGCGCCGCCATGTGATCGCGTCGCCGGCGGCGGGCGCCGCACGGCGTTCAAGTGATGTGCCTGAGCAGGCCGAAAAGCCGTTCGAAGGTCCTGCCATAGGGCGGACGCAGAAGGCTCCCCGCGCTCAAGCGCGACTGCAGGAAAACCGGCTTCACCTTGCTGAAGGTGCGAAAGCCCCATTCCCCGTGATAGGCGCCCATGCCGCTGGCGCCGACGCCGCCGAAGGGTTGGTTCTCCTGCACCAGATGCAGCATGCAATCGTTGATGGTGACGCCGCCGGCGATGGTCTCGTGCAGGATGCGTTGCTGGTTGCCGCCGTCTCGCCCGAACCAGTAGAGCGCCAGCGGCCGGTCGGCCCGGTTGACATGGGCGATGGCGTCGTCGATCCCGGCATATTCGAGGATCGGCAGCACCGGCCCGAAAATCTCTTCGCGCATCAGCCGCAGGTCGGGATCGGCGTTCCTGACCAGGGTCGGCGGCAATTTGCGGCCTGCGGCGCCGAACGCCTCGCCGGCCGGGTTGATTTCGATGACATCGGCGCCGGCGTCTCGGGCCTCCGCGATCATGGCCCGCAGGCGCTGATAATGCCGGTCGCTGACGATGGCGGTATAGTCCGGATTGTCGCGCAGGCTGGGGTAGAGCTTCGCCATAGCCGCCGCGAGTTTCTCTGCCACGATGCCTGACTGTCCCTTGGGCACCAGCAGGTAGTCCGGCGCGATGCAGGTCTGCCCGGCATTGAGGAGCTTGCCATAGGCGACGCTGGCCGCCGCCGCATCGAGGTCGCATGAGGGGTCGAAGATTGCCGGCGACTTGCCGCCGAGTTCCAACGTGACTGGAGTGAGGTTGGCCGCGGCGGCCAATGCGACCTCGCGGCCGACGGCCGTCGAACCGGTGAACAGCAGGTGATCGAAAGGCATCGACACGAAAGCCTTGCCGACCTCCGCGTCGCCGGTGATGACGCCGAGTTCGTCCGGTGCGAAATGCTCGGCGGCCAGGCGCGCCAGCAGCGCTGAAAATGCGGGCGTCAATTCGGATGGTTTGATCAGCACGCGATTGCCGGCGGCGAGCGCCGCGGTGACCGGCGCGACGGCGAGCTGGAAAGGATAATTCCAGGGCGATACGATGCCGACGACACCGAGCGGCTGCGGGACGAGGCGGTTCCTGCCCGGTAGGAACGGCAAGGTGGTGGCGACGCGGCGTTCCCGCATCCAGCCTTTCAGGTGGGACAGTGCGTGGCGGATGCCGGCCCGCACCACGAACAGTTCGGCAAGGCGGGTCTCATGCGCCGAGCGGCCGCCGAAGTCGGTGTCGATTGCCGCGCAGATGTCGGCCTCATGCCTCTCCGTGAGCGCCAGCAGCCGGGCGAGGCGATCCTTGCGGACATCGAGGCCCGGAAAGGGCTGCGCCTCGAAGGCGGCGCGCTGCTGCTTGAAGCGTTCGCCGAGAGCATCCTGTCTGGTCTGCAGCATCGCTCTCTCCCTGGTCGTCCCGGGCAAGCTTACATCGCAGCACGTGAGAGAATCCAGCAGGGGTGCTGATGTCGGAAGGGAGGCACGAATTGGGGCCGGTGGACATGCCACCCCGCGCATCCGCGGATAGCGTTCCGGCGATCTTCGCTTTAAGAACGTTGCCTCAGCCAAACGGGGACCATTGCGAGATGCCAATATCGACGGCGAGCGTTCCGCCGGATGCACCAGACCCCAAGCAACGCGTGTTGAAGGACGTGTTCGGCTTCGACGATTTTCGTCCCGGCCAGGCCGACGTCATCGAGGCGCTGCTGGGCGGACGCCATGTGCTGGCCGTCATGCCGACGGGTGCGGGGAAATCGCTCTGCTACCAGGTTCCGGCGCTGGTCCTGGGCGGCCTTGCCATCGTCGTCTCGCCGCTGGTGGCGCTGATGCAGGATCAGGTCGCGGCGTTGCGCCTTGCCGGCGTGTCAGCCGATACGATCAACTCCTCGATTGAGCGCGAGGCCAATGTGGCGGCATGGCGCCGTGTCGCCTCCGGCCAGACGCGCCTGCTCTACCTCGCGCCGGAGCGGCTGATGACCGAGCGGATGCTCGAGGCGCTGGCCAAGCTCGACGTCAGCCTGATCGCCGTCGACGAAGCGCATTGCATCTCGCAATGGGGCCCGGCGTTCCGGCGCGAATATGAGGATCTGTCGCGGCTGCGCTCCATTTTCCCGCAAGTGCCGATCATCGCCCTGACGGCGACGGCGGACGAGGCTACCCGCACCGATATCGAAGCGCGTCTGTTTGCCGGGCGCGCCGAAACCGTGGTGCTGGGTTTCGACCGGCCGAACATCAAGCTTGCCCTCGAGGCCAAGCAGGACAGCAAGCGCCAGTTGCTGCGCTTCGTCGAGCGTCACGCGGGCAAAAGCGGCATCGTCTACTGCCTGTCGCGCAAGAAGACCGAGGAGATGGCGGCCTTCCTCGAGAAGAACGGCGTCACCGCGCTCGCTTATCACGCCGGGATGAGCAAGGAAGCGCGCGAGGCGAATCAAAACGCCTTCATGACGCTCTCCGGCGTCGTCATGGTGGCGACCATCGCCTTCGGCATGGGCATCGACAAGCCCGACGTCGCCTATGTCTTCCACACCGACCTGCCGGGCAGCCTCGAAGCCTACTATCAGGAGATCGGCCGCGCCGGCCGCGACGGGCGGGCAGCCGAGGCGCATATGCTCTACGGGCTCGGCGATATCCGCATGCGGCGCCTGTTCATCGACGACGAAGAATCATCACCTGAGCACAAGAGGCGCGGGCATCGCCGGCTCGATACGTTGATCGGCTATTGCGAGGCGGTACAGTGCCGCCGGCAGATCCTGCTCGGCTATTTCGGCGAACAGGCAGCGCCCTGCGGCAATTGCGACAACTGCCTCGACCAGGCGCCGCGCGCCGATGGCGGAGCGGAAGCGCGGATCATCCTGACGGCCGTCGCGCAGACCGGCGAGCGCTTCGGCGCCGCCCATATCATCGACATACTGCTCGGCCACGAGACGGAGAAAGTACTGGCGAGAGGCCATCAAACGCTGACCAGTTTCCGGGCCGGCGCGGCGCATAGGAAAACGGTCTGGCTGTCGCTTATCCGGCAACTGGTCGCCGGCGGATTCCTTGTGCCGGATCCGGACGGCCATGGCGGCCTCGCCATTTCCGAAAGCGGCCGCGCCCTCGGGCGCGGCGAGGTTGCGTTCCATTATCGCGTCGAGATGCGGGACCCTCTCGCGCGCGGCAGGAAGCGATCCGGGGAAGGCTCCGCCGCCGGCGCCGAGGGTGTGGATGCATCGCTGCTGGGCGCGCTCAAGGCGCTGCGGCTGCGGCTGGCCAAGGAGCGGCAGGTGCCGGCCTATGTCGTGTTCTCCGACCGCACGCTGATCGACATGGCCGAACGCCGCCCGCGCGACCTCGACGCGTTCGCCGAGGTGAATGGCGTGGGAGCGGCAAAGCTTAGGGAATTCGGGGAAATTTTTCTCGCCGCGATTGCCGGGCATCATCCGAATTGAGCTGAACCGGTCGACGCGTCACGCACAGGCTACAGCGGGCAAACTGTCACCCATGTCTCCGGGCTGTACAGGAAGCAGAAATGGCGGAGACAACGAGAGAAAATTCGAACCCGCCCGCTGACTGAACCGATCCTGCGAAGCTCGAAGAGCGAAGCAGGATGGCGGAGAGGGAGGGATTCGAACCCCCGATGGGCTTGCACCCATGCCGCATTTCGAGTGCGGTGCATTCGACCACTCTGCCACCTCTCCGCGGTCATGGTCAGCCGTTGCCGGCGCGGCGCACTAGATAACGGCTGAACGGGCAGGTTACAAGGCCAAATCGGCCGGAAACTCAGCTTGCGTCAGAGGCTGGCCCGGAGCGACGCCGTCCCGACCGCGGTAGACGATGCCGGACACTGCGCCGGCCAGGAAACCGGCCAAGATTTCGAACTCCGATTAACGAGGCATAGGGACGCCAGTCCGGCGGTGCCGGCGACCTCCTGATAGGAATTTTTTCTTGACGGGGTGAAGGCAACTATGGTAGAGATCTGGTTATGGTGCTGAGTTGCGCCAGGGACCCGCCGCACAAGCGGGTTTTTCCGTTCAAGGCTCCATCAACAGCGCGCCGACGAAAGCTCCGAAGGAACCCGTTAGCCCGGATTCGTTGCCCTGAGAATCTGGCCGTTTGCCTTGACTCGCAACAAACCTTCGGTTAGGGACAGCGCGCAATCGGCGTGGAGGGTTCTTCCGCGCCGCTTGTTTTTTGAACCCGCAGACTGACAAAAAGACGGCCGAACCGCCACAGGCGGTTCATCGAGGCCGACCGAACAGCGAAAGGCAAAAAATGTTCGCAGTCATCAAAACGGGCGGCAAGCAGTATCGCGTCGCCGCCAACGATCTCCTGAAGATCGAAAAAGTCGAAGCCAATGTCGGCGATATCGTCGAGATCGGCCACGTGCTCGCGCATGGCGAGGGCGAGAATGTCACGTTCGGCGCACCGTTCGTCGACGGCGCGGTTGTCACCGCCGAGGTCGTCGAGCAGGGCAAGAACCGCACGGTCATCGCCTTCAAGAAGCGCCGCCGCCAGAATTCGCGCCGCAAGATCGGCCATCGCCAGTTGCTGACCACGGTCAGGATCTCCGAGATCCTGCTGGGCGGCGCCAAGCCGGCCAAGAAGACCGCTGCCAAGGCGGAAGCCAAGGCCGAGGTAGCCGCCGACGCGGCGCCGAAGGAAGCCAAGGCCAAGAAGGACGCCCCGAAGGAAGAGGCAAAGGCCGAGACCGCGGCAGCGCCGCTGTTCAAGGCGCCGAAGGGCGAGCCGGACGATCTGACCGTGATCAAGGGCATCGGCCCGGTCGCCGCCAAGGATCTCAACGAACAGGGCATCATCACCTTCGCCCAGCTCGCCAAGCTGACCGAGAAGGATGTGGCCAAGATTGACGAGAACATGCCGTTCAGCGCCGAGCAGATCAAGGACTGGCGCGAGCAGGCCAAGGAACTGGCAAAGAAGTAAGGCGAACCGGCGCGAAACGTCGCCGGATCGGACTTGAAACGGAACGCGAACGCGTTCATAAGACCATTCAAGCGCCCTTGGGCGCATCGGAGTTAGTTAGATGGCACACAAGAAAGCTGGCGGCTCGTCGCGCAACGGTCGCGACTCGCATTCCAAGCGTCTGGGCGTGAAGAAGTTCGGCGGCGAAGCCGTCATCCCGGGCAACATCATCATTCGTCAACGCGGCACCACCTGGCATCCCGGCGTCAATGTCGGCATGGGCACGGATCACACCCTTTTCGCGCTCGAAGCCGGCGCCGTGACGTTCAACAAAAAAGCCAACGGCCGAACCTACGTATCGGTCAACCCGATTACCAAAGCAGCGGAGTAGCCGGTTCCGCACCACAACACCGGCAGCCCATCTCGGGAACCGGTGTCTGGAAGCCAGAAGGTTTGGCAAAGCCAGGAAAAGGATCAGGGGAGATGGGTTTCCATCTCCCTTTTTTCTTGTGCCTGGAGGACTTTGACATGGTTGCCGAAGCGGAAGACTCAGAAGACGAAAGTTATGCGATCGATTGCCCGGTGCTGGTGACCGAGCGGCTGGTGATGCGGGCTCCGCGCGAAAGCGACATCGCGCAATTGGTCGAGCTCGCCGACAACCGTCATGTCGCCGAGATGCTGGCGCGCATGCCGCATCCCTATGGCGAGGCCGAGGCACGCGCTTTCCTGGCCATGACCAAGTCGCGCCGCGCCGGCATCGCCTATGCGCTGACGCTGGCAGGCACTGAAACCTTCGTCGGCTGCGCCGGATTGAACACCACCGACCGCGGACTGGAGCTCGGCTACTGGATCGGAGAACCCTACTGGAAGCGCGGCTTCGCCACCGAGGCGTCGCACGCCCTGGTCGATCTCGCGTTCCAGCGCACAAACATCCAGGTGCTGCATGCCTCGACGCGGGTCATCAATCCGGCCTCGCGCCGGGTGATCCACAAATGCGGGTTCCAGTACGCCGGCCAGGGCATGCTGAACTCGATCGTCGCCGGCCAGGTGCCGGTCGAACGTTACCGCCTCGACCGGAAGACATGGACCAGCCTGCGCAACTGGGTGCATTTTTGATGTGTGCCGATATTCAGGTGAGGCCGGCCTGCAAACGCTGATTTTCTGCGCTTCCGGTGCTCGCGTACTTTAAGTACGCTCCGCTCCGGTTCTCGAAAACCAACGTTTTCGGCTCGGCCTGACCTGAATCTCAGCACACATCGGCGCTGGGCCTCTGGTCAAAGGTTCGGAAAGAATCGTGCATCGATTTGGGCTCAGCCCAGTTCAGCCCATACCGGCAGATGGTCCGAGCCAACAGCCTTTCGGTCGACCCACAGGCGCTTCAGCGACCGGGCAAGCGAGGCGCTGGTGAAGATATAGTCGATGCGCTTGTGGCGGTCGGTATTGCCGGGGTCCTTGGGGTCGACCCAGCTGACGAGATCGTCGCCGGCGACATTGAGGCGCACGGCGGCGTCGACGGCGAAATCAGCGGTCAGCGGCATGCCGAATTCGTGGTCCGGCCGGCCGGCGAGTTCGACATATTCGGGCGATCCGGCCAGCATGTTGAAGTCGCCCATGCCGACGAAGGCCTCGGGGTGCGGCAGTTCCGGCAGGCCGATCTCGGCGACGCCGGACAGCGCGCCGCCTTCAAGCGCATAGTTCAACAGGCGCCGGCGCAGGAACTGGATCTGGCTGGCGCGCTCGACCGGGCTGCGGTGATCGAGATGGATGGAATAGAAGCGGATGAAACCAAGCGGCGTCTCGATCAGCGCCTCCAGCGCGCCGCGCTGGAAGTTCATCATCTCGAAGCTGCGGCTGCGCGGCAGGAGCAGGTTGCGCGACAGATGAATGGGCGTCTTCGACAACACCATGTTGCCGAGCTGGAAGGTGGTGGTGATGGCGCGGCCGTTTTCGATGCGCGAGCCGATATTGGCCTCGAAATTGCTGCCATAGACGGCGAAATAGTCGGGCAGCGCTTCGCCGATCTCGGCGACCATGTCGCGTCCGCCGTTCCTGGGATTGTTGCGGGTGACCTCCTGCAGCGCGATGACATCGGCGCCGCGCACGGCGTCGGCGATACGCCCGACATCGTACTGCCCATCGAGGCCGATGCCGTACTGGATGTTGTAGGTTACAAGCTTCATGCCGACATCTCCGGCCAACCCCACGCGGCCACTGTCACAAAACGGCCTCGCCCTTCGCCGCGCCTTGGTTTAGAGCAAGGCGCAAGGTTTAGAGCAATGCCGCAAGGCCAATAAAGAAACTGCTGTCCGATGAAATTTCTCGATCAAGCCAAGGTCTATGTCCGCTCCGGCGACGGGGGCGCCGGTTCGGTGTCGTTCCGGCGCGAGAAATTCATCGAGTTCGGCGGACCGGACGGCGGCGATGGCGGCCGCGGCGGCGACGTCTGGCTGGAAGCGGTCGACGGGCTGAACACGCTGATCGACTACCGCTACCAGCAGCATTTCAAGGCCAAGACCGGCACTCATGGCATGGGCCGCAACATGACCGGCGCCAAGGGCGCCGACGTCACGCTGAAAGTGCCGGCTGGAACGCAGGTGTTCGAAGAGGACAACGAGACGCTGATCTGCGACCTCACCGTGGTCGGCCAGCGCTTCCTGTTGGCCAAGGGCGGCAATGGCGGTTTCGGCAACCAGCATTTCAAGACCTCGACCAACCAGGCGCCGCGCCGCGCCAATCCGGGTCAGCCCGGCGAGGAGCTCAACATCTGGCTCAGGCTGAAGCTGATCGCCGATGCCGGGCTGGTCGGGCTGCCCAACGCCGGCAAATCGACCTTTCTCGCCGCCGTCACCGCCGCCAAGCCGAAGATCGCCGACTATCCCTTCACCACGCTCCATCCCGGCCTGGGGGTGGCACGCATCGATGCGCGCGAATTCGTCATCGCCGACATTCCCGGCCTCATCGAAGGCGCGCATGAGGGCGTCGGCATCGGCGATCGCTTCCTTGGCCATGTCGAGCGCACGCGTGTGCTGCTGCACCTGGTGTCGGCGCAGGAGGAGAACCCCGGCAAGGCCTACAAGACCGTGCGCGCCGAACTCGAAGCCTATGGCCATGGCTTGACCGACAAGGCCGAGATACTGGCCCTTTCGCAGGTCGACACGCTTGATGCGGATGAGCGCAAGAAGAAGGTCGCGTCGCTGAAGCGCGCCGCCGGCCGTGCGCCGATGCTTCTGTCGGCGGTCACCGGCGAAGGGGTCGAAGCGGTGCTGCGCGCGCTGATGGCGGTGGTAGCCGAAGCGCGCGACGCGATCGCGGCGCCGGTCGACACGCGCTGGGAAAAATAGCATGACCGTGCAGTCGCTGAAGAAATACCGGCGCATCACCGTCAAGATCGGCTCGGCGCTTCTGGTCGACCGCACCGCCGGGCTGAAGCGCGACTGGCTGGCCTCGCTGGCCGACGATATCGCCGTGCTGGCTCAAGGCGGCGCGGAAATCCTGGTCGTGTCGTCGGGCGCCATCGCGCTGGGCCGTACCATTCTGGATCTTGGAAAAAGGGCGCTGAAGCTCGAGGAGAGCCAGGCGGCCGCAGCCGTCGGCCAGATCGCGCTGGCCGGCGCCTGGTCGGATGCGCTTGGCAAGGGCGGGTTGAAATCGGGCCAGATCCTGCTCACGCTTGGCGACACCGAGGAGCGCCGCCGCTACCTCAACGCCCGGGCGACGATCTCGACGCTCTTGAAGATGAAGGCGGTGCCGGTCATCAACGAGAACGACACCGTGGCGACCTCCGAGATCCGCTATGGCGACAATGACCGGCTGGCCGCGCGGGTGGCGACGATGATGGGCGCCGACCTTTTGGTGCTGCTCTCGGATATAGACGGTCTCTACACCGCGCCGCCGGCGCGTGACCCGGAGGCCAAATTCGTCGCGGTGGTCGATCGCATCACGCCTGAGATCGAAGCGATGGCGGGCGCCGCGGCTTCCGAACTGTCGCGCGGCGGCATGCGCACGAAGCTCGACGCCGGCAAGATCGCCACCGCGGCCGGCACCGCCATGATCATTACCTCTGGCACGCGGCTTTCGCCGCTGATGGCGATCGAGCGCGGCGAGCGCGCCACCTTCTTCCGCCCGAGCGCCAATCCGGTGAAAGGCTACAAGAGCTGGATCGCCGGCCAGCTCGAACCGGCGGGAAGGCTGACCGTCGATGCCGGCGCCGTCGGGGCCCTGACGTCGGGCAAGTCGCTGCTGCCGGCCGGTGTGAAGCTGGTCAGCGGCAATTTCTCGCGCGGCGATACGGTGGCGATCCTGTCGCCCGAGGGCCGCGAGATCGCCCGCGGGCTGGTTGCCTATGATGCCGCGGATGCCGTAAGAATCGCAGGCCTGAAGACAACCGAAATCGAAACCGTGCTCGGCTACGAGGCGCGTTCGGCGATGATCCACCGCGACGACCTTGTGGTCAGCCTCGCGGGCGACCAAGTAACGAGCGGAGGATGAGCCATGCTGAAGCTGCATGAAAAATCCCGGAACGATACAGTGGCGACCATGGCCGACCTCGGCCGCCGTGCCCGCGCCGCCGCACGACCGCTGGCCATCGCCACGACAGCCGCCAAGAACGCGGCACTTGCCGCCATGGCGCAGGCGATCATCGCCCGCGAGCGAGCCATACTCGACGCCAATGCCATCGACATCGCGAACGGGCATGAAGCCGGTCTGTCGGCGTCCTCCATGGACCGGCTGAAGCTCAATCCCGCCCGCATCCGCGCCATGGCCGAAGGCATTCGCGAGATTGCCGAACTCGGCGATCCCGTCGGCGACGTGATCGCCAGTTGGGAGCGGCCGAACGGCCTCAGGATCGAACGCGTGCGCACACCGCTCGGCGTCATCGGCGTCATCTATGAGAGCCGGCCGAACGTCACGGCGGATGCCGGCGCGCTCTGCCTCAAGGCCGGCAACCCGGTGATCCTGCGCGGCGGCTCGGATTCGCTGAACTCGTCGTCGGTGATCCACGCCTGCCTGGTCGACGGCTTGAAGGCAGCCGGCCTGCCTCAGGACGCCATCCAGCTTGTGCCGACCACCGACCGCGCCGCCGTCGGCGAAATGCTGAAAGGCCTCGGCGGCAATCTCGACGTCATCATCCCGCGCGGCGGCAAGAGCCTGGTCGAGCGGGTGCAGACCGAGGCCCGGGTGCCGGTCTTCGCGCATCTCGAAGGCATCTGCCATCTCTATGTCGACCGCTCGGCCAAGCTCGACATGGCAGTCGGCATCGCCGTCAACGCCAAGATGCGGCGCACCGGTGTCTGCGGCGCGGCCGAAACGCTGCTGGTCGACCGTGCGGTTGCCTCCACCCACCTGGTGCCGATCCTCGACGCCTTGCGCGCCGCCGGCTGCGAGATCCATGCCGATGCCGAGGTGCTGAAGCTGTTCTTCGACGCCAAGCCGGCGACCGATGCCGACTGGGTCACCGAATATCTCGACGCCGTCATCGCGGTGAAGCTGGTCGACGGTGTCGCTGGCGCAATCGAGCATATCGAGACTTTCTCCTCCCATCACACCGAGGCGATCGTCGCCGAGGACGCGCAGGCGGTGGAACGGTTCTTCAACGAGATCGACTCGGCGATCTTGCTGCACAACGCCTCAACGCAGTTCGCCGATGGCGGCGAGTTCGGCATGGGCGCCGAGATCGGCATCGCCACCGGCAAGATGCACGCGCGCGGGCCCGTTGGCGTCGAGCAACTGACCTCGTTCAAATACCGCGTGCGCGGCTCGGGACAGGTGAGGCCTTGACGCTTTTCGTCCAAAGGGCCTGAAGCTTGCGCCCAGCCACCCCCCTCTGTCCTGCCGGACATCTCCCCCGCAAGGGGGGAGATTGGCTGACATTTTTGGTTTCGCCGATCTTCAATGCTGCAAGATTTGTGCCTTCACCGAAGCTGCTAATCTCCCCCCTTGCGGGGGAGATGTCCGGCAGGACAGAGGGGGGTGCCTAGCGAATGCTTTCCCTGCTTGAGCAACCTATCCCGTCCAGCTACCTCAAAATGCCGCATGCCGGCAAAGGCCTTGCCGTCGGCCTGTTCGGCGGCTCGTTCAATCCGCCGCATGCCGGCCACGCGCTGGTCGCCGAGATCGCGCTCAGGCGGCTGGCGCTCGATCAGTTGTGGTGGATGGTCACCCCGGGCAATCCGCTGAAGAACACGCACGAGTTGGCGCCGCTGGCCGAACGGCTGCGCCTGTCCGAGAAGATCGCCAAGAACCCGAAGATCAAGGTCACCGCCTTCGAAGCGGCGCATCATGTGCGCTACACCGCCGACGCGCTGGCGCTGGTCAAGGCGCGCAATCCCGGCGTCGACTTCGTCTGGATCATGGGCGCCGACAGCTTGCGCGATTTCCACCGCTGGCAGCGCTGGCGCGAAATCGTCATGACCTTCCCGATCGCGGTCATCGATCGTCCGGGCGCGACGCTGTCGTTCCTGTCGTCGGTCGTGGCCAAGACCTTCGACTATGCCCGCATCGACGAAGGCGATGCGCCAAGGCTCGCCCGCATGAAGGCGCCCGCGTGGACCTTCATCCACGGCCCGCGCTCGTCGCTGTCGTCGACGGCTATCCGCGAGCAGGCGAAGGGCTGATCGGTACGCACAGCGCCCTTTCTTCGCAAGGAGGAAGGCAAGTCCGGCAATGTCGCTTTTGCGGCGGCCTTTCGTCATCGAATGGATGATCTTGCGCTGATATGACCACTCTCGTGAAAAGCCAAACCGAAACGGAACCGAGGCACGGCGACACGCCCACGCTGCTGATCGCGATTGCCAGCGTCGTGGTGTCGATGGCGCTGATCGCCATCGGCAACGGGCTGATGTTCGCCTACATCCCCGTCCGGCTCGGCGTGGAAGGCTTCGATCCGACCTGGGCCGGTCTGATCGTCACCGGTCTGTCGGCGGGTGGTCTCGCCGGCTGCATCCTGACCGGACCGCTGGTGCGCAGGGTTGGCCATGCCCGTGCCTTCATGGTGCTGTCGGCGCTGATCGCGCTGTCGAATGCCGCAATCGGCGCCGGGCCGCACCCCCTGTTGTGGATCGCGGCGCGCGCTCTCTACGGCTTTGCCATATGCGGGCTTTTCATCGTCGCGCAGAGCTGGCTCAACGATGCCGTGGCCAACGCCATACGCGGCAGGGTAATGGCCGTCTTCTACGTCGCCTATGTCGGCGGGCTCGGCATCGGCTATGCGACGCTGGCGCTGGTCGACATCAGGACGGCGGATGCATCGCTGATCGGCATAGCCTTCACCGCGCTATCCATCCTGCCCGTCGGGATGACCCGGCTGGCCCAGCCGCCGGCGCCGCAGGCGGCGTCGGTGGCGCTGCGCCGGGCCTGGCGGATTTCGCCGGTCGGCGTCGCCGGCATGCTGGCGGTCGGTGGCCTGTCGATGTCGATTTCCGGCTTCGCGCCGATCCACGCCACCGCGAAGGGGTACAGCCAGGCCGACGTGGCGCTGCTGCTTTCGGTGATGCCGCTCGGCACGCTGATCCTGCAGGTTCCGCTCGGCTGGATTTCCGACCGCACCGATCGCCGCTATGTGCTGGTCGCGGCATCCGCGATCGCCGCGGCGGCAGGGATGTTTGCGCTCGGCTTCGACGGCGGTACGCTGGCGGTGCTGCTGGTGATTTATGTGATGTGGGACGGCGCCTCGGAATCGATCTACTCGTTGGCCAGTGCCCACGCCGCCGACCGCGCCGGCAAGGACGACATGGTGGCGCTGTCGAGTTCGCTGTTATTTGCCTGGTCGCTGTCCGGCTTCATCGTGCCGGGCATCGTGACCGCGTTGTCGGCCGTCTTCGGCACGCAGGCCTTCATCTATGTGACTGTGGTCATCGCCTGCGTCTTCTGCCTGTTCGTGCTTTTGCGCGTGTTCACCACGCGGCCGGTGCCGGCAACCGAAACCGGCAGCTTCGCGCCGATGACGGCGCAAGCGCCACTGCCGGTGGAACTGGCCTTCGCGCCGGACGAACAGCACCGGCACAGGAGCGATTGACTATTGCCGGCGGGTTTCCGGGGCCGGAGCCTGCGGTGGCGGCAGCGGGATCGATATGCGTTCGCGGTCGAATTCCTGCTTGGCCCGCTTGGTGAGATCGGCCTGGGTGGCGAAGAAATCCGCCGATGATGTCCAGTAACGCAAGGTGATCGAGACGGTGCTTTCGCCCAATGCCGCGACAAAGGCGGTCGGCGCCGGCTCACGCCTGATGCGGCGCTCGGCGGCGGCGATCGCAAGCAGCGTCTTCTGGGCGCGGTCGATGTCGTTCCAGGAGCCGATCGAGAGGGTGATGTCGCCACGCCGCACGCCGTTGCGCGAAAAATTGCGCACCGGCTGGTTCCACAGCGTCGAGTTGGGCGCCAGGATGTAGACGCCTTCGGCGCTCCGGAGCTTGGTGGCGAAAAGGCCGATTTCCTCGATCGAGCCGGCAATGGACCCGACTTCGACGGATTCGCCGATGCGGAACGGCCGCAATGCCAAAAGCATGATCCCGGCGGCAATGTTCTGCAGCGTGCCTTGCAGCGCCAGGCCGATGGCCAGGCCGATGGCGCCGATCGCGGCGATGATCGAGGCCGTCTGCACACCGAACTGGCCGAGCACCATGATGACGACGAGAACGAGAATGGCGTAGCGGACGATCTTGGAAAAGAAGTGCCGCAGCGTCTGGTCAAAGCCGTGGATGTGGCCCAGGCCGGCAAAGATCGAGCGCTCGGCAAAGCCGGCGACGATGTAGCCGACAACCAGAAGGATGACGGCGCCGACCGCCGAAAGCGAATAGGAGACAATGAGCGCGCTGAGCTGAGAGAGCCCCGCCTGGACGGTCAGGAGGGCATTTTGCGGGTCGATCGGCATAGTGGGATTCCGGTTGATCAATCAGCCGATAACCCCTGCGGAACGCCTGGGTTCCGATCTTTTGCGCGTCGCGCGGAACAAGCGGGTGCTCAATGAGTTCGCATGGAAGTAGGGCTCCGTCTTGAAACTGCAACGGAACTCTGCCTATCTAAGCGGTGTCACCTGCTTTCAGGGTGATTTGGTTGTTCTTGCTGCGAAAGGAAATACACTGAGAACAGCACTGCGGAAGAAGGCCGACATCGTGCCTTCGCCGGCCGGGATCAGCGTAAACGACGCCGTGTCCCGCGCCATCAAGACAGTCCTTGCCAGTCTGGAAGACTCCAAGGCCGAAAACATCGTCTCAATCGACATTCAGGGAAAATCGAGCCTCGGCGACTACATGGTCGTCGCGTCGGGCCGATCGCACCGTCATGTCTCGGCTGTTGCCGATCATCTCCTCAAGGCGTTGAAGGATGCCGGCCTCGGCACGGCGCGCGTCGAGGGGCTGTCCGGCGCCGACTGGGTCCTGATCGATTCAGGCGACATCATCGTCCATGTCTTCCGCCCCGAAGTCCGCGAATTCTACAATCTCGAAAAGATGTGGCAGGCGCCGGACCTCGAGGAAGAGACCTTGCACTGAGCCGGTTGGTTTGGATGCGTGCCGTGGTTCCTGGCCCATTGACGATTTTCGGGCGACACGCATCGGCGGCCCTCTGAGGCGAGGATGAAGATTACCGTTCATGCCGTGGGCCGGATGAAAAGCGGCCCCGAGAGAGAACTCGCCGACCGCTATTTCGAGCGTTTCTCCAAGAGCGGCCCGGCTGTCGGCCTCGAATTCTCCGGCATCGCCGAGATCGCCGAAGGCCGCGCCCAGAACGCCGATGAACGCCGGCGCGATGAAGGCGCGAGGCTGCAGGCGCAGTTGCAGCCCGGCTCGGCGCTGATCCTGCTCGACGAGCGCGGCAAGAACCTGTCCTCGGAAGATTTCGCCGGCCGCATCGGCCAGTTGCGCGACGCCGGCCGCAAGGCGCTGGCGCTGGCCATAGGCGGCGCCGACGGCCATGATCCGTCGTTGCGCGCCCAGGCTGAGCTGGTGATGTCTTTCGGTGCGCTGACATGGCCGCACCAATTGGTGCGGGTGATGCTGGCAGAGCAGCTCTACAGGGTCTCGACGATCCTGTCCGGCCACCCCTATCACAGAGCCTGAAGGTCGCATCGCACCGAATTCCGCCCCAATGCCGCGCAAGATCACGGCTTCGGCCCGGCTTTCCCTATTTTGCTCACCGGTGTGCGAAACCGCTGCATAGTTTGGGCGATGCGCATTAATATGGTTGATGGTTCGTTAACGAAGCCGCAGATAGAGTCCGTCCCGCATGGCTGAAGGCTGGAAATCGACGACGGGCTCATCGACAGCGGGCTCCTGGCGCACGCGCTGCGGCATCGCGGCGGCGGTGGTCATCCTGTCGCTCAATGCCGCGTGGGCCGAGAACACGCTCGACACGGCCCCCGATCCGGACCAGAGCCGCGCCGAATACGAACAGATCTCCAAGGAGATAAGCCTGTCGTCCGAGCGGCTGGCCAAGCTGGCCGCCGACATCGCCGCAGTCAAGAAGGACCACGCCTCGATCACCGCCGCGCTGATCCAGTCGGCAATGACCGAGCAAAAGCTTGGGCAGGACATCGAGGACATCGGCGCCAAGCTGGAGGGACTGAAGACCCAGCAGCAGAAGATCCGCGCCTCGCTGATGGCGCGGCGCGACGTGCTGGCGGAGGTGCTGGGCGCATTGCAGCGCATGGGGCTGAACCCGCCGCCGGCGATCCTGGTCAAGCCGGAGGACGCGCTGTCGTCGGTGCGCAGCGCCATCTTGCTTGGCGCCGTGGTGCCTGAATTGCGCCAGCAGACCGACAGGCTCCTGGCCGACCTCAAGGAGCAGACACGAGTGACGGCCTCGATCGAGGCCGAGCGGGCACGGCTGACGGCGGCAGTCGGCGAGCAGACTGCGGAAAAGAAGCGGCTCGGCATGCTGCTGGAAGCCAAGCAGAAGCTCGAAGCCGACACGCAGGCGCAGTTGTCGGCCGAGCGACAGCATTCCGAGGCGCTCGCGGCCAAGGCCAGCAGCCTGAAGGAATTGATCGCCTCGCTCGAAGCCCAGGCCGAACGCAACCGCAAGGCCGCGGATGCCGCAAAGGCCGCGGAGGCCGGCCAAGCCGGTGGCGACAAGGCGGGCGGCGACAAGGCGGGCAGGGATAAGGCGGGCAGGGATAAGGCGGGCGGCGATATGACGGCGTCGCTGCCGGTTCCCGAGGCCAACCGGCTTGCCGCTGCGGCACCCTTCTCGGCGCTGCAAGGACAGATCGCGCTGCCGGTCATCGGCCGCATCAAACGCCGGTTCGGCGCCGAAGACGGTAACGGCGCGGTGATGCTTGGGGACATGGTTGCGACACAATCGGGCGCCATCGTCACCGCACCGGCGGATGGGAATGTGCTTTATGCGGGGCCGTTTCGCTCCTACGGTCAACTCTTGATCCTGAATGCCGGCGACGGTTATCATGTCGTCTTGGCGGGGATGAGCAGAATCAGCGTCGCAACCGGCCAATCAGTGCTCGCAGGAGAGCCGGTCGGTGCGATGGGAGAGGCCCGGGTGGCAAGCACCTCGGCTTCGAAGAATGGAAATGCCACGCCGGAGCTCTATGTCGAGTTCCGCAAGGATGGAAAACCCGTCGATCCGGCCCCATGGTGGGCGGACCGTTTTTCTGGAAGGACGTGAAATGATGCGGAAACTGTCGCTTCTGTTTGCCGGTGCGCTGATGGGCGCGTCCGCCATGAGCCTGGTCTATGGCGCGCCCGGCTCGGCAGCGAACGCTGCGGGGTCGGAGACCTACAAGCAACTGGCGATCTTCGGCGATATCTTCGAGCGGGTGCGGGCGCAGTATGTGACGCCGCCCGACGACAAGTCGCTGGTCGAGAACGCCATCAACGGCATGCTTGCCTCGCTCGACCCCCACTCCTCCTACATGAACGCCGAGCAGGCGCAGGACATGCGCGTACAGACCAAGGGTGAGTTCGGCGGCCTCGGCATCGAGGTCACCATGGAGAACGATCTGGTCAAGGTGATCACGCCGATCGACGATACGCCGGCCGCCAAGGCGGGCGTGCTGGCCGGCGATTACATCGCCAAGATCGACGGTGAGGAGGTTCGTGGCCTGACGCTGAACGACGCGGTCGACAAGATGCGCGGCCTGGTCAACACGCCGATCAAGCTCACCATCCTGCGCCAGGGCGCCGACAAGCCGATCGAGCTGACGGTGGTGCGCGACATCATCAAGGTCAAGGCGGTCAAGTTCCGGGTCGAGAACGACATCGGCTACATGAAGATCACCTCCTTCACCGAAAAGACCTATGACGACCTCGAGAATGCCATCGACACCATCAAGAAGCAGGTGCCGAACGACAAGCTCAAGGGCTATGTGCTCGATCTGCGCCTCAATCCCGGCGGTCTGCTCGATCAGGCGGTAAGCGTATCGGACGCCTTCCTCAACCGTGGCGAGATCGTTTCGACGCGCGGCCGCGATCCCAAGGACGTTACCCGCTTCGACGCCAAGTCCAAGCAGGTCGACGATATCGGCGGCAAGCCGCTGATCGTGCTGGTCAATGGCGGATCGGCCAGTGCGTCCGAAATCGTCGCTGGCGCGCTGCAGGACCTGCGCCGCGCCACGGTGGTCGGAACGCAGTCCTTCGGCAAGGGTTCGGTGCAGACCATCATCCCGCTTGGCGAGAACGGCGCGCTCAGGCTGACGACGGCGCTCTATTACACGCCGTCCGGCAAGTCGATCCAGGGCAAGGGCATCACGCCCGACATCAAGGTCGACCAGCCGCTGCCGCCGGAACTGCAGGGCAGGGACCTGACGCGCGGCGAATCCGACCTCAAGGGCCACATCAAGGGTGCCGACGAGAGCTCGACCGGTTCGGGCTCGGCAGCCTATGTGCCGCCGGATCCGAAGAACGACCTCCAGCTCATCTATGCCGAGCAGCTTCTGCGCGGCCAGAAGACCGATCCGTCCTTCCCGCCCAATCCGCAGAAGGCTGTCCTCAACCAGTAACAGGTGGCGGCCAACAACGGGTCTGGCCGCCCGATGGAAGCAATGCGATGCTGCCGGGACCGAAAGGTTCCGGCAGTTTGATTCGGGGGTAACGCGAATCCCTCGATACAGGGCGCCAGGGGTGCGCCGGGGTTGAAGAATTCGCGCATGTCTCTTCGAAAGGTTCCATGTTCGAAGCCATGCGGACGGGGACAGGGCTTGGCTGATATCGGCAAGGACATCGAACGACCGCTCGGACTGACTGTCCGTCCGCCGCGCGCCGCCGGCAAGGTCAGCGTGGGTGCGCTCGTGGCTGCGTTCGTCGTGCTGGCCGTTGTCGGCGTCTCCGGCGCGATCGCGCTCAGGGACAAGCCGTTTCGCAAGCCGCAGGAAGTCGCGGTTTCGACGCCGAAAGTGGTGCCGGAGCCGACCGCTGCGCCGTCCGCTTTGGCGCCGGTCACGACGCCAAAGGCGGAAATGCCGGCCAAGGCTGGGGGCCCGCAGATCATCCATGTGCAGACAGAGGAAGGCGATGGTCCGCCCAAGGCGGCAATCGTCATCCGCGATCCGTCGACCATCGGCCAAAACCTGAAGATCGCGCATATTCCCGACAGGGCGCTGATCGAGGCCGGCGATGCCGGCCCCTTGCCGGTGCGCGCCGCAGACGGCCGGCGGCCCTTCGATGTCTACGCGCGGCCGTGGTCAGGCGCGCGCGGCGCCCGCGTGGCGATCGTCATCGGCGGGCTCGCGGTTTCACAGACCGGCACCCAGGCGGCCATCGCCAAGCTGCCGGCGGAAGTGACGCTGGCGTTCGCGCCGCAAGGCAACAGCATCGGCCGCTGGATGCAGGCCGCCCGGCAGAGCGGCCACGAGATCGTCATGCAGGTGCCGCTCGAACCGTTCGACTATCCCAATGTCAACCCCGGGCGCAACACGCTGACGGTGGCGGCGAGCGCGGAAGAGAACCTGAAGAACCTGCGCTGGGCACTGTCGCGGACGACGAACTATACCGGTGTCATGAACTATATGGGCGCGCGGTTTTCCGCCGACCCGGCGGCAATGGAACCCTTCATGGCCGAGCTCGGCAAACGCGGGCTCGCCTATATCGACGACGGCTCGTCGGCGCGTAGCCTGGCGCCGGATCTGGCGCTGAAGGACGGCGTGCCCTTCGTCTCCGGCGACACGGCGATCGACGCCGTGCAGGATCGCGGCGCCATCCTGAAGAAACTAGACAGCCTGGAGGCGACCGCCCGTGCCAAGGGAACCGCGGTTGGCATCGGCTCCGCTTTCGACCTGACGGTCGACACGGTGTCGTCATGGGCGGCCGAGGCCAAGAAACGCGGCATCGAGATCGTGCCGATTTCAGCGGTGGCGATCGATCCGCAAAAGGGCTAGCCACCGGGAAACAGCTTGAAAGACTGAATGATGCCGAAGACGAAGAAGGTCGACCGCGAGACGCTGCCCTACCGTCCCTGTGTCGGGCTGATGATCCTCAACGCCGAGGGCCTGGTCTGGGTCGGCCATCGTATCGCCGAGCCGGACAGCGAATTCGCCGGCACCACGCAGCTCTGGCAGATGCCGCAAGGCGGCATCGACAAGGGCGAGGAGCCGCTGCAGGCGGCGGAGCGGGAGCTCTATGAGGAGACCGGCATGCGCAGCGTCTCGCTGCTCGCCGAGGCGCCGGACTGGATCAACTATGATCTGCCGGACCACCTCGTCGGCGTCGCCTTCAAGGGGCGCTATCGGGGTCAGACGCAGCGATGGTTCGCCTTCCGCTTCCATGGCGATACCAGCGAGATCCAGATCAATCCGCCGCCCGGCGGCCACACCGCCGAATTCGACAAATGGTCGTGGCGGCCGATGCAGGAGCTGCCCGACCTGATCGTGCCGTTCAAGCGCAAGGTCTATGAAGACGTGGTGACGGCGTTCCGTCACCTTGTGCCATAGCCGGACGGGCCGCGGCCGCGGTTCAAACGCCAGCGGTTGCCGCGCCGGTTCGACCGTCTTATTGATGTCCATCCGCCACAAGAAGGGCCGCCATGCACGACGCCCCCAAAAGATCGCTGCCCGAGGAAGCCGACGCCACAAGCGAGGCTGCTGCCGGGGCCATCCTCACCATCGACCTTGGCGCGATCCGCGAAAATTACCGGCGGCTGAAGGCGCGGCTGGGCGGCGTGCGCTGCGCGGGCGTGGTCAAGGCCGACGGCTACGGTCTCGGCGCCGCGCAAGTGGCATCGGCGCTGATGAAGGAAGGCTGCGACATCTTCTTCGTCGCGCTGCTGTCCGAAGGCATCGCGCTGCGCAAGGCGGTGGGGGCCGGACCGGACATCTACGTGCTGAACGGGCTGCCGCCGGGTTCCGAGCCGGAAGCGGTGGCGGCTGGCTTGTGCGCTGTCATCAACAGTGGCGCACAGTTGCAAGCCTGGCGCGCAGCGACACACCGCGCCGGGCGTCGGCTCCCGGCTGCCGTCCAGGTCGACAGCGGCATGTCGCGGCTTGGAATGGCGCCAGCCGAGGTCGAGGCGGTGGCCGGGGATGTCGGCGCTTTCGATGGCATCGACGTCAGATATGTGATGAGCCACCTGGCCTGCGCCGATGAACCGCGCCACCCGGCCAATGAACAGCAGAGGCTGGCATTCGCGCGGTTGCGTGCCATGCTACCCGTGGCGCCGGCCTCGCTCGCCAACTCCTCCGGCATCTTTCTAGGCCCGCTTTATCATTGCGATCTCGCCCGGCCCGGTGCCGCCCTCTACGGCATCAACCCGACGCCTGGCCAAGCCAACCCGATGCTGCCCGTGGTCGGGCTGCAGGCCAAGGTGGCGCAGACGCGCAGTGTCCAAAAGGGCACTGGCGTCGGCTATGGCCACAGCTACCATGCGCAGGGCCCGCTCAGCCTGGCGACGATTTCATTCGGCTATGCGGACGGCTGGCTGCGCCGCTCCGCTTCGGCCGCATGGTTCGAGGCGGTGCGCCTGCCTTTCCTCGGGCGCGTGTCGATGGACTCGATCATTCTCGACATTTCCGCCTTGCCGCCCGGCCGGCTCGGAGAGGGCGACCTGGTGGAGTTGCTAGGGCCCTCACAGAGCGTCGACGATGCTGCCGACCATGCCGGCACCATCGGGTATGAAATCCTGGCCAGCCTCGGAACGCGTTTTCACCGGCGCTATCTGGGCGGTTGAGCGGTTTGGCCGCGCTTGACAAGCGGGCGCCATTCGGCAAGCTTTGGCACATGAGCAAGCTCGCTTATATCAAAACCTTCTTCAGGGTCTGCCCGATCGCGGGATCGTAGCCCCGGCGCGGCCGCCTTCCGGCGTCCGTCCGTACCGGGGCATCCATACATCCACAATCGCCATCAAGCCGAACAGCCCTTCGCGGCTGCCGGCCTTTCATCACGCCGTCGCCAGCGCGCCGGCAGGCGCGCATCCGCTCGATGCGCCGGTCCATGAGGTTTGCCATGCAACACGCGAAAGAACTGCGTCCAAACAGCCATCTTCTGATCAGCGACGCCGACCATGACAGGCTGACGGGCCTGGCCAGGGCTTTGCTCGATCGCGCGCCCGAGACGGCCGAGGAGCTGCTTTCGGAAATGGACAGGGCCGTCGTCACGAACGCGGCGGCGATGCCGGCCGGTGTGGTGCGAATGGGTTCGACGGTGATCGTGCGCGGCGAAAGCGGCGACGCCCAGCGCATCATGCTGGTCTACCCGGGTGAGGCCGACATAGCCGAGAACCGCATCTCGGTGCTGACGCCGATGGGAACCGCGCTCATTGGCGCGAGTGTTGGGCAGGCGGTTTGCTGGAACGGTCGTGGCGGCCGGGAACTGTCAGTGACCGTCGAGGCCGTCGATGCGCCGGCTTCCGGCCCGCAACGAGCTTGATGGCGAGGCGGTGATGACGAGCACGAATTGTTGCCTGACGACGAAGGACTTCGCCGTTCTCGAAGTCATGCTGGAGCGCCGGCGGGCGTTCGCGGATCCGATCGTGCGCATGCTCGAACACAAGCTTTCACGCGCCGATGTCGTGCCGATCGATTCGGTCGGCCCCGACATCGTTACGCTGAACAGCAGGGTGGTGTTCGGCGTCGATGCCGGTCCCGCCGAAACGCGAACCCTGGTGCAACACGAGGTGCGCGGGCCGGTCGGCTCCAGCCTTTCGGTCGCAACGAGGCGCGGGCTCTGCATGCTTGGCATGGCGCAAGGCCAGACGGCAACGGTCGAACACGTCGACGGCAGGCGGGAGTCGATCCTGATCAAGGCCGTGCTTTACCAGCCGGAAGCTGCCCGGCGCACGATCAGGCAGAAAGACCAGGCTGACGCGCGCCGACCGCACGGGCTCAGGCTCGTCTACAGTGCCGCAGCCGATTGGCGGCCTCTTGGCGAGACGGCCGGAATGCGGCAGACAGAAGAAGACGACCCCGGTCCCTCGGCGGCGTGAATGGGCAACGGCGCGTGGTCTCGAAGATCGACATCGATTTTCGCTCGGGATCATGCGCAAATCGAAAATACGGCCGCGTCCACGGGCGTCCTGAGGACGCTCGGCGCGGCAAGGAGTGAATGAATGAAAATCATGGTGCTGGGCAGTGGCGTGATCGGGGTGACCACGGCCTATTATCTCGCCGAGGCTGGCCACGAGGTGACCGTGATCGACCGCCAGAAAGGGCCGGGACTGGAAACCAGCTTCGCCAATGCCGGCGAGATTTCGCCCGGCTATGCCTCGCCTTGGGCCGGGCCCGGTATCCCCCTCAAGGCAATCAAATGGCTGCTGATGAAGCATGGTCCGCTGGTGGTGCGGCCGGCCTTCGATCCGCATATGTGGACGTGGCTGGTCAAGATGCTGCGCAACTGCACCGCCGAACGCTACGCGGTCAACAAGTCGCGCATGGTGCCGCTGGCCGAATACAGCCGCGACACGCTGAAGGCGCTGCGCGAGGCGACCGGCATAGCCTATGACGAGCGGACGCAGGGCACGCTGCAGCTGTTTCGCACGCAAAAGCAGCTCGACGGCACATCAGGCGATGTCGAGGTGCTGAAGAGATATGGCGTGCCCTACGAAATCCTCGACCAAGACGGCTGCATCGCGGCGGAACCGGCTCTGGCCGCGGTGCGCGAAAAATTCGTCGGCGGCCTGAGGCTGCCGGGCGACGAGACCGGTGACTGCAAGATGTTCACCGACAGGCTGGCCGAGCTTTGCGTGGCACGCGGGGTCAAGTTCGAATACGACACGACGATATGGCGCGTCATCCGCAGCCGCAACCGCGTCAACAATATGAGCACCAGCAAGGGCTGGCTGTCCGCCGATGCCTATGTGATGGCGCTGGGCAGCTATTCGGCGGACTTCATGCGCCGGATGAAGCGGCCGATCCCGGTCTATCCGGTCAAGGGCTATTCGATCACGGTGCCGATCAAGGATGCCGCCGCCGCACCGGTGTCGACGGTGATGGACGAAACCTACAAGGTCGCGATCACGAGGCTCGGCGACCGCATCCGCGTCGGCGGCACGGCCGAGATTTCCGGGTTCGACCTCCGGCTGCACGAATCGCGACGGCGCACGCTCGAACACTCGGCCGGCGACCTGTTCCCGGGAGCCGGCGCCATGCGGGAGGCGACGTTCTGGTGCGGCCTGCGGCCGATGACGCCGGACGGGCCGCCGCTGATCGGGCGCACGGAGCTTTCCAATCTCTACCTCAACACCGGCCATGGAACGCTCGGCTGGACCATGGCCTGCGGCTCGGCCAAGGTGCTGGCCGACATCATCTCGAACAAAGTGCCCGATATCGACGCCCGCGCGCTGGCGCAGGAGCGCTATCTGAAATAGACGCCGCCCGCTCGCCATCGGCGGGCGCGGCCGGGGGATATCGCGTCAGAACGCCTGTTTCACCCAGCCCTCGTCGAACAGCAGCCGGTAAGCCCACGGGATGGTCACTTCGGTGGCGACCGATTGGAATGGGCGAGATACTCGTCATCTGGCGAAGAAGGCGGGGTCGAGCACCATCATGCCGTTCTCCGTGTCGTGGAAGAAGCTGCGATGGCCGACATGCGTCAGACGAAAAGATTTCTCTCCCGCTCCACCGCCTTTGTAATGAAGGAGGCGACGATCTGGACGCGGCGCAGCGGCCTGACCGATTCGTGATAGACCAGCCAGTAGGCCCGGCGGATGGGCGCCACCACGTCGACGGCCACCAATTCCGGCATCGAGCGGGCGACGAAAGTGTGCAGGATGCCGATGCCGGCGCCCGACCGCACCGCTTCGGCCTGCCCGAGCGCGGAGGAAATGGCGAAGCTGGTGCGCCAGTCAGCGCTGAATTCGGCGGCGTAGTCGAGCGACGGGCTGACGATGAGGTCTGGCACATAGCCGATCAATTTATGCCGTCCCAGCTCGGCAGCGGTCTGGGGCAGGCCGTGGGCTTCAGCATAGGCACGCGAGGCAAACAGGCCGAGCGAGTAGTCGACCAGCTTGCCCGCTACCAGCCGGCCCTCGGTCGGGCGCTCGACGGTGATGGCAATGTCGGCCTCGCGGCGAGACAGGGAGAAGGAGCGCGGCACCGGTACGAGCTGAATCGTCAATTCACGGTGCAGCGCGGTCAGTGCGCCGAGGCGCCGGGCGAGGAATGCGACGCCAAACCCGTCCGGCGCACCGATCCGCACCGTGCCCGAAACGTCGTCGCCTTCGCCCGATATTGTCGAGCGGGCGGCGATCATGTCGCCCTCCATGCGCTCGGCAATATCGAGGAAACGCTCGCCGGCGGGCGTCAGCTCGCTGCCGGTGGTCAGCCGGCGAAAGAGTTTCGTGCGCAGCGCGTCTTCAAGTGCGGCGATGCGGCGCGAGACGGTGGCGTGGTTGAGTTCCAGCCGCCTGGCGGCGCCAAGGATTTGCCCGGCGCGCGCCACGGCGAGAAAGATGCGGACGTCATCCCAGTTCATTTTACCCTCCCTTTGTGGGAGGTCGATCCGCGTAGCGGAGCGGGGTAGGGGCGACGCCGGCGCTTGATCCCCACCCCGTCGAACGATCTCCGCTCCGCTCCGACCGCTCGCCGACCTCCCCACAAGGGGGAGGGTGAAGGCAGGGGAGATGTCCGGCAGGACAGAGGGGCGTGAAGGAACTCAATCTATCAATCCGTGAACGTCATCTTTGTGACCCTTCTCATTTGCGAGAATTGATGCTCTCCCGTCAACCGCTGTCTATTTTCTGCACAACGGTTGCGTTCTCCCTCGCGTTGCCATCGGCGTGCCAAAGGCGGACAATGCACCATCATAAACACAGGGAGAGACATCATGATCGAATACGGTCATTTCATCGGCGGCAAGCGTGTCGCCGGCACCAGCGGCCGCAAGCAGGACGTGATGCAGCCGATGGACGGCTCCGTGCGCGGCACGGTGGCGCTGGCCTCGCAGGCGGAACTGCGCGCGGCGGTCGAGAACGCCAAGGCGGCGCAGCCGAAATGGGCCGCGACCAACCCGCAGCGCCGCGTGCGCGTCCTTATGAAGTTCCTTGAACTGGTCGCCCGCGACTATGACGAACTGGCCGACATCCTGGCGCGCGAGCACGGCAAGACCATCGCCGATGCCAGGGGCGACATCCAGCGCGGCCTCGAAGTGGTCGAGGTCTGCATCGGCGCGCCGCACATGATGAAGGGCGAATTCACCGACGGTGCCGGCCCCGGCATCGACGTCTATTCGATGCGCCAGCCGCTCGGCGTCGTCGCCGGCATCACGCCGTTCAACTTTCCGGCGATGATCCCGCTGTGGAAGATCGCGCCGGCGATCGCCTGCGGCAACGCCTTCATCCTGAAGCCCTCCGAACGCGACCCGGGCGTGCCGATCCGCATCGCCGAACTGTTCATCGAGGCGGGCCTGCCTGCCGGTATCCTCAATGTCGTCAACGGCGACAAGGAAGTCGTCGACGCCATCCTTGACGACCCCGATATCAAGGCTATCGGCTTCGTCGGCTCGACGCCGATCGCTCATTACATCTATTCGCGCGGCACTGCGTCAGGCAAGCGCGTGCAGTGCTTCGGCGGCGCCAAGAACCACATGATCATCATGCCCGACGCCGACATGGACCAGACCGTCGATGCACTGATCGGCGCTGGCTACGGCTCGGCCGGCGAGCGCTGCATGGCGATCTCGGTGGCGGTCCCGGTCGGCCACGACACCGCCAACCGGCTGATGGAAAAACTGGTGCCGCGCGTCGAAAGCCTGAAGGTCGGCCCCTCGACGGATTCCGCCGCCGATTTCGGTCCGCTGGTCACCGCTCAGGCGCTGGAGCGGGTCAAGGGCTATGTCGATATCGGCGTCAAGGAAGGCGCCAAGCTGGTCGTCGACGGCCGCGGCTTCAAGATGCAGGGCTACGAGAACGGCTACTATATGGGCGGCTGCCTGTTCGACAACGTCACATCGGACATGCGCATCTACAAGGAAGAGATCTTCGGACCGGTGCTGTCGGTGGTGCGCGCGCCGACTTACGAGAACGCCATCAAGCTCGCCAACGACCACGAGATGGGCAATGGCGTCGCCATCTACACGCGCGACGGCGACGCCGCGCGCGACTTTGCTTCCAGGGTGCAGGTCGGCATGGTCGGCGTCAACGTGCCGATCCCGGTGCCGATCGCCTACTACACGTTCGGTGGCTGGAAGGCGTCGTCCTTCGGCGATCTCAACCAGCACGGTCCGGACGCGTTCCGCTTCTACACCAAGACCAAGACGGTCACCTCGCGCTGGCCGTCCGGCATCAAGGACGGGGCCGAGTTCGTCATCCCGACGATGAACTAGCCGGACGCTTGTCTGCTTGCGCGTCCTCGCCTTCGGCTGCGGGGCGCGCGGGCCGGCATCAAGGACGGGGCCGATTTCGTCATCCCGACGATGAACTAGCCGGACGCTTGTCCGCTTGCGCGTCCTCGCCTTCGGCTGCGGCCGCGCGGGCCGGCAGGACCACCCAAAAATCTACGGCCCGAGTCCCCTGGCTCGGGCCGTTTATTTTGCAAACGCTAATGTGATGGAACCGGCGAGGGCGCCAGGACTTAGAGCTACGATCCTGCCCTGGAGGAGGCATGGCAGGCAACCAGAGCGCCGACGGCTGACCGTTAGCATCGCATCGTCGGGCGCAAGGAGGTGTCCGATGGCACAACGTCTTATGTCCATGCTGCTATGCGCCGCGGCGGCGCTATCGATAGGGCCGGCGAATGCAGCCGGCCAATGTGCGGCACGCGCCGACATCGTCAAGGCGCTCGGCGAGAATTTCCACGAAAGCGAGGCCGGGCGTGGCCTGATCAATCCCAACGTGGTGCTTGAGGTGTTCGTTTCCGAACAGGGCAGTTGGACCGTCCTCGCCTCCGACACCAAGGGCCAGAGTTGCATCCTGTCCGTCGGCGAGGGCTGGGACAGCCCGACGATCAAGGCGGCCTTGCCAGGAGCCTGAGCCTCATCGCGTCGAAGCGGTTCAGGCGACGCGTAGTCTTGGGCATGCACTGTCCTGAACCGAGGTCGGTGTCGGGCGGTATGCTTCAACGTGTGGCGGCCGCCTCGGCATGGGCGCGCAGCAATGCCATCAGCCGCTTGGCATCCTTCGCGGCGGCTTCCTCGTCACCGTCGACAATCGAGCGGATCAGCGCGACGTGATGCTCGGCCGATTCCGCCAGGCCGGTATCGGCCTTGTAGCGGAACCAGAAGCGGCGGCTGTGGGTCTGCAGCGGGGCAGCCAGCCTGGCCGCGAACGGGTTGTCGGCAGCCCGCGCCAGCGCCTCGTCCAGCGTCTTGTCGGCCTGGATGAAGGCAAGCACGTTGCCGGAGATGACAGCCTTCTGCATGGCAAGCGCGGCATCGTGGAAGAGGTCGGCTGCGTCGCGGGTGACGAAGCGCGCCGCGGAGCGGGCCAGCACCACCTCGACGCCGCGGCGCGCGTCGAGGACGCGCAGCCAGTCGCCGGGGTGCAGCGGCGCGATGGCGATGCCTGCGCGCGGCCGCACGTCGAGCAGTCCTTCCCAAGCCAGCCTCTGGATCGCCTCGCGCACCGGCGTACGGCCGAGCGCCAGCTTCTCGATCAGGCCGCCTTCAGTGACGAAACTCGCCGGCGCCAGTTCGAGCGTGACAATCATATGCTCGAGCATACGGTAGGCCTTGGTCGCAGCCGGCTCGAACGCAGCGCTCATTTGCATGGATATCAAAGGCGGTCTCCTGATATATTTTGCATATATCATAGGAGAATCCGTGTTGACAGCGGCTTTCTTAATAGATATACGGCTGATATATCAGAGGAGCGATGACCATGTGGACCGGAGTTTTCCCAGCCGTCACGACTAAATTCACCACGGACGACCGCCTCGACCATGCCGAGATGGAGCGCTGCTTCGGCTTGCAGATGGAGGCCGGCTGCGACGGCATCATCGTCTGCGGATCGCTCGGCGAAGGGCCGATGCTGTCCCATGACGAAAAGATTGAAGTGCTGAAAACCGCGCAGAAGGTGGCTGGCAAGAAACCGGTGCTGCTGACGGTGAACGAGGCCGGGACACGCGAGGCCGCCAGCATCGCCCGCCGCGCCGCCAAGGAAGGCGCCAACGGCCTGATGGTGGTGCCCAGCCCGATCTACCATACCAATGCGGAAGAGACGGTGGCGGCGCTGCGCGCCGTCGCGGAGGCCGGCGACTTGCCGGTCATGATCTATTCCAACCGGCTCGCCTACCGCGTCGATGTCACCGTCGACCAGATGGAGGAGCTGGCGTCGGACGAGCGCTTCGTCGCCATCAAGGAATCCTCCGACGACATCAGGCGCTCGACCGAGATCATCAATCGCCTGGGCAGCCGCTACGACCTGTTTACCGGCGTCGACAATCTCGCTTTCGAGGCGCTGTCGGTGGGCGCCATCGGCTGGGTGGCCGGTCTCGTCACCGCCTTCCCGCGCGAGACGGTGGCGATCTACCAGCTGATGCAGCGGGGCCGCCGCGAAGAGGCGCTCGCCATCTATCGCTGGTTCCGGCCGCTGCTTGATCTCGACGTCTCGACCTATCTGGTGCAGAACATCAAGCTTGCCGAGGTGTTCGCCATTCAAACCAACGACCGCGTCCGCATGCCGCGCCAGCCGCTGTCGGGCGAGCGCCGCAAGGCGGTCGAGAAGATCGTCAAGGACGCACTGGCGGTGCGGCCGACACTACCGGCGTTCTGAGGCTTTCTTCCGAGAGGCGGCGCCCAGGTGACAGGAAGTTCCAAATCGATGGAAGCGCGGCGGCGCCCCGCCCTGCGGGCGCCTTCCCCCCGTGAACAGGGGGAAGCAATGGATATCGCCATCGTCGGCGGCGGCATCATCGGCATCTGCGCGGCGGCGTTTCTTGCCGAGGCGGGGCGAAACGTCACGGTCTACGACCGCACCGGCATCTGCGAGGAGACGAGCTCCGGCAATGCCGCCGCCTTCGCCTTTTCCGACGTGCTGCCACTGGCGCACAAGGGCATGCTCCGGCAATTGCCGAAATGGCTGGCCGATCCGCTCGGCCCACTCGCCATCCCGCCCGCCTACCTGCCGAAGCTGCTGCCCTGGCTGATCCGCTTCTGGCGTGCCGGCTCGGCGAAGCACTACGAGGCTGGCCTGGCGGCGCAGGCCGCAATGATGGCGCTCGCCGAGGCCGAATGGATGGGCCTGCTCGACCGCTCCGGCACGAGGCGGATGCTGCGCGAGGATGGCTCGCTCGAACTCTACGAAAGCGAGGCCGAATTCCAGGCCTCGCTGTCCGGCTGGGCGGCGCGCCAGCGCTTCGGCATCGGCTTCCGCCATGTCGGCGGCGAGGAGCTGGCGGAGCTGCAGCCCGGCCTGTCGCCGCGCTTCGGCAAAGGCACGTTCGTGCCGGGCTGGAAGACAATCGCCGATCCAAAACTGCTCGGCAAGGCGATCTGGGACTATGCGCAATCCAAGGGCGCGCGGTTCGAGAAGGCCCGCATCGCCGGCGTCGCCGCGGACGGGAACGGCGCGACGTTGACCCTGGCCGACGGCACGACGCGGCAAGCCCGGCACCTGGTCGTCACCGCCGGCGCTTGGTCGCATCTGCTGGCGCGGCAGCTCGGCGACCGCATTCCGCTCGAAACCGAGCGCGGCTACAACACGACGTTGCCAAAGGCCGCCTTCGACGTGAAGCGGATGCTGATCTTCTCCGGCCAAGGCTTCGTGATCACGCCGCTCGACACGGGCCTGCGCATCGGCGGCGCGGTTGAGCTCGGCGGCATCGAGCGGCCGCCCAACTACGCGCGCTCGAAGGCGCTGCTGCGCAAGGCGCAAGACTTCCTGCCGGGCCTCGATCCTTCGGGCGGACGCGAATGGATGGGGTTTCGTCCCTCGCTGCCGGATTCATTGCCTGTCGTCGGCCGCGCATCGGGAAGCCGGCCGGTGGTCTACGCTTTCGGCCACGGCCATCTTGGCCTGACCCAGGCTGCTGCGACGGGACGGTTGATCCGCGAGCTTGTCCTGGGGCAGACTCCGCCGATCGACGTGGCCCCCTTCAGTCCACAACGGTTTTGATTTTTCGAGGAGCGTCATGGCCAGGAAATCCTTCTTCTGCATCGACGGCCACACCTGCGGCAACCCGGTGCGGCTGGTCGCCGGCGGCGGCCCGCTGCTCCAGGGTTCGACGATGATGGAGCGGCGCGCACATTTCCTGGCCGAATATGACTGGATCCGCACCGGCCTGATGTTCGAGCCGCGCGGCCACGATGTCATGTCCGGCTCGATCCTCTACCCGCCGACGCGTGAGGATTGCGACATCGCCATCCTGTTCATCGAGACCTCGGGCTGCCTGCCAATGTGCGGCCACGGCACCATCGGCACGGTGACGATGGCCATCGAGCACGGGCTGATCAAGCCGACGACGCCCGGCGTGCTCAGGCTCGACACACCGGCCGGCCTGGTCATCGCCGAATACAAACAGGTCGGCGAATATGTCGAAGAGGTGCGCATCACCAACGTGCCCTCCTTCCTCCATGCCGAGGGCCTGACGGTCGAATGCCCCGGGCTCGGCGAGATCGTCGTCGACGTCGCCTATGGCGGCAATTTCTACGCCATCGTCGAGCCGCAGAAAAACTATCGCGACATGGCAGACCATTCGGCGGGCGACCTCATCGCCTGGAGCCCGGTGGTGCGGCAGCGGCTCAACGAGAAATACTCTTTCGTGCATCCGGAGAATCCGGGCATCAACCGGCTGTCGCACATGCTGTGGACCGGCGAGCCGACGGTGTCGGGTGCGGACGCGCGCAACGCGGTCTTCTACGGCGACAAGGCGATCGACCGCTCACCGTGCGGCACGGGCACCTCGGCACGCATGGCGCAGCTCCATGCCAAGGGCAAGCTCAAGGCCGGCGATGCGTTCGTCCATGAATCGATCATCGGCTCGCTGTTCAAGGGCAAGGTTGAAAAAGACGTCACGGTCGCAGGCAAGCCGGCGATCATTCCCTCGATCGGCGGCTGGGCGCGCATGACCGGGCTCAACACGATCTTCATCGATGACCGCGATCCGTTCGCGCACGGCTTCGTCGTCAAATAGGCGATTCATCACGCTGCGGAAGGTCGGGAAGGACAAAAAGGATTGCTGTCACGAGCGCAACGAATCGTCTCATCAACTTATTTTGACGGCGATTTCTTCGAAATGGAGCGCATGATGACGCTTAATCGTCAAAGACATTGCGTTATGCCAATGATAGGGTCCGCGATAGTCCAGGGGGCGGGTGCGAAAAAACGGGCAATCGAACGGCGTGCAGTCGGAAACACGCATGACGATCAAAAAATGACGTTGCAATCCCGTCTCGAAACCTTACGACTAGGGGAAATACGAAAAGGAATGCGTCTGCATGGGCGACATTCCAGGGGAGCCATGTACACATGCAGTATTTTGTCCAGCAGCTTATCAATGGGCTGACGCTGGGATCGATCTATGGGCTGATCGCGATCGGCTACACGATGGTCTACGGCATCATCGGCATGATCAACTTTGCTCATGGCGATATCTTCATGGTGGGCGCTTTCACGGCGCTGATCGTTTTCCTCATCCTGGGCGCCCTGTTCTATTCGGTTCCCGTGGTCATCGCGCTGTTGGTGATGATGATCGTGGCGATGCTGCTGACCAGCCTCTACAACTGGACGATCGAGAAGGTGGCCTACCGGCCGCTGCGCGGCTCGTTCCGGCTGGCGCCGCTGATCACCGCCATCGGCATGTCGATCGCGCTGTCGAATTTCGTGCAGGTGACGCAAGGCCCGCGCAACAAGCCGATCCCGCCGATGGTGTCGAAGGTCTACAACATCGAAGGCATCAGCGTGTCGCTGAAGCAGATCATCATCGTCGTCGTCACCGCGTTGCTCTTGGTGTTGTTCTGGTACCTGGTCAACAAGACCTCGCTTGGCCGGGCGCAGCGCGCCTGCGAGCAGGACCGCAAGATGGCGGCGCTGCTCGGCATCGATGTCGACCGCACCATCTCGATCACCTTCATCATGGGCGCGGCACTTGCCGCCGTCGCCGGCACGCTGTTCCTGATGTATTACGGCGTCATCGCCTTCTCGGACGGTTTCGTGCCCGGCGTGAAGGCATTCACCGCAGCGGTGCTGGGCGGCATCGGTTCGTTGCCGGGCGCGGTGCTGGGCGGCCTTTTGATCGGCTTCATCGAGAGCATGTGGTCGGCCTATTTCTCGATCGACTACAAGGATGTCGCCGCCTTCTCGATCCTGGCTATCGTGCTGATCTTCCTGCCTTCCGGCATTCTCGGCCGGCCAGAAGTCGAAAAGGTCTGAGATCATGGCCGTCACCGTATCTCCCGAGCGCGACACCGTCGCAGCCACGCCCATGCAGCGCGCCTTGCGCGAGGCCTTCTATGCCGGTGCCATCGCGCTCGGCCTGTTCGTGCTGTTTATCGGGCTCAAGACCGACCAGAACATCTCAAACGAGCTGATCCTGGTGCAGCGCTGGGGCCTGCTCGCCGCAGTGGTCATCGCCACGGCCGTCGGCCGCTTCCTCTATGTCGCCTACGGCCAGCCCTTTTTGGCCAACCAGAAGATCGCCGACGTCGCCACCGGCTTGCTGCCGGCCAGCGTGGCGTCGCGCTTCTTCCTCTTTCCAGCCTTCATCGTGGCCGTCATCGTCGCGGCGCTGCTGTTCGTCTTCAGCAGGTCTCTCGCCGGCTGGGTAGGGGCGGAGCCGGCCGGCTATCTGCAATTCCTGCGCGCCCTTGCGGTCATCTACGCGCTGGCCTGCGTGATCTACTATTTCCGCGGCTTCATCCATGCCAACTTCACAAAACTCGGCATCGCCGCACTGGTGCTCTATCCGATCATTGTCGTGGGCATGCTGTCGCTGATGTCGTGGTCGCTCGTCGGCGGGCTGCAAGGATCGCTGAAATGGGTCGATAATTTCGGCATCCAGATCCTGATCTATGTCATGCTGGCCTGGGGGCTGAACATCGTCGTCGGTCTGGCCGGCCTGCTCGACCTCGGCTATGTCGCCTTCTATGCCGTCGGCGCCTATGCCTATGCGCTGCTCGGCACGCATTACGGCCTCTCCTTCTGGATCCTCCTGCCGGCCGCAGGCGCCATGGCCGCCTTCTGGGGCGTGCTGCTCGGCTTTCCGGTGCTGCGCCTGCGCGGCGACTACCTGGCCATCGTGACGCTTGCCTTCGGCGAGATCATCCGGCTGGTGATCATCAACTGGCGCGAGGTGACCAATGGCTCGGCCGGCATTTCCGGCATCCCGAAGGTCACCTTCTTCGGCCTGATGAGCTTCAACGTCTCGGATCCGAACTATATCGGCAAGGTGCTGAACATCGCCACATCAAGCGCCTATTACAAGATCTTCCTCTATTACCTCATCCTGGGGCTGGCGCTGCTCACCGCCTTCGTCACGGTCAGGCTGAGGCGCATGCCGGTTGGCCGCGCCTGGGAAGCCTTACGCGAGGACGAGATCGCCTGCCGCTCGCTCGGCATCAACACCACGACCACCAAGCTGACCGCCTTTGCCACCGGTGCCATGTTCGGCGGTTTTGCCGGCTCGTTCTTCGCCGCCCGGCAAGGCTTCGTCAGCCCCGAATCCTTCGTCTTCCTGGAATCGGCCATCATCCTGGCCATCGTCGTGCTTGGCGGTATGGGATCACTGGTCGGCATTGCCGTCGCGGCTCTGGTCATGATCGGCGGCACCGAGGTGCTGCGCGAACTCGACTTCCTCAAGCAGGTCTTCGGACCCGACTTCACGCCGGAACTCTACCGTATGCTGCTGTTCGGCATGGCCATGGTGATCGTCATGCTGTGGAAGCCGCGCGGCTTTGTCGGCAGCCGTGAGCCGACCGCCTTCCTCAAGGTGCGAAGGGCTGTCTCAAGTTCCTTCACCAAGGAGGGTCACGGCTGATGAACGCGAACCCCTCCATGAACGACGCCATCCTGAACGTCGAACACCTGTCGATGAAGTTCGGCGGCCTGGTCGCGATCGGCGACCTGTCCTTCACCGCCAGGCGCGGCGAGATCACCGCGCTGATCGGGCCCAACGGCGCCGGCAAGACCACCGTGTTCAACTGCATCACCGGCTTCTACAAGCCGTCGGAAGGCATGATCACTCTCACCCGGCAGGACGGCTCGATCTACCTGCTCGAACGGCTGCCCAACCATGAGATCCCGGCGCGCGCCAAGGTGGCGCGCACCTTCCAGAACATCCGCCTGTTCTCGGGCATGACGGTGCTCGAGAACCTGCTCGTTGCCCAGCACAACAAGCTGATGAAGGCTTCGGGCTATACGGTGCTCGGCCTGTTCGGCTTCAGCGGTTACCGCAAGGCCTCGGCCGAATCCGTCGAACTTGCCAAGCACTGGCTTGAGAAAGCCGATCTGGTCGACCGCGCCGACGATCCGGCCGGCGACCTGCCCTATGGCGCGCAGCGGCGCCTCGAGATCGCGCGCGCCATGTGCACCGGCCCCGAGCTTCTGTGCCTCGACGAGCCCGCCGCCGGTCTCAATCCAAAGGAATCGGCCGCGCTCAACGACCTGCTGATGGACATCAAGAACAACACCGGCACCTCGATCCTGCTGATCGAGCACGACATGTCGGTGGTCATGCAGATCTCCGATCACGTCGTGGTTCTGGAATACGGCCGCAAGATCTCCGACGGCAATCCGCAGTCGGTGCGCACCGATCCGCGCGTCATCGCCGCCTATCTCGGCGTCGACGACGAGGAGGTCGAGACCGTGCTGACCGAAGTCGGCGACGAGGACGTCATCGAGCAACTCGATACCGGTCCCGATGCCGCGCATGGTCCGGGAACATCGTCGTCCTATCTCGCCGGCCCGGTGAGCGACACGGTCGGCCACAGCGAAGGCGAGCGCATCACGGTGTCGAAGGGCGCCTCGAAGGCGGCGCAGGTCGATGCGCGGGCGGCGAGCGCTGCGGGCAAGACTGTCGCGCCAGCACCTGCTTCGCGGACCAAGCCGGTGGCGAAGCCGGCCACCAAGGCGAGTGTCAAGACAGGGGCCAAGACGCCGGCCGCGAAGGCCGCGGGCATCTCGAACCGCCTCACGGCGCCCCGCGGCGGCAAAGCCGACAATCTCACCCGCATCAAGGGGATCGGCGCGGTCAACGAGAAGAAGCTCAACGAACACGGCATCTTCCACTTCGACCAGATCGGCGCTTGGAAGAAGGCCGATGTCGAGGCCGTCGAAGCGTATCTCGCCTTTGACGGACGCATCGCCCGCGAAGAATGGGTCGAGCAGGCCAGGCTGCTTAGCCAGGGCAAGGACACGGAATTCTCGCGCCGCGTCGACGCCGGCAAGGTGGCGACGAGCCATGCTTCCGGTAAGCAGGCAGCAAAGCCCGCGACAGGAGCGGGCAAGCCCGTTCGGGCCAAGCGCGGAGGGGGCAAGTGATGGCCGGGAAGACGCTGCTCGATATCAAGGGCGTGCAGACCTATTACGGCAACATCCGTGCGCTGAACGGCGTCGACGTCACCGTCAACGAGGGCGAGATCGTGGCGCTGATCGGCGCCAACGGCGCCGGCAAATCGACGCTGATGATGACCATTTTTGGAGCGCCGCGCGCCCGCGCGGGCACCATCACCTTCGCCGGCGCCGACATCACCCAATTGCCAACGCACGAGATTGCGCGCTTGCGCATTGCCCAGTCGCCGGAAGGCCGGCGCATCTTCCCGCGCATGACGGTGATGGAAAATCTGCAGATGGGCGCCAGCCTCGACAACCTCAAGCACTATGACGAGGACGTCGAGAAGGTGTTCGCACTGTTCCCGCGCCTGAAGGAGCGCATCGCCCAGCGCGGCGGCACGCTGTCGGGCGGCGAGCAGCAGATGCTGTCGATCGGGCGCGCGCTGATGGCGCGGCCGAAGCTGCTTCTGCTCGACGAGCCGTCGCTCGGTCTTGCGCCGCTGATCGTCAAACAGATCTTCGATGCCATTCGCGAGCTGAACCGCACGCAGGGGCTGACCGTGTTCTTGGTCGAGCAGAACGCCTTCGGCGCGCTGAAGCTGGCGACGCGCGGCTATGTCATGGTCAACGGCAATGTGACCATGAGCGGCACCGGCAAGGAACTGCTCGCCAACCCGGAAGTGCGCGCCGCCTATCTCGAAGGCGGCCATCACTGAGTTCAGGAGTCCTTACCATGCAAGGCATTCTCTACGAGGAACCGTCCATCTGGCAGTTCTTCTTCGTCACCTGCCTGCTCGGCGGCTGGGCGGCATGGATGACCGGCAAGGCCAGTGCCCAGACCTGGCGCAGCTTCGTCCAGCTGTTCGCCTATCTGCTGGGTCTCGGCATCGGCATCCGCTTCATCCATCACGCGCTGTTCAACGGCACGATGTTCTCGCTGCATTACTATGTCGTCGACACCATCGTACTGATGATCCTCGGCTTCGTCGGCTATCAATACACACGAACCAACCAGATGGTGACGCAGTATAATTGGCTATACGAAAGAGCTTCAATCTTGAGCTGGAAACCGAAAGGTTGACGTTCATCATTAACGCCGTTTCGGGGATGAATCGGCGTGACAAGTGCCTGAAAATCGGCAAACTATGCTTTCTGCGATAAGGGTGGGCATCGCATGAAAGCTTCATCCACGCCCACTCCGTTAATGGGAGCGTTTAAATGAAAAAATCACTTTTGTCCGCCGTCGCCCTGACCGCGCTGATCGCGTTCAGCGGCAATGCGTGGGCTGATCTAATGGTCGGCGTTGCTGGCCCGATCACGGGTCCGAATGCCGCCTTCGGCGCACAGTTGCAGAAGGGCGCGGAGCAGGCGGTCGCCGACATCAATGCGGCGGGCGGCATCAACGGCGAGCAGATCAAGCTCGAAGTCGGCGACGACGTCTCCGATCCGAAGCAAGGCATCTCGGTCGCCAACAAGTTCGTCGGCGACGGCGTCAAGTTCGTGGTCGGCCACTTCAACTCGGGCGTCTCCATTCCGGCGTCGGAAGTCTACGCGGAAAACGGCATCGTCGAGATCACGCCTGCCGCGACCAACCCCCAGTTCACCGAGCGCGGCCTGTGGAACGTGTTCCGCACCTGCGGACGCGATGACCAGCAGGGCGGCATCGCCGGCGGTTATCTGGCGGCTAATTTCAAGGACGCCAAGATCGCCGTCGTGCACGACAAGACCACCTACGGCCAGGGCCTTGCCGACGAGACCAAGAAGGCTATGAACGCCAAGGGCGTGAAGGAAGTCATGTATGAAGGCGTCAATGTCGGCGACAAGGACTTCTCGGCGCTGATCGCCAAGATGAAGGAAGCCGGCGTCTCCATCATCTACTGGGGCGGCCTGCACACTGAAGCCGGCCTGATCATCCGCCAGGCGGCCGACCAGGGCCTCAAGGCGACGCTGGTTTCCGGCGACGGCATCGTGTCGAACGAACTGGCTTCGATCGCTGGCGACGCGGTCGCGGGCACACTCAACACGTTCGGCCCGGACCCTCGCCTGATCCCGGCCAACAAGGAACTGGTCGAGAAGTTCCGCGCGCAGGGCTTCGAGCCGGAGGCCTATACGCTCTACGCCTACGCAGCCATGCAGGCGATCGCCGAGGCAGCCACCTCTGCCAAGTCCAACGACCCGCAGGAAGTTGCCAAGGCGCTGCATGAGAAGGGTCCGTTCAAGACCGTGCTCGGCGACCTCTCCTACGACGCCAAGGGTGACCCGACGCTGCCCGGCTACGTCATGTACGAGTGGAAGAAGGGCGACGACGGCAAGTACACCTACGTCCAGAAGATGTAAGCCTGTCCGCATTGACTTCACGGAATGCCCGGCGCCTCGCGCCGGGCATTTTCTTTACGGAAGCAGCGATCGCGCGTTTATTGGCGGGCGAGAATTCTCGTTTTGAGGTCAGCGGAGGCTTTCCGCTGATGTTCAGCCGTTTGGGGCCACGCTCAAGGCGGAGAATCCATTTTAAATCGGTTTAAACGCGCGTCAAATTTTGTTTGCACTGCAGCATTTTCACGCTAATCATGGCGCCGCTTGCTCTTCCCTTCCGCTGCTGGAGCCCAGTCCTTGGCCATCACGAAGATCCTCGTCGCCAACCGGTCCGAAATCGCCATCCGCGTGTTTCGCGCGGCCAATGAACTCGGCCTCAAAACGGTGGCGATCTGGGCCGAGGAGGACAAATATTCGCTGCATCGCTTCAAGGCCGACGAGAGTTACCAGGTCGGGCGCGGGCCGCACCTCAACAAGGATATGGGGCCGATCGAAAGCTATCTCTCGATCGAGGAGGTGATCCGCGTCGCCAGGCTGTCGGGCGCCGATGCGATCCACCCCGGCTATGGACTGCTTTCGGAAAGCCCCGAATTCGCCGAGGCCTGTGCCGAAGCCGGGATCACCTTCATCGGGCCCAAGCCGGAGACGATGCGCCGGCTTGGCAACAAGGTCGCGGCGCGCAATCTGGCCATCGAGGTCGGCGTGCCTGTCATTCCTGCCACCGATCCGTTGCCGGACGACATGGAGGCGGTCAAGAAACTTGCCACGGAGATCGGCTATCCCCTGATGCTGAAGGCTTCGTGGGGCGGCGGCGGCCGCGGCATGCGCGCCATCCGTGCCGAGGCCGATCTCGCCCGCGAGGTCACCGAGGGCAAGCGCGAGGCGAAAGCCGCCTTCGGCAAGGACGAGGTCTATCTCGAAAAGCTGATCGAGCGCGCCCGCCATGTCGAAGTGCAGATCCTGGGCGATACCAGTGGCAATGCGGTGCATCTGTTCGAGCGCGACTGCTCGATCCAGCGCCGCAACCAGAAGGTCGTCGAGCGGGCGCCCGCGCCCTATCTCAGCGAGGAGCTGCGCCAGGAGCTGTGCGGCCATGCGCTGAAGATCGCGCGCGAAACCAGCTATATCGGCGCCGGCACGGTCGAGTTCCTGCAGGACGCCGACACCGGCAAGTTCTATTTCATCGAGGTCAATCCGCGCATCCAGGTCGAGCACACCGTCACCGAACAGGTGACGGGCATCGACATCGTCAAGGCGCAGATCCACATTCTCGACGGCTTCGCCATCGGCACGCCGGAATCGGGCGTTCCAGCACAAAAGGACATCAGGCTGAACGGCCACGCGCTGCAGTGCCGCATCACCACCGAGGATCCCGAGCACAATTTCATCCCGGACTATGGCCGCATCACCGCCTATCGTGGCGCCACCGGCTTCGGCATCCGCCTCGATGGCGGCACCGCCTATTCGGGCGCGGTCATTACCCGCTTCTATGACCCGTTGCTGGAAAAGGTGACCGCATGGGCGCCGACGCCGGCCGAGACCATCGCACGCATGAACCGGGCGCTGCGCGAATTCCGCATCCGCGGCGTGGCCACAAACCTGACTTTCCTCGAAGCGATCATCAATCACCCGAACTTCGCCGACAATTCCTACACGACCAAGTTCATCGACACGACGCCGGAGCTGTTCGAGCAGGTCAAGCGCCAGGACCGCGCCACGAAGCTGCTCAACTATCTTGCCGACGTCAGCGTCAACGGCCATCCCGAGACGCGCGGCCGGCCGCAGCCGAAAGCCGATGCCGCCGCACCCGTGGTGCCCTACCTCAACGGCAATGTGCCCGGCGGCAGCAAGCAGAAGCTTGACGTGCTCGGTCCGGAAAAATTCGCCGCCTGGATGCGCACGCAAAAAGAGGTGCTGGTCACCGACACGACGATGCGCGACGGCCATCAATCCCTGCTGGCGACGCGTGTGCGCACGCACGACATCGCAGGCATAGCGGGCACCTATGCGCGTGCCCTGCCGCAGTTGCTTTCGCTTGAATGCTGGGGCGGCGCCACCTTCGACGTCGCCATGCGCTTTCTCACCGAGGATCCCTGGGAGCGGCTCTCGCTGGTACGCGAGGCGGCGCCCAACCTCCTGCTGCAGATGCTTCTGCGGGGCGCCAACGGCGTCGGCTACACCAACTATCCCGACAATGTCGTGCAGCATTTCGTCAAACAGGCGGCATCAGGCGGCATCGACCTGTTCCGGGTGTTCGACTGCCTGAACTGGGTCGAGAACATGCGCGTCGCCATGGACGCGGTCGGCGCCGAGGGGAAGCTGATCGAGGCCGCGATCTGCTACACCGGCGATATTCTCGATCCCACGCGGGCGAAGTACGACCTGAAATATTATGTCGGGCTGGCGAAAGAGCTCGAGGCGGCCGGCGCCCATATCATAGCGGTCAAGGACATGGCCGGGCTGTTGAAGCCGAGCGCCGCGCGCGTGCTGTTCAAGGCGCTGCGCGAAGCGACAGACCTGCCCATCCATTTCCACACACACGATACATCGGGGCTCTCAGCGGCAACGGTTCTGGCGGCGGTAGAGAGCGGCGTCGACGCCATCGACGCGGCGATGGATGCGTTCTCCGGCAACACCTCGCAGCCCTGCCTCGGCTCTATCGTCGAGGCGCTGAAGGGCACCGAGCGCGATCCCGGGCTCGACCCGCAATGGATCCGGAGGATCTCCTTCTATTGGGAAGCGGTGCGCAACCAGTATGCCGCCTTCGAAAGCGACCTCAAGGGGCCGGCGTCCGAAGTTTACCTGCACGAGATGCCGGGCGGACAGTTCACGAACCTCAAGGAACAGGCGCGTTCGCTTGGGCTGGAGACGCGCTGGCACGAGGTGGCGCAGACCTATCACGACGTCAATCTGATGTTCGGCGACATCGTCAAGGTGACCCCGTCGTCCAAGGTGGTCGGCGACATGGCGCTGATGATGGTCAGCCAGGATCTCACCGTCGCCGACGTCGAGAACCCGGCGAGGGACATCGCCTTCCCGGACTCGGTCGTCTCAATGCTGCGCGGCGATCTCGGCCAGTCGCCTGGCGGCTGGCCGCAGGCGCTGCAGAAGAAAGTGCTGAAGGGCGACAGGCCGATCACGGCGCGGCCGGGCTCGCTGCTCAAGCCGGCAGACCTCAAGGCCAGCCGCAAGGAGATCGAACGGAAGCTCGAGCGCAAGCTCAGCGAATACGAGTTCGCTTCCTGGCTGATGTATCCGAAGGTCTTCTCGGACTTCGCGGCCGCGCAGGAAACCTACGGTCCCGTCAGCGTGCTGCCGACGCCGACCTATTTCTACGGCATGAAGCCGGAAGACGAGGTGTTCGTCGACATCGAGAAAGGCAAGACGCTGGTCGTACGCTGCCAGGCGATCGGCGACGTGGACGACAAGGGCATGGTCACCGTGTTCTTCGAACTCAACGGCCAGCCGCGCCGCGTCAAGGTGCCCGACCGGGCACATGGCGCGTCCGCCGCCAAGGCAAGGCGCAAGGCCGAACCCGGCAACGAGGCGCATGTCGGCGCGCCGATGCCGGGCGTCGTCTCGGCGCTCGCGGTGGCCGCCGGCCAGGCCGTCAAGGCCGGCGACGTGCTGCTCTCCATCGAAGCGATGAAGATGGAAACGGCGCTGCATGCCGAGCGTGACGGCACGGTCGCCGAGGTGCTGGTCAAGGCCGGCGACCAGATCGATGCCAAGGACCTGCTGATCGCCTTCAATTGAGATCTCGCAAGAGAGAGGCACAGACTGTCGGCTTCTGTCGGCAGCCCTGACGGCCTGTTCGATAACCGCTTGACCCGCGGTCCCTGGTCGGGCATCGAACCGCAGAAATTTGCGGCGGCACGGTTCCCCCGAGTCGCGGCGAAGCACCGATTTTTTGGAGAAAAACATGGCCGACGATATCACAGAGACCAGCCAGACTGTTGCCGCCGGCCAGTTGCGTGCCTTCATCGAGCGTATCGAGCGGCTCGAGGAGGAGAAGAAGACCATTTCCGACGACATCAAGGAAGTGTTCGCCGAGGCCAAGGGCACCGGCTTCGACACCAAGGCGATGCGCGCGATCATCCGGCTGCGCAAGAAGGACCAGGCCGAGCGCCAGGAGGAGGAGTCCATCCTGGACCTCTACAAGGCCGCCCTCGGCATGTGAGTCCAATTTCGCGGGTGTTGCGTGGCCGGGCGGCGGCGCAAGCGGGCGGGGGCGGCGCACTCCTCAATAGTGCCGTAGCCGCCCCCGCACGCGCCTGTGGTGGCAGGCCGCGTGTCAGGAAGTTGCTACGGTTAATGCAGGTCGCCCGGACCCGGCCGTAGGCCGGGCTTTGAGAGCATGTGCGCGTCCCTGGCGCTAGAGACATACGTGGCTTGCCAAGGCAACTTTTCCACAGGTTCCCCCAATGGGCTATGTTGGCCGGTGACGCCGAGGCTATTGCCGGCTAGGGATGCTGGCCGGCAGCGGCACAGGGTCGTTGTTTTCAGACGAGACGACAATGACCAGAAATACCGGGCGGGCATCGTTTCCCCGCATGATCGATCAGTTTCTCCGCCAGCGAGTTGCTGAGGCACTTCCTCCACGAGAACTCGAACGACTTCGCGCGTATCTCCATTCTTTGATCGCCAGCCGCCTGCTGCCTCCGAGGTGCGGCAGTCGACCGGATTGGACAGAAATCGCGCAGAAGTGCAGCATTGCCGTCGAGGCGCTCGATCGTGTCAGCGGCGTCCTTGGACCTGGTATCGATGCCATAGCCCGCTTCGTTGGGCCCGAGGCGGCGAGGCGTGAGCAAGGCCGGAAACGCGGTATCGAGCGTAGTCGGAAAGCGAAACCGGATCCGCGACGGTATCGTCTCGTTTCCAGCAAAAGAAAATCCAAGCGGTCGACGGCATCTGGGGTTCATAGGCACGCGTCCAAGCCAACTGTTTCTGCTGTCGATCCTGCCAGTGCTGCGCCGCGTCGCAAACGAGGCATGAAGCCGAAGCCGATCGTCGAGTTTCCAGAGCCGCTCTGGACCATTTGGGAGGAACCGGAAGCTTTCACGGATGCGCTGAAGCTCCATATGGGACGTCACGGCGACAGCTGCTGGCAGCTTCGGCGGGCGATCGTGAGGGCTGACGAAAGCTTCGACCACAAGACATTCGTCAGCTGGCTCAAAGGCACGAAGGCGCCGCGCTCTGTCGCGAGTTTCGAGATTCTTGGCCGAATAGAAAAAAGGTATCGTCTGCCGGAAGGCTACTTCAAGGCAATGCTAGCTCACCCGGCACGCGCGGTCACCGGACATCGGCCGACTGACATAACGCCTTCGCAACGCCGCCGCCTTGCCTGGCATCTGCCCGACGATTTCGACCGCCGCACTCCCAAGGAACGCGAGGAAATCCTGGAATGGGTCCAGCGTGTCATCGTATCCGGCGGAACGGACTATCGCCGCTTCCAGGCGTTGGCGCTCCGAAACCGATATGCCGTTCGCTTCCCCGGAATCTTAGACGGATCGATTTTCCAGGGAACCGCGTTCCGATCGCATGAAGCCGTTGATGTCGATGAAGACGACCTCATCGGCGTAACCAACACTGCCATCGATGCTCCGGAGCGGCTGTGGAAGGAGATGGCCCAACTTCTCGACTTCAAGACCGCGACGCTGACCGCCTTTGGATACCAGCGTGTCGGGGTCTGGGGAGAAGAGACAGCCGCCCAGAAAGTCGAGCACTTCGGCCTCCTATTCGGCGCACTGGCAGCTCCACCGAAGAGCGCGATTAGAGGTCTGGGAATACCAGGCGCGTCACTCACCTTCGCCATGCTCGTGTTCCCGTCGGTGTGGGACTGGTACCTGCGATGGCGCGAGCGGCGTCGCGGGTTCTATACTGCGTGGGAAGTTGACATGCTGCGTATCGCCTTGGCCTTGACGCGCGTTGAGACAGGCTGGCTCAGGCAGCACCCACGCCTCAGTGAACACCTTGATCCGATTCCCGGCCTTGTCTCCGAGGACCAGATCGTCGCGGCCCGTGCGAACTGGAACGAGGCCTGCGACATCTGCCATAAGCATTGCACCGGTCGCGTGAAGGAAATCCAGCGAGTGGCCAAGGTGCATCGCGACCCATTCGAACCGATCATGCCCATCCTCGAGTCGGAAAGCCCGGTCGGCGAGTACCGGAAGATCGCTGACGAGATCATTCGCGCGATGCCCGACGAACGACGTTATCCCTCGGCCGCCGCCGAGGCCGTACGCTCGTTCCTCCTCATCCGGTTCGGCCTCCACACCGGATTGAGGCAGAAGAACCTCAGGCAGATGCTCGTTTGCCCGAAGGGGAAATTGCCAACATCCGAACGACAACTGGCAGACATGAAGGTTGGGGAACTGCGCTGGAGCGAACGAGATCATGGCTGGGAGGTGTTCATACCCTCCGTCGCCTTCAAGAACGCGAACTCTTCCTACTTCGGCGACAAGCCTTTCCGGCTCATTCTGCCGAACATCGGAAATCTCTACCGATATATCGACGCGTATGTCGAACGACACCGTGGCCGACTCCTCAGGAGTGCCCCCGATCCGGGAACCTTCTTCGTCAAGACCGTAAAGGTCACCAGCAAATCGGCTGCCTACGACCAGAACACGTTCTTCGAGGCATGGCGGCTGATCATCCAGCGCTATGGCATCTACAATCCCTACACCGGGCGTGGGGTTATCAAGGGCCTTCTGCCGCACGGACCCCACAACATCCGAGACGTGCTTGCCACCCATATCCTGAAGAAGACCGGCTCCTTCGAGCAGGCGAGCTACGCGATCCAGGACACGCCGGACATGGTCGCCAAGCACTATGGTCGGTTCCTGCCCCAGGACAAGGCAGCGCTGGCGGCGCGGATTCTCAACCAAGTTTGGGAGGCAGCTTAGGTCCTTATCAGTTGCCCGATTGTTACTCGCGCCTTGGCGACAGAAGCCACACAGGTCATTCTGCGCTGGAGGATTTCCAAGTCCTGGTCCGTGGCCCTCGGCCCGCTCACAGGGTGGTAGGTCGCCGGTAGTGATGCGGCGACCGTTCCTGCAGCTCTCCCTGACACACCTCAAGCCGGCTTAGAGAGCAGCCTCAGAAACAGTTCTTCCATAGAAGGTCCCGGCGCTCGCGCCAGTGAACCTCCACTTCCCTGTCTTTGTGTTTATGCACAAACCGCCTTTCGAACCCATTGGGACCCCAAGCGCATTATCAACCCAAAGCTTACGTGTCTTCTCCAGAAGACGACGGGTCCACTAGCGCAGCAGGCAACTCAATCGACATTCTTCGCGTGCGCTTGTTCCACAAAAAATTTACGCCGAGCTTCTCGAATGCCTGTTGTACCCGGAAAACCGACTCCATTCTGGCGTCGCCCTCCTTCTCGATTTTGAAGATGGTGCGGGGACTGACACCAGCGAGCTTGGCCAACTCGTTTTGTTTAAGGCCGAGAGCAGCACGCGCCGCCCGCAAGGCGGGAATGGGTATCGGCTGCTGGATCGGAAAACTCATCCTCCATTTCTATGAGACACGTGTCACGAACGCTAGGTTGTCAACAATTTGCGATGTAGTCGCATGATAACGCGTATGAACAGTAAGGACTCGCGAATCAGTCGCGCGCATGCTATGAGCTCAGTCGTTGCATCGGATCGAGACTTCCCAGGATTCGAATCACGCTGGTCGTCAAAACCGGTGGTGTCGTGGTCCAGGGGCTAAGTCAGGTCTCGATACGTGGATGTGGGACTTTCCAAGATAAGGAGCCGTCATGCACCGCTTTGGAAGTGCGAAAGGCGACATCGACTATGACGCCGTTAATCGAGACATCGACCGACTAGAGGCATTGGTCGCTGATCTATGGGTTATCTCATCCCCTTTCGACCACCGTCGGGTTTACAACAGCCGCGCAATGGATAGCGCTCCCCTCCTGGAGGACTGGAGACTTGTTTTCCGCCCGATGCCCTGTCTCGAGGGCCTTGCGACAGGACACCCGTTACTCCGTGGCTCTCGACGGCCGATCGTGACCTCGGATCTTTGGCTCTTCTCGACGGAACTTGGTTTGGCTCGATCGCTATCCAGATGGTTCCGACTTGGGCAGCCAGCCTGCCCTGCGCCGAAGGACTCATGATATGGCCGGCACTCACAGAGGAGGCTCGCCGTCCTCCTTCACTTCGCTCTACGACCACCCCCGTCGCTTCGCCACAGGGCGAAAGACCAGGCGCGAGCAGGAATCCCTGCCGTCGGCCGATCCCTCGATGCGGCAATCAAGGACTCTGTCGGACCGAATCCTAGAGCACGGGCATGGCAGCGCGGTGGCATTTCAGACCGGGTACGCGTGACTGGGGACCATGCCGAGTACTGGAACCATATCGTCGGCCTGTGCCTGGACACGCTCCAAGAGTGCGACGAGCGACCGTCTGCAGACCCGGCGTCGACCTGCAGAAAAAAGAGGACCATCATGAAGCTCTGGATTTGGTCCGATCTGCATCTCGAAATGCAGGCGATCGATTTGCCACCCGTTGCGCCCCCTGGAGTGGGGGCGATCGTCTGCGCAGGCGACCTCTGCCTTGCCGACCAACTCGGAGGCCGTGCCCAAAGCCTCGTCGAGCGGTACGGGCTGCCCATCGTATTCGTGCCAGGCAATCACGAGTTCTACAGCAGCGGAGTCTCGTCGCCGCGGACAAAGTCAGGCGACCACCTGCTCATAAAAAAAGTGGCCGAGGCGTCCAGGTCACGGCGGCAGGGCTTCCATATCCTGGACGACGACCTGCTCGAGCTCGGCGGCGTGCGTTTTGTCGGCGGCACGCTATGGACCGACTTCATGATGGACCTGAAGGACGACGAGCATTTTGTCTGGCGGATGGAGTCCGCGCCCTCGCAACTCGCCGACTTCTCCAGGATCAGGCTTGGCACGGGCAGGCGGATGACACCTGGCGATATGATTGGCTGCCATCGTGTGACCCACGCCTTCATCGAGCGCCACCTGGCGATACCGTTCGACGGCAAGACGGTCGTCGTCACCCATCATCTGCCGCACCCGGACTGCACGCCCGCCGCCTATAGGGACTGGGATACAAATTATCTCTTCGCCTGCGGCAACGGAGCGTTCGAGGACATCCTGAATTCCGATGCAGCGCCAGCTCTCTGGATCTGCGGCCACACGCACCATCCCAGTGATGTCAAGGTCGGCCGGACGCGGATCATATGCAATCCAATGGGCTACCTTAGGGTGCCTTCGGAGCGCGCCAACGGTTTCCGATGGGACCTCGTGATCGACACGGAGGACCTGCCGTGAAGGCGCATCCGCTGGCGCGGGCGAACGCCGTCAAGACCGATCTCCTGGCGAGGGCTTATCTCGATATCCTCGCTCGCGAGGAGGGCGTGCACTCCAAGCCGATGCTGCGTGCCGGCTCGGGCGATCCTTCCGATCCGGTCGAAGTCCTTTTGGACGACCTCATGGACACACCTGTTGAGGAGCGTGTTTCCATCCGTCCGGACCTGGCCGCGATCGCGGTTCTGACGGCGCGTTCGATCGAACGTGAGCCGGGACTGACGAGAATCTTGAGGCGCGGCGCGCCGGTGGTCTCGATTGCCACCCACGCCGCCGACCGGGTCGCGTATGTCAGCAAGGTCATCGCGGCATGTGCGCTGCCGTCGGAACAAAGCGTCGTCCGAGATCGCAAGTTCAGGCCTGTCCATGGCGAGGCGCTGATCATGGTCCGCGACGGCACCTCAAAGGGCGACAAGCCCGATAGCGGCAACGACGTGGTCGCCGATGCCTTGCATGCGCGCTCGACGATCATCGGCATTGCACCTGACCCCCGTCGACAGTTGCCTCGAGATCTCATGCGCTCGGCCGAGTTCCACCTCACGCTCCCGGAAATGGACCAGAGCGCCTTGACGCTAGTCATTGAGGCGGTCACGGGCAAACGCGCGGCGCGTTCGCTCGATGCGGCGGCGATCCGCTTGCTCGACATTGCTGACCTAGTTCTGGCGCTGAGGCCGGACCGCAGCCCTGAAGAATGCCTCTCCCGGCTCGAAGAGCTGATCGAGCACAAGAGCGAGTTCCATTCAGACGGACCAGCGCTGGAGGAGCTTGATGGCTATGGCGAGGCGAAGGAGTGGGGCCTGGAACTCGTGGTCGACTTCGCCGACTACAAAGCGGGCCGCATCAGCTGGGACGAGGTGGACAACCGAGGCCTCCTGTTGTCCGGCCCGCCGGGCGTCGGCAAGACCAGCTATGCCCGCGCGCTCGCGAAATCGGCGCGCGTGCCTTTGGTCGCCACCAGCGTCGCCGACTGGAACTCCGCAAGCTATCTGTCAGGCACGCTGCAGGCGATCAAGGATGTATTTACACGCGCGCGGAGACTGTCGCCCTCGATCCTGTTCATAGACGAGCTCGACGGCATCTCCGACCGGGCGCGGTTGCGCGGCGACTACGTCGAGTATTGGAGCCAGATCGTCAACCTTTTCTTGGAACTGTTACAAGGGATCGACGAGCGGCCGGGCGTGGTCGTCATCGGCGCAACGAACCATCCCCATGCAATCGACCCAGCAGTCAAAAGGGCTGGACGACTTGATCGCGAGATCGCCATCCAGAAGCCGGACGCGGAGACCCTCGCCAGGATCTTTCGACATCACCTTGGCCATCAACTACCCGATGCCGACCTGATGCCCGTGGCGCTCGCCAGCCGCGGTGCCACAGGCGCCGATGTCGAAGCCTACGTTAGGAGATCACGCGGCGCCGCCCGGCGCGCCCGCCGCCCGCTGCGACTGGATGATCTTCTCGCCGAGGTTCGTTCCAAACGCGAACCGCCGCCCGAGGAAGACCGCCGCCGCATAGCCGTTCACGAAGCGGGCCATGCCGTGGCCGCGACTTTGCTGGGTGGATTGGAAGTTGCCGGGGTCACCATCGGCGACCGCGACGGGGTAACCGAGTTTGTCGGCGTCGATCGCTGCATATCCCCGGAACGCTGCCATGAACTGATGACCGTGCTGTTGGCAGGCCGCGCCGCGGAGGAACTGGTGCTCGGCAACCCGTCGGCGGGCGCGGGCGGAAGTCAGGGCTCCGACCTGTCGCGGGCGACCGATCTTGCGAAGGACATGGAACTCCGTCTGGGATTCGGCGACCTTGGCCCTGTCTTCCTGCCGGAAGGGGCTCACGACACACTGGTTACCATGCCGGGCCTCCTTGGCAGCGTTCGCACGCGACTGGACCGTGCCATGTCCGATGCGAAAGAGCTGTTGGGGAGGAATCGGGCAACGCTCGACGAAGTCGCCGACAGGCTCGCACGGTCAGGTTACCTGTCCGCCGCCGAAGTCGCTGAACTCGTCGGCAACGCGAACCGACCAGGCGCCAGCGGCGATCTCGCCAGGGAACCCGAGGACATGCTGGGCGCCTCGCTCCGGACCGTGCGGGAACAGATCGAAGCCAGTTTGGCCGATGGAAGCACCAGCGAAAGTGCGAATGGAGAGAACGGGGAGCGTGAAGCCCGTTCCGGCAATGCCAAGCATGGAGCCGAAGACCGCTCGGCCTAGGCAGGGCAGATCGAGAGCCTGAAACTACGCCCTCCGTCGGCAATTGCCACTGCAGGGCCCAGGCGCTGGCAACCGCCACCCAAGGATTCGACATGAAAATCTGGCTGTTCTCCGACCTGCACCTCGAAGTCGCCGACCTTCGGCAGCCGCTCGCTGTTCCCGACGCCGATGTTTGCGTGATCGCGGGCGATCTCTGTCGCGCCCCGGCCAACGGCGTCTACTGGCTAGCCGAAAACGTCGCTCATGCGATGCCGTGCGTCTACATCGCCGGGAACCACGAGTTCTACAAAGGCTCGATCCGTGAAGGACTGGAAGACGGCCGCGCCGCCGCGGCACGGTTCCCCGCCGTTCACTTCCTCGAAAACCAGTCGGTCGTCATCAATGGCGTCCGCTTCCTCGGCGCCACTCTGTGGACCGACTATCGCATCGAAGGGAGCCCCGAGGTTGCGATGTTCCACGCGCGTGAGCGCATGAATGACTACAAGCAGATCGCGGCGCAACGAAATCCCTGGCAGCGCTTCCTTCCGCAGACTGCCTATCGCAGGCACCAGGAATCAAGGCGCTTCATCGAAACCGCCCTGAAATCCGATCCGGTCCCGACCGTGGTCGTCACTCATCATTTGCCACATGCCAACTCGATTCCCACCAGGTTCAAGGGTGACCTGCTCAACGCGGCCTACGCGTCGGACCTGTCGCAGGTCATGGACGCGGGGCAGCCCGCACTGTGGATACACGGCCACACGCATGACAGTTGCGACTACCGGGTCGGCAATACTCGCATTGTGTGCAACCCGAGGGGTTATGAGGATGAGAACAGCGTGTTTGATCCGGCATTCGTTGTTCGGATGGGCAGCTGAATCGACGCAGCCTCGGGCGGTCCAAGAGGCGAAGGAGAAGTAGAGCCGCGTAAGGAACGGCAGCTTCGCAATCTCGGACATCGAGAACAGATTCGACGCACCCTCAAAGCGGACATAGTCGGGAACGATGCTGGCAGTCGTTGTCGCGCCAAAGTGAAATGCCACTTCCTCCGACGGTTTATGACGTCACGGCAAGCGGGCGATCTTTCAGGCAGCAGCGTAAGCACAGCGTGCGATTGTTCAACACCGCTGCCAGCCGAAGAAGTGCAGGCTGCTTGACCTCGATATTGGCCTATCCTCCCCTTTTAACGGCTGCATTGGACAATTATCTGATATCGAAACTGCCGTGCGCGAGGGGCGCTCTTTGTATCAATGTTGGGGAACCATGGCCGATAACAAACGCCAACATTACGTGCCAAAGTCAACACTGCGCTATTTCGCGTTGGACCTTACCTCCAATCCGAAACCTAGACAGATCCGCCTGGTGAACATCGCCAGCCAGAAGGTCATTCCAAGTGCCTCCCTCAAGGAGCAGTGCTACCGTGACTATTTCTATGGAAAGAACTTGGCCACAGAAAAGGCATTGGGTGATATGGAAGGCTACTTTGCCAATCTCATCCGCAAAATGTCGACTACAGGCTCAATTGATGAACGTGACGGCTGGCATCTTATTCACATGGTCGCCCTCCAGAAGGCACGAACGCTGCGCGCCGAGGAAGAGTACAACAGCATGGCCGATCGTATGATGAAACTGCTCATGTACAATCGGATCGATGAGAAAGCTCTGCGCTCCCTCAAGATTGGGCTCAAGGATGCCGCCAATCAGAACGTTGCATTTGCTTTGGCGATGAGCCCGCTTCTCCTCGACCTGAAGCGCTTTCTCGTCGTCAACGAGACTGCTACGCCGTTCGTCATCGCTGACAATCCGGTTGTCTCGACTAATTGGTTCGGTCGAAAGAAGGATCCCAACAGGATGGCGGGCATGACCCGGGCGGGATTGCAAATTTGCTTGCCGCTATCGCCGAAGTTCGCGTTACTGCTGCATGATAGCAATGTCTACGTTAGCGACGCAAAGAACAACATCATCACGATCCGACGGCGAGAAGAGGCGTCGGCACTGAACGAACTGCAATGGCTCAACGCACACAAGAACGTCTACCTCCCGCCCACATTTTCTCAGGATGATCTTGAAGCAATGATGGCTATTGAGCGACCAACAGGTCCGTTGGCGGGGTTCACCCGCGCCGAAAGGGTTGGGGACGACGATTCATTTCTGGTTACCGACAAGGATGAGTTCGCTGCCCCAACGGACGGTGTGAAGTCTGAACTCGTGATAGTTTCAGCCCCCGTTCTCCCGAAAGATGTGCGCCTGCGAGCTGTAAAGATTCGGAACAAACCACAGTATTTTGATGATGGTTCGGCAGGCTCCTTCCAACGTGATCCCGTCTGGGAAGAAATTGTTCGTCAGTACGCGGAACGCGTAAGGAGAAAAGAGGCCACTCTTTCAAATTTTATGGGATATGTGAGTAACCACCCGCTCGAACCGCAAATCGGCCCGTGGCTTAAACGTGCCAGTCGGCGGGTTGACCGTCAAAGGCTTCGTGAAGCGTCGTGAGCCCCGACGTCCCTTCTTCGTAGTAACGCCAAACATCTCGGCTTTGACCAAAGTAACCAAATGAGGATCACGGATTCTGCGGTTATTGGATGCTTATTTGAGGGAAGTGAAGCGGGATGAACAGTCGTCCTCTTTGAGGCAAAAGCGGACCATCAGGCGCACAACCCTGGCCAGAGATGAGAGGAATGAGATGACTTACTTAACGGTTAGAGATGCCGCGTACAAAGCCGAACGCTTGTTGGAGATCTTTCACGAACTGGGGTTCAGCGCGGCGCCGCTAGAGGGCGTTGAGGCCGGGGTTATCTCCCTATGGGAGGTTCTTGAGAACCTGGCATCTCCCGGCGATCCGAACGATTCGCGCATCGCTGACCTGTATGTCGCTGGAGCAGGCATCCACGACTTGGCTGCCAAGGTTGTGATGGTGTGGGACAACATCCCGCAGGCGCGGCCTTCCGTTCAAGCGCACCTCGAGCTCCTCGCATCGGTCTACTACACCGGACAGAATGCGGCCAACGCGCGGTGGGATCGGAAAGACGATGTTGCTCGCGAGCATGGTTCAGCCGACAAGGTCATTGAGCTCTACTGGGGCTGCCTTTGCATACTGGCCGGCATGAAAGTGGAACTCGACGACCCCTTCAAATCATCTGGCGGGCAGAACCCTGATGTTATCGCCACCGCGACAGACGGGACTCGATGGGCATTTGCGATCAAGACCCTCGCTAACGTTGCTACACCGGCAACCGCTGCAAAGAACCTTCGAGCAAATATTGAGAAGGCCTGCCAGCAGGTCGAGCGAGCCAGTTGCGATAAAGCGATGGTGGTCGTGAACATGAAGAATGTTCTCGATCATCCTCTCCTCCGATCCACGGGCGCTTTCCCCAGCTCAAAGGTTGCGCAGTGGGCCGTCAACGCCCAGATCGGAGAAATCTTGAAACCATTCTACGAAAACGAGGCGGTAGCTCTAGAGCCGATCTTCGCCGTGAAGCACAGGGCAGCGCCCGTAGTGGCGCTGGTGGCTCACACCACCGTAATGGTTCATACCCCCGCGAACATGCGAATGTTCACAGAGATGAAGTCTATGATTGCTGCATCAGTTCCGACCGCGGGCGAGCCAGGAACAGGCACCTATGGTCGGGAGGCCATGGCCCTGGCCGAGGATCTCAATCATCTGGTTCAGACTGTAGGCTAGTCCCTCCGGTATCGATGACTCGGGTTCGGCAAGTGTTCCACGATTAGTTCCTGCCAGCGCCGATCGTCAATACGCGCCAAATCAGGCGTGACGGCGGCACCTCTTGGCCAGACAGCCTCGGCGTCGCGTGCTGCGCATAGGAAATCGGCGACGTTCTGGCGGCGAAGGTCGGGGACGCAGGCCTTGCGAACAGACTTGCGCTTCTTATCGCCCCAGCTGCCTGGCGAAGCCGTGATGTTCTTGGAGCTATCGTTGTGGAGCTGGTGAAATAGGGGGCGGTAGTTCAGCCCCTTGGGCTCGTCTTTAACCGGCGATCGCCACCGCGTGTCCCAGCAAAGCATGGTGGTCGTGCGCCTCTTGTCGGCGAGCACGTAGTGGTAGTGATAGCCGAAACCGTGGTTCTCGCGCACCAGCAAATCCCGGCCCCCACTGATCCTGATCAGAGCGAATAGCTTCAGGGTGACCGGAACGCGGGTGGGTACTTCCAGGACCGGCACCAGGAAGCCGCGCAAGATCTTACGGGGAGCCAACACGGCTAACTCGCTCCCAATCGACCAGTTCTCGCTCTCGAACTCACGCACGATCCCCAGATCAACGTCGTCCTCGGGCAGCGCTGCATCAATCTCCTCGACCACCTCGGTCAAGCGCTCTTTCGACGCTGATTGCTGGCGCGGGATGTCGTCACGTCGACGATCCTTCCAGTGTTCGTTTTCCATGTTCCCCCACGCCCGGTCGAAGCTAATGCTGCGGACATCGCCAATCAGCATTCGAAATCTCGCTAGTTGGATATGGGTTAGCAGTGAGATTTCGGGATGATTCAACGTGACGCTCCTGAAGCCCGTGCCGCAGTGGATTGCGGGCCAGCCGATCGGCAAAGCCTTGGCCGACCCCCTGCCACGAACCCGATACTGCAATGTCGCTTTACTTCAAAATGCGCTTTCAGGCGATGAAGGACGAGATCACCAGCGCCAGATCCCGCCAGCCTCGCTGACGCGTCGAGGTCCGCTATCGGGCCAAGGCTGCCGGACCGCAAAGATGGGACGTAACGATTCGACGAAGATCACCACCCGCGCTGCTCGATTCCCTTTGCCTACCACTGCTAGACCAGTCCACCTTTCATCCGGGCATGGTCGCCAAAACTACGCTCGGTCGCGAGTGGCATATAAGGCAATTCAAGCTCTATCGCTCGAAATCAACGATATCCGGCAATCGCCGCGCAATGCCTTCGATCACTTGTCCTAAGCGGCTACCGGGGTTTCGTAAGGTTATGATGACTGTATCGATCGGCCGGGTGAGCGGGATCATGATCCAAAGCCATGCCGCGGCTTCCGCTGCCTCGATTTGAGGCTGTCCGTTCGACAGGCCGCCCGCCATGCCTTTGCGAGCCAACTCCCAGGATTCATCCAGGCCGTCCAGGACTGTAATCCATCCCTCCAACCCCCTGCAGGACTCATATTGCACAATCCGAAACGCGTCGCCCGACCGGGGAAAGGTCCGCCGGGTAGCCTCGTCAACGGCATCCCATGCCGTCCAGCCGTTTTGCCGGAAGGCCCCGGCCAGCGCGCTGCTTCGCTGGTCGCCACTCGCCCTCACCTCGGATGGGGGTACGCAGTGCAGTAGATCGATTGGCATGTTCCCAGCTTTGATAGCCGAGGCGAGGACGTCGCGCTGCAGCGCTTCCATCTCGGAGTATCTGCCGATCCGGACGATGATCCTACCTCCTGGCGCCTCGACACTTGGCGTGACCTTCCACTGCAGGCCCACCTCGTCGGCGAGCGCGTTCGCGAACTTGGCAAGGCTCGCCTTCATTCTAAGCCCGTCCCTCAAGCTCCGTTCGCCGTCCTTGGGCTCCCCGATGACGGAAGACCGCCAGTCCGTCGCTTTCCCCCGCACCAACTGCGAGAACCCGTCGGCCAGAGCAATAGCATTGCCACCGTAGAGCCTTGCGAGAAGGTCGGCCTCGGGCTGGGGCCAGTCCTGCGCTTCGTCCACGAGGATTGCGTCGAAGCCGAACTCGGATGGATGGGCTTTCTTTATCGCGTCTACCTCCTGCTGTCCGACCGCGCCGTTCGCGAAATACTCGTTTGCCTCTCCGCAATCGTGCTCGTAGTTGCGTAGGTCGATTTCGCCGTCCTTCCCGAAGCCGAGATGGGCCAGCCAGGAATACATGAAGGACATCACGGTCCGGACGGTGATGCCGCCTGCATCGCCGTCGCTTGGGATGCCCATTAGGGCAATCGTCCTCTGGATGTCTGCCGCAAGTGCGGTGTTGTAGGTTAGTACCAATGATCGGGTACCCCGCTCGACGAAAGCCTCGTAGGCGGCCTGCAACAGGAGGATGGTCTTGCCGGTCCCTCCATGGCCGCGCAGGTGGACACGATTGCTTCCGAGCAAACTTGCCAATTCACGAGCCAATTGTGGGCGCGACCCGATGCGATCCATTCGCTTCCGATCGAGGTTCGACGGCCTCAATTCTTGGAACAGGCCGTCAGTAAGCACTTTCTCCATTAGCTCTTCGCTGCCGGAACTGATCGTGTGCTCGCCACCACTTTTCCGGATGCCCAGCACGGATGCCGCCGCCATCAGGAATTGCAGCGCATCAAAGTTAGACGGCACCGCACCGGCGGGTGGTTGCGGGATGCCCCGAGTGCGAGGCAGCTCGGGAATGCCCAAGAGAGTAAGGCACCGATAGACCCAGGGGTTGGAGCCTGTCGTGTCTCGAAAGTGCCCCACGAGGGAATGCCGCTGGGCATCATTCTGGTCGGTTGCGCTTTTCCATCCGTCCGGATACTTGACCTTCACGGCTCCGGCCTCGATGCGCATCGCCCCCGAAGAGTGGTCCTTTACCTCGACCGCGACGATGAACGATTTTACACGCACCTTGGTGCCGACAATCGAGTTGCCATCCATATCCTTGGCGTTCGACCTCGGGACGATGTACCGCCTTGTCCGAAAGAGTCCTGCCACTACCACGTCGACATCGCTGACCTTTTGCCCGGAGAGCTTGACGCTGGAAGCGATCTTGACGTGTTCCTCCTCGGGCGGGGAGGTATCGATCCCCCGCCACGCCCTTGCCAGGGCATCGCGGACAAGGATCGCGGCCTGGTACTCTGAACTTCCTGGTTCCCCAATGACCTCGATCACGACTGGAGCCTCAGGTAGTAGTTTGCCATTCGCGTCGAGAAGTCCCGCGCATCGACGAACTCGGCCTCGATCCCGGCAAGCCTCAGCTCGTCACGAGCCTGTATTTGCGTGGGCTGCAGGTATCCTGGATCGACGTGCCAAAGGGGATGGCCCAGCACGAGCGCCTTGCCTCCTCGACGTACATAGGAAAGGCCGCCCGCATAGCCTTGTTGCACGTCCATGCCAGCGTCGGCGCAGAACCTGGCGAAGGCCCTGACGGATTTCAGTTCGGCATCCTCAATCCAACGTCCTAGTGTAAGTCGCTCGCCAAGGACGAGATCCGCGATGTCGAGGGCAAGGCGCCAATCCAAGATCCCGTGGCTAAAACGGTTGCCGTAGTTTCGCAGGCAGTCCGGGCAGGACCGATCGCAATCATTGGCGTGGACCCCGGCCTGCCATTTCCGCGACACGACGCCATGGTAGTCCCTGATGGCCCGCTCCAGGTTCACGGGATCCGACGCCCAGCGTGCGTAGCCCGCGCCGTTCTCGAGCGCGTCGGCCAGGAATACCTGCTCCGTTTCGCAGTCACCCTTCCGCAAAGCCTGGCGGCCCACCCTGAATTCAGAGGGGTCGACGTCGAGCGCTGTAGCAAGCGAAAGCTTGACCAGCTCCGCGAAGGACGCAAGCGCCGCCCGCGCGGCTGGCTGGTTGCGCGTGTCCAGCACCCCCAGGCGGCCTATTTCGGTCACTCCCTCGATGAAGAAGCTCAGTACCTCGGTCGTGAAGACCGCGCCAATCGCCCCCCTGTCCAGGTATGGGGAGGTATTGGTTGCTCCCCAGATTGAATCGTCCCGGTAGAGGGTTGGATCCTTCACCGAGACGCGCTCGTAGGGTTCCTGGAAGAACTCGAACAGCCGCCCCCTGTTGTCGTTCACGACGGCCACTGGCCCCGGCCGGAATGCGATCTTCATCGGCCCGCAGCCTTCGTTGCCAAACTCCTGCTCGAACGCGCGCACCGGCGGCGGCAATGTAGGGCCACGCTGCCGCTCGCCGTCGTAGTCACGCCTGCGGTAGGCGGCCAGGAAGCCCTTCGGCTGGTACAGGGGAAAGGGCACCGACGTCCCGCCGCAAGTCGCGCATTGATCATGTCCACCCGCCGCGATGGTGCTGCAGGTGACATCCTCGCAGCGCGTATAGGCCGTCGGGCGACCGAGCGGCTGTGGCTCGTTCTGGACGCCGTTTGGCCCATCCTTCCTGAGCACAAAGCCGATCGCGGTGTTGAGCTGCTTGTCCTTGGGAATCTCCGAGCCGGGGCAAAAGGCCCAAACCGCATGGTCGAGCGGGCGGTCGCTGATCACGACCTCCTCCAGGTTCGATGGCTTGTACTTGTCATAGAACAGGCTGCGAACTTGGGTGGGGAAGCCAAACATCGGCAGGATCCCGGCGACAGCCAGGAGATGGCTGAGCTCGTCTTGGATGAAGCGTGTATTGCCGACGGCCCCGTCGATCGCCGGCACCAACTCCGCTCGTACATATCGAGCAAGCTCCGGCGCTCGATCCTCGATCGGCGCATGGGAAAGCAATCGGTGGACGACCTCGTCGACCTCCGGGGACGTCGACAGCCAAGCGCCGACCGGGCCGCGATAAACGGGGCTCCACTCTGCCTTTCGTCCAAACGTGCCATGGATGCTGTCGACGTTCCGGGCCGGTCCCGGGTCGAGACTCTTGAATGCACGGCGCAGGCATTCGGAGGCGACTACTCGTCGAACGATCTCGGGGCGGGAGAGATCCAGCTTTGGCTGCGGCGGCAGGTCACCGGTCATGCGCTCGGGGTTGTTGAAGTAGAAATCATCATGGGCCGCCCCGCGCGATATCGTTACGGCATAGGAGAATGCCTGCCCCGATCGACCAGCACGGCCAACACGCTGCTGGTAGTTGAAGCGTTGGGGAGGCATGTTGGCCATCATCACCAACTTTAGCGAGCCGATGTCGACGCCGACCTCCATCGTGGTCGTGACGGAAAGCGCGTCGATCCCCTGGACGAGGGGCGACTCGCCATCGAGGAATGCGGTTCCCTTGAAAAGTCGCTGCCTACTGCGCTGCTTCGACATTGGCTTGGTCTGTCCGGTGAGCTCGGCGGCGGCAAGCCGGTGCACTGGTTCGCGCGACACCCAGCTGTAGTAGTCCTGGCCTGGATTCTCGACCACGGAGAAGCTGGTCGAGCTGCAGTGGGGCGTCGTGCATGCCTTCACCGGAAGCAACATGGTGCACCGCGAGCACGTATCGCAGCGAAAGAGCTGGCGCTCCCCGCGCGGGACCAGCGCGATCGGGAGCGTCGAGTGATTGGTTACCTGCAACAGCCAATTGGCATTGATGACGCCCTTCTGCTGGAGATAGTCGGAAATCGCCGTGCCCAGCTCGCTTGGATCCCTGTTGGAAAGCCGCGCAACTTTCTCGATATAGCTCTTGGCGTTGTTCGGGATCGACGTCGTTCCCCTGGACTTCTCGCCTGCCAGGTATCGCGCGTGCCCGAGGATGCGCACGATGTTCGCAAGCACACCGTTCGCGATGCCCTCGTCCATGCCGAGCCGGCCCCCATGGCTTCCCTCCACCTCGATCGAGGCAGTCGCCATGGATTCCAAATCTCGCCCGGCCCTGTCGAACAAGGAAACTGCAACCTCGCCGGCGAAATATTCCATGTAGTCACGACGGCGGGCTTGGGCCACGTCCGGCGCTGCCGGCTCCCACTCACCAGGGACCGGCGGCTTGAAGAACTTCCACCAAGGGGTCCCGTTATCTTCGCCACTATCGGTCGCCCGACTGGCCCGCGGCCCTGCGGGGTTCTGGCCGAGCGCCACAAGCCTACTTGCCATGACCTCGAGCAAGGTTGGCCAACCGACGCGCGGGTTCGATATCCGTGCGTCGTGGCTAGCGATCAAGGCCTTCTGCTCCTTGTCGGCGACGCCGAACTTGTAGAGCTTGACGGCGGTGAAGATGCCCGGGGAGTGTTGCTCGGCAACGTCGATGATTGCTTGCAATGATGGGTCATCCGACGGATCAGTCCCAACATGGGCGACCAGTTCCGTGCTCGTGGGGATCGCCTTCGGCGCGAGGCTCGAATGCACGAGCTGCCGGACGAGGTCTCGGTAGTGATTGAGCTCGATTCCGGCGGCAAGGTCCGCCGCGTCGTCCCTGCTGTCGGTGAAAGCGATCATCTTCTCCGACAGGCTGCCATCTCCGGTGGCGAACATCGACCGGTCGGCCACCAGCTGGGTAGTAACGTTCAAGCCCGTCCTCAAGCCCCGCACCGGGCTCTTGACCACGCCAGTGAAGAAGGCACGCCGATTTTCCTGCATCGCGTTAATGGCCTTCCTGTTGGAAAGGCAACATGGGCATGCTTCTGGCAAAGCCGCGATGGTTTCGCCAGGACCGAGGCCGGACGCGGGCGGGAAGAAGATCAGCCCAGTACCGGGACTGGTGTCATTGTTGAGGAGTCCCGAGAAATGATTGAAGGTGCCTCTTTGGAACTGCATCCGGACGGCCTTCCCGGATGGGGACGTGTGTTCCCACGATGGTTTCCTCGGCAGCTCGCCCCCCGGCCAGTACCAGCGATATTCCTCGATCGTGCGCTCGTTAACCTGGCTGGCCTTGCCATTTCCTTCTCCAGCTGGGGTCGCTTCGAGGAAGGTGAAGCTTGCCAGCAGCGGATCGGTGGTCGGAACGACATATCCGCCGAGGAATGCCTCCCCGCAATCATAGCAATAGAGCAGCTCGAGGACTTGGCCGCCACAGCCGCACTTCATTGCCGGCGACCTGAACAACCTTCCGAACCTCCGCCGCGGGGACTTGAAGCGCTCCTCGATTTCAGTGCATTCCGGGTTGGTGCAGGCCCACATGCCTTGGACCTGCCGGAGGAACATGTGCGAACGAAATGTCGGCCTGGGCATTTCGTTGGACTCGCTTTTCTCGAGCTTCGCCGCGACCAACAAGGCGGTCAACTCGTCGCGGGCTCCCTCGTCCCCGAAGAGCGCCGCGGACAATTCGGGCAACGGCGACGGTCGAACGACATCCCGTTGCTGGCCGGTCATTGGATCCGTGGCCAGGGACCGGCCTGCAGTGGCGCATGCGGTCGCAATTGCCTCGCGCGGCGAGAACGACCTTGATATTTCCTGCTGTGCCGCCACTGCTCGTTCGCCGCCCGCCAGCAAGGAAGGCCCCAGGGCCGAGAGAAGTTGTCTGTCGACTGGCAACCCGACGGAGAACGTCCTGGGCTCGCCCGCGAAGATCGAGAATGTCCGGCGGTCGACACCGAAGAACTGTTCCAGGTATTCCCTCCCTGAATCCCCGTCGAGCGAGGCGCTGGTGGCGATGCACCGGAGCTGGCTGGAGGCCGGGCCAAGCCCCAGGCGATCGAGCATGTTGCGCACGACGAGCGCGACCTCGGTCCCCTGCGTCCCACGGTATGAGTGGAGCTCGTCGACGACCAGGGTGAAGGTGTTTCGTGCGTCCGATCGCAACCAGTCCCGCGTCTGGTCGAAGATTGGCGCCTCCTCGGCGCGCATGAGCATGATGTTCATCATGCTAGTGTTCGTGATCAGGATGTCGGGCGGGGCGGCGACCATGTCCCAACGTGTCAACATCTCGCCGATGGACGGGTCCTGGAACTGGCTGCAGGTGTCGATGATGTCTCGCTCCTTGCTGCCGCGCGCCGCCATCTGGGCGCGGATCGCGGCAACTTCAGATTCGATCTTGACGACCTCCCTTCCGATCTCGTTGATCCTCGTGCGATGGGTCGAGCCAAGCGGGGATGGCGGGATGAAGGTGCCGCCTAGCGTCGCGCCAGTGTAGCGCCCGAAATAGAACAAGGGCTTCTCGAACAGGTGGAGCGCGCGGCTGGCGGCCCGGCGAAGACGGGAGATCTGGTCCTCGACGAGTGCGTTGGTGGGGTAAAGGACGAGCGCCCTGACGGCGGGCTTGACCGTCCCGTCGAGCCCAGACCGGGAATGGCTCCATTGCTTTGTGTCCTTGGTGAAGTCGGACTTCCACCAACGATGGATCTCGCCGCTCCCAACCCCGCCGGCGCGTTCCTGCATGATCGATGCGATCAACGGCAACAGGAAGCTCTCGGTTTTTCCTGAACCGGTCCCGGAAGTGACGACGACGTTGCGGTGTCCATCGACGTCGCCAGCGATCGCTGTGACTAGAGACTGGGCCTGGTGCTTCCTGAGCCTTACATCGCTTGCACCGAAGATGACCTTGGCAAGGTGCCTGCCAACGAATGGATCGAGCCCGGCCTTGGCGCACGCCTCGACGATCGGGTCGGTCGACGGATATTGTGGCACGGCTTCGAGAAGCGGTTCCCTCGCCATAACCCCGTCGGCAAGCAGGATTCCGCGTCGCTCTTCCATGACCGCTTGGTCGCGCATCCAGAAGGCACTGTCATAGTAGCGCAGGTAGGCATCGCGAATGTAGTCGATGACGCTAACCGGATTGGCCTCGTCGATGATTGCCTTCATCAAATTTCTCCGTGGACAGCGCGGCCAGCACGCTGGATGCAACAATAGGACTGATGTTCGAGTAAGAAACCGTGCCCCGCCCGATCGTCGGCAGGTGCCCCGAGGATGCCACCAATGCCCTACCCAGGAGACCTGGCGGATCGCATCCAAGGGTAGCGCGGAAGATTTCCTGCGCATTGTCGTACTGCCAAAGGAAGATACCCTCGTCGCGCGCGGCCAGCACCTTGACGGCCTGGTAAGGCCCGGCCCATGCGGAACCGCCCGGCGCCACGTAGGCATATGCTTGGTGGCCGTCATTCCAGCGGTAGGCGCCGCCTCGGGATGCAAGGCCCGTATCCGTCCAGCGAGCCCTCCGGGCATCGAAGACTTGCAGGCTTCGGGACCTGCCTATCGAGACAGGTCGAAGGCTCGAAAACACGCTTTCCAGCCGTTCGAGAGCCGCTGCCAGCGCCTCGCCGGGGCGTTCGAGGATGGCGACGTCGCGTCCCAGCGGGTCGGCAACTCCGGAGAACGCCGATCTTGCCGAGGAGGCGTCGATGTCGACCATCCAAATAGCTCGAGGACGACCTGTCAGCTCTTCCTGGTAGGCTCGCCCGCCATGTCGCTCCGTCGCTTCCATGAGGGCATCGACGAGACTCGGCGATCGAAAGCCCGACAGGAACGCCTTGCCGTCGTCGATAAAGTTGACCGACGCCTTCGGTACGCACCATGACTTTATGGCGTTGGAACCAGGGACAAGCTCGACGTCGAGGAAGCCCAGCAAGGACAAGTCATGCGCAACCTGCCGGGACGACGTCGACGATGGATCGCTACCAAGCCCGGCGAGTGCTTGGAACCTGCCCCAGCTGCCGCTCCCGAGGAAGCAAAGCGCATCGAGGAACCCGTCGGCATCCATGGGATCGGTCCGCGAGGGCTCGGGCTGGCCGATCCTACTGATCGGGATCGGCAACGCCGGGAGGGAGCCGGACGCCTCGGGCATTCCCCGATGGAGCATGACGATCATCGTCCCGCATCCCTTGCAACGCTGCTCGAGGGGGGTATTCCGGGGTCGCCCGGGCGGGAGCGTCTGGCAGATCCAGTAGTGGTAGCCTCGTTCGATGCAGGTCTCCGAAGAGGCTTGTCGCACCGGGGCAGCGCCAGGGACCGGTTGCTGCTCCTCTTCGAACCTGCCCTCCGGCAAGGTGCTGGACCCGTCTATCGATAACGTCGCTTGCGGCTCAATCGTCTCGCTAGGCTCCATCCCGCTGACCGTCGCCCTGCCCAGGCCACCCCGGGCCGGCGTGGCGGAAATGACGGACTGGTACGCTAGGCGCCCCCTGTCTTCACGATTGAGCGGCCGCGGCGAGTCGGCATCCCTGAAGTACACCTCGGCGGAAGCCTTCTCACGTCCATCCTGGGACGCCTTGAGGATGATTCCATCCGGGTATCGAAGTTGCGAGCCGTCCAGCGGGAGGGCGCAGTCATTCCCGAAGGCCTCGACCTGCGCCAGCACGCTTGGGGTCGCGCCGTTTGTCCATGCCTCCACCCGCGTCGGTCCCGCGCTCGACAGGAAATCCACGGAAATGGGCTTCGAGGTGTGGTAGAAACCAGGCAGGAGCTGCATGCCCCCGCCAATCGAGAGCACGCCATCGTTCGACCATGGCACGAGGCACTCCAGATCGTCGCCGGGAACCTTGTCGGGCTGCCGGACCTTGACATCCTTGTAAAGTATCCAGCCCGGGGGAAGGCCGGGGAGTTCCGAGGGCGACGCCTTCTCGGGCATCTTCATCGCTGCGGTCGCCAAGTAGGACTCGACCCTGCCCGGCAGTCCATGTGCATCGCGAACGAGCACGACGTGGGGCACGCCGAACGAAACCTTCGCGACCTCGGCCCACAGGTTCTCCTGCGAGGAGCTGACCAACGGGATTACCAATCGTGGCTGCCAATCCAGGGATCGCAAGCCCGGCAAGGCACCGGCAAGATGGCAGCGAGATCCGATCCCTCGCCCGAGCGGAGAGGGCGAGAGCGTCGAATAGCTTCCGAAGCGATCACTCGCCATGAAGAACTTGTGGCCTTCTCCCTCCATCTCGAACGGCCCGGCGGAATCGTCGCTTGCCATTCGCCCGAGGTGGAGCTCCAGCACCTGCCTCGGGAACCTTTGCACGAAATTCGCGAGCAGCGAGAGGCGCGTGCTTCCGGCCGAGGCCAGCGAGCCGGTGGTCGTCCTCGCGTCACCGCTGCTCCACTTGCAAAGTTCCGCTAGGGCGGCCTCGACGACGCGTTCCCTCAGCTCTATCCTTGCCCATGCATTCCTGAGCCGCAAGTTGGCCCTACTACCAACGATCCAATGCGACAGGTAGAACTCCATCTCTTTCAGCGAGATATTTTCGCTACCGGAAAAGCCGTATCGCTCGAAGAGGTCATGGAACAATTCGCGATCGCTGGCCCTGACGACGGCTTGCGAGATCGCCTTCCCGACATATTTCCACGTCGTGGTGGCGACCGCGGTAGGCTTTCCGAGGCCAAAGTTGTTGAGCACGAGCCAGTCCCTAAGCGCGCCCCACAGCATGTCGGTCGCATTGCCATGTTGCGACAGCCGCTGCCTCTCGATGCCCGTCACTTGCGAAAGGCGAAAATAGTAGTTGTTGGCCGCGAACTCCCCCTCCGCCGCCATGATCGTGGCCGCGTGGGACAGGCAAAACAACACCGCGGTGAAGTACGGCTGGGATTTCATCCCGGCTCGCCTCCAGAGTTCCATTGCGCCAACTATCGTATCGTATGGATTCCCACGCGTTTCGAGCCATTCGCCGACGCGGCGGCAAATGGCCGCCTCTACGAGGTCAGGTTCCAAGCCAAGTTGCCGTCCCACCTCGTCGCGCATGTCGTTGTCGAGCGTGAGGTACACCGGTTGTCCGGCGTGCCGGCCATCAAAAAACACCTTGTTAAGCGCAGAGTTGCAATCCTTGTATGAGATCGCCACAGCCGTTCTCCCCCCATGCAAATTCGCCGTGACAGCTGATGGTAACTTATAGGATCCCGATCCTTAAGATTTGCAAAGCGATCCCGCCGCTATTGTATTCAGCCGACGTAATTTGCCTCGCAGACTTGGTCGATCGCTAGTAAAGGCTCTAGGAATACGCTTGAGCAGGATTGTTTGAAAGTGCCTTGCTGGGTTTCCGCGATCGTCGGGTTTGGGTCAGACCTAGACAACACACCAGCCGACCTAAACGTCTCCTGTCTCACGGGCGGTTGTTGAAAGCTGCCTGACCGGAATCGGCCCCAGAATAGTAAAAGCTGTGCGCCGGCAACGCTGAACGGTCAGCTTCGAAGGAAAGAGGTAGGGATGTCATAAAGCCAAATCGAGCGATCACAGATCGCGCATGACGCCGATCGATCGCAGGTGGTCAAGCACTTCGTTTGTGAGACCTTGCTTGAAGAAGCGCCGCTCCCCCGCCACGTCCCCAAAAAACCGTGTGAATCGCAGCTCTGTATCATCGGCGCCATCCCCACCAGTGATGACAGTGATGCGCGGGCGGATCGGCTCGGCGAGTTGCACACGCTTTAGCAGGTACTTGAACTCGAAATCGGCATTGGGCATGGAATATCCAAAAAAGACCCAGTTGATCGAGTCCCGCAAGTGGTTCTCGGCAGCGCGCCAGCTGGCCGAGTGCATCGGAAAATCCAGTGCCTTCCGGTAGCTGAACGTCGCAAACCTCGTGCCGAGGGATTTGACACGGCAATGCGGACAGGCCGGATTCCTGATGCTGTGCGACTGGGTGAGACGGGTGATACGCTTCACCGCATCCCAGTCCTGCCTCCGAAAAAGCGTATCGGCCACTTTGGTAGCGCTGGAGGGGGGCACCCAGTACACCTTCCTGCAGGAATCGCAGTAGCCAGTTTACGGAACCATGAGGTTTCGTCAGACGGACGGCCCAATTCCCTGGCTTCGGCGTCGACGAAGCCCGCCCGCCCCATCGAAGTCGGCGCGGATTGCCTCGCAGCCGTACTCGACGTTGTGGATGTCCTGCGCTCTGGCCAAACCGGATTCGATGACCGTATCCCAGTTCATGCTGAGAACCGCCGTGCGTTCCGTATCAAACCCGCTCAACAGTTCCTCAAGCAATTGCCAGTTCCCGTCAGGGTTTCGTTGCCTACTGTAGTAGGCCTGCGAGAGCATCCGGATCATGCGGACGATCATAGCCCGGCGTACCAGCCGGAGATCTGATGCCGAATATTCGCCGAGGTGATGACCGGTATTCGCTGAAAGGTCGACCAATGTGAAGAGGTCCTCGAGCTCCGGCCAATCCCGCGGCGCGGCGCTTCTTCCTTCGGCGAAGGTCTTAGCAACGAAACCGTCGACGAACCGCACTAATGCGTTGCTGGGGCCGTCGATCGTCAACCTTGATAGGTTCAATAGCGAAGAGGTGAACGCACTAGCGAGTGGAAGGCCAGCATTAAAGGAGAAGCCGGCACCCACGATGAGCAAATTCTCAGTGTCCATGATACCCTTCGCTTGCCCCCCTCACGAAAGGAAGTTTCCTCAGCTTCTATAGTATGTGAGCCCACTATCGATAAAAATATGATGCTGCGGGACGAATCAACAGCTCCCAGTGGTACGCTACGACCTCGGAGGCGGAGGCAATTTGTATAGAATCGTTGGCGGAGCGGCAGCTTCTCAAAACCTCATCCCAAAGGCTGCCGGTCCGTTCGCGTGCCGAAGGCTGCCGGATCATGCATTCTGACGGATGTCGTCAGTTCATGCGGTGACGGTCCTGCCCGCGCCACGTCCGCCAGAGGCGAACCCGTGTTGCCTCGATGACCTTCCGCTCTGGCGGCTCGCCAAGTCTCTCGCGTGCTTCAGAACAACGAGGGAGACCGAAACCACGAAACTGACGACGCCCGCAATCTACGAAACTTTGCTCGCAAACGGTCGTGGACAGAAGGCCGTGCGCGGCCCACTAGGTATCTAACGCGACACGAGCTGGATAGCTACCAAGAAGCTACCTGTTTACGCCAAAGACGCCGCAGGCTGGGCCGCATCAACGTCTAGGCCGTGCAATAAGTCCCAGACTATTCATCCGGACCCTGGCGCGTCGATGCACAAGCGCCACAGCATAGTGACGGTATGCGTAGTAACGCTGAAATTCTTCACTGTATTCGATACTAGACGGCATTGGACCCCACGACGACATCCGCCGATCGCAAGCTCTCACGAGCACCCTCTTGGTCAACCAGCCACGCCATAGCCCGCTAGGATTCCGACGGTTCGATATTATTCGTACGGAAAGTGGTCCGCAGCTCGTAGACGCCGGACGCAGCAATCTTGCATCCGCAACCAGTGAAGCAGGGTAGCTGCCAGGTGCCGGCAATCTTCCGACGGTTGAGCGAAAACTCGCCGTCGCACAACAGCGCGGTGCGCCGAAGGTAGGCCGCGTCGAAATGGAGTTGGGCTTCGACAGCTCTCGCAAAGACTGATCCCGTCAGAGCGAAGGTCCGGGACTCCTTATCTTGACGGGGAAAGTCAATGCCCTTGCCGTCACCCTCGATGACGTCTGCCCCAATGCGCAGACACATGCGGAGCCGAAAATCGAACGGCTCGCCCCCGTGGGTATGCCCTTTGAAGCTTCCCTCCCATGCCCCCTCGCCGGAAAGGCTTGAGGCTTCAAGCAGCACCTTGAGCCACGGCGGGGTATCGTGTTTCAACACAAGTGCGCGGGACATAACAAGACTCCAAGATTGGATCGGACAGGGCCCTGCCGCGATCACACGGCAGGGCCTGGGGTTTCAGGGACGGTCAGTCTGCGAAGGAGGCGGGAGGGGAGCGGCGCTGGACGGGACGCCGGGGTAGCCGCCGGGCACCGGGTTCAGCCCCGGTTTGCCGCCAAGCGAGTCAACATTCACGGTGTTGCAGCTGTTGCCGTTTGGACAGGGCGAAATGTACTGCCCATGAGCCGGGGGACTGTCGGTATAGTTCTGAGCCGAGGCCGGAATGATAGGGAGCCCGACCATGAGGCCGACGGCGAGCATGAAATAGCGCATCGTGTTCTCCTGATGATTTCGAGGTTAGAAGAGGGCTGTCTACCCTGGCCGCGCCGTGCGCAGGCCAGGGTTCGTGGCTGGTCAGAGAATGCGCCCGCTCAGCATCCAAAATTTCGTCCCATTGGGGAAAACGGTCTCTGTCCAGCCTGTCGGGGCAATGGTGAGCACACTGGCGGGCATGACGGGACCGGAGATCGTGTGCTCCTGGCACTGCTGCAGATTGGTCACTATGACGGGGCCGTTCTGCTGATACTGCGCGGGACGGAGAGGATAGAACCAAGCAATGGCGCCGCCCTGCCCGTCGGGCTGCATGCAGATCGAGGTCGCGCTGTCCGAGGTCTTGACGGACGTGGTCTTGGCGTCTCCCGGCATGTTTTCGGGTCGGCAATCCTGGGGGTGCCCCCAACAGACGGGAAGAGCCTCCACCGGGTTCTTCACAATGGAGTTGAATGTTTTGTTGATCCCCCTGCCGACGGGGGCGATGTGCTTGCTCCACCAGTCTGCGTGCGCTGGCTCAAGGCTAGCAGCGAACAGAGCAGTGGAGATCACACACGCGGCAACTGCAATCGATTTGGCGGTCATATTTCTCTCCCGTTGGCTTCGGCCTGCCCGACTCCTACAGTCGATAAGGCATCCAACGCCGATCGAACTCGCCGCGATCCAACAACGAAGAATTTTTTAACTTCATAATAGCTTGATTCGTATAGGGAATTTTTATTGATGCCCGCCTGTGGCCATGACGAGATTGTGGCTGGCGCGTGACTCGATGCCTTATAGGCAGACGAAGGGAATCGAGAGGAGTAGCTCTGATGCAGTCTTTGGAGCACAGAATCCGTGCACTGGCTTGGCAGGCTAATCGGCGAACCCTTCCTCGTGCCGGCCGGATTGGTGAAAGCGTGCTCGATGAAGTCGCGACCCTCCGCGATTCGGGTCGATTTGGCGACGCGACTGAATTGCTGGAACGCCAGCCGGCCGAAGCTCTGGCGCATGATCCTGTAGCGCTTAATGGCTTGGGACACTTGCGGCTTGGCCTTGGTCGACCTGAGGAAGCGCTAGCGGTGTTTAGGCGTGCCGAGGCAGCCGCATGCTTCGATCAGGCCAAGGCGCTGATCAACCAAGGGCACGCCTTGATGGCTCTCCGACGCTATGGCGAAGCCGAATTGGCGATTGAAAAAGCGAAAAGCCTCAAACCAGACTGGTTTGTGCCCTACCTTATGCTTATTTCAGTCGCTGAATGGAAGTCGACCGAGCAGGATCGCTTCAAGGTGCGATCGGCCGTTCAAGCATTGAAGGGCAGTTGCTCCGACTGGTGGCGCAATGATGAGTTGTGGTCTTACCTTCTTGAAGACGCCGACTATGCTAGGATTAGAGGGTCCGACGAATTCGAGAACTTGTTTGGAGATGGACTCAGCAAGTATGAAGAGGAAATAGCAAAATGAAGAGTTTTGTAGCCGCATTTGCCTTTGTAGTAATAACCGTCTTGGGCCAAGCATCAGTAGCGAGCGCAACATCTCATGGCCCGACTGTTTGGGACCTTGGCAAATAAACTAGAGTTTAGGCGAAAGGGCATCAGATGCTCCGACGTGAACCCAGTGCCGACGACATTCATCTGGCGGAACTCATCAAGGGGCGGCGTGCAGCCGACTTGATTGAGGCGACGGAAGGTCATGTGCGCCTTGCAATGCGCGATAGATTGGACTTGCAGAAATCCATTCGACCACTCGTGGGTGACCGGGACGCAGAGATTGCGGACAAGGTTATTATCGACGCCTACTATGGAATCCTCGGCGTTTTTGGCCAACCTTTGCCAGCCGACAAGATTCTTTTTCGCGGCAGCCACGGCATGCCGATAGCCTACGAAGGCGTCTTGCGGAGAGCCAATCCTCTGAAACGGCCCGAGCCGGTGAGCCTTGTCTATTGGCTTCGCGCTGAAATCAAAAATCGCTTCCTTCCTCGCAACGCCAATCGCCTTGTGCCACTTGAAAATGGTGAGGGCGAAGTTGACCGCTGTGTTGGTCAGGCAGCGTCAGTGACCCCCGACGAGTATCAGGGATCTCACGCACTTAAGCACGACGATTTGTGGAAGGAATTAATGCCGTTTCTGAGTGCCCTCACTCCGGAGGACCGGTTTCTCGTTGAGAGTGTAAACGGCTTGCACGAAGATCTTACATTCACACGCGCGGATGGCCTTCGTGAGCGGCTGAGGCGCGCCGGCTTTGTCAACCGTGCACGGGTCGCGCAGATCGTTCGTCAGATTCGCCACCCGGATGCGGGCTTGCATCCTGCCACGAACCTGCCGATCACGCAGTTGCAATACCCCCAGCTTGCGGCGCTGCTCGGCTGCCACGAGAATACCATTGGCAATCGTTTGACCAAGGCGATGTCGCGCATGCGCTACTTGGCTGCTGCTTCTCGAAAGACCGGTTGAAATTCGGCCTGAGCGTCGAAATTTTCCATGTAGTTGGCAACGGGATTTGTAGGCGTCGTTTATGGCTGGAGCCTTGTCAGGTTGCCTGTACCAATTCGCCAGATGCTCCATCCCGACTATTGACAGTCGATAGATCGAGCTTGCGCTCGTTTTCCCTGGGGGCTCTGTGCTTCCACAGGTCCTCTTACGAACTGGTCGGATAATAAGGGCCGAAGACTTACTTCTCGCAAGCGCCGCTCGTTGGGCAACCGATCGACACTAAACCCGGATGCGAAGTCGGCTTTCTGGTGCAATTATCCGAAAGCCGACCTTCCGCTTCCGTGAAGAGTTTCGGGCGCCGGCAGGCGTACGAAAGTCCCCGAGGAAGGAACCCGCGGGCTACAGGCGATGGCTATGGGGATTTCGGATTTTTGCAGATGTCGGCGATGGCGCGACCGGTGTCGGGAAGCTCTGGGGTGAATGCGGACAGACCGCTTCGTTGCGCCTGCGTACGGTGTTGTCGGGACGGTGGGCGGCTGGGCGCGGCTCTGTCGGAGACGATAATCACCATGGACGTGCGTCGATCCGTTGCCGGAGGCAGAGTGCCTGCAGCCGAAGGCTGAACCATTCCATGCCGGGTCATGGCGTGCTGCTCCCGGTCGACGGGGAACCGTGTGGCGGTCCGCGCGGCTGTCTCCACCGTTCGAAGGTCTCGATGACGATCATGCGTCCGCCGCAGCAGGGGCAGGACGGATGGACATCAGCCGGCTCTTCCGAGGTGTCGGTCTCGGGCGGCGCAGCGACGTTCAGCAGTTCGCGAGCAAGCGCGAGGCCGGCCTTGCGAGCGGAGCCGGCAAGCAGGCCATAGTGCCGGATGCGGTGGAATCCCTTTGGCAATACGTGGAGCAGGAAGCGGCGGATGAACTCGTCGGTCGTGAGCGTCATGAGCTGCTGCCGGTCGGCGCCAGGGCGACGATAGTCCTTGTAGCGGAAGGTGACGCCGCTCTCGTCGAGGCGGATGAGGCGGCTGTTCGAGATCGCGACCGATGGGTGTAGCGCGACAGGTAGGCGAGCACCGCTTCCGGGCCGGCGAAGGGCGCCTTGGCGTAGACCACCCAGCGCTTCTTCCGGACCGGCGACAGGTGGCGCAGGAATGCCCGCCGTTCCGCGAGATGGGCAATTGCGCCGAAGAAGGCGAGCCGGCCAGCGTCGTGCAGCGCGATCAACCGGGAGAGGAATAGGCGGCGGAACAGCTTGCCCAGTACCCGGACCGGAAGCAGGAAGGCCAGACGCGACGATATCCACCGGCTGCCGTCCGGCGCGATGCCGCCGCCCGGCACGATCATGTGCACGTGCGGATGGTGTGTCATCGCCGAGCCCCAGGTATGGAGCACTGCGGTGATGCCGATGCGCGCGCCGAGATGCTTCGGATCCGCCGCGATCGTCAGCATCGTCTCCGATGCCGCCTTGAACAGCAGGTCATAGACCAGCGCCTTGTTGTGGAAGGCGATGGCGGCGACCTCGGCGGCCAGCGTGAACACGACATGGAAGTAGCCGACCGGCAGCAGGTCGGCTTCGCGCTCGGCGAGCCATGTCCGCGCGGCCGCACCCTGGCACCTGGGACAGTGCCGGTTGCGGCAGGAGTTGTAGGCGATCCGCCATTGGCCGCAGTCCTCGCAGGCCTCGACGTGACCGCCAAGGGCCGCGGTGCGGCAGTGCTCGATCGCCGACATGACCTTGAGCTGCTGCAGTGTCAAATGCCCTGCATGGGCGGCCCGGAAGGCGGGCCCGGCAGTGCGGAAGATGTCGGCAACCTCGACCGAGGCGCGCACGCTCAGCCGTCGGGTGAGATCTCTTCCGGCTTGAACAGGCCAAGCTTGTCGAGCGGGCTCGTGACGGTGCGCACCGTGCGGGTTGCAACCTTGGTGTAGAAGGCGGTGCTGTTTAGCTTGGCGTGCCCGAGCAGGACCTGGATGATCCGGATGTCGGTGCCGTCCTCCAGCAGGTGGGTGGCGAAGCTGTGACGCAGCGTGTGCGGCCCGACCCGCTTGGCGATGTCGGCCGCCTGCGCTGCCTCGACGACCACGCGATAGAGCTGGCGGGTGCTGATGGGCTTCATCGCATGCTGCCCAGGAAGCAGCCAGCCGTCGCGATGCATCAGGCCCTGCTGGCGTCCGACCTTCCACCACTGGCGCAGCAACAAGAGCAGGTCTTGCGACAGCATGGCGTTGCGATAGCGCCCGCCCTTGCCACGCTCGACGCGCAGCAGCATGCGCTCGCTGTCGACGTCGGCGACCTTCAGCATCGACACCTCGGCGACGCGCAGGCCGGCGCCATAGGCGACAGACAATGCGGCCTGGTGCTTGAGGCAGGTGGTGGCGTTGAGCAGCCGGGCAACCTCGTCGCGGCTGAGGACCACCGGCAGCTTGCGCGGGTGCGCCAGACGAACGAGCTTGCGCGCCAGATCGGGCCGATCGACCGTATGCGTGAAGAAGAAGCGCAGCGCCGACACGATGCTGTTCATCGTCAGCACGGGAACACCGTCGTCCTGCTGCTCGATCTGGAACCGGCGCAGGTCGTCGGTGGTCGCCGTGTCTGGTGAACGCCCGAGGAACGTCGCCAGGCGTCCGATGTCGCGGAGATAGTTGCGCTGCGTCTCCCGGGAGAAACGCCGCATGTTCATGTCGTCGATCAGCCGCTGACGAAGTGGACTGATAGGGGCATCGAGAACAGGATAGGGCATGGTCAGGCTCCTTGTTGAAGAAGCCCGTGATGCTCTGCCGCTGCCGAACCACCCTCAATGCGAGCGCGACGATCGGTGCTTGATCTCTACCTCACCCCACGCGCCCATCCCGCGCAGCGGGTTCGTTCCCCGGCCCCTTTTTCGAGACCACTTCGGCTGGGTAGTTTCCCGTCTGCGAACGCGATGCTATCGAGGGGGTTCAGGGATTCGATCGCGCAAATCCTTGTGGTCGTGAAGGAATAGCCTACAGGCGAATCCATGGAGTTTCCCTAACGGCCCCCTCGGAGAGCTGCTTTTTGGGTTGCGCGTGTCACCAATCGGCGCGGCCTTGTAACGCCGAGCCAGTCAGCACTCAAAGCGCGGCAAGGCTCGTCGACAGAGGAAGCATCGTGAACCGCAACGCCTGGCGTGCGTGCGCAGTCGCAGACGAGATCTGTTGACCTAATCACAGAGGTGCACGAGGCGAATCGGAGGCGGGCTCAGTTGGGGGATCTCAGATGGCAGGATTGTACTGAACTCTCAGGCCGTCGGTTCATCTCGCTCGTAACCACCCCCGTGAATGTGTATGGATGGCAGCACGGGACTGAGCCGTCCGTCGAGATATCGGCTAATGCTCTCGGTTTGCAGGGGGCGCGTTTTGACGGGAGCCATCTATGTCGACGATTCCGGAAACCCTGGTGTCGATTCCGGGTCGGAATTCCTGCCCTCCTCGCGCAAATCCTGGACCGCCGTCATCGTGCCCTCGGCGATCGCCGGCATCGTGCAGACCGCCATGAACATCGTCCTGGCGGGCGTGCGTGACGAGTTCGGCGTCGAGGAGTTGCACTTCACCAATATCTACAGCGGCGAGGGGCCTTGGAAGTTGGTCACCCCCCACAGGCGCGCGGAGATGATCAGCATCATGGCAGATCTGATGGATCGGCTCAGCCTTCCCGTCGTGCACCAGACCGTCAGCGACTTTACACTGCGGGATCATCCGGATTTTTGGCGGTCCCTTGGGGGCAAGCGGGTCGACGGCTGGAACCTGGAGGACATTTCCCACTTTGGGCTCCTACTGCTTTGCTCGAAGGTTTCGAAGCACATCCGGACCATGAAGGACAATGGCCCCCAGGACTTCGAACTTCCTCTCCCGCTCTACGTAGACGAGGGGCTCATGTCCGCAGGCGGCAAGCGCAAGTTGCCGAACTGGTCGGACGTGATCGACGGGCCGACGGCGTACTTCCGCAGATCTACCGATGTCCCAGGGATACAGCTGGCCGACTTCGCTGCCTTCATCATCACACGGTCGCAATGGATCGCGGTCAAGAGGTGCTCGGGGGAAGTGCTCATCAGGGCCGACGAGCTAATCTTGCGCGCCGCGGCGGGACTCAACATACTGAATCTGCCGATGCGTAGGACGACGCCGGGCGAGTTGGTGCGAGAGAACTACGAGGACTGGCTTGCCGCCGATAGGGTCGCAAAGGGCCTCGCGCCACGACCGCCCAAGTGAATGCAGCCGGCTGTTTTGCATGATCTCGCGACTGAGCTTGAACGCGGGATAGCGGAGACCTTCCCGAGTCTGTCGGTCCGATCGATGTGGGCGCCTGCTTTTGGAGAGGTTGAATTCCTGGCGAGTACGTACTCGATCGCATGATCCGATGTTTATCGAAGCTGGGCGGTGGCTCATGGCGTCCACATGTAATGTTGTTGAAGCCGTTGTAAGGACTCGGTAGCTCGTCTATTCAATCCTTCTGCTAGGCGGACCAGAGTAGACCCTCCGATGTCGAGAATTGAGACCATGAACGGATCAACAAGCGAGGCACCGTTCCTCGCTCGCTTCGCTGTCACGAGGTCGGCAGGAGAGACTCTGCCTGGTGGCTATGACAACGCGGCGAGTCTTTGGACCGTCGCCGGCCCGGAAGGTCGGGTGCCATTGATCGCACATCACGCCGATCTGGCCGAACTCCTGACGAAGACAAGGGTCGATCAGGAGACTGACGATACCAATATCCTCCTTGTCGAACTCACCACGAAAACAAACGAGAAGCGGGATGAAGGCGATGATCGGGCCATGTTGGCCGGCTCGATCCTCGAACTGACGACGAAGACGCACGCGCAGCTCGAAAGCGATGACACGGATCCTCGAGGTCACGGGCTCTGGTAACCGGGTGCCTCGATGGATTGCCTCATCGTCACCAACCAGCGAGACATTACAAGCGACTACATCGTCCAAGAGCTGAAGCGGCGCGGTCGGTCTTTCTTTAGGCTCAACACCGAGGCCCTAGCCACCTCCGAACTGGTATTCTGTTTGCAGGACGACAGCTTCGACCTACGTCTCGGAGGCAGCGAGGTCAGGCTTTCCGATGTCAGATCGGCCTATTTCCGTCGTCCCGAAATCCCCTCGTCCACCTCATCGCTGGAGGACGGCTATCGCGAGTATCGCACCAACGAATGGCTGTCGGCGCTGAAGTCAGTCTATCTCTACCTCAGCGACCGGTGGTTTAGCCATCCGAGCGCGATCCTAATGGCGGAGGACAAGCCCCGTCAGCTGCGGCTGGCCAAGTCGCTTGGGTTCGCCGTCCCTCAGACGCTTGTCTCGAACTCGTTCGCCGAAGTCCGCCGATTCACTATGGGAAAGACGGTCGTAGGCAAGCCGCTGAGGCAGGCGTTGGTGAGCCCGTTCGGTGCGGAGCAGGTGATCTACACTACGCGCCTGCCCGAAATCGCCGAGCCTGACAGACAGGGCATCGGCGCTGTGCCGGCCATCTATCAGACGGAGATTGCCAAGCGACGGGATCTTCGGGTGACTGTCGTAGGCGAGCGGGTGTTCGCGGTTGCGATCGATTCCCAGTCGACGAGTGAAACAGTCACGGACTGGCGCAGGGGTTCCGTCCCCGGCCTGGCTCACATGCTCGTCGAGCTTCCACCGGATATCGAGGGATTGTGTGTGCGCATCGTGCAGCAGCTCGACCTCAGGTTCGGTGCCATCGATCTCATTCTCGATGCTGAAGGGCGACACTGGTTCCTAGAATGCAACCCGAACGGTCAATGGGCTTGGATTGAGAACCGCACTGGCGCGCCGATATCCTCGGCGATAGTCGACGAATTAGAAAGGATCGGCCGCAGATGAAACGCGTCAGGGAGTTTTTCTGGCCGGTTCTCGATCCAATCACCCGCTCCGCGGACGAGCAGGCGAAGGAAGATCGTGGCGGCGAGCTCGTGGCGATCCGGTCGACGATCTGGAAACTACCCGAAGCCATGGAGCATGCAAGGCAGCTGACGGCCGCCGAGAACGAACGAAAGCAAGGCGCCGAAACCAAGGCATCTCTTTATCTTGCCGTCATAGCAGCGATGGTACCGATCCTCGGCTCGCTCGTGACCGACTTCTTTCAACAGGTTCCGAGCTCTCCCAGGGACGCGTTCGGCACTATCACTCTGGCCATCTTCGTTCTCGGCATGGCCTACCTGCTGGCGTGCGGCGTGTGGTCATTTCGGACCCTGAAGGTTTCGGTCTACAGCCGCGTCGATGTCAGTGAGCTGCTCCAGGCGGCAGCGTCCCCTGATCCGGAGCAGCATCTGGTGAAGGAGATGCTCTGCGCCGTCCGGACGAATCGCGATGAGGTCAACGCCAAGATCACTCGCATCCGGATGGCGCACCTCTTCCTCATCCGAACCTTCTTGACGTTCTCGCTGCTCCTCATGGTAATCGTTCTCTGGAAATCGGCGGCTGCCAGCCTTGAGGGAGCCGCAGCGCTCGGCTCCGAAGCCTGGAAGACTTTCGGCGGATAGATATCCGGAACATTCCTGACCTGATCGGTATGCAGTGTACGAATCCTTCGCTCGGGCAAGCCACCGTGGTTGGGACCCGATGATCGATGATTGTAGGCTTCGCAGTCTCCGCTTGGTACCTTGCTTCCTTCGTCAGGCGGACTGCGGGTGGGGCGGGGAGACGAGAACCCGGTAGCGGTACAATCGTAGTGGAAGTGACTGGCATTCCTTGCTATGGCTTTGCGTCGCAAGGGGAAAGATTCGCGTCTATCGAGCCCAAGAAGAACGAAGCCCGGTTCCTCGTTTTAGCTTGCTCGCAAAGTGTCGAGCAGCAATTGGATGAGCGTTGCCGATGAAGGCTCGTAGGTTCGTAGATTTGTTCTCTGGATGCGGTGGATTGTCACTAGGGCTTTCGATGGCCGGCATGCAAGGCCTGTTCGCCGTTGAGCGCGATCCCATGGCATTCCAGACTTTTCATGCGAACTTCGTTTCCGAGTCCTCCAATACGGGCCATGCTTTCGAATGGCCGACTTGGCTTGACCAACGTGCCTGGGGCATTGACGAGCTTCTGGAGGAGCACAAGTCCGACCTGTTGAAGCTGCGCGGCAAGGTCGACGTACTCGCGGGCGGGCCGCCCTGCCAAGGGTTCAGCTTCGCTGGGCGGCGGGTCGAGGATGATCCGCGAAATCAGCTTTTCCAAAAATACGTTGAAGCGGTCGACGCGATACGTCCGATTGCCCTCATCCTCGAGAATGTGCCCGGGATGCGCATCGTTCATCGACCCTCGAATGTTGTCGAGTTACCAATCGGCCCGACACCCAAGAAGCGTTCCTTCTATGACAAGCTCGTCGAGAGTCTGGATGGCATCGGCTACAAGGTTGAGGCCAAATTGGTCGACGCCTCTCGTTTCGGCGTGCCGCAGAAGCGGTCGCGGCTGATTGCCATTGGAGTCCGGCGTGATCTGGCTGACTGGCTGGATGGAGGCGTTTGCCGTGTCTTCGAGCTACTCGAGGAGGTTCGGGGGTCCCAGCTCGAGGAGCTCGGCCTGCCTGACGCTATATCCGCCAGGGAAGCAATCTCGGACCTTGAGATCGCTGGCGTGGAGCTACGCCCCTGCGAAGATCCCGAATCCCCTCGCGGCTTTCAGGAGGCGCGCCGGGGCGAACCTGCGACACGCTACCAGCGGCTGATGCGCAGCGATCACGACGGACAGCCCGACAGTATGCGCCTCGCCCGACACCGGGACGACGTGCGCGAGCGCTTCGGGCGAATCCTTGCAGAATGCCGGCGTGGCGTCCGCATGGACGACGAAGCGCGGCGCGGCTACGGACTGAAGAAGCACCGCATCTACCCAATGTCTCCGACTGAACCGGCACCAACAATTACGACACTTCCTGACGATGTGCTGCACTATTCCGAGCCTCGCATCCTAACGGTCCGTGAGAGCGCGCGCTTGCAATCCTTCCCGGATTGGTTCCAGTTCAAGGGCAAGTTCACCACCGGTGGTGATCGCCGGACCAAGGAATGCCCGCGATATACCCAGGTCGGTAACGCGGTACCGCCCCACCTCGCACGGGCAATCGGAAGTGCAGTCTGCAAGGCACTCGACGAGATAGAGGTTGGCAGGAAGGTCGTCGGGCCGGCCTCAAAGCGCCCGGCCATGGCGGCGTTGGGCTAGCGCATGGAGACCAACGAAACCGCAATGCCTTATCCCGCGCAGTTGCTCAGGTGGGCGGGAAACCGCTCCGGTGGTGTCCGTCGCTTGTTCGACGAGAAAAGTGGGCGGCCGGGTGCTGCGGTCTTCAGGACGAACCTGCTGTCGCGCCTACAGCAGTGGTGCGCGGATATTGGCGCCGGCAAGGACGGGACGCCGCGGGTCATTCTCCTCGTTGGCGGGCCGGGCAACGGCAAGACCGAGGCAATCGAGACGACGATGGTCTGGCTCGACGACGCCCTTGGCTGCGACGGCAAGCTGCTGAGCGCGCTAGAGGTCGCCTTCAAGCCCGACGGCGAGAAGGTCCCCCGCACGATCACGCTCGATGCAGGTGCCCTCGCTTCGCCGACCAGAGACCTACCGCTCTCCATTGTCCAGGACGCCTCGGTCATTGCAGGCTCGTCAGGTCAGTCAGCCGCCAGCCTGCTCCTTCGCGAGCTGACATCGGCGACGGTCCCGGGCTCGCGCGAGCTTTACCTTTGCTGCGTAAACCGCGGCGTGCTCGACGATGCGCTCATATCGGCCATCGAGGCTGGGGCGGACGAAGCGCGCAGGCTTCTGGAATGCACCAGCCAGGCGGTCAGCCTGTCGCCCGACGCCCCTGCCTGCTGGCCTCTCGACGATTATCCGGAGGTTGCCGTGTGGCCGATGGACATGGAGTCGTTGCTCGTTGGCACCGAGAACGGCGACCCGGCCCCGGCAGTGGAGATATTCCGCAAGGCACTTGACGCCAGCCTTTGGCCGCAGCCGGGCACGTGTGCCGCGGGAGCGCAGTGTCCATTTTGTGGAAGCCGTTCGCAGCTCGCGCGGGAGCGACCAGCGGCAGCGCTGCAGCAGATGTTGAGGTGGTTCGAGATCGGGAGCGGGAAGCGTTGGAGTTTCCGTGACTTGTTCTCGCTCGTCTCGTATCTGCTTGCGGGACACCGAGACGATGCCTCCCTCGACGAAAGTTCCCCGTGCGAATGGGCGGCATCACGCCTCCGGCTTGATCAGGAGGCCCTGGCAAGTGCTCGCCCGCGCAAGGACAGTTCCATCGCCATCTTCCAGCTCGTCGGCGCGCAATACCAGCACGCCCTCTTCCACGGCTGGGACAAGGAGGCAGGTCTGGCCCTGCTGCGCGATCTTACCGAGCTCGGCCTCAAGGACAACAACACTGCCATGGGCCTGCAATGGTTCCTTGCGTCGCGTCGAGCCTCCTATTTGCCAACAATGATCTCCGGCCTCCTCGACGGTTTCGACCAGCTGCTCGATCCTGCGCTGGCAAGCCCAGAAAGCGAGGCGGCGGCAACGCACGGCACGACCTACGTGCTCCGCGACTTCGACACGCGCTTCAGCCGCTCGGTCGCTGAGGGGCTGGACCACGTCAGGAAGTCGCGCGTACTCTCCGGCATTGAGACCGACCTCCTCAGCAGGCTTGCCGAGCTGGATTCCTTCCTCTCGAGGCAGCAGGTGCGCCGGAAAAAGCCGGCTGTCGCCACTCGCGTGCAGCGTCTAGTCCGTGATTTTGCCTGCCGGATGGTCCGGCGGAGCATTGGCGCAAGGACCGCTACCGTCTTGGATGCCGAGGTGCTTCGTGAATTCCAGAAGATCGTGGACGATGGCGGCGATGGGGTCTTCGAGGTTGCGCGGGACGTCGAGCGGCTCCTTAACAAGAATCAGGACTTTGAGGTGTCGCTTACGACAACGTTCGGGCAGCCATTGCCCCCGCCGACGAGGCGCGCGACGCTTGTCGTCCAACGGCGCCACGTTCAGCCAACAGATACCCTACAGGAGGGGCGTCCGTGCTCGCCGCTCCGCTTCCTGGAAGTCGGCGATGGCGCATCCGCCCAGAAAATCGCCCTGACCTATGACCTGTTCAAGGCAGTGAAGGAGGTCGATCGCGGCATGTCGGTCGCGTCGCTTCCGCGGTCCGTCCTTGCGCTTCTGGACACAACGGGCGCTCGCCTCGGCGGTCCGATCGTCCGGGACGCGGTGGTGCTGCCTCGCGCCGAGATCAGGCTCGGCACTGGCGGAGTCGCCGTCCAGCAGCGGCGGGAGGGATTTGGCTTGCTCAGGGAGACCGGGCGGCGATGACGCTTGCGCAGTTCCGCGATGCACCTTGGGCGAACTCGCACGAAGCCTACTCAAGGGCACGGCTAGCGATGACGCCCGCGCCGGAATACGCCAGCTCGGAGGTGATCCTCTCTTCCGTCTACCGGGTCATCGGCCTCGAGGGTGCGACCGAGCGTACGGTGCCACAGCGCGGCCGCGATCTCGACCAAGCGATCAAGCGTGCCAGGAAGCGCGGAAAGGGACCGGAGGGCTCCACGCTTGACCCAGACTCCTTCAGCTCGTTGCTCGGCTCTATCCTGGAAAGCCCAAAGCTCCCGAACCAATCGACCAAGCGCTTCCTGCAGGTGACGCCGCTGGTGCCGCAGCTGAGCATCTTCTCTGGATCGGCGCGACTGGCCGGCAATCCCTGGACCGCCGGCCAGCTTGTCAAGCGAATGATTTGGCTTGGGTCCAGCGATCCGGCTGTAGCAGAGGCCACCTGGCAAGCCTTCTTCGAGGCGCTGTCGGTCGGCGTCGAGGACGACGTATTTGCCCGGTTCCTGCAAGCCGAGGTCGAGGCGTGGGTGCCGGAGCCCAGTTGGCAGCTGGCAACCCCGCGCGCCGACCCCGTGATAGCGAGGGACGACGCCAGCATCGATGTGTTTCCCGCGCGCCAGTTTGTCCACGACCTCAAGGCTGTGATCGCGGCAAAGTCGACAATGACGCGCCGCCAGTGGACCAGCCTGCTGGAGGCTGTCATTCGCCTAGGTGCGGTCGCCCATGTCGTGTGGCTGTGCGAGGTCCACTCTCGCGCATGGCTTGCACTGTCCTCAGCCCTAGACGGAAAAGGTCCCGAGGGGGTGGACGCCTCGCGCGTGGCATTGTTCCCCGAGCGCCTCGCTTGCCTACCCTATGGGAACAAGGCCTTGCCCTCGATCCGGGACAGTGTCTCCCGCTTCCTTGCGGCTCGCCTCGGCATAAACGCGACCTTATGGGCTTTGGATTCGTTAGGGATCGCGCCAGCGGATGGCCTGTCCTCCTCGCATGGCCTGGCCGAGCTTTGCGACCAAGTCCGCGCAAACCGGGCTCACCTCCAGGCGACGGGGGTGCGGGACGTCGTGGCCAGTCTCGAGGACAGGGAAACGCGCACGCTCCTCTGCCGGAAGGGCATCGGATCGAATATCAACGAGTTCGTCCGCCACGTGCTTGGCCAGCGCCAAACAGCCAATCCCACCCTCAGGGGCTATGACCAAGGCTATGTCCTGAGGAAGGCTGGCGCTAGTGCGAATAGCCCGTGGATCGTGTCCCTCGGCCCGGTGGCCGTACTGGCGCTGGTGCATTGTTCCCTTGCTGGCGTTGGCGGCCCTCGATCGGTTCACCGGCTCGCCCAGCATCTGGCTCAATATGGCGTCAGCATGGCCCACAGGGACATACCGCAGAATGACCTCGGCCAGCAGCTAAGGATGCTCGGCCTCGTCCTCGACAGCCCTGATGCTGAGAGCGGTATGCTGCTCGTGCCGCCGTTCCGGTTGTCACCGGTTAGCGGAAGGGAGCAGCCATGAATGCAATCGCGCAAGCGCTTGCCGACTATGTTTCTGCGCAGGTAGGCATCGCGTCACCGGATCTCGGGACTGCCGGGCAGGCTGAGGTTAGGCTTGTCTTCCATGGGCCGCCACTCGAGATCCTCTCGGAGGTGTTCGACCATCTCGTCCGCGAGTCCGAGGCCGTGGCGGGATCGCGGCCGCCCTATCTTCTGCAGGTTCCCCGTGCACAGCTACCAGGGGGAAACCCTGGGATCGGGGAGTCGGGCAGATGCGACGAAACGCATCTGCTGGACCTCAGGAACCTGCCCGAGCTGCCGAGCTTCGTGGCCCTCGTCCCGCCGGGCGAGCACAGCATCCTGTCCGTGTCGTCGACGACCGACAGGTTCGGGGTCGCGGAGGTCAGCAACGGGGGAAACGCAACCTTCGAGAGCTGGTGGGATGACGCCTTCGTGCAGCGCGTAGTCTCCGATGGCCTCGCGCGTGCTGGCCTGACCGAGGCAATGGCGGAAGAAGGTCGCCTGCTAGTCGAAGCCGCCGCCCGCGCGGCCGACGAAGTGGACCCCGACCGCCCTACCCGCAAGGGGGCATGGAACGTGCTCGCCCGGCTATTAGCGATCGACCGCGGACTCGGCCTCCCGGCTGGATTTGGCGTGAGCCTGGCGTGCGGGGTGCCTCCACGGCGCGATGGGTCGCTGTCAGCTCACGACCAGCTTGGGACACTGGACAAGATTGCCGACGCGATGGCTGACGGCTTCCGCAATGGCATCGACCGCCTGGCAGATGGTGCCACGGACGATGAGCGGGACGCGCTCGAGCAGTTTCACACCCACGTAAGGGCTGGCTGGCAGGTCCAGAGCGCCTTCGATCGTGCGCCCGCGGCCTTCTATGCGCCGATGCAGGGCCTGGAGCTTGGCCCTCCGCCCGACTGGTGGAACTTCCTAGACGTCGAGAAGTGGTCGGAGTTACTCGCCGAGGAGTCGGTGGTCTCTGGCGACATCGTCATGGAATGCGTCAACGCAATTGCTGCGCTTGGGAAGGCAATGCCCGCCGTCGTAGTGGATCGGGTCGACCTGAAGTTCGCGACGAAGGGTGGCGATCAGAGCGGTGCCCGAGTTGAGGTGCAGCGCACGCCGGCCGGCGGATCAAAGGAGGTAGGCGAGATCGAGGCCGACTCCGACAAGATCCTGTCGGACGCGGCTCCGCCGCAGCACAAGAACCCGATTAGCTACAAGGCGACGGCTGAAGGATTCAAGCCGGGCTCGATGAAGGTCGTGTCGCTGGCGACGTGGCAACCCGGCATCCTCGTAGGCTGTCGCCTGGCAAGGAAGTTCACCGGCCCTCGCAAGCCCGCGAGGGGAGCCGCGCGAAGTGGAGCCGACTGGGAATCGAGCCTGACATTGCCAGGTCAAGGTCGCTACGAGCTCCTCGTCTTCGTTTCGCCCGGAATTGAGCTTGAGCCATCGGCGACGAGCACCGCGGAGCAAGCGGACGGGCGGGCCGAGGCGGCCACGCACCTGGTGGTGCGCGACCTCCGAGATTCGATCTTCCAGCTCGAGGTCGAGGCGGAAGGGAATCTGCAGGTCGACTTCAGGTTTGCCCGCCCGATCCGGGATGGCTCGTTCTCCCATGAGACTTGCCGCGTCTACCTGACCTGCGAAGACGCGCCTGAAGTTGGGTGCCGGAGCGAGTTCGAGCGCCTCATACGGGCCAACAGGCGCCCGCTTGAGCCTTTCGACGCCAAGGCGGTCATCCAGGTCAACCGCGCCGTCCGATCGACGATGCTCCAGGACTGGCTGCTGGCGCCGGAATCAGTTCGGCAGTCCTACCAGCCCATCGTGCTGGCGGAGGACTATGGCGCGCACTGGGCGCCGCCAAGGTGGGGAGCCGAGAGTGGGCCCATCATGTCCGAAGGGAGGTTCATTTGCGACCCGCGCCCCGCGCCTGACGAATTCGACCCGCCGGAGGAATTCCTCGCCTTGCGCGAGGAGATTGCCAACCGCGTGCGCGGGGACGGCGACCAGTCCGGGGTCTTCGAGATCGCTCGACTTGGCGAGTGGGCCGCACGCGATGAGGAATTCAGGGCGGTCGTCGAGCGGTATGTTGATGCGTACCATGCCTGGCTGGCTGCAGCACCAGAGGTCGCTTGCTGGTGCGATGTCGTCGCCATAGCCTCGCTTGATGGAAGCGGGCGCAGCCTGGCCCGGGTGCCGGATGCCGTCCTGCTCTCGCCCTTCCATCCACTACGGGTGGGCTGGCATGTCGTGGCGCAGGGTGTCCTGTCCGACGCCGACGAGCAGGGCAAGCCATGCCCTGCCGCCAGCGTGCTCGACCCTGATTGCGTCCCCGACATCATGACCATGTTCGTGCGGTCGCCATCGGGAGTGGACCAGATTGAGTACCTCGCGGTCGAGAACGGCACCGACTATTGGTCAGTGCTCTGGAACGGGTCGAGCCTCGCCAACCTTGCTCGCCGGTCAATGGACGCCCCTTTTGGCGACGAGTTCGGGATCAGCGTTGGCGGCATATCGGTCGGCTTCAGCGCCGCGCAGGTCGTCAGGGCGCTAGATGACGTCTCCGAGCTGCTTGCCGCCAAGCCAGTAGTCTCGATTGCTGTGTCGAGCGCGGGTGGCGCCACGGATGCGTGCAACGACGGGCTCATCGAATGGTGCACGACACGCTTCCAGCCGGAAGCGAAGCGGCCGCGCTCGCGCGCGACAGGACAAAGGTTGGTCGAGATATTCGACGACAGGACCGATGATGCCCGCCCGGATGACGCCAAGATCGCGAACCTGTCCGAAGATACGCGGAATGCCGTCCGGTGGTATAGCGGCCAGCCACCCCGCAGCATCCCTGACCTCGGGATCATTGCGCAGCTCGACATGTCCGAACCTGGGATCGCGGCAGTAGACCAGCGCACCCCGCTTGGCTTCGGCGCCTTGTCACGGCACCGCGTCCGCCGGCAGCTGCCGCGCATATTCCTCAATGAGTCCCGCCAGTCCACGCCACCGGCACAGTCCGGCGATGTTCTCGCCGACAAAGTCGGGGGATTGGTCGCAGCGATGGAGAACCTGTCGGCAACCCGCGTCGGCCTGCAATTTGCCCCTAATGTGCACGAGGTGAGGCACATGCTGCAGGGACGGCGGGCCGACTTCGTGGCAGTATCATCATCGGCGATCGATCCCGCATGCTTCCTGGGGGGCTGGCTCGAGGGAGCCTACCTCTGGGACTATGAGTTGCCGTCCTATTCCCACCGCTCGGGCGACACAAATGGCTACTATCTCCTTTCGCAGGTGACCGATGCAGACCGGGAAGCGCTCGCCAAAGCCCTCGACCGCCTGCCGGGCTGCAAAGGCATAGAACCGGCCAAGGTCAAGGATGTGCTGCTCGAGGTGGCACGGCGGGGCATTCCGACGATCAAGGGCCTCGCAGGCGACGACTCGGGCGCGACGGGTGACCTTGGCGTCCTCGTGGCCGTCCGGCTCCTTCAGGACAAGTTCCGAGCGGAGGCGGGTTATTCCGGTGGAGTGCTCCCCGTGCTCAAGGGAAGCGAGGACGAGCCGGCGATCGCGATCGTGGTCCCGGTCGATCCATTCCGAGGGTACATCGGCGACCTTTGCCGTACTCTTGGGAAGGACCGGAAAGACCTTGCGCTTCTAAGACCCGACTTGATGGTAGTAGGCATCGACTTCGCGGGCGGCAGGCTGCGCATCAAGCTGACGCCGGTAGAGGTGAAGTGCAGGCCTACGGCTTCTTACGCAGCAGGCGATGCCGTCGAGGCGCTTGAGCAGGCCAAGGCACTATCATCGCTGCTTGAGGCGATGGCACCCCATCCCAATCAGCCCCGGCTTTGGGGACTGGCTTTCCAGCACCTGATGCTTTCGATCATCGGATTCGGCATGCGGGTCTACAGCCAGCAGGACGATGTCAAAGGGCACTCTGCCGAATGGTCGGAACTGCATGAACGAGTCGCGAAAGCGATCCTCGACGGCGACGACTGTGTCGAGATCGACCACCGCGGCCGCCTTGTCATTGTCGATGAATCGCCATCGAGCGCGCCGCGCGACCATGACGGCGATGGGTTCGACGAGACGATCGTCATAGGACGCGAGGACGCGGGCCAGATCGTGGCCGGCGACCCTTCGAGCTTCTACGCCATGGTCAAGGCCCGAGTGGGCGACTGGGCGCTCATGCCCGTGCCCGCTGGCCAGGTAGTGAGGGCTGGCATGGACGAGCGGGGGGAGCCAACGACAGTGGCGCCGCCCCCGGTCGAAACGCCACCAGACGGAAGCAATGAATCGGAAAGCGAACCGGATTCACCGACGTTTCCCCCAGCCATCTCCATCGTCACCACTGCGCGTTCGGCGGCGATGGACGGCAATGCAGAGGACCAAGGCATCGGGGTCGTCCTTCAGGTTGGAAAGACCGTCGATGGCTTCAAGCCGAGGGAGCTTTCGCTCAATATCTCGGACACGAGGCTTAACCAGTTGAACATGGGCGTCGTCGGGGACCTCGGGACAGGCAAGACGCAGTTGCTGAAGTCGCTCATCACGCAGATTTCTGCTGCAGGCCCAGCGAACCGAGGGATACGACCGCGCTTCCTCATTTTCGACTACAAGCGGGACTATAGCAGTGAGGATTTCGTCGCGGCTACAGGCGCGCGCGTGGTGCGCCCTCACCGCCTGCCATTGAACCTGTTTGACACTAGGACGATCGGCGACGTCCCCACGCCTTGGCTCGACCGGTTTCGCTTTTTCGCCGACGTGCTCGGCAAGATCTATCCCGGCATCGGCCCGGTCCAGAGGGATAAGCTCAAGCGCGCAGTGCGGGAGGCATATGACGCAGCCCCCCAAGACGCGCCTCCGACGCTCCGCGATGTCCACGCGGCCTATGCTGCGATTCTGGACGGAAAGGCCGACTCGCCAATGGCGATCATAGACGATTTGATGGACATGGAGATCTTCGAGCCAGACCAGTCGCGCACCGTGCCGTTCGACCAGTTTCTCGAAGGCGTCGTTGTGGTCGCGCTGGATGCCCTCGGGCAAGACGACCACAGCAAGAACATGCTCGTGGCGGTAATGCTGAACATGTTCTACGAGAACATGCTGAGGACGCCGAAGCGGCCATTCATCGGAAGCAGCCCACAGCTCCGGGCAATCGACTCGTACCTGCTGGTCGACGAAGCGGACAACATCATGCGTTACGAGTTCGATGTGCTTCGCAAGCTGCTTCTCCAGGGACGCGAGTTCGGCACGGGTATCATCCTGGCCTCGCAATACCTGCGGCACTTCAAGGCGGGCGCCACCGACTACCGCGAGCCGTTGCTAACTTGGTTCGTGCACAAGGTGCCGAACGTCACAGCGGCAGAGCTATCCGCGCTCGGGCTAGCGGCAAGCGCGGGCGAGCTCGCAGAACGCGTGAAGACGCTGGCGAACCACCAGTGCCTGTACAAGTCGTTCGACGTCCCCGGTGAGATCATCCGCGGTTTCCCTTTCTTCGAGCTTCTTCAGGCCCCGCCTCGAGAGGAGTAGCGGCAGCGATGGTTGACTTCCTTTCCACAGAGCAACGCTCGGAACGGATGTCGCGCATCCGGTCGAAGGATACGTCGCCGGAACTGGCATTGAGGCGGGCTCTCCATGCGCTTGGCCTGCGGTTCCGCGTGCACTACCGGCGCCTGCCAGGGACGCCGGACATCGTCCTGCCGAAATTCAAGACCGTCGTATTGGTGCATGGCTGCTTCTGGCATCGCCATGCCGGGTGCAAGGTCGCGTCGACCCCGAAAAGCCGGACGCCGTTTTGGCAGGAGAAGTTCGACCGCAATGTCCATCGCGACCAGCAAAACACAGCGGCCCTCGAGGAGCGCGGCTGGAAGGTTATGGTCGCCTGGGAATGCGAGCTGGGATCCCAACGAAAGGTTGACGAGGTCGCTCGGCGCGTTGCGTCGGAGATCACTCTCCCCGGCAGGTAAGTCGTTCGATGAACTTGACGACGAAGATGGAAGCCGCTGATCTCCGGAACCTACGTATACGTTGCCTCGGCTTTCGCTGCCGATCCATTGGCCAATAAGCCCTTTGGGCGTTCTATTTCTTGGGCCTGTGTGGCCACCAATGTCTCAAGATTGGCAACCCTTTCTTCATAGTCCTGAAATGATCGCCCAATTGCCCGGAGCGGCGAAGGTGGTGTGCTGGGTCCGCCTTTCGGATCGGGGATGCTCATTCGACTCCAGCCCTCCGGTTTGCTTGCAAGTTCCGTAGATCCTTCCTGATGCTCTTGAGAAGAACTATTAAGTCGACGCAATCCTTGTTGCGTGCCGCTAGCAAGCCCTCCAGTTCTAGGACGCGTGCCCTGAGAGACGCTGTTTCAGACCAGCGCTTTTTCCCGGCCTTCCTGATGGCACCTTGTGAGCGCCTGAGAGCATCTATGCGACGCCAGGGATGAATCATCCGCTAGCGGCAAAAGAGGACTGAGCAAACCGCAGCTCCGCCGTAGTGAGCGGCGTCCGTGCTTCGCCTCATAGTCGAAAGCGGCCTTGAACACATCGGTGCCGCAAGCTTCTTGCCGATAAGGCCGCTTGCAATTTTGCAAATAGAAATTCTGGAACTCCTGCAGACGCGATCCTGCGCTCCGCTTCACCCTCCTGGGAGAGACCTGCATGAAGAAGTTTCTTCTGACGTCGGGCGGCATCGGCAATGGCCGCCACAGACTTGGTCCGTTCGACCATTTCAGCAATGCAAACCGTGAGAGCGGGCCGGTCGGCCGGATCGGCGGCTACGCGACCATCGCTGACCAACCTCGGATGATCGAAACTTCGGATCATGAGAAAGATCAACGTCCTAGCGCTATGAGACTATGAGGATGCGAGACTCATAGCTAACCATTTGATTATGCTCGTGAAAATCGTTGACCTTCCGCGAGCTTCGGATTAGCTTTTTCGTCATCAGGCAAGAGTGATTCGAGGCTTGGGCTCTCCCGCGAGGCGAGAGAATGCTCACCCGCGTGCCAGGGCGATTGTCGCTCCATGGAGAACAATGATGGCAGACAATGCTAGCAGTTCGGGGCGCACCCGTCGAAACGACAACGAAGCTGGAAGTGAGGCTGCGGGGCCAGAAAATTCATTCGCTCTGAAACCTGGAGACCTGAAGCAGGCTCTTGCCGACCTCAAGAATTTCGACGTCGCGTCGTTCGTAGTGTCGCCTGGAAAATGTCTCGACACTCGGAACGGAGACGTCTGCTCCGCTGCTTGTGCAAGCAATCCGTGCCTCTGCGTTGGGCCCAGTATGAGGATCGGCATGTTGCGGGGGTTTTCACCTAGATCACCCGGAACGCAAGTAGGCTCGGTTGAGATCGCGTGAACATGATCGCGTTTGCCGGCAAATCGCCGAACCCTCCCCTCACGGCACAATTGCGCCGAAGTTCGCTACCGCCGCTGAGTAAGAGGGTCGCTACACTCAGTCTAGCATCGGGGGCAACCAACGGGCGCCGTGCCGAAAGGGGGCAGGTTTGAAATTTAGGCTTTCCAGCCGGATGGTTCCTCGCTCGCTGGCAGGTACGATCATGGTCGATGAGGTAGGCATTCCTCGATACTGGCTTCACGCTTGGCTTGTTCTGAATGGGAGCGGGTGGAAGGAGTCTACGCGGGGCAAGGTAGTGTCAGCAGTGGAACGCCTACACGAAGCTGTTCGCGTCAGACTAGGCTATGACTGTCTGGACCGACTGATTAACGACCTCGATATCGATGCACTGGTTTCAATTTTGCAAGGTTTGTTTATTCAACTTCGAAATGGTGGTCTCGACAGTAATATTGATAATCAGCAGACGTGGCGCTATGCGTCTGATTTCCTAGTCCAAATACTCCGCCATATCTGCTTGATCGACGGCATACCTAAATCAAAAGAGCTGTTATCGGCAATAGGTAGGATGGATGAAGAGTGTAGAAGACTAAAGACTCGGCCTGACGAAGCAACAACTCAGCTTAGAGCCCTCCCTTCCGAAGTTATAGAAGAGTTTTACGAAATCATTCGGGTCGATTCCAGGCGTAATCCGTTCCGAACGGTTCCCCAAAAATACCGAAATTTCCTGATGCTGATCTTGCTTTTGCATTTGGGCCTGCGCCGCGGCGAGATATGCTTGTTAGCAGTCGATGCAATCTTTAGGGCGATTGACCCTCGGACAGGCGCTGAGCGCTACTGGATGAACGTGGTGGAGCCGCTGGAAGAAGATAATACAGACACTCGCGAAGACCGACCCTTTCTAAAGACGGCTTACTCGACGCGTCAAATACCAATTCCCAGAGAAATTGCAGTTCTTGTAGCAACATATGTCGACAATTATCGCGGCAATCCGCCTCATACATTCCTGTTCAACTCCGCTTGGAATAACCCGATTGCCAAGAACACCGTCAACGCGGTGTTTTCCACGATCACCAAACACCTGTCGGAGGCATCGATCAAGTTGTTGGACAAAAGACTGGCGGTAGACAGTGTCACTCCGCACCAATGTCGGCATACCGCAGCCGTTGTTCGCTTGAAGGACATGTTGGATGCCGGCGTTGGAATGGAGGACGCCGTCTCTCAGCTCAAGGTTTTCTTTGGATGGTCGAGGAAGTCCGACATGCCGCTCCATTACGCGCGCGCATATTTCGAGAACCGCCTTCAGGAGGTTTGGGACCGCCGTTGGGACACCCATGTGGAGCATTTGAGAGAACTCGAAACGGGAGAATAGCCGCCGTGCTGGGTAACCGGGAAGATGCCTTTGCCGTGCTTGAAGATCATCTTTCGCGGCTTGATCCGGTGCCGCCTAGCGTGTCGTACTATGATCCGTACTCCGAACAGATCGTGACGCTCGAGCAGGCCGACACGGTGATGAAAATCCCGGTAGCCGTCTCTGGAACCCGGTTGATCCTGAATCTGCTCGAGATACCTAGGCCACTACGAGCGCTCCATCGTCGCCTGATTGTCTGGGCAATGACGCGCCACGCTCCGACCTATCTGGCAAACCTTCACTCCGGCCTTTGCAGGCTTCTGGAGGTGCTTGGCGCCGACGCCTTCTTGTACCCCTTTGCGTTGGATCGCCAAGGCTTGAGGGACTATTGGCACAGAGAGGTCCTTCCCTTCCTGAAGGGCTATCCGCACTCCTACAGGGGAGGCAAGACTTTCCTGCGCTTTCTCTGCGACCAAGGCCTGGGGTCTTTGACAAAGAACGATGTCGACTTCGTCCGATCTTTTAGAGGCCCGCCGGGAAACCTCTATAAATCGATCGAGATCGGGGAAGTGTTCCTCTCGCTGTCGGAGCAAGGTGCAATCATCCGGTACCTCGATGGCATGGCCTCGGCGCTCAGGGCCGGAAAGACGGTATCGGCGAATGATCTGCGGGAGGCAGCGGTCCTCATATGCGCCAAAAAACATGCGATGAGGCCGATCCAGATTTCAAAAGTCTTGCCGGACGACATCCGGATTCGGACATCCCCGAATCTGAGGGGCGGCCTCACCGTCCATGTCCGGTTCCATATGGCGAAGCAGCGATCCGAGGCCAAAAAATTTCCTATGTTGAGGAAAATAAGCTCCGATTGGACTCCGATCTTTCAGGAATATCATGGTCGCCGATCGGAATGCGATCCTTCGCCGATCTACCGACAACACTACATACACACGGTAACGCACGAGGAGTCACTTACGCCGGAATTTACTGCCGGATCGTATTTTCGCCTCACTCCGGCAGAGATTTCGCAGTGCGTCAAGGTTGTAAGTAAGAAGATTCTTGGCCACTCACGAAGCTGTAATGATTATCGGCACACCGCTGCTCAAAGGATGGTCGATGCAGGCGCGTCGCACGAGGAACTAGCTGCTTTTTTAGGGCAGTCAAGCGCAAGAACTGGCAACGTCTATTTCAAAGGCTCCAGGGATATCGCCAAGAGAGTCAATGAAGCACTGGGATTGTCTCCAGTGTTCAGACGAATTGACGATCTATACAGCGGTCGGTCGATCGCACAGTCGGAACTGGAAGCCGGCCCCGCCGACAAGCAGATTAGCGGAACCGTCCATGGCACCCCTATCCCGCTGATCGGGGAATGCGAGGCTGGTGTTGGGAAGTGCCCAAAGTATCCAGTCGTCGCTTGCTACGGATGCTACAAGTTTGTGCCAATCAGAAGGGCGGACCGGCACCAGAAGGTTGCGGACGTGCTACGGCCTGTTGTCCGGCAGTTCTTTGACAAGTCGCCTGACGGCAACGGGTCGTCTCCTTTTGGGCAGCTGCGCGCAACGCTAGAGGCCGTCGAAGCAATCATTGATGAAATGAAGAACAAACAATGACCAAGGATAGCTTCCGCGCTTTCGTCGCGGCGCGCGCCGAAATAGCGAGCCGGCACGGATTGAAATGGGACGTAAGGATCTGCTGGGATGGAACGGTGCACCAGCAGGATATCTGGGACCTATGCTCGGTTCTTCAGCTGCCTCGATCACCCAAGTCGCGCATCACCGATCTCGGGGTGGAGCGAAAGGCGCTGGTTCACCTTCCGAACGACCCCCAGCTAGAGCTTTCTCGGAACTGGATCGACTTGATCAAAGCAGCCATCGTCGATTGGGTGTTTGTTGAGAGGCGACTTCCGGGTACGGTCCAAGATCGCCGGGTAAGACCGCTTCGCGTTTTGGCTACATGTGCTGGCAAGGTCGAGCCATGGGACATGTCTCCGGGATTGGCGCGCCGCACCCTCGAAATCGCCGCATCGATTGCGCCTGCTGTTCGGGAATCGGTGGAGACGTGTTTGGGCCGCGTCATGGACGACAATCAAATCTCGGCTCATGGGCCGTTGCTTGCCATAGCCTTGGCGGGCGCAGATAGGGCTTCGTGGGCGAAGCCATCGACCGCGGTTCCGATCCGGCACAATCTTTCTGACCGTAAGTCGCCGGAGAAGCTGCCTGGAGCACGGGAGTGGGACGAAATGTGGCGGATCGCGCTCACAGAACACCCAAAGACTCTCTCGGACGCAATACTCTTCGAGACGATCAAAGTACATGGCGCGTTAGGCTTTCGCATTGCGGACAATTGCATCATTCCCTTGGATTGGCGCCGCCAGAAGGAGCACAAACTAAAGGACGGGCGCAGCGCCGAGGAAGCCCACGGGTTCTCGACCTCGATAGGCCTACGCCATTTTCCGGGCAAGCAACGGGGCAGGAACGAAGACAGCTCGCTGCTCTATGAAGATGTGCTCGATCTTCCTCCCCGCCTGGCGCCGATGATCGTGGAGGCCCTCGAAAATATCGAAAGGCTCACGGTTCCGTTGCGCCGGACGTATAAGGCTCAGGTCGAGTCGGGCCGACTGTTCCCCGAGTTCGAGAGAGACCAATTGGTTCCCGCTTGGGAATTCTATCCACGCCTATCCGGCGACGTCCGTCTAACGGTCGAAGAACTCCCGCCCGACCTCGAAGGAGAATACCGAGCCAATTTCAATCCGGAAATTCTTGACCGAATGTGGCTAATGCAGACCCCGCCTCAAGGACCGCTGAGGAAGTATGTCGTCATGTACTTCCTACAATTCGGAAAACGAGCTGCCGGAGGCCGGCTATTTCCCGCACGCACGTCGGATGGCTCCGAGTGGACCGGTCCCATACAGTGGAAGGACGCCTACGTAAGGGTCGGAGAGTTGGAAGATGCGGCAAGGGTCGCGATGCCAACCAAGGTGCCGGAAGTTGTGCCGTTTCGGCTCGAGCACGGCGCGCGCCTATATCCGCACGAATGCCTGATTCTCATGCCTGGGCGGGCGATCACTGAAGCCAGAAATGGCAACATCCTGGATGTAAACAGGTACTGCTCGGTTCGGCTGCTTACTCCGTCGGAATACCGTCGCATGATGGGTGGCAGGGACAACAACATTTTCTCCCGATACGGTCGCACTCCGGAGGACCGGGCGTTGGTATTGACGAAAACCCACGCTGATCGGCACCTTATAAATACCGAGCTTTTTCGACAGAATGTTCCGGATACTGCGATAACAAAGATATTCAACCGCCGGAGCGTGGCTCAAAGCTACGTTTACGACCATCGCAGCCTGGCGGAGGACCTCGATGCAATCGAATTGCCGGAATCGGCCAAGAGACTGCTCCCTGAGCCTGCCCAGAAGTTGCTAAAGGCGATAGGAACGGGGAAGGCGGCCGGTCCTGTGATAGATGAATACTATCGGGTGGTTGAAGCCGAGGGTGAGTCGGCCGGCCTGGAGTTCCTTGCGGGGGAAGTGGGCGGCTATCACACCACTCCATACGGCATCTGCACGCAATCATTTCTCACGTCCGGGTGCCCGATGTATCTTGAATGCTTCAACGGTTGCAGCTGCCTCGTCAAAACCGATGATCCGGAAGCCGACGAGGCCCTGCAGACGATGGAGGTGCAACTCGGTGCCGCGGTGAAGCACATCGAGAACGCCTCTCCCAACACTCCAGGCCGGGCGAAGCAATTGGAGCAGACAAAAAACAAGCTCGCTAACGTGACGCGATTGCGTGACGCAATGCCAGGTCAAAAGGCCTTCCCCGAAGGGGCAGACCTCTCAGGAAATTCGACAACCAAACGAACCCCGTTGGACATTGGATGATGAAGAAACCTGACAAGACGGACGACGATGTAGCCTCCGCCGTCACCTGGCTGATTGACCATGATCTCGATGTGACAGCTCGGGCGGTCGCTCGACGCGTGGATGTAGCGCCGTCGACGATCACGCGAGATGACGACCGCATGAAGGCGGTCGAAGACGGTATTCGCGAGCAGGCCCGGCTTCGAGCCATTGTCGCGCGCGACAAATCCTCGCGTGAGGAGTTGCTTGCAAGATTGGAGCGGGAGAAAAAGACGGTCGCTAAACTCGAGCGCCAGGTTGCGATCCTGACTGCGTCGCATAGGGCGATGTTGATGGCTGTCGGCGAAATTGGTGGTGTAGCCGCCTGGCGGAAATTCTTCGCCAAACATGAGGAGATACGGCAGGAGCTGATCGCTTTGAACGCTTGCCAGACTTACGGTTGAAAGCGAGAGCTTCGTGGCGGCTGCGCAACGTTCAGAAATGTCACCACGCAACACCCCAGAGCTGTCGTTTTTAGGTGCAAACCCTTGCCCCACAAGAAGTCTGGTCCGCAACAGCACCCGAAACTGTGCACTTCGGCATGGTGTAAGGCGAGGCATCTCGTGACGTCCGGGGTCGGCGATGAGTGAGTTCGACTTCGGTGGCCGAAGGGCCTCGGAGTTCCGCCAACGCGGCTTCTGGACGCTGTTTGCCGGGCGTCACCCGGAAGAAAGAACCCGGCTGGCGAGGCGAGGGCCCTGGTTCTGGCAGCGCGGGCTGCCGGAATTCGCGCTGGTGCTCTCCATGTATGTGGCGCCCAGCGAGAATGTGGTCGGCGTCTTCTTCGGCCGTAACGAGAAGCTTGGCGCAACCGACGTCTGGGTGCGCCTCAAGCCGTTTCAGCCCGCGATCGAGGAACGGCTGAAGCTCAGGCCGGAGCAGAGCGCACAAAACCTCGGCATCAATTCACAGTGGCGGGTCAACTGCTTTGCCGAGGACAATTGGCCGGCCATGACCGACTGGCTGGTGACCGAATGCTCGCGTTTCGAGCGCGCCGTCATCGATGTTCTGGGGCAGGGATAGGTATCCGGTGTTGCCGGGGGTCGCCAGATCCTTCTTTCGCTCGCGTTGGGATGGCCAGGTGCGGCTCGACCGGCTGTTCTGGCGCGATATGGTGCTCGTCGGCACGGCGATCAACGTTGCATCGTCCGTGGCGGCGCTCATTCTGCTGGGGTTGAAGATGCCGCTCGGTCTTGTGCTGGCGGTGCATTTCGCGCCGGTGCCCTACAACATCTTCCTGACTTCGGCCGTCTGGCGGACGGCGGAGCGAACCGGTGGCGCCAAGGCCTCCCTTGCTATGCTGGGTTCGGCGCTCTGGCTGATCGCAACAGTCGTCGTCTGACAATGCTGCACGAAAAAGGGCGGCCGAGGCCGCCCTTCGCAGAAAACATTGGCGAGGCCTCGCTCAGGCCGGCTCGAATCTCAGCGCCACGCCGTTGATGCAGTAGCGCAGCCCGGTCGGCGGCGGGCCGTCCTCGAAGACGTGGCCGAGATGGCTGCCGCAGCGAGCGCAATGGCATTCCGTGCGGACCATGCCGTAGCTGCGGTCGGTCGTGGTCTCGATGGAACCGGGAACGGGGTCGTTGAAGCTCGGCCAGCCGGTGCCGCTCTCGAACTTCAGCTTGGATTCGAACAGCGGCTGGTCGCAGCCGACGCAAAAGAAGGTGCCGGCGCGCTTTTCGTGAAGCAGCGCACAGCTGCCCGGGCGTTCGGTGCCATGGTTGCGCATGACGGCATATTGCTCAGGCGTCAGCCGGGCGCGCCATTCGGCGTCGGTGCGGGTGACGGGATAGGCGTGGGTGTCCATGCAGAAAACTCCTCGGCCTTGACGGCTCGTTGTTGATCGCAATGTCTATTCGCAACAAGATAGGCGTTTGTTACGAGATTTGCCCGCATTTTCGAGCGTGCCTTCTGCAATCCTCATGCGATCGCCGTGAGATAGCGCGCAACGGAGGCCGCCAGCGCCTGTTTCGCGCCACCGATAATGTTCTGGTTCCACCACGCGCCGTAGATGTCATCGAATGTGAAAGGCTCCAGCGCGGCCGCGATGCGGCGCACGGCGGCCGCATTGAGCGGGATGTAGTTGGGATAGCTGTACATGAAGCTGACGTGGCGGCGGGTCGGCGTCACCTGCAAGATATCGCCGGCCAGGAGAGCATTGCCGCCTTCGCGCTTCCAGTGCAGCACCTGGCCGCCGGCAAAGTGGCCGCCGCAGCGGATGAGCGTCAACGCCGGGTTCAGGTCCAGTGTCTCGCCTTGCCAGCTGACGATCGACGGGTGTGGCCGCATGATCCACTGCCGGTCGTCGTCATGGAGATAGATCGGCACGCCGCCAAACGCCTCGCTCCATTCGACCATCACCGAATAGTAGTGGCAGTGCGAGATGGCGATCCCGGCAAGGCCGCCGCGGCGATTGATCTCGGCCACCGCCTCGTCGGTCACCATCGAGATGCAGTCCCACAGAACGTTGCCGTGCGGCGTCTGCGTCAGCAGCGCCCGCTGACCGATGGCGAAGCGCGGCTCGATGCCGAAGGCGAGAACGCCGGCATCGCCCTTCATCACAAGCCGATGCCCGGCCGCGAGCTCTTCCGGTGTGGTCCAGGCCTGGCCTTCCCAGCGCACATATTGCCGCTCGTCCTCGCAGATCGGACAGTGCTGTGGGGGCGCTTCGCTCTGCGCGAACTGGACACCGCATTGCAGGCAGAGGAAACAGGTCATGGAACCTCCCGTCTTTTTCCCGGCTTAGTGCTTGCGCGACAATTGCTTGGTGGCGCTTTCCAGTCCGGCGAGCGTCAGCGGAAACATGCGGCCGCCGAACATGTCGCGGATCATAGCGATCGAATGGGTGAACCCCCAGTTCTTCTGGCTCTCGGGGTTCAGCCATACCGCGTTCGGCCACTGCCGCAGCAGACGGCCGAGCCAGACGGCGCCCGCCTCCGGGTTCCAGTGCTCGACCGAGCCACCGGGATGCGCGATCTCGTAAGGGCTCATCGAGGCATCGCCGACCACGATCACCTTGTAGTCAGGCCCATATTTGTGGAGGAGATCGAAGGTCGGGATCGTCTCGGCATGGCGGCGGCGATTGTCCTTCCACACGCCCTCGTAGAGGCAGTTGTGGAAATAAAAATATTCGAGCTGGCGGAATTCGGCGCGGGCGGCCGAGAACAATTCCTCGACGCTTCTGATGTGGTCGTCCATCGAGCCGCCGACATCGAAGAACATCAAAAGCTTCACCGCGTTGCGCCGCTCTGGCCGCGTCTTGACGTCGAGATAACCGTGCTCGGCGGTGGCGTGGATGGTGCCGGGCAGGTCGAACTCCTCCTCGGCGCCTTCACGCACCCAGCGGCGCAGCCGCTTCAGCGCGATCTTGATGTTGCGGGTGCCGAGCTCGACGGCGTCGTCGAAATTCCTGAACTCGCGCCTGTCCCAGACCTTCACGGCCCGGCGGTTGCGGCTCTCATGCTGGCCGATGCGCACGCCTTCGGGATTGTAGCCATAGGCGCCGAAAGGCGAGGTGCCGCCAGTGCCGATCCATTTCGAGCCGCCTTGGTGGCGGCCTTTCTGCTCCTCGAGCCGCTGCTTCAGCGTCTCCATCAGCTTCTCGAAACCGCCGAGCGCCGCGACCAGCTTTTTCTCTTCCTCGGTCAGGTGCTTTTCGGCCAGCCGGCGCAGCCATTCCTCGGGGATATCAGCGACGTTGACGGCATTCGGACCGCTGAGCGCCTCCACACCCTTGAAGATATGCGCGAACACCTGGTCGAAGCGGTCGATATGGCGTTCGTCCTTCACCAGCGCGGCGCGAGCGAGGTAGTAAAAACCTTCGACGTCGTAGTCGACCAGCCCGGCTTCCAACCCCTCCAGCAGCAACAGGTATTCCCTGAGCGAAACGGGAACGCGCGCTGCCTTCAGTTCGAGGAACAAGGGGATGAACATTTTCTATCTATAGAAGATCATATTCGATGAAGCCGGTGCGGCGCGCGACATAGTCATAGAGCTTGCGCGCCGTGGTGTTGGTTTCGTGCGTCATCCAGTAGACGTTCCTAACGCCGATCTTGCCGGCTTCCTGCTTCACGGCTTCGATCAGCGCAGCGCCAATCCCCTTGCCGCGCACTTCGGGGTCGGCGAACAGATCCTGCAAGTAGCAGTTGTTCTTCTCGGACCAGCAAGAGCGATGGTACAGGTAGTGGGTGAGGCCGACAGCCTTGCCGTCGAGGAGGGCGATGAAGCCCTTCGATTCGAACTCGCCTTGCGTGAACAGGCGCTTCCAGGTGACCTCGTAGACCTCTTGCGGCAGCTTCGTCTCGTAGAAAGCAAGGTAAGCGGTCCAAAGCCGGCGCCAGTCGGCGTGGTCGGATTCTGTGAGCGGGCGGATAGTGATCTCGGCCATTTCGTTCCCTCTGAAGTCTGGAACCCAATCCATACCAACAGAATCGGGATCAGGAACACCCTTGCCTATCCCGCCGGCGAATTATACTCGCGAAAAGCGGTCGCGAGCATGTGCAGCGCCTCTCGTGCCCTTGGCGCCAAGCCGTGCGAATGCAAAACGATCTCGGAAGGGGGAATTGGCGGCAGGCCGAGTTTGCGGCCCACCTCGACCAGGCCGGGCGGCGCGACACGGTAGGCGAGCGCAGCGACGGCGAAGCCGGCCGACACCGCGATATTGACGGCTGCGCCGCCGCCGCCCACGAAAGCCTCGTTCCAGGCAATGCCTGCCTTATCCAGCGTCTCGACAGCTCTCACGCGGTCAGGGCAATTGCATACGGTGCTTAGCAGCGCCAAGCGCAATGGCGTTCCCGGCCGCCATTCGAAGGCCGGGGCGGCGAACCAGCCATAATGGGTGCGCGACAAGGCTTCGCCGCGGCGGCTGTCGTCTTCCTGATGGACAATCACCGCATCGAGCTCACCGCGATCGAAAGCCTCCTCCAGCATGGAGCTCGTATCGATCCTGATGTTGAGCGCGAGCGACGGATCATGGGCATGCAACTGGGCTATCAATATGGACAGCTCGGGCCCGGCGACGTGATCGACAAAGCCGAGAGCAAGCCGACACGGCGCGTCGGAAAATTCCGTGACGGCTCGTTCGTGGGCGGCAAGGAATTCACGCGCCGCCGGGAGAAAAGCCGCTCCCCTTGCCGAGAGGGCCACGCGGCGCGGCGTTCGTTCGATCAGACGCGCGCCGAGCTTCTCTTCCAGCCGACGCAGCTTAACGCTGATCGTCGCCTGGGTGCTGCCCAGCGCGGCAGCCGCACGCGTGAAGCTCTGCAGGTCGGCCACCATGACGAAGGTCCGCACGGCATCGACGTCAAGACTGGGCATCTCTAATCATTCCGTTTTGTCATTTCTGAAATAGAAACGCATAGTCTTTTTTCATGATGGGGGGTCATTTAAGTCATGTCGACCGCTGTGTGAAGAGCGACGCTCGCAGCCACTTCCGAATGCTCCGACTGAAAGTGACCGACATGACGTTTCCAATCGACCGAAACACCGTTGCTCTTGCGGGGGTCTGCCTCGCCTCGCTGCTGTTCGGCCTCGAAATCTCCAGCGTCCCGGTGATCCTGCCGAAACTGGAAACCGTGCTTGGCGCTGATTTCAAGGATCTGCAATGGATCATGAATGCCTACACCATTGCCTGCACCACGGTGTTGATGGCGACGGGGACATTGGCCGACCGTCTCGGCCGCAAACGCGTGATGGTGGGCACCACCGTCGCCTTTGGCCTCGCCTCCCTGCTATGCGGTCTCGCAACGAGCGCTTCGCTCCTTATCATCGCGCGTTTTCTGCAAGGCCTGGCGGGCGGAGCGATGTTTACCTGCAGCGTGGCGGTGTTGTCTCACCAGTTTCAAGACGGCAGTGAACGCGGCAAAGCCTTCGTCGCCTGGAGCGTCGTCTCGGGCATCGGGCTTGGCTTCGGCCCCGCCATTGGCGGATTGATTGTGACGCTGTCGAGTTGGCAATGGGTGTTCCTCATCCATGTGCCGCTTGCCGTTCTTGCCCTGGCCTTCATCGGCGCCGGTGTCACCGAATCGCGCGATCGCAACGCGCAGAAGCTTGACCGGGCCGGCATACTGACACTGTCGTTCGCGGTGTTCGGCTTCTCCTATCTGATCACGCAAGGGGCCGATCTGGGCGCTGGCGCGCGCACCGGCGTGGCAAGCGCGGCCGTGCTGGCCTTCGTCGCGTTCCTCGTAGCCGAGAAGATCAATCCCTATCCGATGTTCGATTTCTCCGTTTTCCGCATCCGCCAATTCTCGGGAGCGATCATGGGCGGCATCGGCATGAATTTCAGCTACTGGCCGTTCATCATCTATCTGCCGATCTATTTTTCGGGGGTCCTCGGTTACGACAGCACCACGACCGGGCTGTTGCTGCTCGTCTACACGCTACCCTTCATGCTGATGCCGTCGATCGCCGAGCGCCTTCGGGCACGCTATCAGGCGCGGGTGGCGATCCCGCTCGGCTTGTTGACATTGGGGGTCGGTTTCATCGCCATGTGGATAGGGTCCGGGCTCGAGGGCAACTGGCTGACCATGCTGCCCGGCACGCTGATCGCCGGCATCGGCATCGGCCTGACCAATTCGCCGACCACCAACACCACGACCGGCTCGGTGCCACCCGATCGTGCCGGCATGGCGTCCGGCATCGATATCAGTGCGCGGCTGATCACGCTTGCCATCAACATCGCGGTGCTGGGACTGCTGCTGACGCAGGGGATCGTTTCTTATCTGCGCAACGCATTCGGCACGGCTGTCGACCCGAACGAACTGCGCGCCCTGGCGGAGAAGATCGCAGCCGGCAATCTCGACGGCCTGGCGCAATACTCGCCCAAGCTTGCGACCCTCGACCCGACGGGCGCCATCGTTCATGCCGCCCTGGTCAACGGTTTTGGCTGGGTCATGCTCTATAGCGGGATCGGCGTTCTGGCTCTTGCCGTCATCAGCTTTGCTATCTTCGGTCCAAAACATGTCGCGCCGCAGCAGCGAAGCGGGCGTCCTGCGCAGGGTGCTGGCGAGGTGCGCTCCTAGCAATGCCTTGCGGCTCGGCCTCAGGACGCCGAGCCGCTCGTCACCCTTGCCGTCTCGCCATGAAGGCCAGCCGTTCGAACAGATGCACGTCCTGCTCGTTCTTCAGCAGTGCGCCATGCAGCTTGGGCAGCGCGTTCTTCGGGTCGGCGCGCAGATCCTCGGGCGCGATGTCGTCGGCGACCAGCAGCCTTATCCAGTCGAGCGCCTCGGAGGTCGACGGCTTCTTCTTCAGCCCCGGCACGTCGCGGATTTCGTAGAACTGAGTGAGCGCCGCCCGCACCAGATTCTGCTTGATGCCGGGATAGTGCACATCGACTATCCTGTGCAGCGTCTCGACGTCGGGAAAGCGGATGTAGTGGAAGAAGCAGCGGCGTAGGAAGGCGTCCGGCAGCTCCTTCTCGTTGTTGGAGGTGATGATGACGATCGGCCTCACCGCGGCGCGGATCGTCTCGCCGGTCTCGTAGACGAAGAACTCCATCCGGTCGAGTTCCTGCAAGAGGTCGTTGGGAAATTCGATATCGGCCTTGTCGATCTCGTCGATTAGGAGGACGACTTTCTTGCCGGCGGCGAAGGCTTCCCACAATTTGCCGCGCTTGATGTAGTTCTTGATATCGTTGAACCTGGTATCGCCAAGTTGGCTGTCGCGCAGCCGCGACACTGCATCGTACTCGTAGAGGCCTTGCTGCGCCCGCGTCGTCGATTTGACGTGCCATTCGATGAGTTCCAGCCCGAGTGCCGCCGCCACTTGCCTGGCAAGCTCCGTCTTGCCGGTGCCGGGCTCACCTTTGACCAGCAAGGGCCGTTCCAGCGCGATCGCCGCGTTGACCGCCACCATCAGATCCTTGTCGGCGACGTAGGCCGCAGTGCCTTCGAAACGCATTTTTGCTCCTTGGTTCAGTACGGACGACCGTAAGGAGACGGCTTGGCCCATGCAAGGGTGGGTTGGCGGCGGCGAAATGTGAAGCCGGCAGGGAAAGAGCGCCAACTCTCTGGCGCCAAGTCTCTGGCGCTTGGGAGGGCATCGGCCTATATTGGGGCTGACGGTCTGCGCTTCCCGGCAGGAGACACTTTTCCCCGGGGCCTTAACGATCCTTAGGGAGCTGTCCCTGGGAAGACCCGTGGGTTTTCTCACACGGCGCCCACCTACTTTGTAGGCACCCGGGATCGACTTCTCCACCGGTTGTGTGGATCGTCACTTATTCGCCACATCCACGTATTTCGTGGATCATGCGATGGAAAGCGTCGCTCCCAAAACGTCCATTCAGGTCTGGCTTTTTCTAGCGTCTGCGCATGACATCCTCAAAAGACCTGAAAAAACAGCTGCGCAAGGAAGCACTTGGCCGCCGCGACGCGCTCGATGAATTCTGGCGGGTGGAAGTCGCGCTCGACATGGCCGAAACCGCGCGCGACCAGCTTGCCATCGAGCCAGGCCAAATCGTGTCCGGCTTCTGGCCAATGCGCTCGGAAGTCGATGTCCGGCCGCTGATGTTCGCCTTGCGCGAAAAGGGCGCACGGCTCTGCCTTCCGGCGATCCTCGACAAGACGACCATGGTCTTTCGCGAATTGGTACGCGGCGCACCGATGATCGATATGGGATTTGGCACCGTCGGGCCGCATGAGGAGGCCGAAGTTCTTGACCCCTCCGTCATGCTGGTGCCGCTCGCCGGCTTCGACGCGCGCGGCCACCGCATCGGTTACGGCGCGGGCTATTATGACCGTGCGATCGCCAAGCTTGTCGACAAGGGGCATGCGCCCCGGCTGATCGGCATTGCTTTCGACTGCCAGGAAGTGACGATGGTTCCCAATGAGGACCATGACGTCATCATCCCGGAAATACTCACCGAGAGCGGGTTGCGCCGGTTCGAGCCAGAATTGTAGATAGTTCTTTGGAACGCATGATCTTTGCCGAAAGTCATGCCACTTTTCGGGGTCAAGCGTGATGAGACTTCTCTTCCTCGGCGACATGGTCGGCAAGACAGGCCGCACGGCGGTGTGGGAGCAATTGCCGGGCCTGATCTCGGACTTCAAGCTCGATTTCGTCATCGTCAACGGCGAAAACGCGGCCGGCGGCTTCGGCATCACCGAGGAGATTTTTCGCGAGACCATCGCGGCCGGCGCCGATGTCGTCACCACCGGCAACCATGTCTGGGACCAGCGCGATGCGCTCGCCTTCGCGCCGCGCGAAGAGCGCTTCCTGCGCCCCTCCAATTTTCCCAAGGGTACGCCAGGGCGCGGCTCGGGCGTCTACATCGCCAGGAGCGGCGCGCGCGTGCTGGTCGCCAACATCATGGGCCGGGTGTTCATGCATCCCGAGCTCGACGATCCCTTCCAGGCTGGCGAGCGCGAGCTTGCCGCCTGTCCGCTCGGCGAGCAGGCGGATGCCGTGGTCATCGACTTCCACGCCGAGGCGACCTCCGAAAAAATGTGCTTCGCGCATTTCGTCGACGGTCGCGCCAGCCTCGTGGTCGGCACTCACACCCACCAGCCGACCGCCGATCACCATATCCTCAATGGCGGCACCGGGTACATTTCCGACGCGGGCATGTGCGGCGATTATGATTCGTCGCTCGGCATGGACAAGGAGGAGCCGCTCAACCGGTTCCTGTCGAAAGTGCCGAAGGGGCGTTTCGAGGCGGCGACCGGACCCGCGACCTTGTGCGGCGTCGGCGTTGATATTTCCGACCGCACGGGGCTGACCGAGAAGATCGCGCCGTTTCGCCGCGGGCCGCGGCTCGAGGAAACGGCGCCGTCCTTCTGGACGTGACATTGATATAGGGGCTCTCAATACCTAACTGCCGGCGACACTGCTCTAGATCGTAGAGGGGACGACCTCCATGCAGCTTATCGAGTTCCTGGCGCCGCACTTCGCCTTCGTGTCCGATCCCACCGCCTGGGTCGCGCTGTTGACCCTGGTGGTGCTCGAGATCGTGCTCGGCATCGACAACCTGATCTTTATCTCGATCCTGACCAACAAGCTGCCGGAAGCACAGCGAGCCCGCGCCCGCCGGCTCGGCATCTCGGCGGCGCTCGTCATGCGGCTGGTGCTGCTCGCCACCATCTCGATCATCGTCCAACTGACGGCGCCGGTCTTCACCGCCCTTGGCCACGGCTTTTCCTGGCGCGACCTGATCCTGATCGCCGGTGGCCTGTTCCTGGTGTGGAAGGCGACCAAGGAGATCCATCACACGGTCGACCCCGACGACCACCAGGACACGATGCTGGGCGAGACCGTGCAGATGAGCCTTGCCGGCGCCATCTTCCAGATACTGCTTCTCGACCTTGTCTTCTCCATCGATTCCATCATTACCGCCGTCGGCATGACCGACGAGATCGCCATCATGTACATCGCTGTGATCGTGGCGGTCACGGTGATGATGCTGGCGGCTACGCCGTTGGCGAACTTCATAGCCAGGAACCCGAGCATCGTCATGCTGGCGCTGGGCTTCCTGTTGATGATCGGCATGACGCTGATCGCCGACGGCATGGGCTACCATGTGCCCAAGGGTTATATCTACGCGGCGATGGGTTTTTCGGCGCTCGTCGAAGGCCTCAACATGCTGGCGCGGAACCGCAAGAAGGCGAAGTCCGGCGGCGGGCATTGAGCCTGACGACATGGCCAATGCCGAGTTCAGGCTGACTCTTACGAAATTGTACGTACAATATCGTAATCGATGGTGCTGCTTTGCGATTCGAATGGGATGCTGAAAGAGCCAGGCGCAAACTTGCCAAGCTCGGCATCGGATTCGATCTCGCGCAGAAGGTGTTCGATGATCCGCTTTATCTCATCGTGCCCGACCGGTTTGAAGATGGTGAGCAGGGTTGGCACGCTATCGGGACGATCGATGCCGTAGTGGTCATGCTGGTTGTCCACACATATCCTGATCGCGAAGATGAAGGACGAGTTAGGATTGTTGGTGCCCGGAAAGCGACAGCGCATGAAAGGAGGCGCTATGAGCAAGAAGGACCTTAGTCAGGATCAGCGCAACCAGCTCGCCAAGCTGGCTGGTTTGCCTGACAGCGAAATTAATACTTCCGACATCCCAGAAGTTCCGGCGGAGAATTGGATTCGTGCTCGTCGTGGACATCTTTACAGACCACTCAAGCAGCCAGTGACAATCAGACTCGATGCTGACGTGCTATCGTGGTTCAAGGAGCATGTCGGGGGTGGTGGTTACCAGACCGAAATCAATCGTGTGCTCCGCCATCACGTGATCGAGCAGGAAAAGCGTAAAACCTGAGCCGGTTCAACTCCCCGGTGCGCCCTTCGGGTGACGATCGCCGATCAGGCCTAGTGTCAGGCCTTGTTCGAGCCAGGCCTTGGCGCCGGCCAGAACGAGCGTGAAGCCGCCGGTTGAATCGACCGCCTGTTTCGCCTGTTCGTCGCCATTGCCGGCAAAGCCGAAATTGTGGACCTCCAGGAAGGTCGCGTCACCTGGCATTTCGGTGAAGGTCCAGATCACCGTGGTCGGCGGATCGCTCCATTGCATGACGATCTTTTCGTTGACGACGATCTCGCTGGCGACCACCGTCGTCGAGACGCCATACATGCGCCACTCCCATTGAACCGGCTTGCCGCCGTCCAGCCTGCCGCTGGAATGGGTGAACCAGAATTTCGTGGTGATCTCCGGGTCGACGATGGCCTCGAAAACGTCGGAGACCGGCCGCCGGATCAGCATGGCGGCTTCGGCCGTCGGTGTCTCGCGGATTTCCATAGCGTTCTCCCCTGCCGAACACGCCTTCACCAGGCGTCGGGCTCCCGCACCATGTGAACGATGTTGGCGGGGCTGGTGATCCAGAAACCGCGGAAGCCTTCTCCCCGCGGCTCGATGGCGTCGCATCGCTCGACGCCGACCTTGGCGAGATGATCGGCGGCGCCCGGGAAATCCCCGGTGAACAGTCCCAGCCAGATCTCGGCCTGGCCCGGTCCTGCTATGGCAGATTGATCTGCCAGGAAACGCCGAACCTGTCGTTCAGCCAGGCGAAACGGCGGCTGAAACCGTAATTGCCGATCGGCATCAGAAACGTGCCGTCTTTGGACAAGGCCTCGACGATGCGCTCCAGCTCTTCTTCGGTGGAACAGTCGACGAAGAGCGAGACCGACGGCGTGAAGGTGAAGGCGTGCTGTACCGGGCTGTTGAAGATCATGACCTCCGTGCCGCCGATGGATGCGCGAGCCAGCTTGACTGCCCCTTCGGGTCCGTCCTCGCCTGCACCGTAGCGCGTGAGGTCGAGGACGCGGCTCTCCGGGATGGTCTCGCAATAGAAGGCCATGGCTTGCTCGGCCTTGCCTTCGAACATCAGGAACGGGGTTACTTTCACGGCAGGCCTCCCTTCGCTCAAATGTTGGTCTCGTTGGCAGGCTCGCCCTTCATCTCGCTGCGGTAGTAGCCTTCGCGCAAATTGATGCCGTGTTCGACATAGGCCTTCATGCAGGCCAGCATCTGCGACCAGCCCTCGCAATTGAGATAGGACTTCTTCAGGCCGACCGCGTCCTCGTGCCAGCCGGCCTCGGCGATGGTGACGAAGGTGCCGCCGTCGTCGAGCGGCTCGAAATTCATCTCGATGCGGGTCTTGTAGGCCGGCTTTCCCTCTTCATCGGTGGCATCCCAGCGCAGCACGATGCGGCTGTCCCTGACGATTTCGTCTACTTCGACCGGCACCTTGCCCCACCACACGACATTGGCGCCCGGCACCAAGGGCGCGCTGGCACCGCCGATGGTGGTGAAATAGGAGCTGAGCTTCTTCGGATTGACGACCGCGTCGAAGACGTCGGCGACCGGTTTGCCGATGCGTCCTGAAACCCTGAAACCAAGAGACATATCCACAGTTCCTTCCTTGATTGATAGGAGCTTATGTTATAAAAAAATAACATGTCAAGCCGATCGCAAGACGACAATGTTTTCAAGGCGCTGGCGCATCCGCGTCGGCGCGAGATGCTGGATCTGCTGAAGGACGCGCCAAAGACGACCGGCATGCTGTGCGAGGCGTTTTCCGACATCGACCGCTGCACCGTCATGCTGCATCTCAAAGTGCTGGAAGAGGCCGATCTCGTCGTGGCGCGGCGCGAGGGGCGCGAGCGCTGGAACCATCTCAATGCGCTGCCGATCAAGCAGATACACGACCGCTGGATCAGCCAGTACGCAGGCCATGCGCTTAGTATCATCGACCGGCTGAAGTCGGATCTGGAGGGGTGAACGGCCGTCACGGCTTTGCCGTGCGTGGTAAAGCGCGGCGCGGCTGGACGAATTGAGCCGATTTATCTATAAGCCGGCCATTCCGACAAAGAGCGCCATACGTCCATTCGGACGCAGCAGGGACGTTCTGACATTTTGAATTCGAGCATTGCGGAAGGCGGTCATGCATCTCGCCGCGCGATGCTCTAGCCGAACACGACAGGGGTGCCATGGCTGGCCATTCACAGTTCAAGAACATCATGCACCGCAAGGGCCGTCAGGACGCGGTGCGGTCGAAAATGTTTTCCAAGCTGGCGCGCGAAATCACCGTCGCGGCCAAGAGCGGGACCCCCGATCCGTCGATGAATCCGCGCCTGCGCCTTGCCGTGCAGAACGCCAAGGCGGTGTCGATGCCGAAGGACAATATCCAGCGCGCCATCAACAAGGCGTCGATGGGCGACGCCGAAAATTACGAAGCCGTGCGTTACGAGGGCTACGGTCCCGGCGGCGTCGCCGTGATCGTCGAGGCGCTGACCGACAATCGCAACCGCTCGGCTTCGAATGTGCGCGCCGCCTTCACCAAGGCCGGTGGGGCGATGGGCGAAACCGGCTCGGTGTCGTTCATGTGGGATCGGGTCGGCGAAATCTATTATCCGGCATCGGCCGGCAGCGCCGACAAGGTCATGGACGCGGCAATCGAAGCCGGCGCCGATGACGTGGAGTCGGACGAGGAAGGCCACACCATCTATTGCGCCTTCGAAAACCTCGGCGAGGTGTCGAAGGCACTCGAAGCCTCTCTCGGCGAGGCGGAATCGGTGAAGCCGATCTGGAAACCGCAGAACAATATTCCGGTCGATGAAGAACGCGCCCAGTCGCTGATGAAGCTGGTCGCCACGCTCGAGGACGACGATGACGTTCAAAGCGTCTACGCCAATTTCGAGGTCGACGAGGAGACCATGGCCAAGCTCAGCGCTGCGTGAGCAAAGCCTGACATGATCGAAAAACCGCTGCCCACCATCCGCATCACCTATTGCACGCAGTGCCAGTGGCTGCTGCGTGCCGGCTGGATGGCGCAGGAACTGCTATCGACATTCGGCACCGATCTGGGCGAGGTGACGCTGGTGCCCGGCACCGGCGGCGTCTTCACCATATCGTGCAACGAGGTGCTGGTCTGGGACCGCAAGCGCGACGGCGGCTTTCCGGATGCGGCAAAACTCAAGCAACTGGTGCGCGACGTCATCGACCCGGACCGCGATCTCGGTCATTCCGACCGCAAGGCGAAGAGCTGAGACTTCCCGCAGAAGCCGGACGTCATTTTCCTCGCCTCTGCCCGAAAATCGCGCCGATCCCGGCGCCGATTGCTATGCCCATGCCGATGCCGACGGCAGGGTCATCCATCGCTGCGCCACAGACAGCGCCGAGGCCGATCCCCGCGGCAATGCCCAAGGCCATGGTGGAATACGGGTCGTTCACGGCGCTTCTCCCGATAAACACGCCTCGGTCGCCGCGATGCCGAACGCGGCGGACCGAGACACGTCAACGCGCGGCGAACCAGAAGGATGCCAGCGCGGCGATGGCGGTGATGGCGCGCACGTGGTTCCACATCACCCAGTCCCTGAGATAGGTGGTCCATACAGCAGCGCCGTTGCTGCTGGCCGGATCGACGGCGGCCAGCGCGTCGTTGAGCGGCACGTTGAAAACCATCGTCACGATGGGGTTGCCGACGAGATAGATGACTGCGCCGGCCAGCAGCCAGAAGGAGCCTGGCTGCTGCCAGCCGATGATGGCGCCGGCGATCAAGACAAGGCAGATCAGGCCGGTGCCGAACAAGGCGGTCATGAACATCGGCGTGATGACGGTGATGTTGATCGAGTTCATGGCGGCGATACCGCCCGCGGCAGGCAGGCGAGCCATTGCCGGCATGACGAAGTTGGAAAAGGCGAAGAACACGCCGCCAACAACGCCCGAGCCGATAGCGGCGATGAAGATGAGGGTGGGAAGTAATTTCGGGATCATGTCAGTTGCTCCAGATGCCGGTTGCGGCGGTTTCAGTCGCAATGGGCAGAAAAGTTTTGGGGGGTGGCCGGGCACCTGTTCGACGCCTTCAAATCAATTATCCCGTCTGCTTCTTTTAAAACATGAGAAATCCTCATATTTGCAAAACGTGATAAACCCTCGTATTTTGCGAGTCAAGTCATTTCTGGGTGGCATTGCCGCCCGGCGTCTGTTGAAGAGCCATGGAAAAAACCGCCACGTCCCCACCGGAACAGGTCGCCACGCCACGCCGCGCGCCGAGCCAGCAGCGCAGCCGTGAACGGGTCGAGCGCATGCTCGCCGCCGCCTCGGCGCTGATTGCGGAGCAAGGCAGCGATGCCATGCGCATGGGCGAGGTGGCGGAGCGGGCTGGGGTGTCGATCGGCTCGCTCTACCAGTTCTTCCCCGACAAGCGGGCGATCGTCTGGGCGCTGGCCGAGCGCTACACCGCCGAAAGCCAGGCCTGCATTTCAGCCGCGCTCAAGGACGTCGGCGACGCCGAGGGCCTTCGGCGGGCGTTCTCGGAACTGGTGGGCATTTATTACCACCTGTTCCTGGCGGAGCCGGTGATGCGCGATATCTGGTCGGGCACGCAGGCCGACAAAGCGCTGCGCGAACTGGAGCTCGCCGACAGCCGTGCGAACGCCGAATTTCTCACTGCGACGCTCAAACGCCTGCGGCCCGATGCCGATGCCGTCGCGCTGGAGACGACGGCGTTTCTCGTCTGGCAGATGGGCGAGGCCGCCATGCGGCTGGCGATCTCGGTCGAGCGGAAGGAGGGCGACAGGCTGGTCGCCGCCTACAAGCGCATGGCGCTCAGGGAATTGCTTGCGGAATAGGATGCTCTCACCCGCCCCCTCGTGGGGAGGGTCGCTGCGAAGCAGCGGGGTGGGGCAGCGCCGACCCCCACCCCGACCTTCGGTCCGACCTCCCACACGGGACCGACAAGGCGGAGGTGGGGGCAAGCGCCAGCGTGAAGGGACGTGCATTGGCCAACAAAAAACCCGCCACGGGGGCGGGTTCTCTGGTCTGCGAAAAGCTGATGAGGCCTAGAGGCCGAAACCTTCGAAGCGCTTCTTGAACTTCGACAGGCGGCCGCCGCGGTCGAGCAGGGTCTGCTGGCCGCCGGTCCAGGCCGGGTGCGTGGTCGGGTCGATGTCGAGGTTCATCGTATCGCCTTCCTTGCCCCAGGTCGAACGGGTCATGTACTCGGTGCCGTCGGTCATGACGACCTTGATGGTGTGGTAGTCGGGATGGATATCGGTCTTCATGGCTCGGTTCCTGGTTTGCCGGGCGCGGCTGACGGGCTGAAAGCCTGCGTCGATGCGCCCCTTTTTAAAACTCGAAGCCGCAGCTATTGAGGAGCCACGGCTTCTAAAACGGTCGGCGAGCCTATACATCAGCCGGAATTGAATCACAAGGCCGCGGCAAGCGCATATTGAGGCGCATAGCTGAAGGCGGCCAAGAGGAAAAGACCAGGATGGCGCAAACCAGCAGCGCAGACGAGCGCCGGCGCTCGCTCAAGCCGCTCAGGCGCCTGTTTCCCTACATCGGCCGCTACCGCACATTGGTGGCGGGCGCCGTCATCTCGCTGATCGTCGCGGCGGTGACGACGCTGGCGCTGCCGCTGGCGGTACGGCGCATGATCGATCATGGTTTCACGCCGTCCGGTTCCTCCTTCATCGCCGAATATTTCGCCGCGCTGGTGGCGATGGCCGCGCTGCTGGCGGCGGCATCGGCGGGCCGCTACTATTTCGTCATCACGCTCGGCGAGCGCGTCGTCGCCGATATCAGGCGCGATGTCTTTGCCCATGTGACGAAACTGTCGCCGGCCTTCTTCGACACTGCCCAGTCGGGCGAGATCGTGTCGCGGCTCGCCGCCGACACCACGCAGGTCAAATCGGCGGTCGGGGCGACCGCTTCGGTGGCGCTGCGCAATGTCATCCTTGGCCTCGGCGCGGTCGCGATGATGGTTTTCACCAGCCCGAAACTGTCCGGGCTGGTCATCGCAGCCATTCCAATCATCGTGCTGCCGCTGGTCGCCTTCGGCCGCTCGGTGCGGCGCAAGTCAAGGCAGGCGCAGGACACGCTGGCCGATGCCACCGCCTATGCCAGCGAGCAGATCGGCGCGGTGCGCACATTGCAGGCCTTCACCAATGAGACGCTGGTCACCGGGCGTTTTTCGGGTGCCGTCGAGGCCGCCTTCGAGGCCGCGCGCGCCTCGATCTTCGCGCGCTCGTTCCTCACCTTCTTCGCCATCTTCACGATTTTCTCCTCGGTCGTGGCGGTGCTGTGGTTCGGCTCGCGCGACGTGCTCGACGGCAATCTGTCGCCGGGCACGCTCGGCCAGTTCCTGCTCTATTCGGTATTCGCCGCCGGTGCGCTCGGCGCGCTATCGGAGGTCTGGGGCGAATTGGCCCAGGCAGCAGGTGCCGCCGAACGGCTGACCGAAATCCTGGCCGAGGAGCCGGCGATCGTGGCGCCTGCCAATCCCAGGCCGCTGCCGGTGGCGAGCAAGGGAGCGATCAGCTTCGAGGCCGTGTCCTTTTCCTACCCGGCCCGGCCCGACCGCGCCGCCGTCCACGGCCTGAGCTTCTCGGTCAAGCCTGGCGAGACGGTGGCGATCGTCGGTCCCTCGGGAGCGGGCAAGAGCACGGTGTTCTCGCTGATCCTGCGCTTCTACGATCCGGAGACCGGCAGGATCCTGATCGACGGCGTCGACATCCGCGAAGCCGACCCCCTTTCGATACGGCAGCGCATCGCCATCGTGCCGCAGGACGTCACCATCTTCGCGGCCAGCGCGCGCGACAATATCGGCTTCGGCCGGCCGGGCGCCAGCGAGTCAGAGATCGAAGCGGCGGCAAAGGACGCGCTGGCCGACGAATTCATCCTCAAGCTCGAGAAGGGCTATGACAGCCAGGTCGGCGAGCGCGGCGTGACGCTGTCGGGCGGGCAACGCCAGCGGGTGGCGATCGCCCGCGCCATCCTGCGCGACGCGCCGATTCTGTTGCTCGACGAGGCGACCTCGGCACTCGACGCCGAAAGCGAGACGCTGGTGCAAATGGCGCTGGAGCGGCTGATGCGGGGCCGCACCACGATCGTCATCGCGCACCGCCTGGCGACGGTGCTGAAGGCCGACCGCATCCTGGTGATGGATGGCGGCCGCATCGTCGAGGAAGGCACGCATCAGAGCCTGGTGACCAAGGGCGGCATCTATGCCCGGCTGGCCAAGCTGCAGTTCGAGACCGGCGCCAGCGCCTTCAGGGGCGCGGCTGAGTAGCGGCGACGCTGGGCGTGCTCACGCGGCTCCATACCGTTTGCGCAGGTGGTCGGTGAAATAGACGGCATTGAGCTTTTCACCGGTGGCGCGTTCGAGCAGGTCGGGCGTCGACCAGCGCGATCCGTGCGACCATATGTTCTTGCGGCGCCAATCGTTGATGGCACCGAAATTCCCCATGGCAAGATCGTCATCGGCCGACGGATGCTCCCGCGTCAGCGCCGCCCATTGCTGCGCCGCCATTATCGCGCCCAGCGTGTAGGAGGGAAAGTAGCCAAAGGCGGCAGCAGGCCAATGCACGTCCTGCATCGGCCCGTCCGCGGGGTTGTCGATGGTTGAGAGGCCGAGATAGTCGCGCATCCTGGCGTCCCAGGCCTCGGGCAGTTCGGCCACCTCGAGCCTGCCGGAGACGAGCTCCTGCTCCAGTTCATAGCGCAGGATGACATGCAGCGGATACGTCACCTCGTCGGCATCGACACGGATCAGGCCGCGCTCGACATGGTGGACATGCGGCAGGATGTCGTCGAGCGACCAGATTTCGCCGAGATGCTTTTCCACGACCGGCAATGCCCAACGCCAGAAGGCGGGATTGCGCCCGATCTGCTTTTCAACGAACAGACTCTGGCTTTCATGCACGGCCATGCCGCGCGCCTTGCCGAGCGGCCAGTGCGACCAGGCCTTCGGCAGGTTCTGCTCGTAGAGTGCGTGGCCGTTCTCGTGCAGCACGCCCATCAGCGCCGACAAGAAATCGGAAGTCTTGTAGCGGGTGGTGATGCGCACGTCGCTCGGCACACCGCCACAGAACGGATGGTGCGACACCGACAGCGAGCCGTGCGTCAGGTCGAAGCCGACCGCCGCCATCATGGCAAGGCCGAGTTCACGCTGCCTGTCGATCGCGTAGCTGCCCGCAAGCGGCTTCAGCGGATGCTTGCGCAGCCGCGCTTCCTGCGCCGCCAGCGCTTCCGGCACGAACCCCTTGAGGAAAGCCTTCAAGTCGGCGAACACCGGGGTGATGTCGGCGGTGCGGTTGCCGGGGTCGTATTGCTCCATCAGCGCGTCGTAGGGGGCGAGGCCGAGGATGTCGGCGCGCAGGGCCGCCTCTTCGCGCACCAGCGCCACCACGCCTTCAAGCGCCGGCAGGAAGCCCGCCCAGTCGTTCTTGGCCCGCAGGTCGCGCCACAGCTGCTCGCAGCGCATGCGGGCGGTCGTCTGGCGTTCGACGAATTCGACCGGCAGGCAGGTCAGGTTGGTGTATTGCCGCCGCAGTTCGGCCAGCGCCGCCCGCTGTTCATCGTCAAGCGCCTCGCCTTCGGCGGCGGCGATCCAGTCCGCTATTTCCGGCGCGGTCGCCCTGGTGTGGTACATGCCGGCAAGTGCCGCCATGGCCTCGGCGCGCTTCTCGCCGCCACCGACGGCCATGTGGGTCGCTTCATCGGCGCCGAGGATGGCCAGCGCGTGCTCCAGGGCTTCGAGCTTGTGGCCGAGGTCATCGAGTTTTTGAAAGGACATGGCGGCTTCCGTGATTGGGAAGGGCGAAAAAGATACCAACGCCGGCGCGTTTGCAACCCTCACGCGCCGTCCGGCAGATGCGCCTTGCGCTGGCGAGCCGACGCGTGAAATGCTGCCCGACGATACATCACGAGGGAATACGATGATCGGCAACATCCTGGTCGGGCTGGTGGCTTTGATCCATGTCTATATCGTCTATCTGGAGATGGTGCTCTGGGATACGCCGCGCGGGCACAAGGCATTCCGGCTGACGCCGGAATTCGCCAGCGCCTCGAAGGTGCTTGCCGCCAATCAGGGTCTCTATAACGGCTTTCTCGCCGCCGGCCTGATCTGGGCCCTCTACCTCGGCACGGCCGGTTTCCAGGTCAAGGTTTTCTTCCTGCTCTGCGTGGCCGTTGCCGGGCTCTACGGGGCGGCAACGGTCGGTCGCAAGATCCTGTTCGTGCAGGCCGCGCCGGCAGCGGCTGCCTTGGTAGCGGTCTGGCTCGGCTGGTGAGGAAAAGAGGCGCCTGCGGGATTGGGTCCCGTAGACGCCAGGTGGTCCCTTCCTTTTGGGCCGCGATCAGAATGGCCTCAGCCGTTCGGATAGTTCCCGCCGTCGGCGCCGTCGCCCATCAGGAAACCGCTACCGATGTCGACCCTCAGCCGCTGGTCGACATTGTCGAGACGGCGCAGCAGGTCATGATATTGTGCGGCCGGTATCCTGCCGTGATCCGACGAGGCTATCTTCTCCGCCGCCTGACCTATGCGAGCGGTGCGCATCTCCAGGCGCTCCGCCGCGGCCGGGGTGATGTTGTTGGCCTGTCTGGCGGTGATTATGCCCTGATGCACGCCTTGAACCTGTTCAATGAGAGCCTCGACACGCGGGCCGGTCATGTCGGTTGGGTCGGTCGCGTCGAGCGCGCCCTTGTGGTGACCCGCGGCGTAGGCGCCGGCAAGCGGGGCGGCGACAAGAATCGCGGCAAGGGTTGCAGTCTTGAGAGATGCTGAAGAGCGCATGACGGCGCCTCCTTTTGCTGCGGAAAAGAACGGCTCTGCCGTTCCGCTTCCGGACGATGCGGGCCGTCCAGTTCCGTCGCGTCGCGATGGGAGGCATCGCCGGCGGTTCTCGGCCCTGCGCAGCACGCTAGGAGCGCTTTGCGGCGAAGTGTAATTAAAAAAAGATAATCTTTTCAGGCCTTGCCGGTGCACAACTGCGCCCTAGAGTTGAGCCGGCGAACAAATTCGCGTGAGATCGCGTGATGATGGATCACCGTTCGGTGAGCTTCAGTTCGATCCGGCGGTTCTTGTTGCGCGCCTCTTCGGTGTCGGCGGGATCGAGCGGCTGGAACTCGCCGAAGCCGGCGGCGACCAGCCGGTTGGCCGGCACGCCGTTCTCGATCAGGAACTTCACCACGGAAGTGGAGCGCGCCGTCGACAGCTCCCAATTGTCGCGATACCGACCGGTGCCGGACAGCGGCTTGTTGTCGGTATGGCCGTCGACGCGCAGCACCCAGTTGATCTCCGGGGGAATCTCCTTCTGCAACTCGATGATGGCGTCGGCAAGTTTCTTCATCTCGACCTTGCCGGCATCGTTGATCACCTCCGAGCCGGTCGGAAACAACACTTCCGACTGGAAGACGAAGCGGTCGCCGACTATGCGGATGTTCTCGCGGTCGGCGAGGATTTCGCGCAGGCGGCCGAAGAAGTCGGAGCGGTAGCGGTTGAGTTCCTGCACGCGCTGCGCCAGCGCCACGTTGAGGCGGCGGCCAAGGTCGGCGATCTTGGTGTTGGAATCCCGGTCGCGGGCCTCGGAGACGTTGAGCGCGTCCTCGAGCGCGCCGATCTGCTTGCGCAAGGCCGCGATCTGCTGATTGAGGATCTCGACCTGGCTCAGCGCCTGCTGGCTGATCTGGCGCTGGCTGTCGAGCTCGCCCGTCAGCGCCGCCGCGCGCTGGTTGGCCGCATCACCGGCGCCCGCACCTTGCGCCAGCAGCTGCTGGAGCCGGCTCTTCTCCGCTTCGGCCGCCGACAGCGATGCCTGCAGATTGGCGAGCGAATCCTCCTTGTCCTGTGTCGTGGAACGCTCCAGCGCCAGAAGCTGCGTCAGTTCGTTGATCTGCGAATTGAGACGCGACAGCACGGCGTCCTTGCCGGAGATTTCGCGGCCGAGCAGGAACTGCGCCAGCACGAAGACGGTGAGCAGGAACATGATGGCCAGAAGCAGCGTCGACAACGCGTCGACGAAGCCCGGCCAATAGTCGATGCGGCGGTCGGCGCGCCGGCTCCTGGCGAGCGCCATGCTAGTGCACCCCGGTCTTCTTCAGGGCGTCGGCGATCTTTTCCAGCGTGTTGCGCATCGCCTTTTGTTCATCCGACTGTGCTTCGACCCAGTCGCGCATGATCTGCTGCTCGGAGCGCATGTTCTTGACCAGGCCGGAAATGCCGTCGGCGAGATTGGCCATGGCGGTGGCGACGCGCGGATTGGAGCCGCCGCCATTCTCCTGCATGCTGCGCAGCCGCTCCGACAGCAGGCGGATTTCATCGGAAGGCTCGGTCCGGACCGCGTCGGAGACGACGATGTCGGACGACAGGTCGGTGACCGAGGACAGCCAGTTCTCCAGTTCGGTGTAGAAGCGCGTCTGCGCGCGGCCGGCCTGCAGGTCGAGGAAACCGAGAACGAGCGAGCCGGACAGGCCGAACAGCGAGGACGAGAAGGCCGTGCCCATGCCGGCGAGCGGCGCCGACAGCCCTTGCTTCAGCGAATCCAGCACAGCGGCGGCATCGCCCGTGCCGGGATCGAGCGACTCGATGGTCTCGCGGATGGAGCCGATCGTGTTCAGCAGGCCCCAGAAGGTGCCGAGCAGGCCAAGGAACACCAGGAGGCCGACGAGGTAGCGCGAGGTGTCGCGGCTTTCATCGAGCCGCGTGGCGATGGAGTCGAGCATGGTGCGCATCGAGCTGGTCGAAAACGCCATGCTCGACGAGCGGCCGATCATCGCCTTCATCGGCGCCAGCAGCACCGGTTCGGTGATCTCGGAACCGGCGCGGAAGGAGTTGACCCAGCGCACTTCGCGAAACAGCCGCCCGACCTGGACGAAGGCCAAAAGGATGCCGACGGCAAGCACGCCGATGATCAGGCCGTTGAGCCCCGGATTGGTGACGAAGGCGGTCGAGATCTGCCGTGTCAGGATCGCTGCGATGAAGGCGACGATGGCCAGGAAGATGACCATGGTCAGGAGAAAGACCTGCGGGCTCGACAATTTGTGTGGGTCGTAGATCAGCACGTCGGAGCGCCTGCCCATGCCGAAGGATCTGAGAAAAGCCATCCGTGCCCCGTTTCCGATGCCGCTGCCGCCGATCACGTCGTCGGCGACTCTAAACGGAATTGTGACCAAATTGAATGGTGCTTGGCAATATTGCCGCCAGCAGTTTCAGAGACGGTTGATGACCAGGCAATCGACCATCGCCGCCAGATGCAGGCCTGCGCCGGTGACCACGAAACCATGCCACAGCGCGTTGTGGAAGCGCAGCCCCTTCCAGGCGAAGAAGATCACGCCGCAGGAATAGACGACGCCGCCGGCGACGATGAGCACGATCGCCGTCGTCGGCAAGGTAGCGACGAGCGGCTCGACCAGGACGATGCCGCTCCAGCCGATGGCGAGATAGAAGACGATCGCCAGCCGGTCGAAGCGGCCGGGGAAAAACACCTTTATGGCGATGCCGATAATGGCCGCGGTCCAGACCAGGACGATCATCCAGCCGGCCAGCGCCGAGCCGTCGAGCTGCGCGAGAAAGGGCGTGTAGGTGGCGGCGATGAGCAGATAGATCGCAGCGTGGTCGAAACGCCGCAAAATCCATTTCACCGGCGAAGTCACCGGCCATAGATTGTAGGTCAGCGACACCGAGAGCACGGTGAGCAGCGACACGACATAGAAAGCGGCGGCGATGTATTCACCCGGTCCGACCCGGAAGGCGGCCAGCGCCAGCAACGCCGAACCGGCCGCGATCGCCAGCACGATGCCGACGGCATGGACGATGCCGTCGGCGATCATCTCGGCACGCGAATAGTGCCATCGTCCGACAAAGGGGATCTCGATCTGCGGCGGCGTCTTGATCATCATCGTCCTGCGTCAACCCTATCTGGGCAAGCGCCGGACAGTATTTCAAGCTTTGTTTGCGGTTTTGCGACTGCGGCGCTTCAGCGCGGCGGGGATTTGTCCTTGCCCAATTCTCCGGGAAAAGCTGCGCGCGCTCCCGGAAAGCCGCTCCGCACTTCTCCCGGAATTGCTTCAGCGGGCAGCGAGCGGCTTTTTCACGGCCTTCAGGAGGGCGCGCTGGATGATCTCGTTGCCGGCGACGACCGAACCGTTGTCGAGCATGTCCTGGCCGCCGTCCATGTCGGAGGCGAACCCTCCTGCTTCACGGATCAGCAACAGGCCGGCTGCGATGTCCCAGGGCGACAGGCCGACCTCCCAGAATCCGTCCATGCGGCCGGCGGCGACGTAAGCGAGATCGAGCGAGGCCGAACCCAGGCGCCGGACGCCGGAAACCTCGGCCATGACATTGCGTAATTCGATCAGGAAATTGCCATGCTGGCCACGCCCCAGATGCGGCACGCCGCAGCCGATGACGGTGTCGATGAGCTTGGTGCGGCCGGCGACACGCAGGCGGCGGTCGTTCATGAAGGCGCCGCCGCCGCGCTCGGTCGTATAGAGCTCGTCCATGGCCGGATTGTAGATCACGCCGGCCACGATCTGGCCCTGGCGCTCGAGCGCGATCGAGACAGCGAAAAGCGGAATGCCGTGCAGGAAATTGGTGGTGCCGTCGAGCGGATCGACGATCCAGCGGTGCTGGCTGTCATCGCCGGCGATCGTGCCGCGCTCTTCCATCAGGAAGCCGTAACCGGGCCGCGCCTTCGACAGTTCGGCAAAGACAATATCCTCGGCCTTGCGGTCGGCCTGGCTGACATAGTCGCCCGGTCCCTTCATCGAGACCTGCAGGTTCTGGACCTCGCCGAAATCGCGCGACAGCGAGCGGCCGGCCTTCATTGCGGCCTGGACCATGACGTTGAGAAGGGCTGAGCGTGCCATCGTAACTCTTCCTGCTGCCCGCGCTTTAACCTTTGTCCTGATGCATGTCGGTGACCCGAAACCTGGGCCACCTCTGGGCGACATGCATCAGTCGGCGCGGCGCATATAAGTGATTTCATTGGTGTCGACGACGATGCGTTCCCCCGCGCCGATGAATGGCGGCACCAGCACGCGAATGCCGTTTTCCAGCACCGCGGGCTTGTAGGAAGAGGCCGCCGTCTGGCCCCTTACCACCGGGTCCGCTTCGGTGATGGTCAGCGTTACCTGGTCGGGGAGCGAAATGCCGATAGGCCTTTCCTCGTAGAGCTGGACCGTCACCATCATGCCGTCCTGCAGGAAAGCGGCGCGGTCTCCGACGAAGTCCTTCGCCAGCTCGAGCTGCTCGTAGCTCTCGGTGTCCATGAACACCAGGGCGTCGCCCTGCTCGTAGAGGAAGGAAAAATCCTTGAGATCGAGCCGGATCTGCTCGACCGTTTCTGCCGAACGGAAGCGCTCGTTCAGCTTTGTGCCGTTGATGAGGTTCTTCAATTCGACCTGGTTATAGGCGCCGCCCTTGCCCGGCTTGACCGTGTTGGTCTTGACGGCCACCCACAGGCCGCCATCGTGCTCGATGACGTAGCCGGGACGGATTTCGTTGCCGTTGATCTTGGCCATGATGATGTGATCCGGGAATGAGATGTTCGCAAGACAGCGATTTCGGGCCTCCAAGACCACAAATCGCCCGAAGAGGCAAGCTGGCGCTGATCGGGTGTCCCGTGGCGGCGGCTCAATCGAAGCGCACGATGGTGCCGCGTTGCGGCGTCTTGTCCTGCGAGAAATCGAGCATGACCTCGTCGACATAGCACCAGCCCCACGTCTCGGGCGGGTCGTAGGCCTCGATGACCGGATGGCCGGTCGCCCGGTAGTGGCCGGTGGCGTGACGGTTCGGAGAACTGTCACAGCAGCCGACATGGCCACAGGTGCGGCACAGCCGCAGATGCACCCACCAGGAACCGGTCTTCAGGCACTCCTCGCAACCTTCGGCGCTTGGCGTTACCTCGAGGATGAAGCTGCCATGCGTGCATCGTTTGTCGGGCGAAGCCATTTCATTGCCTCCTTGGAGAAGCGATGCCGCGATATAAACCCTCAACCGCTCTCATCGAAACCGCGGCGACCGCTTCGGTAATGATATCGAAGACTTTTGCCAGCCGACGGATCTGCGACGACCGCATGATAGCCATCTGCATGGAAAGATCGAGGTCACTTGCCTCGACGAGCATCGCGCGATGACTTCCGCTGGATTTCCGCTGATCGCGTCAGGGCAGGCGGTTTGCCTTCTGCAGTGCCTGCTTGGTCTGGTCGTCGCTCAATCCTTGCAGGAAATCGTCCATCTCGGGGTCGATGAGGCCGGCGCGGCGGGCGACGATGTACCAGGCGCCGGCAAGCACGAGGTCCGGCTCGGTGCCGATGCCTTGCATATAGAGTTTCGCCAGGCGGTTCTGGGCGGCGACATTGCCGCCTTCGGCGGCCTGCTTCATCCAGCCGAAGGCGGATTTCAAATCACGCCCGCCGCCGCGGCCCTCGATCATCCAGGTGGCGAGGTCGAGTTGCGCGGTGTCATAGTTTTGCCGCGCGGCCTGAGCCAGCAGGCGCCGGGCCTGGGCGTCGTCGCGCGATTTGCCGCCGACGCCGTTGGCATAGATCTGTGACATCGCATACTGGGCGTCGGCGAGGCCGGTCGCCGCGGCGCGCTCGTAATAGGTCACGGCCTTGGCGATGCCGGCGTCGCCGGGGTCCTGCTGGACCAGCATCTGCGCGAAATTGAATTGTGCCAGCCGGTTGCCCGCTTCGGCGGCGGCCTGCATCAGCGCATAGGCTTCCTTTTCGTCCTTTTTGACGTAGCGGCCGTCGAGCAGCATCAGCGCATATTGGAACTGCGATTCCGGCACCCCTTGCTCGGCGGCGGCTGCGTACCATTTCGCCGCTTCGGCCGCATTGAGGGGCACGCCCAGTCCGCGCGACAGGATCTCGGCCACCAGCGTCTGCGCCGCCGGGTCGCCGTTTTGCGCCCGCACCAGCGCGAGGTTGTAGGCGGTCTTGTAGAGTCCGCGCTGGAAAGCCCCGTAGGCCGCATCCGCCGGCTTGGCGCCGAAGCGGTCGGGATTGATCGCGTCGGCCGAAGGCAATGGCGCTGGCTCGGCGGTGGTGGCGGGCTGCGGCAACTGCTTTTCGATCGGCTTGTCGGTATGCACGCCGGCATCCGGCTTAGGGTGCGGCGAAGGAATCGTTTCGGCGGCAGCGGCCTGGATCATGACCGCAGCAAGCAGGGCCTGAAGGGGAAGCCTTGCCGAAGACACGTCAGTCCTCGAAACGCGGTGCGGTTTCGTCGAGCAGCGCATTGGCCCGCGCGATCGCCGCCTTGGGATCGACGCCGTCGGCGAACACCGCACTCGACAGGGCGACGAACTCGGCGCCCGTATCTGCGACGGTTTCGATCGAAGCGAGCTCCGATCCGGCCATGACAATGCAGGGGATCTGAATCATCTGCGCCCACCATTGTCCCAGCGTCAGGTTGCGCGGATGCGGATCGGGCTTGTTGTCGTAGCCGAAGCGGCCGAAGAAAATATAGTCGGGCCTGACTTCGCCGAGTTCGAGCGCGTCATCACGTGTCTTGGCGCCGCCGGCGCCGACCATCATTTTTGCCTGGAAATGCTCGACCGTCTCGGCGAGCTCGGCCTTGGAGACCTCGACATGAATGCCGTCGGCCTGGACACGCCCGGCGATGCGCGTATCGCCGGCAATGACGACCGCGATGCCGGCCGCCTGTGCCGCCGGTACGATTTCGGCGGCGAAGGCCTGGAAGGAAGCTTCGTCCATGTCGTTCTGCGGCAGGATGAGCGAGGCGACGTCGCCGCCCTCGAAGGCCGAGACGATACGGGCGGCCGGCACGCCAGATGGCGCGATCAGCACGATGCGGCAGCGATTGGGGGGCGTTGCGTCGTTCATGGTCTTCGATCCCGGGTTTCGCCTATGCCGGGCGAAGATGGTTGGATTGCGGCATAGAGCAAAGTGCCCGCTTTGAACAGGCGGGCAGGCGGGATCACTATTTTTGAGCGCCGAAGCGCCGGCGATTGGCGTTACTCGATCGGTTGCGCACCTGCCGCGGCAGGCCTTGGCTTCCACAATGTCCAGCCGAGATTCATGCCGGCGGCCGCGATCAGGATGGCGGCGGCGCCGACGAGTTGGCTGAGATGCAGGCGATGGCCGAATGCCGTGACGTCGACCAGGATCGCAACGATCGGGTAGATGAAGGACAGCGACCCCTGCAGGTGCGTCGGCAGCTTCTGGATGGCGCCGTACATCAGGATGTACATCAGACCGGTGTGGACGATGCCGAGCGTCGCCAGCATGGCCCAGCTCCTTGCGTCGGTCGGAAGATGCGAGAGATTGGCGAAGGGCGCCAGCATCAACACGCCGACGCAGACCTGGACGAGCGCGATGAGATGCGGCGGTGTGCCCTTGAGCTTCTTGGTGACGATGGCGGCGACGGCCCAGAAGAAGGCAGCGGCCAGCGCCATGACGATGCCGGCGAAATAGTTGGTGCCGATATCGCCGGCGTCAGGGGCGGCCTGGACGATCAGCACCATGCCGGCGAAGGCGATTGCCAGCCAAGTCGATTTCGTCAGGGTCAGCCGCTCGCCGAAGAAGAGCGCGCCGAAGCCGACCAGCATGAAAGGCTGGGTATTGTAGACAGCGGTGGCGATCGAGATCGACGCGCGCGAGAATGCACTAAACAGCAGCAGCCAGTTGACGACGATAGCGGCGCCACCGAGGGCCGCGATGGCGAAAACGCGAAGCGACAGCCTGTTGCGCAACAGGCCGAGGCCGGCGCAGATGAAGAGCAGCGTCACCGCGCCGAAAGCGCAGCGCCAGAACACCACATCCATGATAGGCTGGCCGGACAGGACGACGAACCATCCGATCGTTCCCAGGATCGCCATTGCGGCGGACATTTCGATCGTCCCACGTGCTGTATCGCTCACGACAAATCTCCAGATCATTGAGCGTGCATAATCTCATGCTGATCCTGGGCTTTCCATCCAATGAGAAAGGTGACATGCTAGTTTCGCCTATTTAAACATGGGCAAAGATCCGGAAATCCTGAGAATGTGAAATGCTTGACGATCTCGACCGACGTCTCCTCGAAATCCTGGTGAGGGATGCGCGGACTTCATTGAAGGAGCTGGCCGGCCAGGTCGGGCTGTCATCGCCGAGCGTTTCGGAGCGGCTGAGGCGGCTCGAGGAGCGCGGGGTTATCAGGGCTTTCACCGTCGAGATCGACCCGCTGGCGCTCGGCTATACATTGCAGGCGATCGTGCGCATCAAGCCGCTGCCGGGCAAGCTGCACATCGTCCAGAAGCTGATCGAGGAGATCCCTGAGTTCGGCGAATGCGACAAGGTCACGGGGGACGACTGCTTCGTGGCCAGGCTGTTCGTGCGCTCGATCGGCGACCTCGACGGTATCCTCGATCGCATCGCCGACAAGGCCGAGACCAGCACCGCCATCATCAAGGCGCAGCCGATCCGGCGGCGGCCGCCACCGCTCGGCGCATGACCGGTCGGCCTTTCTTGACTCTGCTTGGCGGTGGTGGAAATGCGTGGCGGCTCCGCCAGTCAGGCATATGAACAACGAGGAAAGAACATGGCGCAGAATGTCTACGATCAGCCGGATTTCTTCGCAGGCTACAGCCAGCTCGGCCGGTCCATCCAAGGGCTGGACGGCGCCGCCGAGTGGCCGGCGTTGCGCGCGATGCTTCCCGACCTCGGCGGCTTGCGAATCGTCGATCTTGGTTGCGGTTTCGGCTGGTTCTGCCGCTGGGCTCTTGAACACGGGGCCAAGGAGGTTCTGGGTCTCGACCTGTCGGAAAAGATGCTCGCCCGGGCGCGTGCCGCCGGCCCGGACGCCGGCATCGTCTACGAACGCGCCGATCTCGATGAACTCAGCCTGCCGCCGACGGCTTTCGATCTCGCCTACAGCTCGCTTGCCCTGCACTATGTCAGCGATGCCGCGCGGCTGTTCCAGACCGTGCACCGGTGCCTAGTCCCCGGCGGGCATTTCGTCTTCTCGACGGAGCATCCGATCTATATGGCTCCGACCCATCCCGGCTGGTCTGTCGATGCCGAAGGCCGCAAGACATGGCCCGTCGACCGGTATCTGGTGGAGGGACCGCGCAAGACGGACTGGCTGGCCAAGGGAGTTGTGAAACATCACCGCACCATCGGCACCACGCTCAACACGCTGATCCGGTGCGGCTTCACCATCGAGCATGTCGAGGAATTCCGTCCGACCGACGCGCAGATCGCGGCCAAGCCCGAACTGGCGGAAGAGCTCGAGCGGCCGATGTTCCTGCTGGTCTCGGCCCGGCGATAGGCAGAGCAGAATGGGCCGGCCTTGCTGTGGCGACGCCCACATTTGCTGTCGCTCCGCTCGGGAATCTGGGCTATTCAGGCGTTGACTCGCTTTCCCTCCAGACCAGTCCCTCCTCCATGTCAGGCCTGCTTTCCGATCCGTGGTTCTATGCGGCCGCCGTCCCGGCGGTCATTCTGGTCGGCCTGTCCAAGGGCGGGTTTGGCGGCGCGGTCGGTTTCGTCGGCGTGCCGCTGATGGCGCTGACCATGCCGCCGGTGCAGGCGGCGGCCATCCTGCTGCCCATCCTGTGCCTGATGGACATCGTTTCGGTATGGACATGGTGGGGCGTCTATAACAGGAAGATGCTGGTCGACATGATGCCCGGCGCGGTGATCGGCATCGGTCTCGGTTGGCTGACGGCCGCACTGGTCACCGAGGAGGCCGTGCGGCTGATCGTCGGCGCCGTCGCCATCATTTTCGTGCTGCGCTGGCTCTATCTGAAGTACCGCCACGGCGCCGACCATGCGGCGCAGCCCAACCGCGTCGCCGCGGCCCTCTGGGGCACGGTCGCCGGCTTCACCAGCTTCGTCGCCCATGTCGGCGGCCCGCCCTTTCAGGTCTACGCGCTGCCGATCCGGCTCGACCCGAAGGTGTTGTCCGGCACGGCGGCGATCTTCTTTGCCGCCACCAACGCGCTGAAGCTCGTTCCCTATTTCGCGCTCGGCCAGTTCGACAGCACCAATCTGACCGCGTCGGCGGTGCTGATGCCGCTGGCGCCGCTATCGACCATCGCCGGCGCCTGGCTGGTGCGCCGCATGCGTCCGGAGATCTTCTATCCCTTCACCTATGCGACGGTGGCCGTCGTCGCGGTGAAGCTTCTGTGGGACGGGATCGCCGGCCTGATGTAGCCGGGACCGTTTTCGCCTGCCTCAGGCGACGCTCGGCACCATGCGCCTTGGTCGGCCGAGCGCCAGGGTGGCGCCAGCCGCCAACACAAGCCCCATGGCGGCAAGGACCGTGAAGTCGTCGATGGTCGGCTTCAGCACCATGTCGGCGATGATGATCAGCATTACCGCATAGTCGAAGCGCGCCGCCCGCAAGATGCGCTGGCCAGAGGCAAGGGCGGCCGGCGTCACGCCATCCCTGGCGATCATCGCGCCCATGTGGTCGGCGCTCGGCTTGAAGACGAACATGCCGATTGAAAAGGTGGTGGCGTAGCCGGCAAGGCCGATCAGGATCCACAGTTGCGAGAAGCCGACCCAGAACCAGCACATGATTAGCCCGAAGGCCAATGTCAGCATCGACATCGGCGCGAAGAAGCGGTTTCCCAATTCGCCCGTAGCCCGCATTGCCTGCAGCGTTCCCTGGATGTTTCCCGACCGATCGGCGAGCGTCGCCAGCACCATCAGCGCGAAACCGCCGCCGACCCATAGGGTCGCCGAAAGAATGTGCAGCAATTTAACGATCGAATACCAGTCCATGCTTCTCCCCGGCGCCTGATGTAGCGGAAGGAGCGAATCCTCGCCTGCCGCTTCGATGGCCAAGCGTTTATCGCCGCGCCTGTTTCGGAACGATGTCGTGAAAAAACCAGTTCTGTTTCAAGTGCCGGCTAACGTAAGGAGCCACTGATATTGCGAGCGCGCCATTCGGTTTTCTGCTATTATGAGGGGCGTCCGGGGGCGCGACATCGTCCAGAAACAGTGCCGATGCTAGTGCGCCCGCGCCGGGAGCCCGGTGGCGAGAGCAATCGCCTGACGATCAACCCTTTCCCGAACACGGGAAAGGCAACTCGGGGGAAAGATATGCAAGGGGTAGCACGGAATTTCTTCACGCTGGCCGTTATCTATGCGCTGTGCGGCATGGCGCTCGGCCTGTACATGGCGATCAGCCAGGACCATGGCCAGATGCCGACCCACGCCCATACGATGGTCGCTGGCTGGCTGATGTCGGCGGTCTTCGCCTTCTTCTATCACCTGTTTCCGGCGGTCGGACAGAAGACGGTTGCCGTCGTTCACTTCTGGCTGACCGCAATCAGCGGCATCGGCCTTTTGATCGGGCTCTACTTCCTGCTTGGCGGCGATGCCGCGATCGAACCGCTGGTGGCGGCGTCTTCGATGGGTTTCTACGCGGCCTTGCTGCTGTTTGCCTTCATTGCCTTGCCGGCGGTTTGGAAAACGGCCTGAGCCGAGTCTCGGCACATCCTTCAGGAACTGTGCTGTTACGGCACAGTGGCGCGGGGTTCGCTCAAAAAACATCGGCGCCGTTAAGGGTTCATTAAGCTTTACAGGCGTTTACTATGCGCATCCAGTGATCTGGATTCTTACCGAGTGGTTGGAGCCACTTTGTTTGACGCCTCCCTGTTAAACTCCTGAGAGCCGCCTTATCCGCGGCTCTTTTTTTGTCCGCTTTCCAGCGACACGGTCCGCACCGGATCACGTTAACCTTCTGTTAAACATGTGCTTGCCTTCACCCCGGACGAGGCGCATTTTCAAGCTTCAGTTATGTAGGGTTCCGGGTGTATCGGCAGTAAGCCGAATCGGCCGGTTGCAAGTGCAGGGGCGTATCGATGAACGAGCCTTCGAAGGGCAGCGCGAAAACCGTCAAGCTGGCGGAACGTCGGGTCTTTTCGCACTCCTTCAAACCGCTCTATCAGGAAGGCATGGGGCTGGTCGAACAGGCGGCGGAGTATCTCGACGGCAAGGGCCGGGCCGAGGCCAAGAAGCTGTCGCGGCTGGCGGCCACGCTCTATGCGGCCGAATCGATGCGGCTAACCACAAGGCTGATGCAGGTCGCCTCGTGGCTGCTTCTGCAGCGCGCCGCGAATTCCGGCGAGATGACCCGCGACCAGGTCGCGTCGGAAAAGTCCAAGGTGCGCCTCGACACTGCCTCCGCCCATGACGAGGCGGCCGGCTGGGCCGAACTGCCCAAGGATTTCCTCGACCTCGTCAACCGGTCGCTGCGCCTGCAGGCACTGGTGCGCCGCATGGACGAGGAGATCTACGGCGCCGGCGCGGTGGTCGACATGCAGCCCTTGAGCCGCCGGCCCAATCCGGTCTCGGACCAGATCAGCCTGCTCAACACGGCTTTCGCCCGCAACTAAGGGGTTCGGAGCATTTCTGGCCCCGGCAGGCTGCTGTTTCCGGTTTGTTCACATTTCGCTGGCATCGCTGTCTCCGGGAGGTAGAGTAACCGGATGGGGGACACGATTCGCATCATCGGTATCGATCCGGGGCTCAGGCGCACCGGCTGGGGCATTGTCGAAAGCCTCGGCAATTCGCTGCGCTTCGTCGCGTCCGGCACGGTGCGTTCCGAAGACAAGGCGGCGCTGGCGACGCGGCTGTGCCAGCTGCATGACGGGTTGGCTGAAATCCTGCATACGGCCATGCCGCATGAGGCGGCCGTCGAACAGACCTTCGTCAACAAGGATGCGGTGGCGACGCTGAAGCTTGGCCAGGCGCGCGGCATCGCCATGCTGGTGCCGGCACGCGCCGGCCTGGTCGTTGCCGAATATGCACCCAATGCCGTCAAGAAGGCGGTGATCGGCGTCGGCCATGGCGACAAGAAGCAGATCCACATGATGGTGAAGGTGCTGCTGCCGAAAGCGACCTTCGACACCGAACATGCCGCCGACGCGCTCGCCATAGCCATTTGCCACGCGCATCACCGGCAAAGCGTCGCCTATCGGATGGCACTTGCCGGTTGACGATGTTCTTGACTTGTTCCCTTGTCTGTCGTAGGTAATACTTTGAGGTATTACCATGCGCGTCACCACCAAAGGCCAAGTCACGATCCCCAAACAGATAAGGGATCACCTGGGTATCCGCCCGGGCTCCGAGGTGGAATTCGTGGCCACCGATGAGGGTGCTCGGCTTGTGGCCGTCAACGAGAATCTCCCCGAGGAGGAGAAATTGCGCAGGTTCAGTAATGTCCTTGACCGGATGGAGGGGACGTTGGATCTGGGTGGCATGACGACCGACGAGTATATGGAGTGGCTGAGGGGGCCGCGTGAAGATCTCGACGTTGATTGACACAAATGTCCTGATCGACGTTTGGGGGCCGGCCGGACCGCTGACAAAATGGTCGGCGTCTGCAATCGCCTCATGCCGCCGCGACGGCGACTTGGTGGTCAATACGATCATCTGGTCTGAACTGGCGCCGCTGATCGCCTCGGAGGCAGCGCTTCGAAAAGCGGTCGACATGCTCGAGATCGATCGCGAGTTTCTGCCCTGGGATGCGGCCTTCCTTGCAGGTGTGACGCATTCCCGTTATCGCCGTGCTGGTGGAATCCGCGAACGAACCTTGCCGGACTTCTTTATTGGCGCTCATGCGACCGTTGCCGGACATCGTCTTTTGACGCGCGACGCCGCGCGTTATCGCAGTTATTTCCCGGACCTTGACATCATTTCTCCTGAAACGCACCCATGAGGGCCTATCTTCCATGAAAGATTTGGCATGATCGGCAAGCTCAAGGGTATGCTCGACGAGATCGAGGAGGACCACTGCCTCGTCGACGTGCATGGCGTCGGCTATGTCGCCTACTGCTCGGCGCGGACGCTTGCCGCGCTGCCTTCGCCCGGCGAAGCGGTGGTGCTGTTCGTCGAGACCTATGTGCGCGAGGATATGATCCGGCTCTACGGCTTCCAGTCGGTGCTGGAGCGTGAATGGTTCCGGCTGTTGATGAGCAATGTGCAGGGCGTCGGCGCCAAGGTGGCGCTGGCAATCCTGTCGACGCTGGCGCCGGCCGACCTTGCCAACGCGATCGCGCTGCGCGACATCGCTATGGTCTCCCGCGCGCCCGGCGTCGGCAAGAAAGTGGCCGAGCGCATCGTTACCGAATTGAAGAACAAGGCGCCGGCCTATGCGGGTTCAGCGGCGGGCACGATCGGTCTCAAGCAGGAGCTCGGCGAAGGCGTCGCAGCCGCGCCGATCACAGACGCGGTCTCGGCCCTAGTCAATCTCGGCTATTCCCGCGACACCGCCGCCAATGCGGTGGCGGCGGCACTGAAGACGGCGGGCGAGGAGGCGGACGCGTCGAAGCTGATTCGCTTCGGGCTCAAGGAACTGGCGCGATGAGCGCACGCTTGTTCGGTTCCCGGCCATATGCAAGGAAGGCGGCATGAGCCTTTCCCCCCGTCTGATCGCTCCGGAAAAACGCGGCGAGGATGCCGACCAGAGTTTGCGGCCGCAGACGCTTGACGATTTCGTCGGCCAGGCGGCGGTGCGGGCCAACCTCAAAGTGTTCATCGAGGCCGCCAAGGGGCGCAAGGAGGCGCTCGATCATGTGCTGTTCGTCGGGCCGCCAGGTCTAGGCAAGACGACGCTGGCGCAGATCATGGCGCGCGAGCTCGGCGTCAACTTCCGCTCAACCTCCGGACCGGTCATCGCCAAAGCCGGCGATCTCGCCGCACTCTTGACCAATCTCGAAGAAGGCGACGTCCTGTTCATCGACGAGATCCACAGGCTGAATCCTGCGGTGGAAGAGATCCTCTATCCGGCGATGGAGGATTTCCAGCTCGACCTGATCATCGGCGAGGGGCCGGCGGCGCGCTCGGTCAAGATCGATCTTGCCCGTTTCACCCTGGTCGCCGCCACCACGCGGCTCGGCCTGCTCACCAATCCGCTGCGCGACCGCTTCGGCATCCCGGTGCGGCTCAACTTCTACACGGTCGAGGAACTGGAGCAGATCGTGCGGCGCGGCGCACGCATCCTGCAAATGCCGCTCGGCGATGACGGCGCGCTGGAGATCGCGCGGCGCGCGCGAGGCACGCCGCGCATCGCCGGCCGGCTGTTGCGGCGCGTGCGCGATTTCGCTTCGGTCGCCGGCGATGGTCATGTGAACCGCTTGATCGCCGACGAGGCCTTGACCCGGCTGGAGGTCGACGCGCTCGGCCTCGATGCGCTCGACCGCCGGTATCTTTCGATGATCGCGCGCAATTTCGGCGGCGGGCCGGTCGGCATCGAGACGATCGCCGCCGGCCTGTCCGAGCCGCGCGATGCCATCGAGGACATCATCGAGCCCTATCTCATCCAGCAGGGTTTCATCCAGCGCACGCCGCGCGGCCGTGTGCTGACGGCCAATGCCTGGCGCCATCTCGGTCTCGACGCGCCGAAGGACCTGGCGCAACAGCAGATCAATTTGTTCCAGGAAGAATAGCGGCCCCGGCGGCGGCGTTCGGGCCGGCGATCAAGCGTCCGCAACCGCTTTGCGGCGTGCGACCGGAGATCTTGCTGATCGGTGCCGGCGCCGTGGAGCAACGGCGCTCAGTGAAGCGACCGGATCACGTCCAGCACATCGGGTTCGGCCTTTTCGCCGTTGAAAGCATCGACGATGCCGAAAGCGCCGCCGTAACTCCACACCGACCAGGAGAAGCCATGCGCCTCGGCGCGCGCGATCATGTCCCGGACATAGGCGGCACGATAGCCGGCCGGCATCACATAGGGATTGCCGTATTCCTGGCGGATCATGCCGAACTCGCCCAGCGTGACGTTTTCCGGCCTGATGCGGTTGGCCTTCGCCCAGGCATCGACGGCCTTGAATGGGGCGTCCATGAGACCAAGCAGCTTGGCGTCGGTGTCCATGCTGGCTACCTGCTCGTCGAGATAGACAAGCAGCCCGCCCTGCCGCGCCCAAGGTGCCTCGGTCTTGATCCTGGCGCGGATGGCGTCGAGCGTGACGTCGAGCTCAGCCGGCGGCACCGCGGTCAGCGGGTAGGGCAGGCCGGTCACATAGGGAATGAAATCGCCGGCCCAGATCGCGCCCTGATGGGTAAGCAGGAACGGATCGTAGGAATGGAAGGTCCAGATGACGTTGTCGTCCGGGATCGCCATCGGATCGATTTTTTCCAGCGACGACGCCGCGGAATAGCAGGCCCCGGTCAGCACAAGCGTCAATCTCGTCGCCGAAGAACGCGCCGCGGCGAACAACCTCTGCTGGCGTTGCGGCCACAGGCTGGTGCCGTCGGCGTCGCAGTCGACGATCGGTTCGTTCATCGGTTCGAAGGCCACTTGCCCCGGATCTTCCCCGGCGAGCGTGTGCGCCATCTTGCGCACCACCTCGACATAGGCATCGAATGTCACCGGGTTGTTCATCACCTCGGCCATGCCGATCTTGCGCCCACTGCCGGCGGGGATCAGATGCATGTCGACGACAACCTTCAGGCCGGCGCGGTTGATCATGCGGACAGAGTCCAGCACGCTGGCATAGAGATCCTCGCGCAAGGCCATCGTATTTTCGGAAAGGAAGGGCGAAGGATCGACCGGCATGCGCAGGAAATCGAAGCCTGCATGCTTCAAAGCCTCGAGATCGTCGTCCTTGAGAAATTTGCGCCATTCCGGGTAGGGCAGGATGGCCTTGGCGTTGCCCCATTGGTCTTCGCCCGGCCAGGTCACCCACTGGTCGAGATTGAGCCCGCGCTTCATGGAGAAGGTCGCGGCCTGGCTCGGCCCGGCCAGAGCCATCACGACGAACAGAGCCATCACCACGAACAGCGCCGTCACCAAGGTCTTGATCATCGCCGTCAACAGTGCCATCCGATGCCATGTCACGCGCGGCACAGGTGCCTTGCCGCGACTGAAAAAGGAAGCGCAATGGACGATCATGGTGAATCCGCGACCTTGCTGGCGGGGATTTCCGGTGCGCTGACGGCGTTCGGCCATCGGCTGATGGCGCGGGTCTACTATGCCGACACCGATTTCTCCGGCGTCGTCTACCACGCCCGCTATCTCGAATTCCTCGAGCGCGGCCGCTCCGACTATCTGAGGCTGAGCGGCGTCCACCACACCGAACTTGCCGATGGCAAGCATGGCGAAAGAATAGTCTGGGTGGTGCGTCGCATGGAGATCGACTTCCGCATCCCGGCCCGCATGGACGACATCCTGACGATCGACACCCGGACCGAGGAAATCTCCGGCGCGCGCATCTTCATGGCCCAGCAGCTCAAGCGCGGCGACGAGGTGCTGGTCGAGGCCAGGGTGGAGGCGGCGATCATAGGCGAGAATGGCCGGCCACGCCGCTTCCCCAGGGAGTGGATAGCAGCGTTCATACCCAAGGCGGGCTAAAAGGCCGACGTCGTTGGTATCGCCGGCGCCGGCTTGAAGCGCGGCAATGCGCCGCGTCTGGTGGACTAACCCATCCTTAACCATAACGGTTCATGAAGAGATTGGTGAAGATTGGCGCTATCCAGCGCCTTCCTTTCACCAACATTTGCCCCGAAAAGGCCGCGAAAGGCACGTTTTGGGGTTGTTCCGGTAGCTTCGCGCGAACCGACCACAAGGGATGCCAGGGGCCAGCCGCCAGCTTCGCTCGGAAATCTTAAGGACGTTACGATGGAAAATATCGCACTCGCCGAACCGGGCGCGCAATTGTCGATTTGGGCGCTGTTCATGCAGGCCAGCTGGGTGGTCAAGCTGGTCATGATCGGGCTGCTCTGCGCCTCGGTCTGGACCTGGGCGATTATCGTCGACAAGCTCGTATCCTATGCCCGCATGCGGCTGGCGCTGAACCGGTTCGAGCAGGTGTTCTGGTCGGGGCAGTCGCTGGAGGAGCTTTACCGCACGTTGGCCGACCGCAAGACATCGGGCATGGGCGCCATCTTCGTTGCTGCCATGCGCGAGTGGAAGAAGAGTTTCGAAAAAGGCGCCAAGACGCCGCTCGGCTTGCAAACCCGCATCGATAAGGCGATGGACCTGGCGCTGACCCGCGAGATGGAGAAGCTCGAAGGCCGCCTCGGCTTCCTCGCAACCACGGGCTCGGCGGCCCCGTTCATCGGCCTGTTCGGCACCGTCATTGGCATCATGACGTCGTTCCAGGCGATCGCCGGCTCCAAGAACACCAGCCTGTCGGTGGTCGCGCCCGGCATCGCCGAGGCGCTGCTGGCGACCGCCATCGGCCTGCTCGCCGCCATTCCGGCCGTCATCGCCTACAACAAGCTGTCATCGGATGCGAGCAAGATCGCGGTGCGCATGGAAGGGTTCTCCGACGAGTTCTCCGCCATACTCTCGCGCCAAATCGATGAAAAAGTAGCGCCGAAGGCCTGAGGAGTAAGCCGATGGGAATGTCCGTAGGCATGGCTGGACGCGGCGGACGCGGCCATAGGCGGCGCGGCCGCCATCATGGCCTCATCGCCGAAATCAACGTCACGCCGATGGTCGACGTGATGCTGGTGCTGTTGATCATCTTCATGGTCGCGGCGCCGCTTTTGACGGTCGGCGTGCCGATCGATCTGCCGGATACGCAGGCCAAGGCGATGAATGCCGACACGCAGCCGATCACCGTTTCGATCAATGCCGCCGGCCAGATCTATCTCCAGGAGACCGAAATCCCGATCGAGGAACTGGTGGCGAAGCTGCAGGCGATCTCGAAGACCGGCTATGACGAGCGCATCTTCATCCGCGGCGACAAGTCCACCGACTATGGCACGGCGATGAAGGTGATGGCCCGCATTTCGGCCGCCGGCTACAAGAATATCGGCCTGGTTTCACTGCAGGAACAGGATCAATAGACCCACTATGAGGACCGGCCTCACCACATCGGTGATCATGCATGCGGCGCTGATTGGCTTCGGCCTGTTCACGCTGTCGGCACCGGCCGCGCTTCCGTCGGCCGACGTCGAGTCGGTCGCTGTCGACATCGTGCCGATCGAAGCCACTGCCCAGGTGCTGCAGGGCGACAAGAAATCGGTGGTGCATGAAAAGCCGGCGCCCTTGCCCACGCAGCGTCCCGATGTGGTGCCGGACGCGCAGAAGGTCGGCGAGAACAGCGTCGATACCGACAAGCCGATAACGCCCGAGGCCAAGCCGAAGCCGGTCGACATGACGTCGGCTCCGCCGCCGGCGCCAACGCCGATCGAAAAGCCGAAGACCGAGGACGTGCCGAAGCCGCAGGAAAAGCCCAAGCCGACGCCGGCCACGGAAGTGGCTCCCGCGCCGCAGCCCAAGGAAGAGGTCAAGCCCGAGCCGGTCAAGCAGACCGAGCCGAAGCCGGCGCCGGCCAAGGAGCCGACGCCCGCACCGCCACAGGACAAGACCGCGGCCATCGAGCCGACGCCCGAGGTGAAGCCGGACGCGGTCGCCCAGGCGATCGCCAAGGACCAGCCTGACGATGCCCAACTGCCGGACTCCGCGCCCGCGCCTCAGGCGCGGCCGAAGCCGCAGCCGGCACAGGCCGAAAGCGCCAAGGCGCCGGAGCGCAAGGACGCCGACAAACCGGTCAAGGAGGCTTCATCCAAGCCGAAATCGGAGGACAAGCAGTTCAATTCCGACGAGATCTCGGCCCTGCTGGACAAGCAGAAGCCCTCCGGCGGCGGCGCCAAGCGTTCGACACAGCAGGCTTCGCTCGGCGGCGAGAAGGACCAGGGCCAGAAGCTGTCGAGATCAGAACTGGGCGCCCTGTCGGATCAGCTTGGCGGTTGCTGGACATTGCCGGCGGGGCTGGAGGGCTCGGAGAATTTCGTCGCCGTGGTCATGTTCAACCTCGACCCCTCGGGCAAGCTGGATGGCCGGCCCACCGTCGAGAAATCGAGCGGGAATCGCCAATTCGATGAAAGCGCCGTGCGTGCGGTTCAGAAATGCAACATGGCCGGCCTTCAGGTTCCGGCGGGCAAACAGGACATCTGGGCCCAGGTCCGTGTCACTTTCGATCCGAGGGAAATGCTTGGCCTTTGAGGCCTGCCCTCCGCAGAATCAGTGAAGAGAAGCGAGAAGACATGAAATTCATCCTCAAGCCGCTCCTGATGGTCGCGACAATGGCGCTGGGCTCGATGGCCGGCGCCGTCATGCCTGCGTGGGCGCTCGTCGAGATCAACGTCAACAAGGGCAATGTCGAGCCGCTGCCGATCGCCATCACCGATTTCCAGTCGGGCGATGGGCTTGGCGCGCAGATTTCCGGCATCGTCACCGCCGACCTGAAGCGCTCGGGCCTGTTCGCACCGATCGACAAAAGCGCCTTCATCGAGAAGATCGCCAATCCTGACGCAGCGCCTCGCTTCGACGACTGGAAGGTGATCAATGCCCAGGCTCTGGTCACCGGCAGCGTCAGCAAGGAGGCCGACGGGCGCATCCGCGCGCAGTATCGGCTGTGGGACACGTTCGCTGGACAGCAGATGTCGGGCGAACAATTCTTCGCCAACGACGCCAATCAACGACGCGTCGCTCACATCATCGCCGACGCCATCTACGAGCGGCTGACCGGCGAGAAGGGCTATTTCGACACGCGCGTCGTTTTCATCGACGAGTCCGGCGCCAAGAATGCGCGCAAGAAGCGCCTCGCCATCATGGACCAGGACGGCGCCAATGTGCGCTATCTCTCGGACGGCAGGGCGATCGTCTTGACGCCGCGCTTCTCGCCGAACCGGCAGGAAATCACCTACATGTCCTATGAGAGCGGCCAGCCGCGGGTGTATCTCCTGCAGATCGAGACCGGCCAGCGCGAACTGGTCGGCAATTTTCCGGGCATGACGTTTGCGCCGCGCTTTTCGCCGGATGGCCAGAAGGTGATCATGAGCCTGCTGCGCGACGACGGCAATTCCAACATCTTCGCCATGGACCTCAGGAGCCGCTCGACGACCCGGCTCACCAACTCGACCGCCATCGACACTTCGCCTTCCTATTCGCCCGACGGCAGCAAGGTGGTGTTCACCTCCGACCGCGGCGGCCGCGCGCAGATCTATGTGATGGGCGCCGACGGTTCGGGCCAGACCCGCATCTCCTTCGGCGACGGGGTCTATTCGACGCCGGTGTGGTCGCCGCGCGGCGATCTCATCGCCTTCACCAAGCAGACCGGCGGCGAATTCCAGATCGGCGTTATGAAGACCGACGGTTCGGGCGAGCGCATCCTGTCATCCGGCTTCCAGCAGGAAGGACCGACCTGGGCGCCGAACGGCCGCGTGCTGATGTTCTTCCGCGATTCCGCCGGCGGCCCGAAACTGGTTTCTGTCGATCTCACCGGCCGCAACGAGCAGTCGATCCCGACCGCGAACTTTGCCTCCGATCCGGCCTGGTCGCCGCTGCTGGAGTGAGAGGAATTGGAGAAATGAAGAAATGAAGAATTGAGGGATGGAGAGAGAAGCGGGCTACATCAAGCGCGCGAAGGATTTGGATGTCTATAGGCACGCTTATGGGGTTTCCCTCGACGTCCACAAGGCCACGCTTGTTTTTCCGAAAAACAATACGCGTTGGCTGACCAAATGCGGCGATCCAGCAAGGCGATCTGTGCCAATCTGGCTGAAGGATTTGCCAAACAGACCCATTCCAGGCCCGATTTGCGCGTTTCATTTCGATGGCCATGGGATCATGCAGCGAAGTAGAGACGTGGATTTCGTATGCGTTCGACCTTGGCTACATCACCCACGCGCAGCGCGATGAATGGCTGCAATCCTATGTCCATATCTATGGAATGCTGGTGAATCTCAGGAAGAAGTTGAAATGACCCTTTTCCTCATTTCTTCAATTCCTCAATTCTCCATTTCCACCTCTTTGTCGCGTTTTGGCCGCATTTCCGCCTAGGGTCCGCGCCAACTGTGGCCCGGATCAAAGGGCTGCGGACGGGCGGCCTAAACCAAATTTTAACCGTGTTTCTTGAATGCCGGTTAACCCAAACGTGGTTACTGGGTGATCAACGAAATCACTCGAATGCGAAGGAGAGGCGGCATGAGCCGTATCGCAGCACTTACCAGAAATCCCGTCATGATCGCGCTGGTGGCGATGCTCGCCATTGCCGGTTGCGCTTCGAAGAAGACGCCCAACAGCGCCGCCGATCTCGGCCTCAACGGCGCCGGTGCCGCAACGCCCGGATCGGCGCAGGACTTCACCGTCAATATCGGCGACCGCATCTTCTTCGACACGGACTCCTCCTCGATCCGCGCCGACGCCCAGACGACCCTGTCGCGCCAGGCGCAGTGGCTGAACCAGTACAAGCAGTATGCGATTGTCGTTGAAGGCCATGCCGACGAACGCGGCACGCGCGAATACAATTTGGCGCTCGGTGCCCGCCGCGCCGCCGCCACGCGCGACTTCCTGGTCTCCAAGGGCGTCTCCGCCAACCGCCTGAAGACCATTTCCTACGGCAAGGAACGGCCGGTCGCGGTTTGCGACGACATCTCCTGCTGGTCGCAGAACCGCCGCGCGGTCACCACGCTCAGCGGCGCCGGCTCCTGACATTTTTCGCGCGTCGAGCGACGCGCGAAAAACACGACGGCAAAAATGCAACACAGGCTTGCGAAAGGCGGCTGAAAGGCCGCCTTTTTCATGTTTGGTCCCTTCAAACAAAATTTGGCCGAAGTCTCGCGTCCTGCTATGAGCCGAGGGCGCTTGGCTGGTCCCATACCGATTGGAAGGCGCGAACAAGCTAACGACACGGCGAGAGGCATATGCATTTGAGATCAGTTCTGAGCGGCACGCTTGCGCTGCTGCTCCTTTCAGGCGTCACCGCGATGGCGGGTGGCTTAGGGACTGATGGCACGGGACAGCCAGCCGACAGCGGCTTCTCGTTCCATCTGCCCAGCATCGAGTTGCCTGGCGTTTTCGGCGAAAAGAAGAAGTCGGACCAGGTTCAGTTCGCGCAGCAGTCGACTGGCACAGGCGCCACCGGGCTCGAGGACCAACTGCGCCAGATGAACGGCAAGATCGAGGAACTGAACTTCCAGATCCTGCAAATGCAGGAGCAGATCCGCAAACAGCAGGAAGACAACGAGTTCCGCTTCCAGCAGCTCGAAGGCGGTACGCAGGGTGCGCAGCAGCCGGCCGGGCAGAAGAAGTCACAGGCCGCGCCCGCCGACAGCGATGACAGCGTGGCCGAGGCGCCGGCCACGCAACCGCCCGCGGAGGCCGACAATCGGGCAGCGGCCGGCCAGTCGGCTGGCGGCGGCCAGAGCGTCGAGGACGTCATCGTCGAATCCTCTGACGGTGATCCGGGCAAGGTGATCCCCGGAAGGGGAGCGCCCGAAAAGACCTTCGGCAGCATCACCGTCGACAAGAACGGCAATGTGGTCGATGCCGGCGGCAGCACGCAGGCGACCGCACCGGCGCAGGATGTCGCTCCAGCCACCGGCGCTCCGGCCAAGAGCGGCAAGTCCGACGGCACGGTGGTTGCGGCGCTGCCTTCCACGAACGATCCCGAGGAGCTCTACCGCAACTCCTACCAGTTCATCCTTTCGGGCGACTACGGCACCGCCGAACAGGGTTTTCGTGACCACATCGCGCGTTTTCCCCGTGACGCGAAAACGGCGGATGCGCACTATTGGCTGGGCGAATCGCTGCTTGGCCAGCAGAAATACCGCGATGCCGCGGAGGTCTTCCTCGCCGCCAGCAAGGACTATCCCAAGGCCAAGAAGGCCCCCGACATGCTGCTGAAGCTCGGCGTGTCGCTGGTCGGCCTGAAGCAGCACGACGTGGCCTGCGCCACCTTCAGCGAGGTCGGCAAGCGCTACCCCGACATTTCCAACACGCTCAAGGAGCGCGTGAAGCAGGAAAAGGCCCTGGCGGCGTGCTAGCCCTTCTCCTGCCTGCCGTTGCCTTGCCCTCGGAGCCGTGTTCGGGCGACATGCATTGATGCTCGACACCGAGCCTGATCTTTCGAAAGACCTTTTTTCGCACATCGACTTTACCAGCGGCGCCGTTGCGGCCGTATCCGGCGGCAGCGACTCGACCGCCCTACTTCTCCTTCTCAAACGACATCTCGACCGAACCGCGCCGTCCGCGAAGCTGCTGGCGGTGACGATCGACCACGGTTTGCGGCAGGGCGCGGCGGCCGAAGCGGAAGCGGTGGCCAGGCTTTGCGCCGCGCACGCCATCGCGCACCGCATCGTCGCCTGGTCCGGACGCAAGCCATCGACCGGGCTGCCGGCCGCCGCGCGGGAGGCGCGTTACCGGCTGCTGGCCGAGACGGCGCGGGCGGAAGGCCTCGGCCTGATCGTGACCGGTCATACAGCGGACGACCAGGCCGAGACGGTGCTGATGCGGCTAGTCCGAGGCAAGGGCGCCCGCGAGGAAGGGCGCGGCCTTGCCGGCATGGCGCCGGTCACCTTGCACGACTGGCACGAATGGATCGTGCGGCCGCTCCTTGGCATTCGGCGCGCGGCTTTGCGCAACTTCCTGCGGCGCGAGCATGTCGGCTGGGCCGAGGATCCGACCAATGCCGACGCGGCCTTCGAGCGACCGCGCATGCGCGCGGCACTGGCCGGCGCTGACGGTGCGCAGCGCATCGATGACGCATTGACGCTGGCGGCGCGCGAGAGCGAGGCGCGCAGCCGGCTTGGCATCCGCGCCGCGGATTTAATCGCGCGCTTCGCCAGCCAGCCGGCGCCGGGTCTTGTCCGCCTCGATCCGACCCTGCTTTCGGCCGGCGACGATCCGGCGGCCGTCTATGCGCTGCGCATCCTCCTCGCCACAAGCGGGGGCGTTGCGTTTCTGCCGGACCAGGCGCGATGCGAGGCGCTGTTCGGTAGGCTGAAGGCTGGATTTCTTTGCGCCACATTGTCGCGGACGGTGGTCGATTCCAGGCGCGCCGGCATCTTTCTGCGCCGCGAGACGCGAGGCTTGCCGCCTGTGGTCGCGGCCACCGGCGGGCTGCTCTGGGACGGCCGCCGGAACATCACGTTGGACGACGGCGGCAGTGCATTGTTGATCGCGCCGTTCGGGGCAGCGGCGGCGAAGCGTCTGGCAATCGCGGAAGGCGAGACGCCGCGCAGCCTCGTGCGCGCCGCGCTGGCCTGCGAGCCGGCATCGCGGCAAGCCGTTGAAAACCCTGGCCTGCCTCAGGGTGGGCAGGCGTCGCCGGGGTTCACGGCACAGGCCGTCGTCGCCCCCTTTGTCCGTTTCCTGCCGTCCTTCGACCTGGCGCCGGCGCGGGTCGTCGCCGAATTGATCGGCGCACCGTTGCCTCCCGCCCTGCCTTTCAAGCGGCCATAGCGCCGGTCGGTCATGGGCGAAAGCTTAACCCACACGTGCTGTTCTGCTTGGCAAGGGGGGGCGCTCTCCCTATGTTAGGCTCAAGTTTCCTCTCACGACGCGTGTCCGCCCGCGGACACCAACGGGACAATTGATGAATCCGAACTATCGCAACCTCGCGCTCTGGGCGATCATAGCGGTCCTGCTCATCGCCCTCTTCAATCTGTTCCAGACGCCGCAGACGCGTGGGGCTTCGAGCGATGTACCTTATTCGCAGTTCCTGCAGGATGTCGCGGCGGGCCGGGTCAAGACGGTGACCATCGCCGGCGCCCGCATCTCCGGCACCTACACCGACAATTCGAGCGGCTTCCAGACCTATTCGCCCGGCGATCCGTCGCTGGTCTCGCGGCTTCAGGACAAGAACGTCACCATCAATGCGCGGCCGGAGACCGACGGTTCAAACTCGCTGTTCGGGTACCTGATCTCGTGGCTGCCGATGATCCTGATCCTCGGCGTATGGATATTCTTCATGCGCCAGATGCAGTCCGGCTCCGGTCGTGCCATGGGCTTCGGCAAGTCGAAGGCCAAGCTTCTGACCGAGGCGCATGGCCGCGTCACCTTCCAGGACGTCGCCGGCGTCGACGAGGCCAAGGAAGACCTGGAGGAGATCGTCGAGTTCCTGCGCGATCCGCAGAAATTCCAGCGGCTCGGCGGCAAGATCCCGCGCGGCGTGCTCTTGGTCGGCCCTCCGGGAACCGGCAAGACGCTGCTCGCCCGCTCGGTCGCCGGCGAGGCAAACGTGCCGTTCTTCACCATTTCGGGTTCGGACTTCGTCGAGATGTTCGTCGGCGTCGGCGCCAGCCGCGTGCGCGACATGTTCGACCAGGCCAAGAAGAACGCGCCCTGCATCATCTTCATCGACGAAATCGACGCGGTCGGCCGTCACCGCGGCGCGGGTCTCGGCGGCGGTAATGATGAGCGCGAGCAGACGCTGAATCAACTGCTGGTCGAGATGGACGGCTTCGAGTCCAACGAAAGCATCATCCTGATCGCCGCCACCAACCGGCCCGACGTGCTCGACCCGGCGCTGCTGAGGCCCGGCCGTTTCGACCGCCAGGTGGTGGTGCCGAACCCCGACATCGTCGGACGCGAGAAGATCCTGAAAGTGCATGTGCGCAACGTGCCGCTGGCGCCCAATGTCGACCTCAAGGTCGTCTCCCGCGGCACGCCGGGCTTCTCCGGCGCCGATCTGATGAACCTCGTCAACGAGGCCGCCCTGATGGCGGCGCGGCGTAACAAGCGCCTCGTGACCATGGCCGAGTTCGAGGACGCCAAGGACAAGATCATGATGGGCGCCGAGCGCCGCTCCTCGGCCATGACCCAGGCCGAGAAGGAGTTGACCGCCTATCACGAGGCCGGTCACGCCATACTGGCGCTCAATGTGCCGTCGGCCGATCCGCTGCACAAGGCGACAATCATTCCGCGCGGCCGCGCGCTCGGCATGGTCATGCAGTTGCCGGAAGGCGACCGCTATTCGATGAGCTACAAGTACATGATCTCACGGCTTGCCATCATGATGGGCGGCCGCGTCGCCGAGGAGTTCAAGTTCGGCAAGGAGAACATCACGTCGGGCGCTTCCTCCGATATCGAGCAGGCGACCAAGCTGGCGCGCGCCATGGTCACGCGCTGGGGCTTTTCCGACAAGCTCGGCCATGTAGCTTATGGCGACAACCAGGAGGAAGTGTTCCTCGGCCATTCGGTGGCGCGCACGCAGAACATCTCGGAAGAAACCGCGCAGATCATCGACGCCGAGGTGCGCCGCCTGATCGACGAGGCCTATTCGACCGCGAGGTCGGTGCTGACCAAGAAGAAGAAGGAATGGATCGCGCTGGCGCAGGGCCTGCTCGAATACGAGACGCTGTCGGGCGACGAGATCAAGCAGCTGATCGCCGGCGAGAAGCCCGCGCGCGATCTCGGCGACGACACGCCGCCGAGCCGTGGTTCGGCCGTGCCGAAGTCGGGCCGCCGCAAAAAGGGTCCCGAGCCCGAGGGCGGCATGGAACCGCAGCCGTCGAGCTGAACTCGGCCAAGAACAAATTGAGAAACGCCGCGGTTCGACCGCGGCGTTTTTGTTTTGGGGCAGGCTGCTGAGTTTCTCCGTGGCCTGCGCCTGCAAGGTTTGTTAGGCGATTGGCGGAAGCCGGCGTGGCAGCAGCCAATCTTCCCACTTTGTGGAAGATGCCGGGCAGCTCAGCGGGGGCAGCGTCCGCCGACAAATCGAGTTAGGCCTTCCGGGCTGCGGGGAAGGATCTCTCTTGCCGTTCGACGATTCCTCGAGCCACCCTCGCCCAGCTTTTCGTGAATGCGAGGCAACCTGGCCGGGAGCAGGCAACGATCCTTCGTGCCCCCCCTTCTGGCCTGCCGGCCATCTCCCCCACGAGGGGAGTTTGCAGCGTCGCCGGCAACGCGCTTCTCGTCAGCGGGGATTCCTGCTGAAGCTGCGGGCAAAAAAGCCCGCGAACCCTGCGGCTCGCGGGCCTTACTTTCCTCAAATAGTGCTGTCGCTCAGCTCTTCAGCTTGGCATTGCACAGGCTGTAGAAGCCGCCGCCCTTCTGGATCCACTTCAAGCCGCCAAGCGTGTTGGCGTCCTTGTTGGCATAGTACTGCTGGAGGCAGGTATGCATGCGGGCCTTGGCCGGGGTTTCGGTGGCGAATTTCGGCGAGATTGCGGTCGGGAAACTCACGCCCTTCGGCGCAGCGACAGTCGGCTTTGCCGGCTCCTTGGTGTAGGTCGCCTCTGTTGGAGCCGGGACGGTGTCATCGTCCGAGGCGCTGGCGCCGCATTCGGCCTTCCGGAAGTCGTTCCACTTCATGCCGTTGAGCGTATTGGCGGTCTTGGCAGCCTGGTACTTGCTGCTGCAGTCGGCCATGCTCAGGCCCTTGCCCGAGCTGTCGGTCGCCGCAGCCGTGGTCGCCGCCTTGGTGGTCGCCGGTTTGGTGGCGGCGGCAGCGGATGCGCCGGCGGCAGCGGACGCGCCGGTGGCGCATTCGCTCTTGCGGAAGTCGTTCCACTTCATGCCGTTGAGCGTGCCGGCGGCCTTGGCCGCCTGGTACTTGGTGCTGCATTCCTTTGCGGTCAGGCCTTTGGCTCCGTCGTCGGCGGCGGCCGCAGCCTTGGTCGCCTTGGCCGGCTTCGTATCGGCCGCCTTGGTGTCCGCTGCCTTGGCGTCGGGCTTGGCTGTCGCGGCGGCATCAGTGCCGCACTGCGCCTTGCGGAACTGGTTCCAGGTCTGGCCGGCAAGTGTCCCCGCGTCCTTGGCCGCGTTATACTTCGTGCTGCACTCGGCCATCGTCAGCGCGTTGGCTGGCGCGGCCAGGAATAACGTCGCGACCGCAAGGCCGGTCAAAGTGGCAAGTCGGTGGATGAGCATAGCGTTTCTCCGTTGCAGCAGCCCATTATACGTCCCAGCAAATCAATAACGCTCAACGGTCGGTTGCGCCAGATGCTAAGTGGCGTATACATCGCCGAAACCCGGCTTCTGCCGGCAAGGTGATGAAATCGTTGCCTGTTGCCGGCTGGAAGACAAGAATTTGTGGGTAAATCCATGTCGAATGGTCCACAGGCATGGTATATTGTGGCGAGGCAGCGCCATCACGCTAGGTTGCGCCAGTCTGTGTGCAATGCACAACAAGGGTTTTCTAAAGGATTGGTAACAGATAATCACGAAATGTGATCGTAGTGCGCCGGCCAAGTATGGCATGACGTACCGGGCAAGAACCACCGGGGACACTGACTAGCATGGCAGGAAATTATTTCGGCACGGACGGTATTCGCGGGCGCGCCAACAAGTTTCCAATGACGGCGGAAATCGCGATGAGGGTCGGCATGGCGGCCGGCCTGTCCTTCCAGCGCGGCAGCCATCGTCACCGTGTGGTGCTCGGCAAGGACACCAGACTTTCCGGCTACATGATCGAGAACGCCATGGTGGCGGGCCTCTGCGCCGCCGGCATGGACGTGTTCCTGCTCGGCCCCATCCCGACGCCGGCGGTCGCCATGTTGGTGCGTTCGCTGCGCGCCGATATCGGCGTCATGATCTCGGCCTCGCACAATCCTTATTACGACAATGGCATCAAGCTATTCGGTCCCGACGGCTACAAGCTCTCCGACGAGATCGAAGAGCGCATCGAGAGCATGCTGGACAAGGATATCGAACTGGCACTCGCCGATTCCGACGGACTTGGTCGCGCCAAGCGCGTCGATGGCGTGCATGACCGCTACATCGAGTTTGCAAAGCGCACCTTGCCGCGTTCGATGTCGCTTTCAGGTTTGAGGATCGTCGTCGATTGCGCCAATGGCGCCGCCTACAAGGTTGCCCCCGAGGCGCTTTGGGAGCTGGGCGCCGAAGTGGTGGCCATCAATGTCGAGCCCAACGGCTTCAACATCAACAAGGAATGCGGCTCGACCCATCCGGCAGGCCTGCAGAAGAAAGTGCACGAGGTGCGCGCCGACATCGGCATCGCGCTCGACGGCGATGCCGACCGTGTCGTCATCGTTGACGAGAACGGCGCGATCGTCGACGGCGACCAGATCATGGCAATGATCGCCGAGTCCTGGCACCAGAGCGGGCGGCTTGCCGGCGGTGGCGTCGTTTCGACGGTCATGTCCAATCTCGGCCTCGAACGCTTCCTCGGCGACATGAAGCTGCAATTGCACCGCACCAAGGTCGGCGACCGCTATGTCGTCGAGCATATGCGCGCGCACGGGCTCAATGTCGGCGGCGAGCAGTCGGGCCACATCGTGCTGTCGGACTTCTCGACCACGGGCGACGGCCTGGTTTCGGCGCTGCAGGTGCTGGCCTGCATCAAGCGGCAGGGCCGGCCGGTCAGCGAATTGTCGAAGAAGTTCGAGCCGGTGCCGCAACTCCTCAAGAACGTCCGCATCGCCGGCGGCAAGCCGCTCGAGGAAGCTCCGGTCAAGGCTGCGATCGAGGACGCCCGTCAACGCCTCGGCAAGGCGGGGCGGCTCGTCATCCGGCCGTCCGGCACCGAGCCGCTGATCCGTGTCATGGCCGAGGGCGACGACCCGCAGCTGGTCGAGGCCGTCGTCAACGACATCGTCGAGGTCATCTCGGAAACACGCAGCGCCGCCTGATCTCAGGTGCATTCGGAGGGCCGACGCCGCTCTGATTGCTTAGAAGCCCGCCCGTCCGGCGGGCTTTTGTTTGCCTGCGAAACTGGCTCGAGACACGTGGAACCATCCGAATTCCTCAAATGCTCGAGATTCGTGGTTAATAGACAGGGTTAAATGCCTTTTAACCTTTGCAATTCATTATCCACGCCTGAAAGCCAATCTCATTCGGACGCGACCGCTGTTCCGAGGGTTTCTAGGGGTGACAAGCATGTTCAATACAGCAAGAAAGGCCCTGTTCGCCGCGCTGTTCGCGGGCCTGGCATGGCCGGTGTTCGCGGCCGACCTTCCGGAGCCGGTGGTCGAAGAGGCGCCGCCGCCGGTATACGAGCAGCCAGTCGATGTCGGCGGCTGGTACATTCGCGGCGATCTCGACTACCACAAGTCGAAAGTGCGCGGCATCGATTACACGACCTACACCATCGATCCCTGTAATTGTAACGTCATTCCCGGCGACAGGAGCTTCGATTTCGGCAAGCTCAAGGGCGGCTTCTCGCTCGGCGCCGGCGTCGGCTACAAGATCAACGATCATTTTCGTACGGATTTGACCGCCGATTACTGGTTCAAGTCGAACTTCGACGGCGGAACCTCGGACGCTTTCTCGACGTCGACCGAAGTGTCGAAAATGAGCGCCTTGCTGCTGCTGGCCAACGCCTATGTCGATCTCGGCACCTATCACGGCATCACGCCCTATGTCGGCGCCGGCATCGGCGGCGCGCATGTCAGATGGGACGATGTCAGGGACCCGAACACCACCGAGTTCAACCCCGGTGCGAAAAGCTGGCGCTTTGCCTACGCGCTCATGGCCGGCGCTTCCTACTGCCTGACCGACAAGCTGATCCTGGACGCGGGCTATCGCTACAGCCACATCCAGGGCGGCCGCATGTTCGAGTGGGATATCAGCAGCGCCGGGCCGGGCTTCGACCGCGGCATCGACACGCATGAGGTGCGCGGCGGCCTGCGGTACCAGTTCGGCGGCAACAACGGTTGCGCCGCGCCGACGGTGGCCTATCAGCCCGAACCCGAGCCGATCTACACCAAGTAACATCCGACCATCCAACGGTCCGAAACCGCCCGGCATCAGCCGGGCGGTTTTCGCTTGTCTGGCTGCCCGAAAATCATTCGCTAACGCTCTGTTAGCCTTAACCCCGACTTAACCACTATGGTTAACAATGCTTCCTGAAACGATGGCTGCCGTCTGGTGGTGCCGAAATCGGGAGCAGGGGATCATGAAAATCACATCGCGTATGGCGCCGGTGCTTGCCACATTCGCCATCATGCCGCTGACGCCTGCGCTGGCCGCCGACTATGATCCCCCGGTCTATGTCGACCAGGCGCCCGACTACGTGCCGGTCGAGGTCGGCTCGGGCTGGTATCTGCGCGGCGATGTCTCCTACCTGGTAGAGAAGAGCTTCAAGAATGAGGATTTCGCCTTCACGCCGGCGAGCTTCGACAACGAGGAAGACCCGGTCTTCGCCAGCATCGGCTTCGGCTACCACTTCAACGATTATCTGCGTGCCGATCTCAATCTGGGTTACCTGCCCGGCAACAAGATCGGCATTGGCTATGACGATTCAGCGACCGCGGCAGAGGCGACCCTGGCGTCGGCGTCCCTGAAGAACTATGCCTTTTCAGGCATGCTCAACGGCTATGTCGACCTTGGAACCTATGTCGGCATAACACCCTATCTCGGCGCCGGCATCGGCATCGTCAGGAGCACGCACAAGCTCTCGGCGAGCTATTTCACCGACAATGGCGATCCAACCGACGACTTCGGACTGAGTGACGACAAGACCAAGTATTCCTTCGCTTACACGCTGAATGCCGGCCTTGCCTATCAGGTGTCGAAGAATGTTTCCGTCGATCTCGGCTATCAGTATTTCTCGGCGCCCGACGCCGAATATGTGACGGCCGAGAGCCTGACCTCGTTTCCGGTCCACAAGGGAATCAGCAATCATCAGGTTAAGCTCGGGCTACGCTACGATCTCTGGTAGTAGGCTGGCATACATGAACCCTGGCGGCGGATCTCTTCGGTCCGCCGTTTGCGTTTGAAGCTCACGAGATCCTGATCGCGGGTCGCCAGTATCCTGCCCGCGACAAAAACTTTCCCCTTGACGCCCGAAGCCCGAGCGCATATCGCCGTCCGTGGGCCACCCCTCCCCAACGAGGGGCCACTATCTGGAAGGATAGACCACGATGACGACGCATACGAAGCCCGGATTCCGTCCGGCAAACCCCAATTTTTCCTCAGGTCCCTGCGCGAAACGTCCCGGCTGGTCGGTCGAGGCGCTGAAAGCTGCCGCGCTCGGCCGTTCCCATCGCGCCAAGATCGGCAAGACCAAGCTCGAACAGGCGATCGCGCTGACGCGCGAAATTCTCCAGGTTCCTGCCGACTACCGCATCGGCATCGTGCCGGCGTCCGACACAGGCGCCGTCGAGATGGCGCTTTGGTCGCTGCTGGGCGAGCGCGGCGTCGACATGGTCGCCTGGGAGAGTTTCGGCTCCGGCTGGATCACCGACGTGGTCAAGCAGTTGAAGCTTGCCGATGTGCGCAAGCTCGAGGCCGGTTACGGCGAACTGCCGGATCTCGGCAAGATCGATTTCGACCGCGACGTGGTCTTCACCTGGAACGGCACGACCTCGGGCGTGCGCGTGCCGAACGGCGATTTCATCCCGGCCGATCGCAAGGGTCTGACCATCTGCGACGCGACATCGGCCGCCTTCGCGCAGAAGCTCGACTTCGAGAAACTCGATGTCGTGACCTTCTCCTGGCAGAAGGTGCTGGGCGGCGAAGGCGCGCATGGCATGCTGATCCTGTCGCCCCGCGCCGTCGAGCGGCTGGAGAGCTATAAGCCTGCATGGCCGCTGCCGAAGATCTTCCGCCTGACCTCGGGCGGCAAATTGATCGAAGGCATCTTCAAGGGCGAAACCATCAACACGCCGTCGATGCTGTGCGTCGAGGACTATCTCGACGCGCTCAGCTGGGCGAAATCGATCGGCGGCCTCGATGCGCTGGTCGCCAGGGCCGACGCCAACGCGGCCGTGCTCGACCGTTTCGTCGCGAAATCCTCCTGGCTTGGCCATCTCGCCGTAGAGCCGGCGACGCGGTCGAACACGTCCGTCTGCCTGTCCTTCACCGACGGACAAGTCGCTGCACTCGACGCCGACGCACAGGCGGCCTTCGCCAAGGGTCTGGTTTCAGCGCTCGACAAGGAAGGTGTCGCCTATGACATCGGTTCCTATCGCGACGCGCCGCCTGGCCTGCGCATCTGGTGCGGCGCAACGGTCGAGACCTCCGATCTCGAAGCTCTGCTGCCCTGGCTCGACTGGGCCTTCGCCGGCCAGAAGGCGTCGCTGAAAGCGGCGGCCTGAAACTCAACAGTTATTTTCTGGAACAGCCCTCATCCGGCCGCTTCGCGGCCACCTTCTCCCACAAGGGGAGAAAGATCGGCGCCCGACCTTCTCCCCCGTGGAGAAGGTGCCTGAGCGAAGCGAAGGCGGGTGGGGTAGCAACAAGGACCAATCCCATGCCTCGCGTTCTCGTCTCGGATAAACTTTCCACCACCGCTGTTCAGATCTTTAGGGATCGCGGCGTCGAGGTCGACTATCTTCCAGATCTCGGCAAGGACAAGGAGAAGCTGCTTGAAGTGATTGACCAGTATGACGGCCTCGCCATCCGCTCGGCGACCAAGGTTACCGAGAAGCTGATCAATGCCGCCACCAGGCTCAAGGTCGTCGGCCGGGCCGGTATCGGCGTCGACAATGTCGACATACCGGCGGCCAGCCGCAAGGGCATTATCGTGATGAACACGCCGTTCGGCAATTCGATCACGACAGCCGAGCATGCGGTAGCGATGATCTTCGCGCTCGCCCGCCAGATCCCGGAAGCCAACGCCTCGACGCATGCAGGCAAATGGGAAAAGAACCGCTTCATGGGCGTCGAGATCACCGGCAAGACGCTCGGCGTCATCGGCTGCGGCAATATCGGCTCGATCGTCGCCACGCGCGGCGTCGGCCTGAAGATGCATGTCGTCGCCTTCGATCCGTTCCTGTCGGACAAACGCGCCGAGGAACTCGGCGTCGACAAGGTTGAACTGGACGAGCTCTTCGCCCGCGCGGACTTCATCACGCTGCACACGCCGTTGACCGACAAGACGCGCAACATCATCGATGCCGCCGCGATCGCCAAAATGAAGGACGGCGTGCGCATCATCAACTGCGCCCGTGGCGGGCTGGTCGTCGAAGCCGACCTGGTGGCGGCGCTGAAGAGCGGCAAGGTGGCCGGCGCCGGCATCGACGTGTTCGAGGCCGAGCCGGCCGAACAGAACGCATTGTTCGGCATGGAGAATGTGGTGGCCACCCCCCATCTCGGTGCCTCGACGGCGGAAGCACAGGAGAACGTCGCGCTGCAGGTCGCCGAACAGATGGCCGACTATCTGATCAAGGGCGCCGTCTCCAACGCCATCAACATGCCGTCGATCACCGCGGAGGAAGCGCCGCGGCTCAAGCCCTTCGTCAAGCTCGCCGAAGTGCTTGGCGCCTTTGTCGGCCAGGTCACAGAGGACCCGATCAAGGAGGTGGAAATCCTGTTCGACGGCTCGACCGCGACGATGAATACGCGCGCGCTGATCAGCGCGGCCCTTGCCGGGCTGATCAGGCCGCAGGTAGCCGACGTCAACATGGTGTCGGCGCCAATCATGGTGAAGGAGCGCGGCATCATCGTCGCCGAGGTCAAGCGCGACAAATCGGGCGTGTTCGACGGCTATATCAAGCTGACGGTCAAGACCGAGCATATGACGCGCTCGATCGCCGGCACCTGTTTTTCCGACGGCAAGCCGCGCTTCATACAGATCAAGGGCATCAATCTCGATGCCGAGGTCGGCCAGCACATGCTCTATACGACCAATGCCGACGCGCCGGGCATTATCGGCCTGCTCGGCACGGTGTGCGGCGAGAACGGCGTCAACATCGCCAACTTCCAGCTCGGCCGCAACCGGCCAGGGGGCGATGCCATCGCGCTGCTCTATCTCGACGCACCGTTCCCGGAAAAAGTGCTGGAGCAGGTGCGGGCGCACAAATCGATCGATTCGGCCAAGCGGCTACAGTTCGACGTCGGCAGCGTGTAGGGCTTGTCTGCTGGGGCAATGCCGCCCCGGCAGTCTCGTCCGACGACGTGGCGGCGGTGCGCAAGGAATTGCAGTAGTCCTGCGAATTGCCGGGCGAGCCGACGCTCTCCTCAAGGCTGACGATCGGGGCGCGAAGCGAGTTTACTGGCGCCTCGGCATGGCTGCCTTGCGGCCGCTATATTCGGCAAGCGCGATGCCGCCCAGCACGAGGACGAGCGCCAACGCCTGGTAGAGCTGGAATGTCTCGCCGACGATCAGCACCGAAAGCAGGGTGCCGAAGATCGGCACCAGGTTGATGAACAGGCCGGCCCGGTTGGCGCCGATCAGCTCATTGCCCCTGATGTAGAATATCTGCGAGACGACCGAGGCGCCGATCGCGGTATAGACGATCACCGCCCAGCCGCGCGCGTCGGGAACGATGACCTTGCCGGCCGCGATTTCCCATAGGAAGAACGGCAGCGAGGTGACGAGCGCGGCGAGCGACATAGCCAGCATCAGGCTCTGCCATTGCATGGCAGGCTTGAGCCGCAACCCGACCGAATAGCCGCTGTAGAGGATGACCGCGACCAGCATGATGCCGTCGCCGAAATTGAGCTCCAATGTCAACAGCCGGCGCGGATCGCCGTGGCAGGCGGTCAGGATGACGCCGAAGATCGTCAGTACCACGCCGCCGATCTGCGCCCAGTTCACGCGCAGGCGGAAGAAGATGAAATTGGCTACGATGATCAGGATAGGCATCGCCGCCTGCTCGATCGAAACGTTGATCGCGGTCGTGTAATTGAGCGCCGTATAGAAGATCGTGTTGAACAAGGTGAAGCCGCTGGCGCCAAGCGCGGCGAGCACGAACCAGTGCCTGCGCACCACGGGCCAATCTCTTTTCAGCGCATTCCAGCCGATCGGCAGCAGGATCGCCACCGCCAACACCCAGCGCAGGAAGACCAGCGTCATCGGTGAGACGTGATCGACCGCCAGCTTGCCGGCCACCGAGTTGCCGCCCCACAGCAAGGTGGTGAGCAGCAGGAACATGTAGGCGCTTCGGTGCATGGCGGGTCGCAGCGGGAAGAGGTGAATGGGGCGTGCCCGCCGGCCTATTGCCCGCGCCTGGACAAGTAAATGATGTCAAAGCTGAAAATTGTTGTGCCTCAGTCCATTTTCGGCGGCAAAGAAAGGTCGCATCGGCCTGCTCTTGACGTTATAGAGGCCTGTCGTTTCGAACCGTATCCAAGCCGCGCGGCGGCGCCTCGAAGGAAAAGAAACATGGCCAATGTGGTGGTCGTCGGCTCGCAATGGGGTGACGAAGGCAAGGGCAAGATCGTCGACTGGCTGTCGGAGCGCGCCGATGTCGTGGTGCGTTTCCAGGGCGGCCACAATGCCGGCCACACGCTGGTCGTCGACGGCAAGGTCTACAAGCTGTCGCTGTTGCCGTCGGGCGTCGTGCGGCAGGGCAAGCTGTCCATCATTGGCAATGGCGTCGTCTTCGATCCGCACGCATTCGTTGCCGAAGTGGCGAAGCTCAAGGGGCAAGGCGTCGAGGTAACGCCGGAGCGCCTGAAAATAGCCGAAAACACAGCGCTTATCCTGTCCCTGCACCGGGAACTGGACGGCTTCCGCGAGGACGCCGCCTCAAATTCCGGGACCAAGATTGGCACGACCCGCCGCGGTATCGGCCCCGCCTATGAGGACAAGGTGGGCCGGCGCGCGGTGCGGGTGATGGATCTGGCGGATTTGGAAACACTACCCTTGAAGGTCGACAGGCTGTTGACGCATCACAATGCACTGCGTCGCGGCCTTGGCCATGCCGAAGCCACGCATGACGCGGTCATGCAAGAGCTGACCTCGGTCGCCGGCGAAATCCTGCCCTACATGGACCGGGTCTGGAAGGTGCTCGACGACAAGCGCCGGGCCGGCGAGCGCATCCTGTTCGAGGGCGCGCAAGGCACGCTGCTCGACATCGATCATGGCACCTATCCGTTTGTCACCTCGTCCAACACCGTCGCCGGCCAGGCGGCAGCCGGTGCCGGCGTGGGCCCGGGCGCCATCGGCTATGTGCTTGGCATCACCAAGGCCTATACGACGCGCGTAGGCGAAGGTCCGTTCCCGACCGAGCAGCAGAACGAGATCGGTGAATTCCTCGGCACGCGCGGCCATGAATTCGGCGTCGTCACCGGCCGCAAGCGCCGCTGCGGCTGGTTCGACGCGGTGCTGGTGCGCCAGGCCGTCGCCGTCAACGGCATCAAGGGCATCGCCCTGACCAAGCTCGATGTGCTTGACGGGCTGGACGAGATCAAGGTCTGTACCGGCTACCGCCTCGACGGCGAGACGATCGACTATTTACCCGCCAGCCAGGGCGCGCAGGCCCGCGTCGAGCCAATCTACGAGACGCTGGAGGGGTGGAAAGGCACCACCGCCGGCGCGCGCAGCTGGAACGACCTTCCGGCCCAGGCCGTCAAATATGTCCGCCATATCGAGGAGTTGATCGGCGCGCCGGTCGCGCTCCTCTCCACCAGCCCGGAACGGGACGACACGATACTTGTGACCGATCCGTTTCAAGACTAGTTTCTCAAGCCTTTCCGGGCGTTGCGGCTGATTTGCGGAGGCCGGCCCGGAGCACAATACAGGTCGACTGACGCATGGCGAAAGATTTCGTTTCTGCTCTGAGGGATACGATAAACAATTTTGGCGATCCTACGCCGGAGCTGCGGGCCAAAGTCTACGACAAAGCGCGCTCGACGATTGCAAAGAAGATTGCCGAGCGCGAGCCGCCGCTTTCGCCGTCGGAAGCCGAAAGGCAGAAGCGCGGCCTGGAAGACGCCATATCGAGGCTCGAGCGCGAATATGCCAAAAGCGTGCCGGAGACCGATCCGCTTGCCGAACTGGAGCACATATTTTCCTCCATCGATCGCAACAAGAACCAGTCGAACCATACCAAACAGCCGGTAAAGGCGGAGCCGGCCTGGCCGGCAGCGCCTGCCTCGAAGGCTGAACCCTACAAGCCGCCGCCCCCCGCTCCGGAGCCCGACATCTCCAGGCCTGCATCGCCCGCCGCCGAGGTCGAGCCGAACTGGCAAAAGCCCGTACCGGTGCAGCCGGCCACGGAGTTCGACGACAGGGCTCAGCCTGGCATGGATGTGGGTCAGGACGACGAGCATGCCGATGTCTTTGCGAGCGACGAAGAGGCTGCGGCCGCCGACACTTTCCAGCGCTTGCGTCCGGCTGAACGCAAGCGCAGCTATGGCGGGCTGATTGCCGCTGCCGTTGCGTTGCTGGTCATTGCCGGCGGCGGCTATGGCATCTGGCTGAACAAGGATGCCTTCGGCAAGATGCTGGGTCTGGGCGGCGGCAGCAAGGTCGCGACGACCGAGCCGGTCAAATCGACACCCGCCAAGCCGGCGAGCGATGCGGCGGCAACGCCCCCGGCACCTGCGGCTAGCGGTGCCGAGCCCGAAGGGACACCGAAGTTCACTCAAAGACTGACACCGCAAGGAAGCGAGGTCGATCCTGGCCCGGCCGGCGGACAGAGCGGCGTGGGCGAGGGCGAGTCCGTCGCGGCGCTGACGACGCCGCCTTCAGCCACGACCACCCCGGCCTTGTCGGCTCCGGCAGGAGGCACGCCGGCCGCAGGCGCGCCCGCCGGGACCACGCCCCCTGCACCGGGCGCTGCGCCGGCGGCGCCACCCGCCAATGGGACCGCACCCGCGGCGCCGGCTGACAACGCCGCCACGCCGCCCTCGCCTGCCGGTGCGCCGACGCAAACTTCTCTGCCGGTCGGCCAGAAGGCGATCTTCTATGAGGAGCGCACCAGCACCGCGCAGGGTTCGGCCGAGCCGGGCAACATCGTCTGGTCGCTGGTGCAGGAATCGCCCGGCGGCGACCTGCCGCCTGAGCCGGCGATCCGCGCCGAGGCGACCATTCCCGGCAAGGACATCCAGTTGCGCATGACCATCCGCCGCAACACTGACCAGACGCTGCCGGCCAGCCACATCATCGAGATGATCTTCCTGACGCCCGACGGTTTCGAAGGCGGCGGCGTCGACAACATCCTGCGCGTGGCCATGAAGAGTTCCGAGCAGGATGCCGGCAGCCCGCTGATCGGCATTCCGGCCAAGATCGCCGACGGCTTCTTCCTCGTCGCGCTCAACGACACCAAGGCCGACGAGGACGCCAACCTGACCTTGCTTCGGGGACAGGACTGGATCGACGTGCCGGTCGTCTACAAGACCGGACGACGAGCGTTGCTGACGATGGAAAAAGGCATTCCCGGCGAGAAGGTGTTCGACGAGGCGATCAAGGCTTGGCAGGCGAAGACGGCGGGCTGAGCCGACGGCAACGGTCGGCTCCGGTCAGAAGCCTTGGAACAGCATGTCGAGCGCGGCGACGATGTCGTCGTGGTGCTTGGAGAGATTCAGTGGCCATCAAGGCAGAGCCGGGGGCCAGGAACGGGGGCTGTGTCGGGCGGCATCAACGGAATGACGACTCTCGTGTTCAGCCTCTCAAGAAGGTCGGACTGAACATCGACAAGGTAACCACTGCCTCCGGCATTCCGATAGAGATCGTAACGGGCCATCAAAACAGCGGGCGTGTGGCCAATGGCAACCCGTTCCGCTCGACATAGGCGTTGGAGCTCACAATCGCCTCAAAGTTCTCCTCTTGCCACCGACGCGTTTTTCCGCCGCGATGGCCTTCGCAATACCTGCCTCGGCGGCGCGCGAGAGATTGATACCCGACGCTTTGGCGTCTTTGATCAGCTGAGCGTCAATGGATGTATTGACAGACTTTCGCTGAGGTTTTGTCGTCGATTGAAGCACGGAGACAGCCCTCTTTTAAGCGCATAACGTAGCGTATACCATCCTCACCCCTCCATCTCCTCGCGCAACATCTCCAGTTCGAGCCACTCTTCCTCCAGTGCCGCCAGTGTCGCGCGCTCCTTGTCGAGGGCGGCGATGGTCTTCTGGAACGAGGCCGGATCGCGCTCGTAATAGGCCGGATCGGCGATGTTGTTCTCCAGCCGCGAGATCGAGGCTGTCACCGCCTCGATCTTCTTGGGCAGCGATTCCAGCGCGAATTTCTGCTTAAACGAGAGTTTTTTTGCCGGGGCTTTGGCGGTGGGGCTGTCCGCCTTCGCCGTCGGTACGTCGCTTGCATCCGCCTTCGCGCGCGCCTTGCGGTCGTCGAGCCTGGTACCGCCGCGCTGCGCCAGCATGTCGGAATAGCCGCCGGCATATTCTACCCAGCGACCGCCGCCGTCCGGCGCGATCACGCTGGTCACGGTGCGGTCGAGGAAATCGCGGTCGTGGCTGACCAGGATGACCGTACCGGCAAAGCCGGCGACCAGTTCCTGCAGCAACTCCAGCGTTTCCATGTCGAGATCGTTGGTCGGCTCATCGAGCACCAGCAAGTTCGCCGGCCGGGCCAGCACGCGCGCAAGGATCAGCCGTGCCCGCTCGCCGCCCGACAGCTCGCGCACCGGCGTGCGTGCCTGCTCCGGCTTGAACAGGAAGTCCTTCATGTAGGAGACGACGTGGCGCTGCTCGCCATTGATGACAAGGTTCTCGCCGCGCCCGTCGGTGAGATATTGCGCCAGCGTTTCCTGCGGATCGACCGCCTCGCGCTTCTGGTCGAGCGTGGCGATCTCCAGATTGGTGCCGAGCCGCACCGAACCGGCATCCGGCTGCAATTCTCCGGTCAGCATCTTCAGAAGCGTCGTCTTGCCGGCGCCGTTCGGCCCGACGAGGCCGATGCGGTCGCCGCGCTGGATGCGGGTCGAGAACCCCTTGACCACGGTGAGGTCGCCAAAGCTCTTCTCGATGTTCCTGGCCTCGATCACCAGCTTGCCGGATTCGGCGGCGTCGCTGGCCACCATGGTCGCGGTGCCTTCGGCGCCGCGATGGCCGCGAAAACGCTGGCGCATGGTCTGCAATTCGCCCAGGCGGCGCATGTTGCGCTTGCGCCGCGCCGTCACGCCATAGCGCAGCCAGTGTTCCTCGCGCACGATCTGGCGGCCGAGCTTGTGCTGTTCGCGCTCTTCTTCCTCAAGCACCTGGTCGCGCCATTCCTCGAAATGGCCGAAGCCCTTATCCAGCCGGCGCGTCTGGCCCCGGTCGAGCCACACGGTGGCGCGCGATACGCGCTCAAGGAAACGGCGGTCGTGCGAGATGACGATGAGGGCCGAGGAGGTGCGGACGAGTTCCTCTTCCAGCCATTCGATCACCGAGAGATCGAGGTGGTTGGTCGGCTCATCGAGCAGCAGGATATCAGGCTCGGGCGCCATGACGCGGGCAAGGGCGGCGCGCCTGGCCTCGCCGCCGGAGAGGTCGCCCGGCTGCTCCTCGCCCGAGAGGCCGAGGTGCTCCATCAGGTAGCTGGCGCGATAAGGATCGTCGGCGGGACCGAGGCCGGCCTCGACATAGGCGCGCACGGTTGCGAAGCCGTCCATGTCGGGCATTTGCGGCAGATAGCGGACGGTCGCCGATGGCTGGCGGAACACCTCGCCGTCCTGCGGCTCGATCAGGCCGGCGGCGATCTTGAGCAGCGTCGACTTGCCGGACCCGTTGCGGCCGACCAGCGCGATCTTGTCGCCGGCCGACGCAGCCAAGTCGGCGCCGTCGAGCAGGGGCGTGCCGCCGAAGGTCAGTTTTATTCCGTCGAGATTGAGAAGAGGCGGCGCCATGTCAGCTTTCTGGCAAGGGATAGGGATGGGCGAGCAGCAGCGCGCGGCCCGCTCCCAGCGCGATCTCGAGCCTGCCCTTGACCTCGTTGGAGATGGTCAGCGACGAGCCGAACGCGACCTTGACGCGGTCAAGCGGCCATTTCGCACCGGCGACGGTCAGCCCTGCAAGCTCGGAAAAACCCAGGATCGAGAACAGGGTGCCGTCGGCATAGTCGAAGCGGGCCGTGCCGTGCGCCAGGGGCACGGCTTCCTGCGCGCCGCTGGTCAACAGCACCTTTGTCCCGGCCCCGGCCAGCCGCAGGGCGAGCGCCATGTGCAGGAAGGCATGGTCGGCGCGCTTGCCGCCGAAGGCGCCGGCGAGCACGAGGCTGGTAGCGCCGCGCTCCAGGGCGGCCGATATCGCGAGTTCTCCATCGGTGGCGTCTTTCTCTGCCGGAAAGGTCCGGCGCGGCACGGCGGCCAACTCATCCGGCAGGCCGGCGGGCACGGAGTCGAAATCGCCGACCCACAGTTCCGGCACAAGGCCGAGCGTCCTCGCATGGCCGATGCCGGCATCGGCGGCGATGACGCGGGTTCCCTCGACCTGACGGTCGAGCCGTGGCGTGCGGACGAGATCGCCGCCAAGCAGGATGGTGAATGTGCTCATATCGTGTGGCCCTTACCAGCCCGACAGCGGAAACGGAAGGCCGGCAAACAGCCACTTGCGCGGTTCACCGGCCGGGCCTATGTGTCGAGGCGCTCTAACGGGGTGCCGGACGCGATATTTCGCGGACCGGCTGAGAGGCAGTCTCGCCAACCCGCTGAACCTGATCCGGTTTGTACCGGCGGAGGGATTAGACGTTTCGGACAGTCCGACGCCTCAATTCCTTTAACCCGAACGAAGGAGGCGCCGATGCGCACGCTTTTATACGCCCTTGTCTCTGCAATGGTCGTGGTTCTGTCCGGGCCGGCCTTAGCCAAGGACAAGCTCACCGTCTACACTTATGAGAGCTTTACCGCCGACTGGGGCCCCGGCCCGGTGGTGAAGAAGGAATTCGAGGCCGAATGCGGCTGCGATGTCGACTTCGTCTCGGTTGCCGACGGCGTCGCGCTGCTCAACCGCGTCAAGCTGGAAGGGGCCGCGACCAAGGCCGACATCGTGCTTGGCCTCGACACCAATCTCACCGCCGATGCCAAGGCCACTGGCCTGTTTGCGCCGCATGGCGCCGTGACCGGGCTCAATGTGCCGGGCGGCTGGAACGACGACATCTTTGTCCCGTACGACTATGGCTATTTCGCCGTCGTCTATGACACGCAGAAGCTGAAGACGCCGCCCAAGAGCCTGAAGGAATTGGTCGAGGGCAGTGCCGACGACAAGATCGTTATCCAGGATCCGCGCACCTCGACGCCGGGCCTCGGCCTGCTGTTGTGGGTGAAGTCGGTCTATGGCGACAAGGCGCCGGAGGCCTGGGCCAAGCTCAAGGCGAAGGTCTTGACCGTGACGCCGGGCTGGAGCGAGGCCTACGGCCTGTTCACCAAGGGCGAGGCGCCGATGGTGCTGTCCTACACGACCTCGCCCGCCTACCACATGGTTGCCGAGAACACCGAGCGCTACCAGGCCGCTTCCTTCGAGGAGGGCGAGTATCTGCAGATCGAGGTCGCCGGCATCACCACGACGGGAGCCAAAAATCCGCTGGCGGAAAAGTTCATCGCCTTCATGACCGGGCCGAAATTCCAGGATGCCATCCCCGAGACCAACTGGATGTTCCCGGCCGGCAAGACCGACAAGCCGCTCAATCCGGCCTTCGACAGACTGGTCAAACCGACCAAAACCTTGCTGTTCAGTCCCGAGGAGGTCGCGGCCAACCGCAAGGCATGGGTGGATGAATGGCTGGCGGTGATGAGCAAGTAGTTTGGTCGTATGATCGGATGATGAGTGCTCTACAGCGCCCCCCACTGTCCTGCCGGACATCTCCCCCACGAGGGGGGAGATTGGCCGTCACGACGGCTTTCGCCAATTGGCGACGTCACAGGAGAGGGTGGAGCGCTGAAGCAGCCAATCTCCCCCCAAGTGGGGGAGATGTCCGGCAGGACAGAGGGGGGCGCGAAGGAACGCGACGCTCGCTAAAGATCCTTTGGGCGGCCCAGCGTGCAGCGCGCGTCTGACCCCCGCATCTCCGCCGGCATCCTCGCGCTTGCGGCGATCGCGCTGCTGATCGGCGGCGCGTTTGCGGGTCTTCTTTTCGAAGGCGCGAACGATTTCTCCGGAGCCTGGGCAGCCTTCGATCCTTATCTCCTGCGCGTCGTGCGCTTTACGTTCTGGCAGGCGGCGCTTTCGACGCTGCTGTCGGTGGCGCCGGCCCTGTTCGTGGCTCGCGCGCTGTCGCGGCATCCGCACTTTCCCGGCCGCGGCTTCATCCTCCAGCTCTTCGCCCTGCCGTTGGCGCTGCCGGCGATTGTGGCGGCGCTCGGCATCCTGGCGCTCTACGGCCGCGCCGGCTATTTCGCCGGCTTTCTTGGTGCCGTCGGCGGTTACCATTGGCCGGGCATTTATGGCCTCTCCGGCATCCTCGTTGCTCATGTTTTCTTCAACCTGCCGCTGGCCACGCGGCTGTTCCTCGAAGTGCTGCAAACCATCCAAGCCGACCAATGGCGGCTGGCGAGCCAGCTCGGCATGGGTGCCGCACCGGCTTTCCGGCTGATCGAGTGGCCGACACTGCGCGCCGCTCTGCCGGGCGTCGCCGGCCTGGTGTTCATGCTCTGCATCACATCCTTCACGATCGTGTTGACGCTGGGCGGCGGCCCCAGCGCGACGACGCTGGAGGTCGGCATCTACCAGGCGCTGCGTTTCGATTTCGATCCCGCGCGGGCGGTGGCGCTGACGCTGCTGCAGATCGCGCTGACCTTTGTCGTGGTGCTGGCGTTGACGCGGCTCGGCGCCAACACCACCGGTGACGCCAATCTGCCGGTGGCGCCGCGCCGCTACGTCTCGGCCGGCAGGACCGAGACCGCGCTGAATGCCGCGCTCGTCGTGCTGGCCCTTTTGTTTGTCGGCGGGCCGATGACGGCGACGCTGATGTCAGGCCTCGGCGCCGACCTTGGCCGTCTCGCCGGCGAGGCGGCGGTGCGGCAGGCGACGCTGACCAGCGCCGTGCTGGCCTTCCTGTCGGCGCTGCTGTCGGTTGCGCTGTCGCTTTCGCTCACCATCGCGCGCCGCGTGCTGGCCCTGAAGCGCCGCTCCGGTCCGCGGACCGTGCTCGAACACGCCACCGACACCGGCGCCGGCTTCGTCCTGGTCGTGCCGCCCATCGTCATCGGCGCCGGCTGGTTCCTTCTGCTGCGCCATGTCGGCGATGTCTTTGCCATAGCCCCGGTCATGGTCGTCACCGTCAATGCAGTCATGGCGATGCCTTTCGCCATCCGTGCCATCCGCCCCGCCTATGATGCGGCGAGCGAGCGCCATGAGCGGCTCTGCGCGCTTCTGGCAATAGCGGGCTGGGCCCGGTTGCGGCTGGTCGACTGGCCGTCGCTGCGACGGCCGCTGGCCACCGCCTTCGCGTTTGCCATGGCGCTGTCGCTTGGCGATCTCGGTGTCATCGCACTGTTCGGCAGTGATTCCGTGCAGACTTTGCCCTACCTTCTCCTGGCGCGCATGGGCAGCTACCGTACCGAGGACGCCGCCGGCCTGGCGCTGCTGCTCGGTCTGGTCTGCCTTGCGCTTGTGGTGGCGGCGAGCTGGCTGGGAAGGGGGGGACGAGACTGATGGCTGCGGGCGCCACCAATGGTGCGACAAGGGGAGCCGAGGTGCGGCTGGACACGGTCTCGTTCAGCTACGGCGACGCGCCGCTCGTTTTCGATGTCGATTTCGCCGCGTCGAAAATTACCGCCATCATGGGGCCGAGCGGCTCGGGCAAGTCGACGCTGCTCAATCTGGTGGCGGGCTTCGAGACGCCGCGAGCTGGCCGCGTGCTGATCGGCGGCGCCGATGTCGGCGCGGCGCCGCCTTCGGCGCGGCCCGTGTCGATGGTGTTCCAGGAAAACAATCTTTTTGCCCATCTTTCGGTCGAAGAGAATGTCGGGCTCGGCCGCTCGCCCTCGCTGCGGCTGACCGAGGCCGACCGCGCTGACATCGCGGACGCGATCGCGCGCACCGGCCTCGCGGGCAAGGAAAGACGCCTGCCGCGCGAACTTTCGGGAGGCGAACGCCAGCGTGTCGCATTGGCGCGCGTGCTGGTTCGCAACCGCCCGGTGCTTCTTCTGGACGAGCCTTTCGCTTCACTCGGACCGGCCTTGCGCGACGACATGCTCGATCTTGTCGCCGACGTGCATGCCGAGCGGGGCATGACGCTGCTGTTCGTCACGCATCAGCCACAGGACGCACGCCGTATTTGTGAGGAGGTGGTGTTCCTCGACAACGGCATGGTTGCCGCCAAGGGCAAGGCGGATGATTTCTTTGCCGGGGCTGGTCCTGAAGTTTTCCGGCGCTATGTTGGCACAAGCGCCTGGGAGGCTGGATCACGAGATATTGCCCGGAAGCGGACATAATTTACGCTCAAACCGGCTCCTGGCGACGGGGCGATTGCTTGCCATGACAGAGGTAGTGTGGCTAGGTCCGCCCTGTACCGGTCCGGTGCAGGCCGTGATTTGCCTGCAGCATCCGCCGCGCGTTGGTATGGCGTGGATGCTGTAATGCTTTGATTTGCGCATGAGCCCTTGCGAGGATCGCCCCGATTTTCGCGGGCATGCGCCAGACCCGAAAGGAAGCCGTTCTGCCGACCGGCACGGAAAGACCAAGAGGGAAAATGCTGGCGCGCTTTCTGGCGCTGGCCGGCTTTGTTGTGGCCCTGGCAAGCTGCCAGATGTTCACACCTCCGGAAGTCCAGGAATCCGGCTTCCAGCCTTCCGACAAACCGATCACGGTCGACAATGTCGCGGCCAATAACAAATTGGCCGAACTGGCCAAGGCGCAGCATCCACGCATCCTGGCGACCTATGGCGGCGAATACTCCGATCCCAAGCTCGAGCGCATGGTCGCCAAGGTCGTAGGCAGCCTGACGGTGGTGTCGGCCAACCCGACCCAGACCTATCGTATCACCATCCTCAATTCGCCCAACGTCAATGCCTTCGCACTGCCGGGCGGCTACCTCTACGTCACGCGCGGCCTGCTGGCGCTGGCCAATGATTCGGCCGAGCTCGCCGCCGTCATCGCGCATGAGATGGGCCACGTCACCGCTAACCACGGCCTGCAGCGCCAGCAGCTCGAGGCCGAGGAGGGGCTCGCCACCAAGGTTGTTTCCGACGTGCTCGGCGACAGCCCGACCGCCAAGGCGGCGCTGATCCGCGGCAAGCTGAGACTGGCGCAGTTTTCGCGCAACCAGGAACTGGAGGCCGACGCGATCGGCATCAAGTCGATCGGCGAAGCCGGCTACGATCCTTACGCCGCCGGCCGCTTCTTGCAGTCCATGTCGGCCTACACCGATTTCCGCTCGATCAGCGGCGCCACCGACGCCAGCCTCGATTTCCTGGCAACGCATCCCAATACGCCGCAGCGTATCGACCTTGCGCAACGCCATGCCCGCCAGTTCGGCCCGCCGGGCGTCGGCACCCGCGATCGCGACGCCTTCCTCGCCGGGATAGACGGCCTGCTCTACGGCGACACGCCGGAAGAAGGGTATGTGCGCGGCGAGACCTTTCTGCATCCGGGCCTGGGCGTGTCCTTCTCGGTGCCGGAGGGCTTCATCATCGACAATTCGGCCGCCGCCGTGACGGCGACCGGGCCGGGCGACATTGCGATCCGCTTCGACGGCGTGTCGATCGACAAGAACCGTGCGCTGACCGATTATATCAGGAGCGGCTGGGTGGCCGGTCTCGACGACGCGAGCGTCAGGCAGGAAACGATCAACGGCAACGAGGCGGCGACGGCGCATGCAGGCGCCGAAGGCTGGCAGTTCGATATCGCGGTAATCCGCGCCGGCGGCCAGGTCTACCGGCTGCTGACGGCGGCACCATCCGCCAGCACGTCGCTCGACACCGTGGCGCGTTCCGTCAGCGGCTCGTTCCGCATTCTGAGTGCCGCCGAAAAGGCGGCGCTGAAGCCGCTGCATATCCGCGTGGTCACCGTCCAGCCGGGGCAGACGATGGGTTCGCTTTCGGCGCAGATGGTCGGCGTCGACCGCAAACTCGACCTGTTCCGGGTGCTCAACGCGCTGTCGCCGGGGGCTGCGGTTTCGGCCGGCGACAAGGTCAAGATCGTCACCGACAAATAGCCGATAGTCGGCGCTGACCCGCTCTCTCGTTTTTGGGACGAGAAACTTCTAGGTAGTTTTCCTGGAATGGATTTAGGCGGCGGTGGCGAGGAATTCCGGGTTCTGCTTCACCAGCGCCACTTTCAGCTTTTCCATGGCGCGGGCCTCGATCTGGCGCACGCGTTCCTTGGAAATGCCAAGCGTCTCGCCGAGCGCTTCGAGCGTCGCGCCCTCGTCGCTCAGCCGACGCTCCTCGATGATGCGCAGCTCACGCGCGTTGAGTGCGGCAAGCGCCGCCTTCAGCCACATCGAGCGGCGTTCGATATCGATGGTGTCGCTGACGACCTCGTCGGGCAAGGGATCGTCCGACACGAGGAAGTCCATCCGCTCGGTCGCGCCCCCATCGTCGGCAAGCGGGACATTGAGGGAGGAGTCGGGCGCCGAGAGCCGCGAATCCATCAGCGCGACATCGGCTTCGGAGACGCCGAGGGCCGCTGAAACCTCGCGGTACAACGTCCTGTTCGACAGCGGCTCCGCGGCGCCGTTCGCCAGCCGGGCGCGCAGGCGCCGCAGGTTGAAGAACAGAGCCTTTTGCGCCAAGCTGGTGCCGCCGCGCACGATCGACCAGTTGCGCAGGATGTAGTCCTGCATCGAGGCCCGGATCCACCAGGTCGCATAGGTCGAAAACCGCACTTCGCGCTCCGGCTCGAAACGGGCCGCGGCCTCGAGCAGGCCGACATGGCCCTCCTGGACCAGATCGCCAAGCGGCAGGCCGTAATGACGGAATTTGGAGGCCATGGAAATGACCAGGCGCATATGCGCCACGGTGATGCTGTGCAGCGCGTTCTGGTCGTTGTCCTTTTTCCAGCGCAGCGCCAGCCGCAACTCCTCGTCGCGTTCGAGATAGGGAGCCCTCATTGCCGCGCGGACCATGATCCGTCCTGCCGTGTCTTCCATCATGAGGCACTCCCTGGCTCTGGCGATACGGATGTCATTTCGAAACCCGGCAGCCGCTCGACTTGAAATGACGGCGTCCTGCCCTACAACGAACGCAAAACGTGCCATGCGCGGGAAAGGTTCCGCCGCCGGCGGCGCGGCGTGGAGGCTGCGCGAAAAAACTCCGGGCGGGTTCGAGGCACCGCCAGAAACGTCAGTGGTAGAATCCGATTCCGAATAATGGATGTTTTTGAAATCTCATTCCTTATTTTTTCAACTCACATCTGTCAATTTCCAGCGCTCACACACCATGCCGGATATCAGGCCAGGACGGGATCACAGAAAAATGAAATGGCTCAAGTCGCTCATCGTCGCCGGAACTTTGCAGGTTCTGGCTGTTACCGCAGGCTATGCCGGCGCCAATCTCGACCAGATCAAGCAGGCCGGCGTCATCAAGGTCGGCACGGAGGGCACCTACGCACCCTTTACCTATCATGATGCCGGCGGAGCGCTGGTCGGCTTCGATGTCGAAATCGCCAAGGCGATCGGCGACAAGCTCGGCGTGAAGGTAGAGTTCCTCGAGGGCAAATGGGACGGGCTGATCGCGGGCCTCGATGCCAATCGCTATGACGCGGTCATCAACGAAGTCGGCATCACCGACGCCCGCAAGGCGAAATACGATTTCTCCGACCCCTACATCGCCTCCAAGGCAGTGCTGATCGTGCGCGGCGACAATACCGACATCAAGAGTTTCGCCGATCTCAAGGGCAAGAAGTCGGCGCAGTCGCTGACTTCGAATTTCGGCAAACTGGCCGAGGCCAACGGCGCCGAACTGGTCGGCACCGACGGGTTCGACCAGTCGATCCAGCTGCTTCTGACCGGCCGCGCCGACGCAACCATCAATGACAGCCTGTCCTTCCTCGACTTCAAGAAGCACAAGCCGGATGCCAATGTGAAGATCGCGGCCCAGGAAGAGAACGCCGACTATTCCGGCGTCATCGTTCGCAAGGGCGACCCGGAACTGGTTGCCGCGATCAACAAGGCGCTGGCCGACATCAAGGCAGACGGCACCTATCAGAAGATCGCAGACAAGTATTTCGGCCAGGACGTTTCGAAGTAATTTACGGCCGGGCCGTTGGCGGCCCGCGCGACATCGCCCGGCGGCGGACCGTTTTGACGGCCCGCCGCCTTTCGCGTGATATACGGCAGTCGCAAGAAGGAGCCTTTCGTGCCGCACTGGCTGCAACTCATGCTGGAATCGCTGCCTTCGCTGCTATGGGCCGCGTTGATCTTCACCGTACCGCTGACGCTCCTGTCCTTTGTGCTTGGCTTGAGCGTCGGTCTCGGAACCGCGCTGATCCGGCTCTTCGGGCCAATGCCCCTGGTCGCGGTGGCGCGCTTCTACGTGTGGATATTCCGCGGCACGCCGCTCTTGGTGCAGCTGTTCCTGATCTTCTACGGCCTGCCCTCGGTCGGCATCCTGCTTGACGCGTTCCCCGCGGCGTTGATCGGCTTCACGCTCAATATCGGCGCCTATTCGTCGGAAATCATTCGCGCGGCGATAGGCGCGGTGCCAAAGGGGCAATGGGAGGCGGCCTATTCGATCGGCATGACCTGGAGCCAGGCGATGCGCCGCACCATCTTGCCGCAGGCTGGGCGCGTGGCGGTGCCGCCGCTCTCCAACACCTTCATCTCGCTGGTCAAGGACACGTCGCTGGCCGCCGCCATCACCGTGCCGGAAATGTTCCAGGCCGCGCAGCGCATCGTCGCCACCACCTATGAGCCGCTGATCCTCTATGTCGAGGCGGCGATCCTCTATCTGGCGATGAGTTCGGTGCTGTCGGCCTTGCAGACGCGGCTGGAGGCGCGGCTCAATCGCTATGGCGGGTTCCTGGAGGCGCGCTCGTGATCGACCTTGCCAACATCGAAAAGCGCTTCGGCGACAATCTCGTGCTGAAGGGCGTGACGGTTGCCATTGCCGAAGGCAGCGTCACCGCGCTGGTCGGTCCTTCGGGTGGTGGCAAAAGTACGCTGCTGCGCTGCATCAACCTGCTTGAGATCCCAACTTCGGGCACAGTGCGTATCGGCGATCAGGCGCTGGAGTTCCATCCGGGAGCGAAGGTGGCGGCCCGGGACATTCAGCGGCTGCGGCTGCAGACCGGCATGGTGTTCCAGAACTTCCAACTGTTCCCGCATCGCACCGCGATCGAGAACGTCATGGAAGGGCTGGTGACGGTGCTGAAGTGGCCCCAGGCACGGGCGCGCGAACGGGCGCTCGCGCTGCTGGAAAAGGTCGGCATGGCGCACAAGGTCGATGCCTGGCCGGCAACGCTGTCGGGCGGCCAGCAGCAGCGGGTAGCGATCGCCCGGGCGCTGGCGCCGTCGCCAAAGGTGCTTTTGTGCGACGAGCCGACCTCCGCGCTCGACCCGGAACTGGCGCAGGAAGTCGTCGACGTGCTCGGCCGGCTCGCCAGCGAGGGGACGACGATGGTGATGGCCACGCACGATCTGCGGCTTGCTTCAAAGATCGCTCGCGAGGTGGTGTTCCTCGAGGCCGGCATTGTCGTCGAAAAGGGCCCCGCGGCGGTGCTGTTCGGCAATCCGGAGCGCGAACGGACAAGACGGTTCATCGCGACGCTAAAGCAGGAAATGGCGGAGAAGGAGGGTGGGGGAGAAGGCGGCAATTTCTCGTCCTAGGCCTGCGCTGCGCTTGCTCCCTGCCGGGCATTTATCCTCGTGAGCCGCCGTCAGGCACGGTGTTTCTATTTCGATGGACGGGCGTGTCCATGCGCTGCAATAGTGGGGCCGATGGTTCGCAACGTTGCTCTTGTTCTCGGTGGTGGCGGGGCCGCCGGAAATGCCTGGCTGATCGGCATCATCGCGGGCCTCGCCGACACTGGTGTCGATCTGACCGAGGCCGCCGATCTGGTGATCGGAACCTCGGCAGGCGCCAATGCGGCAGTGCAGGTGCGCAGCGGCATACCGCCGGGCGAGCTGCTGGCCGCGGTGCTGTCCCCGCTGCCGGTTCAACCGGCCGGACAGAGCCGCCAGCAACCGCCGTTCGCTTCGATGGATAGTGTGTTCGAGCGGATGCGTGCCATCTCCGCCGCCGCTATCTCGGCAGCCGATCTGCAACGGGCGATGGGGGCATTCGGTTTGGAGAGCGATGTCAAATTCGGACCGGAAGTGGCCAAACAGCGGCGCGCGCTGGTCGCCGCCAGATTGCCTCGCCATGAATGGCCGGAAAGGCCGATGATCTTGGTGGCCGTCGACGCGCTTACCGGTGAACTGGCTGCGTTCGACCGCGATTCCGGCGTCGATCTGGTTGACGCGGCCACCGCGAGCACCGCGCTGCCCGGTGCGGGGCCCACGCACAGCATCAATGGCGTCCGCTACATCTCCGGTGGCGTGCGCTCCGCCGATAATGCCGACCTTGCCTCGGGCTATGCGAACGTGATCGTGCTCTCGCCGTTCAGCGGACGGAGCGGGCCGCTACCGGAAGGCCAGTTCGAGGGCCTGCGCAGACCGCCGGGCGCGGACCTTGCAAGCGAGGTCGAAGCCCTGCGCCAGCAGGGCAGCCGGGTGGTGGTGATCACGCCTGACGTCGATTCCCGCGCCGCAATGGGCACCAACCAGATGGATCTGGCGACCCGCATCCCCGCGGCCCGTGCCGGTTTCGCCCAAGGCAAGAAGGAAGCGACCCGCGTAACGTTCCTGTGACGATTGCACGCCGAGGGCGTGCACCAACTTTCCAAATATTGCCTGCAACAAAAAACCCGGCGCAAGACCGGGTTTTTCAAAAACTCAAAAGGCGCAAGGCCTCAGGCAGCTTCTTCCTGCTCGGCTTCCTCATTGTCGGCCTTGGCGCCGCGCTTAGGGCCCTTGTTGAGATTGACCTCGATCAAACGCACGGCTTCGGTTTCCGACATGCGGTTGACAGCGGCGATCTCGCGGGCCATGCGGTCGAGCGCGGCTTCGTAGAGCTGGCGTTCGGAATAGGACTGCTCCGGCTGGTTGTCGGCGCGGTAGAGGTCGCGAACAACTTCCGAGATCGAGATTAGGTCGCCGGAATTGATCTTGGCATCATATTCCTGCGCGCGACGCGACCACATGGTGCGCTTGACGCGGGCGCGGCCTTGCACGACCTTCAGTGCGCGTTCGACATAATCCTCTTCCGACAGCTTGCGCATGCCGATCGAGGTTGCCTTGGCGACCGGCACCTTGAGGCGCATCTTGTCCTTCTGGAAATCGATGACGAACAGTTCCAGCTTGTGCCCGGCCACTTCCTGCTCGTCGATCGAGACGATCTGGCCGACACCATGCGCCGGATAGACGATGTACTCGCCGGTCTTGAAACCGTGACGTGCAGCGGTGGACTTCTTCTGCGGGGTGATCGTTGCCATTACGCCCTGAACTCCTTGTTGTGGGCCGGCGGCGGTGCCGGCTGAACTCGCGCGATCGGGTTACCGATCATTAGCCGCACAACAGATGAACCCACCGGAAAAGCCGGGACCGGCAAACCGCACGATTGCGATCGCCTGGCCCAGATCGCTCTGGTCCGATATGGGATTTTCACCTTTCAGTGATTTGGGGCGTTAGCGCCATAAATCGACGTTGTGTCACCGGCATGTTTCGCTCATGTAACACAAAAAGTCGGAAGAATCAAGGTTTTGCTGCATAAGCGAAGGCCACAGGTTCACGCCGCCTGTCAAGGCGGTTAATAGGCCGTACCTCTTACGCCGCGTCATGCCGGTTGAAACGGCAGCGCTGTCAGTCGCCTTCTCCGGGTTCAGCCGAGAAATATTTCTCGAACTTGCCGGCCTCGCCATCGAAGGCCTTGGCGTCGGCCGGCGGCTCCTTCTTGGCGGTGATATTAGGCCATTTCTCAGCGTATTCGGTGTTTATCTGCAGCCATTTGTCGAGGCCCGACTCAGTATCGGGCTTGATCGCGTCGGCGGGGCATTCCGGTTCGCAGACACCGCAGTCAATGCACTCGTCGGGATGGATGACGAGCATGTTCTCGCCCTCGTAGAAACAGTCGACCGGACAGACCTCGATGCAGTCCATATATTTGCATTTGATGCAATTGTCGGTCACGACATAGGTCATCGATCTGCTCCGGGACGTCCCGTTTTTGTTGGCTTTTTCCGTGAGGTAACGCCTTTGGCGCCCGCTTGCAAGGGCGGCCATTCCGGCCATGCCGGCATTGCCGGAATGGAATTCCAACGGCTCGGCAATGGCGGGCATCGGTCATGTGCTCGGACCGTTGTGTCGGCGGCGTGGAAGAACATACATGCCTCCGTGCACCGGCGGTCAGTCGTCGCCAAGCAAGCGGTCGGTCTCGCGGCGCTCCTTCTTCGTGGGGCGGCCGCTTCCGGCCTCGCGCAGCCCTGGGATCGCGTCGGGAGGCGCCTCGCCCGTCGGTGCGGCAGGCGGCGACATGTCTTCGTAGAGCGTGCGTGCCTCCACGGCGGGGCCGCGCCGGCTTCCCGCATCGAGCACCTTCCAGATGAAGATGCGCCGCTCCAGCGTGATGGTCAGGACGTCGCCAGGCTTGACCAGGTCGGAGGCCTGCGCTGCTTTGTCGCGATTGATGCGCACCCGGCCGGCCACGACCAGTTTGGCGGCCAGCGAGCGCGATTTCACCGCGCGCGAGAAGAACAGCCATTTGTCGATACGCTGGCGGTCGGTGGCCATCGGGGCGACCATCGGATCCTGTGCGGCTATTTCTTCAGCTGGTCGCGCAAAGCGGCGAGCTTGGCGAAGGGAGAGTCGGGATCGAAGCGCACCGGGCGCTCCTCGCGCGGTTTTGCCTGAAACGAGGGTTTGCCGCCTTGCGGGCCGCCCTTGCCTTCCGGACTGCCGCCCGGCCGGCCCTCACGGCGGTCAGAACGCTCGCCCTGCGGCTTTCCCTCCCGCCGTTCCCCGCCTTCGCCTTGCGGCCTGGGCTTGAACTTCGAGCGATCGAAACGCGGCTTGCCGGCGCCATCGCGGCGCCCTTCATGGGCGGGCCGGGTGCCGGGCTGGCCGACAGCGGCATCCGCCGGGGCATCGGAGCGCGCCGCCTGGCCGTTGCGCGGCCGGGCGCGGTTCTCGTGGTGACGGTGACGAGGCCGCTGGTCGAAGCGGCCCTGCCGCCACAACAGGATCGGCTTAGGCTCTTCGGCTTCCGCAGCGGGTCCCTGTTGGGGAGCGTCGGCGCTGTCCCCCTCCTCGCCTCGCTCCGCGATCTCCCCCGTCGAGGGGGAAGTGAGAGCGTCGGCGCTTTCGGCGGCAGGAGTCTCAGGCACGGCTTCTGCTACAGACGCAACCTCTTCCGTAGCTTCGGCTGGAGCTTCGGGTTGTTCTTCCGCAACAGTTTCGGCCGGTTCCGCAATGGGTTCAGCAGGAATTTCGACGGCGGTCTGGGCAGTCGCAGTTTCCGGATCTTCCGCTGATGTCTCCTCAGGCGTGTCCGTCGCAGCCGCCTCCGCCGCCTTGGCCTGCTCGGTGCGCGCGGCCTCTTCCGCTGCCAGCTTGGCCGCCACGGCTTCCCGGGCGGCATTGTCCTGCGCTTCCAGCCGTGCCTTGATTTCGGCCGCCGGCTTCGGCTCGGCACGATAGCCAAGACCTTTCAGGATTTCTTCCATGTCGTCGGCCGTGGCGCCGAGAATCGACATCATCGGCGGCGTCACCATGAAAGACTGGCCATCATAGGCGCCATCCGGACGCTGGCCGAGGCCGGGCTTCCAGTTGGTCGCCGGGCGGATCAGGTCGGCCAGCCGTTCCAGAATGTCGATGCGCACGGCGCGGCGGCCGAGATTTCGGTAGCCCGCAAGCTTGTAGAAGGCCTTGTCGAAAGCCGGATCGATGACCACCGAGGTGCGGCCCGATGCCAGCGCATGGACGACGTCGCCGAAGCCGAGCTTGTCCTTGCCATCGTTTTTCAGCGCCCACAGCAACGTCACCAATCCCGCGGGCGCCGGCTTGATCAGCGCCGGCACGAAGACATGATAGGCGCCGAAGCGCACGCCCAGCCGGCGCAATGCCGCGCGGCCTTCCTGGTCGAGCGACTTCATCTCCTCGGCGATGTCGCGACGATTGATAAGGCCGAAATTCTCGACCAGCTGGAAGGCAATGCCGCGGCCGATACCCGATATCTGCTCGGCATTCTTTAAATCGACCAGCGGCTTCAGCAGGGATTCGATCTGGAAATTGACGAAGCGCTCGGCGCGCGCGGCGACCTTGTCACGCGCCGGGCCGGTCAGCTGTTCGTCGGCCAAAAGCACCAGGCGCGGCTTCAGCGCGTCTTCACCGGCAACCAGAGTGCCGATCGGCGCGCCGATCCAGCGCAGCGTGCCGTCGGAACCGAGCGCGATGTCGCCATTGGCGCATGCGCCGAAGCGTTCGGCGCGTGCCTCGAACTCCGCCGCCAGCGCCTTCTGGGCGGCCGCGCGCACGGCCTTGGCGTCTTCGCCGCCAGCGCTCTGATCGGCGGTGAAACGGAACCCCTGCAACTCGCCGACATGGTGGCCTTCGACGAGGACGGTTCCGGTTGGGCTTATTTCGGCTTCAGGCATGGTATTTTCTCTAAGGCGCCGCATGAGGACGGAAGTCCTGCGGTCTACGAAGCGTTTCGTCAACCGCTCATGCAGCGCATCCGACAATCTGTCTTCGATTTCGCGCGTCTTTTCCTGCCAGTGTGCCTGATCGGCCAGCCAGCCGGGCCGGTTCGACACGAATGTCCAGGTGCGGATCTGGGCGATGCGATGCGACAGCGTATCGATGTCGCCCTCGGTGGTGTCGGCGCGGCGCACCTGCTCGGCCATGTAATTCTCGTCGACATGGCCATGCCTGGCGAGGTCCATGTAGATCGACGCAATGAGGTCGGCGTGCTGGGCCGGCGCTATCTTGCGGTAGTCGGGGAGCGCGCAGGCCTCCCACAGCAGCGCGACGCGCCTTGCGTCGGTGGCGAGCGCCCTGATGTCCTCGTCACGCGACAGGTGCTCAAGCGCCTGCGCATCGACTGCCGGCAGCGCACGGGTCAGGCCTTCCACCGGGGCATTGGTCTCGATCGAGCGCTTCAGCGCGTCGAGGCTGGCGAAATTGAAACGCGCTGTGCGCCACTGCAGAACCTTCACGGGGTCGAAGTCGTGGCTTTCGATCTTCTTGACCAATTCCTCGTCCAGCGGGTCGACCTGGCCGGTGACGCCAAAGGTGCCGTCGCGCAGGTGCCGGCCGGCGCGCCCGGCGATCTGGCCAAGTTCGGCCGCCGTCAGGTTGCGATACTGATAGCCGTCGAACTTGCGGTTCTGGGCGAAGGCGACATGGTCGAGATCGAGGTTAAGGCCCATGCCGATGGCATCGGTGGCGACGAGATAGTCGACGTCGCCCGACTGAAACAGCGCCACCTGGGCGTTGCGGGTGCGGGGCGAGAGCGCGCCAAGCACGACGGCCGCACCGCCCTGCTGGCGGCGGATCAGTTCGGCGATGGCATAGACCTCGTCGGCGGAGAAGGCGACGATCGCTGTGCGCCGGGGCAAGCGGGTCAGCTTCTTCGAACCGGCATAGGCCAGATGTGACAGCCGCGGTCGTGTCACCACCGAGACGCCTTTCAACAGGCGCTGCAAGATGCCGTGCATGGTGGCGGCGCCGAGCAGCAGCGTCTCCTGGCGGCCGCGCAGATGCAGGATGCGGTCGGTGAAGATGTGGCCGCGCTCGAGGTCCCCCGCAAGCTGCACCTCGTCGATGGCGACGAAGGCGGCATCGGTCTCGCGCGGCATGGCTTCGACGGTACAGACCGAATATCTGGCGCCTGGCGGCTGGATCTTCTCCTCGCCGGTGATGAGCGCCACCTTGTGGGCACCGACCTTTTCGCAGACGCGGGTGTAGACCTCTCGCGCCAAGAGCCTGAGCGGCAGGCCGATGATGCCGCTTTCATGCGCCACCATGCGCTCGATGGCGAGATGGGTCTTGCCTGTGTTGGTCGGCCCAAGCACGGCAGTCACGTCGCGACCCGATAGGATCAGCGGCTCGGTGGGTTTCGGATGGATGTTCATCGGCTCGGAAATAAGGCTTTCTGGCCTCTCATTGTCGGGAGCACGCCTCGGGTGGCGCGTATGACAGGCGACACATAGGGATTTCAGGCGCGAAGCGAAAGCGGAATGTTCCGCTGGCGGTTCGAAGTCACCTCCGTCGAGCTTCGGTTCGGCTGCTGATTAAGGGTTGGAACGAGTCTGGAACGAATCGGCGACGAATCGCTGACTCGCCCGGATTCAGGTTTTGTTCACGGCTAGATGTGGAGTTTTGGCTGATGATCCTTACCACATGCTGAATCACGGAATTGGCCCGTTTCATGCTAGGCGAGAGCCGCCGTTAACTTTCGCTGGCAAAGCCGTGTGGCAGCCCGCCTTGCTTCATCCAAGCTTATGAAATTGTTGAACTTTCTTAATAGAAATTAACAGTTTGACAGGCGATTGCAACTGCTCTCGTTAACATTGCGGCCAAACATGGAACGAAAGGGCGACGAATCGGCGATGTCGGGATTTTCCCTGTTTGTTCACGACAAGATGTAGTGTTACGCATAGGTTTTCCACCGACAATGCACAGCTTATCCAGGCAGTTTTGCACAATACCCGCTGCCGCGATTAACCTTTGCGTGCCGGATTGGAACAGTAGGCCGACAGCCGTCATCGGACGGCGTCACGGACATCCGAAGCGGATGGCGAACGAGCCCTCCTTCAATCGGCACCGGGAAGCCGGCAGCCCGGCGAGACCTCAGGCGAAGTACTGGCCGCCATTGGCGGTGATGGTCGATCCCGTGATGAAGCCGGCGTCCTCGGAGGCGAGGAAGACGACGCAGCGCGCGATCTCCTCCGGCTCGCCGAGGCGCCCGACCGGGATTAGCGGGATGATGCGTTCGTTGAGCACCTTCTCATCGATCGCCCGGACCATTTCGGTGGCGATATAGCCTGGGCAGATGATGTTGACGGTGATGCCCGCGCGGGCTCCTTCCTGGGCCAGAGCCTTCGAGAAACCGATGTCGCCGGCCTTGGCCGCGGAGTAGTTGACCTGGCCGGCCTGGCCCTTCTGGCCATTGATGGAGGAGATGGTGATGACGCGGCCGAACTTGCGGTCGCGCATGCCGCTCCACAGCGGATGCGTCATGTTGAAAACGCCGGAGAGATTGGTGTCGATGACCTCCTTCCACTGCTCACGCGTCAGCTTGTGGAACATGGCGTCGCGCGTGATGCCGGCATTGTTGACCAGCACCGCGACCGGGCCCAGATCGGCCTCGACCTGCTTGATGCCGGCGGCGCAGGCGTCGTAGTCGGCGACCGACCATTTGTAGGTCTTGATGCCGGTTGTGGCCGTGAACTTGCTCGCCGCCTCATCATTGCCGGCGTAGTTGGCGGCAACCGAATAGCCGGCTTCCTTCAGCGCCATCGATATTGCCGCGCCGATGCCGCGCGATCCGCCCGTGACGATTGCAACCTTGGTCATGCGCTCCCTCCCTTTGGTTGGGAGAGTGAACAGGGAGTAGCGAATGACGAGTAGGGATCAGATATCCCATTGCGCCGACGCCGTTCTTCCCTATTCGCTACTCCCCATTCACTTCTCTTTTAGAGCGCTTCGACGCACATGGCGACGCCCATGCCGCCGCCGATGCACAGGGTGGAGAGACCCTTCTTGGCACCTCTTCGGCGCATCTCGTGGACCAGCGTGTTGAAAATGCGCGCGCCAGAGGCGCCGATCGGATGACCGATGGCGATGGCGCCACCATTGACGTTGACGATCGAGGGATCCCAGCCCATGTCCTTGTTGACCGCGCAGGCCTGCGCGGCGAAAGCCTCGTTGGCCTCGATCAGGTCGAGATCGCCGACCGACCAGCCGGCCTTTTCCAGCGCTTTTCGCGAGGCGGGAATCGGACCGGTGCCCATGATCGCCGGGTCAACGCCCGCGGTCGCCCAGGAGACGATGCGCGCCAGCGGGGTGATGCCCCGCCTGGCAGCTTCCGCTTCGCTCATCAAAAGCGCGCCGGCGGCGCCGTCGTTGATGCCGGAGGCATTGGCGGCGGTCACAGTGCCGTCCTTGTCGAAGGCCGGCTTCAGTTTGGTCATGGCATCCAGCGTCGCGCCATGGCGGATGTATTCGTCCTGGTCGACAATTGTATCGCCCTTCTTGCCCTTGATGGTGAAGGCGACGATCTCGTCCTTGAACCGGCCGGCCTTCTGCGCGGCCTCGGCCTTGTTCTGCGAGGCCAGCGCGAACTGGTCCTGGTCCTCGCGGGTGATCTGGAACTGGCGGGCGACGTTCTCGGCCGTGTTGCCCATGTGATAGCCATTAAAGGCATCCCACAGTCCATCCTTGATCATGGTGTCGATCATCTTGTAGTCGCCCATCTTGACGCCAGCGCGCAGATGCTGGGCGTGCGGCGACATCGACATCGATTCCTGGCCGCCGGCGACAACCACCTTGGCATCGCCGGTGGCGATCTGCTGCATGCCGAGCGCGATGGCGCGCAGGCCCGAGCCGCACACCTGGTTGAGGCCCCAGGCGGTGGTCTCCCTGGGCAGCCCGGCGAGGATCGAAGCCTGGCGGGCGGGGTTCTGCCCTTGGGCCGCGGTCAGCACCTGGCCAAGAATGACCTCGTCGACTTCGGCCGCCTCGACGCCGGCGCGCGACAACAATTCCCTTACGACGACGGCGCCAAGCTCGTGAGCCGGGGTGGCGGCGAAAGCGCCGTTGAAGGAACCGACCGGTGTGCGCGCCGCGCTGGCGACGACGATGGCATTGGAAGCGGGCATTCTGTTCTCCAAACTTCAAGCTGATGTTCTGTCATTGAAGACTTTTCTTGCCCTTTCCCAACCCCGAGTCAAACCGGAAATCGGCAGGGCACCCATGCGTCGCAAGCAAGCTGCGCATGGCCGCGACATCAAGCTGTCCGCTGCTGCGCAGCATATTTCACCGGCCATGCAGCGATAATTAATCCCGCACTGCACAAACTGCTTGGAATTGTGACGCTTTTGCGCATATCCTTTGAACGGGCGCAATCGTTACCGGCGGCTTACTCAGGCGCGCCGGTGTCCGGGGAGGATGCAGATGGCTGCGAAAGACGATCCGATCGTCATCAAGAAATATGCCAATCGCCGGCTCTACAACACCGGCACCAGCACCTATGTGACGCTCGAGGACCTGGCCGAAATGGTCAAGAAGGGCGAAGAGTTCACGGTGCAGGACGCCAAGACCGGCGACGACATCACGCATCCGGTTCTGACCCAGATCATCTTCGAATTGGAGAACAAGGACGGGCAGAACATGCTGCCGATCCCGTTCCTGCGCCAGTTGATCGCCTTCTACGGCGACCAGATGCAGATGATCGTGCCGAGCTTCCTCGAACAGTCGATGATCGCCTTCTCCAAGGAACAGGAGCGCTTCCGCGAGCAGATGAAGGGCGCCATCGGCAAGTCACCACTCGACATGATGAAGATGGCCACGCCGATCAAGGCGCTGGAGGAGCAGACGCGCCGCAACATGGAAATGTTCCAGAATGCCATGCGGCTGTTCACGCCTTTCCCGCCGGCAGGCTCGGCACCTGCGGCGGCCCCCGCCGAACCGGCCAGGAAGGAAACGCCGGAAAAACCCGACGATCTGCAGCAGTTGAAGGACCAGATCGCGGCCATGCAGCGCAAGCTCGACACCATGTCGTGAGCGCGCAGCGCTTTTCTTCCGATCCTACGGCAATAATCCCTCGTAGCGACCGCGCGGCCTGATGCTGCCGCCGCTCATTGCCTGTTCGACCATGTGGGCGGCCCAGCCAACGCTGCGTCCAAGCGCGAACAGCTGGAACGGCGCATCGCGCGGCAGGTCGAGGCTGCGCGTCAGAACGGCCAGGGCAAAGTCGACGTTCGGGCGGGCGCCGGTCGCGGCAATGGCGGCGATTTCCAGCGATCGCAATGTTCTGTCGGTGTTGTCGATGGCCGCCAAAAGCGCCGTGGCGCGGGGATCGCCTTCGGGATAGAGCGGATGGCCGAACGCTGGCAAAGGCCTGTCATGGCCGAGCCAGCGCCGGATCGCCGCATCGGCGCCGTGCCGCGCCGCATCGTCCGCGAGTTGCATCACCGCCTCGCCGGCGCCACCGTGCCGCGGACCGGAAAGTGTCGCCAGACCGGCGAGCAGGCAGGCGGCGGGCGAGGCTCCGGTCGAGGCCGCGACGCGCGCCGCGAAGGTCGATGCGTTGAGTTCGTGATCGGCAAGCAGCACAAGGGCGCGCCGGATAGCCTGCGCCCCGCCTTCATCCACCGACCAGCCTCGCGCCAACCGCATGTGCACCGGATCTGATCCCGCCGAGGCGCCAAGAGCGCCGGCCAGCACGCCGATCGCGCGCGCGGCGTCGGCGCACAGCGAGGCGGCGCCGCGCCCTAGTGAAGGCCGCGCCTGGCCGGCGAGCATGGCAAGTTGCATGAAGGCCGGGGCTCGGCCGAGTTGTTGGGATTGATCCGAGGCCGGAGCCTCGAAACTCACCGGCTCAGGCAGGGCCCACAGCACGGCGGCGGTCTCTTCGAGCGTGGCATGTTCGGACAGCGCAACGGCGTCGCGGCCCCGATAGACAAGGTGGCCGTGCGAAACGGTCGAGATCGAGGTGACGAGCGAGGGTTCGCCCCAGGCGATGGCGCTTTCGGCGATGGCCGATGGGCTGCGTCCGCGCTCTCTTCGCATCATCAGGGCCGCGATATCGTCGGCGCGATATTGGCTGCGGCGTGGATCGGCACTGTCCGGGCGCATGCCGATGCGCCCGCGACTGACATAGGCGTAGAGCGTCTGCGGCCGCACCTTGAGCCGTTCCAGTGCCTCGTCCCGCGACAGCCATTCGGACATGTCGGTCCCATGTTGATTCTATTGATCAAGATTGATGCGCGTGTTGCCCATCCTTATCCTTGATGTCGAAAAAGCTCAAGGAGACTAAGCCATGGCGAACGGGCTCGATGATGTGGTGGCGGCGGAAACGGTGCTGTCCGACGTGGATGGGCTGGGCGGCCGCTTGACGATCCGGGGGTACTCCCTGCCGGAACTGGCCGGGCGATGGAACTATCCGCAGGTCGTTCGCCTGCTTCTCGACGGCTTCTTCGACGACGTTCCCGGAGACGCGGAACTGGCCGCGAGGCTGGGCCAGGCGCGCGTCGAGGTGTTCGACCGGCTCTTGCCTTGCCTGCCCCTGCTGGCGCCGCTCGACGTCTATAGCGCCATGCGCGCCGGCATGGCGCTGCTGCCGGACGGCGAGACGCTGACGGACGCGCTTGGGCTGATCGCGGCGCCCGCCGTGCTGACGCCGGCGCTCTTGCGCCTGCTGCACGGCGAGCAGCCGGTCGCGCCGGATGGGAAGGCCGATCATGCCGCCGATATGCTGAGGATGCTCGACGGTTCCGTGCCGACGCCGGTTCTGGCAAAGGCACTCGACACTTACCTCGTGACCGTCTGCGACCACGGCCTCAATGCCTCGACCTTCGCCACGCGCATCGTCGCTTCGACGCAGGCCGGGCTGACATCGTCGGTGCTGGCTGGCCTCGGGGCGCTCAAGGGCCCACTGCATGGCGGCGCGCCCGGCCCTGTCATCGAGATGCTCGACGCCATCCAGGCGCATGGCGACACCGCCGGCTGGCTGCGCGGCGAGATCGCGCGTGGTGAACGCATCATGGGCTTCGGCCACCGCATCTACCGCGTGCGCGATCCGCGCGCCGATGTGCTGAAGGCGGTGGTGCGGCAACTCGGCGGGGAGGGCGAGACCGGTCGCCGGCTGGCCTTCGCCGAGACAGTCGAACAGGCTGCGCTCGATGTGCTTCGGATTGCCAAGCCGCAGCGCTCGCTGCAGACCAATGTCGAGTTCTACACCGCGTTGGTGCTGGAAGCGGCGGGTTTTCCCAGCCAAGCCTTCAGCAATGTCTTCGCGGCCGGGCGCGTCGCCGGTTGGGTCGCGCATGCGCGCGAGCAGCAGACGACGGGACGGCTGATCCGGCCGCTGTCGCGCTATGTCGGACCGATGCCGGACCTCGTCGCCTGAGCATCAAACCTGTTTGGAAGATACACCGCGCCCTCCGCCACAAGGCGGAGGGCGTTTCCGCATGATCGAAATTTCATGCCATCACGCGACCGTGCTCGTGTTCTTGCCTTGGTGCGTCCTTATATGCTGCACTGCAACATAGGTCTGCCGTGACGCTGACGTCCCGATTCCCGGGCACGCAATAAGCCAGGCACCGGGATCGACAGGAACGCATGACGAAGAACGGCAAGGCGGAGGAAGTAAAGAAGATCAACATCGCGCTTCAGGGCGGCGGTTCCCACGGGGCTTTTTCCTGGGGCGTGCTCGACCGGCTTCTGGAGGATGGCCGGCTGGAGATCGCAGCGGTGTCCGGCACAAGCGCGGGCGCGATGAACGCGGTGGCGCTGGCCGACGGCTTCGTTCGCGGCGGCGTCGAAGGCGCGCGCAAGAAGCTCGACGACTTCTGGCATGCGGTGGCGGCGAAGGGCCGGTTCAGCCCGGTGCAGCGCATGCCGTGGGACGTCGCCTGGGGCAATTGGTCGATCGAGAACACGCCGGGTTATGTCTTCTTCGACACCATGTCGCGCGTGTTCTCGCCCTATGTCGCCAACCCGCTCGGCCTCAATCCGCTGCGCGACGTGGTCGCGCAGGGGATCGATTTCGACAATGTACGCGCCTGCAAGTCGATGGAACTGTTCATCTCGGCCACCAATGTCGAGACAGGGCAGTTGCGGGTGTTTTCCGATGGCGAGATCGACCTCGACACAGTGATGGCCTCGGCCTGCCTGCCGCAACTGTTCCGCGCCGTCGAGATCAAGGGCGTGCCCTATTGGGATGGCGGTTATGGCGGCAATCCGGCGCTCTATCCGTTCTTCAAGACGGCTGCCACCGAGGACGTGCTTTTGGTGCAGATCAATCCGGTCGTGCGCGAGGGAACGCCCAAAAGCGCCAATGAGATCCAGAACCGCATCGACGAGATCACCTTCAACGCCGGGCTGCTGCGCGAATTCCGTTCGATCGCCTTCGTCAAGGAACTGATCGCCGCCGGCCGCCTGCCGCGGGGCGAGTACCGGGACATCCGCATGCACCGCATCGACGCCGATGAGGCCTTCAAGGACCTGTCGGCATCATCGAAGGTCAATGCCGAATGGGCATTCCTGGCCTATCTGCGCGATCTTGGCCGCACCGCCGCCAGCGACTGGCTGGAGGAGAACTACGATGCCGTCGGCAAGCGGCCGACGCTCGACCTCTCCGGCGAGCTCGACGACGGCTTCAAGCCGGTGCGGGGTCCGGCACCTGGCCGACGGGTGAAGGAATTCCTGGCCGCGCGCAAGAACCCCGAAGCGGAGCGTCGCCGGGCCTGAACCCGCATCCGTCACACGGGCGTGATCTGCCGCGCGGTGCCAGCAAGTTCCTTCCGGCGCCAGCAACAACCATCGCGTGTGAGGCGCGCATCATCATGCTGACGCCTGCTGCCAGTGTCGTGCGGGCGCCGCTGTTGGGCGCCATCCCTCGACCGTATCCGGAACGGTGACTGGCGGGCGAGGAATACTGCCACGAACAGCACCAGCAGGCGTTTTGTTCGAGGCTATATCATGTCTCAAGCCTAGACGGCGGAACGCGATGGAGCAGACGCATCGAGGCGACCCGTCCTCGCTCCTGGAGCATCCGGCTTGACCAGGGAACGACGATCTGGATCAGAGTTGAACGGTCCGTTCTTCAAGCAATTCCAGTGTGTTGCGTGAAATGTCGCACGCCGGGATGGTCCGTCAGGCCGAGGTTATCATCGTGCTCGAAACCCGCGTGGGGTTGAAAATCGCCTCGCGCCGGCGTCGTGCCTCCGAGAGCAGACGCAGGCCCGGCGGCACCGGGCCTTCAACGGCCGATCATCGGTCGCCAACGAGCCCCGCTAAAGCCGCACCCTAGTTGGGCAAAAAAATGCTTCGCGAGGGCTATACTCTGTCCAGCTTCGCAATGCTGCTGCAACTTTCCGACTATATTGCGTTGCAAACTTGATGTAGAAGCGCGCTTCGCCGATCACGGCAATTTGAACACGGCCTGGCGCGCACCCATATCGGCGACGCGCTCCTCGAGGAGGACGCAGTCCCGGCCAAACCCCGCAGTGGAAAAAACGACGATGCCGAAAATCAGGTTTCACAAGCTTGCTGCCATTGTTGTGCTCATCGGTTTCGCCGCCTGGATGGCGACGGGCGAGTTTTCATCCGTTGGCAGTGCCGCCGCCGACGCCCAGAGGGCGGCAGAGGCCGAAAAGGCCAAGACGCCGGAGGCCGGCAAGCCGAACACGGCGCAAGCCGAGCCGAAAGCCGCGCCGCGCACCGTCGCGGTGGTGACGCCGCCGCGCACGACCTATGCGCGCGCTATCCGCATTTCGGGGCTGACCGAGGCCGACAAGCGCGCGGTGCTGGCAACGCGCGTCGCCGGTGTCATCGACAAACTGCCGGTCAGCCAAGGCCAGCACGTCAAGACGGGCGATCTGGTTCTGATGCTGGCGGCCGAAGAGAAAATCTCGAATGTCGACAACGCCAAGCAGTTGCTGGCGCAACGCAGGGCCGAGCTCGACGCCGCCGAACGGCTGGCCAAGACCGGCAATCTGCCGAAGCTGCAGCTCGACACGGCGCGCTCGAATTTGACCTCGGCGCAATCAATGCTGGAGACCGCGCAGGCCGAGCTCGACCGCAACGAGGTCAAGGCGCCGTTCGACGGCGTCATCGACAGGGTGCCGGTGGAACTCGGCAGCTCGGTCATGCAAGGCGGCGAGGTGGCGACCATCCTCAAGCTCGATCCGGTGATCGCCCGCGGCGAAATCAGCGAACGCGACCTGCGCTACATCAAGATCGGCGAAGAGGCCAATGTGCGCCTGGTCAACGACCAGAAGGTCACCGGCACCGTGCGGTATATCAGCCGCGACGCCTCCTCCCAGACCCGCACCTTCCGTGTCGAAGTGGCGATCCCCAATGCGGATGGCAGCATCCCCGCCGGTATGACGGCCGAGATCACGCTCAGCGCCGAGCCGACCGATGCGGTTCTGCTGCCGCGTTCGGTGGTGACGCTGGGTGACAAGGGTGATCTCGGCATCCGCGCCGTCGGCAGCGACGACAAGGTGGCCTTCTACCCGATCGACCTGGTGGACGACTCGCCGAACGGTCTCGTGCTCGGCGGAATTCCGAAAGATGCGCGCATCATTGTCGCCGGCCAGGAACTGGTGAAGGAAGGCGATATCGTCAAGCCCGTCGAGGCCGACCAGGCGACCATCAACAAGCTGATCGGCGAAGCCACCGCCGGTACGCAGTAGCGCAAAGCCCGGCGTCGGGATCTCCGGCGCCTCCCGCCAGTTCGCCGCTTCCGAAGAAACAGCAGGCATCAAGTCATGGATATCGTCAGACTCGCAATCCACAACGCCCGCCTCACAATATCCGCCCTGCTGTTCCTGCTGGCGGCGGGCTGGGTCGCCTATCAGTCGACGCCCAAGGAAGCGGAACCCGACGTTCCGATCCCGATGATGTATATCAGCCTGATCTACCAGGGCATTTCGCCGGAGGATTCGGAACGCCTTCTCCTGCGGCCGATGGAAAGCAAGCTGAAGAGCCTGAAGGGCCTCAAGGAGATGCGCTCGGCCGCCTTCCAGGGCGGCGGCTACGTGCTTGTCGAGTTCCAGCCGCAAACCAATCTGGCCACGGCGCTCCAGGACACGCGCAGCAAGGTGCAGGACGCCAAGGCCGACCTGCCGCAGGCGGCCGAGGAGCCGACGGTCAACGAGGTCAACGTTTCCGAGTTTCCGGTCCTCGTCGTCACTCTGTCGGGCGACGTGCCGGAGCGCTTGCTGACGGCGGCTGCGCGCGAACTGCGCGACCGTATCGAAGAGGTACCGGGCGTGCTGGAAGGCTCGCTGCAGGGCGCGCGCGACGATCTGGTCGAAGTGGTCATCGATCCGGTGAAGCTGTCCTCCTACGGGCTGCAGCTCGACCAGCTGATGCAAGGCGTCGGCGCCTCCAACAGCCTGGTCGCCGCCGGCAATCTCGAAGGCTCGGAAGGCAAATACGCGGTCAAGGTGCCGTCGCTGATCGAGACGCCCGAGGACGTGGCCAACCTGCCGGTCGTCGCCACACCCAACGCCGTGGTGCAGGCCAAGGACATCGCCACCATACGCTCGACCTTCAAGGACGCCGAGACGGTCACTCGCCTCGACGGCAAGCCGGCCATCGCCATCGAGGTGAAGAAGCGCATCGGCGCCAACCTGATCGACACGCTGAACCATGTCAGGGAGGTGTCCGACACCTTCATCAAGACGATGCCCGAAGGCATGCATGTCACCTACACGCAGGACAAGTCGGTCTTCGTCAACCAGCTCTTGGGTGACCTCCAGAACCACGTCATGATCGCCGTGATCCTGGTGTTCATCGTCATTCTCTACGCGCTGTCGGGCCGCGCCTCGCTGCTCATCGGGCTGGCCATACCATCGTCCTTCCTGATCGGCATATTGCTGCTTGCCATGATGGGCTACACGATCAACATGATCGTGCTGTTCAGCCTCATCCTGGCTGTCGGCATGCTGGTCGACGACGCCATCATCGTCACCGAGTTCGCCGAGCGGCGCATGAGCGAAGGCATGCCGAAGGCGGATGCCTTCGCGCTCGCCGCCAAGCGCATGGCCGGCCCGGTTATCGCGGCGACGATGACGCGCATCGCCGCGTTCTCGCCGCTGCTGTTCTGGCCCGGCATCATCGGCGACTTCATGAAATACATGCCGATCACGCTGATCGTCACGCTGTCGGCCTCGATGCTCTATGCGCTGGTGTTCGCGCCGACGCTGGGCGCGATCTTCGCCAAGGCGCCGAAGCATCACGAGGACGACAACCGCGACGGCTGGTACATGGCCATCGTCAAGCAGGCGGTGCGCTTCCCGATCACCGTCCTGGTGCTCACCGTGGCGCTGCTGTTCGGCGTCGGCTACGCCTATTCGAAATACGGCGCCGGCGTCGAGTTCTTCCCCAGCGTCGAGCCGGACTACGGCCTGCTCTACGTGCATGCGCGCGGAAATCTTTCGCTGGCCGAGATGGATGCCGCCACCAGGACGGCGGAGAACAGGCTGCTCGGCTGGCCGGGCGTGAAATCGGTCTATACACGCGCCGGCAAGACTCAGGGCGGCGGCCAGGACATTCCCGAGGACGTCGTCGGCGTGATCCAGTACGAATTCGTCGACTGGCGCGAGCGCAAGTCCGCCAACCAGATCCTCAGCGACCTGCGCGGCGTCATGGCCGGCATTCCCGGCGTCGATGTCGAGGTGCGCGTGCCGGAGGCAGGTCCGCCGACCGGCAAGCCGATCCAGATCAGGCTTTCGGCCGCCGATCCCAAGGGGCTCGACGACAAGGCGCGCGCGGTGGCGGCGCGGATCGCCAAGGTGCCCAACGTCATCGACATTTCGGACGGCCTGCCGCCGCCCGGCGTCGACTGGGCGCTCGAGGTCGACCGCGCCAAGGCCGCCCAATACGGCATCAGCCCGACCTCGGTCGGCACCGTGGTGCAGCTGGTGACCAACGGCTTGAAGCTGTCGGAATACCGGCCGGCGGGCGCCGACGATGCCGTCGACATCCGCCTGCGCCTTCCGGAAGACCGGCGCACGCTGTCGACGCTCGACGAACTCAGGGTGCAGACGTCGCAAGGATCGGTGCCGATCTCGAATTTCGTCGTGCGCAAGCCCGAGCCGACGGTCGGCATCCTCAACCGCATCGACGGCGCGCGCACCGTGGTGGTGCAGGCCAATGTCGCCGCCGGCGCGCAGGTCGCCGCCGTACAGGAGCAGGTGACCAAGGCGGTCTCGGACATGGATCTCGGCAGCGGCATACGCTGGAAGCTCGCCGGCTCCAACGAGGACAGCGCGGAAGCGAGCGCCTTCCTCAGCAAGGCCTTCGGCGCGGCGATCTTCCTGATCTTCCTGGTGCTGCTGGCGCAGTTCAACAAGTTCACCAGCGTCTGGCTGGTGCTGTCCTGCGTGGTCATGGCAACGATCGGCGTGTTCCTGGGCCTGCTTCTGACAGGCGAGGCGTTCGGCATCGTCATGTCGGGCATCGGCGTCATCGCGCTGGCCGGCGTGGTGGTCAACAACAACATCGTGCTGATCGACACCTATGACCGGCTGCGCGAGGAGGGTTGGGACAAGATGGAAGCTGTGCTGCAGACCTGCCGCGAGCGTGCTCGCCCTGTGGTGCTGACGGCGGTTTCGGCTATCCTCGGCGTGCTGCCGATCGCCTTCGGCCTCGGTCTCGAGATCTTCCATCATGAGACGACGATCAACGCGCCTTCGACGCAGTGGTGGATTTCGCTGTCGTCGGCGATCGTGTTCGGCCTGTCCTTCGCCACCGTGCTGACGCTGGTGGTGACGCCGTCGATGCTGATGGTGTTCACCCGCGCCAAGGTCAAGCCCGGCGCGCGGCGAGGGTGGTTCAGCCGGCTGTTGCGACGCGGCAAGCGAGAGATCTCGCCGCAGGAGCCAGCGGCCGATGGCGACGCCGAGCCGGCAGTCGCCTTCCCGAAGGCCGCCGAATAGAGCGGTTTCGCAAGGCAGGTCAAAAGGCCGCCCGGGAACTACCGGGCGGCCTTTTGCATTGTTCCCTCGGATTCAACCAGACGGCGAGGGCTCTAAAATGACGATCAGCACGATTCTCATCATCATCCTGATCCTGATCCTGATCGGCGCGGTGCCGGCATGGCCGCATTCGCGCTCCTGGGGCTACGGGCCGTCGGGCATCGTCGGCGTCGTCCTCGTCGTGGTGCTTATCCTGCTTCTGATGGGCCGGATCTGACTGGCAACGATTTGCGGCCGAGCCCGCCGTTCCCGTCTTTTCGGCACGCTCGGCAATCACGCTGCTTGGTGCCAGGCCGGCGCGACGGCGACGCCGATATCCTGCAAGGCTTCGTGCACCGCCTGGTTCAGAGGGGTGTGCGGGATTTCACCGATGATCTCGTTCAGCCGCGCCGAGGCCAGCCGGTGCGCTTCGAAGCGCAGATAGGACATCGAGACGATCTCGCGCCACATCGCCACGAACGGGCTGCCGGCGCGCAGCACCCACCAGGGCATGAAGCTGAGTTTCAGCTTGCGTCCGAGCGCCTTTTCGGCGGCCGTCTTGATCTCGATGTCGGTGACGGCATGGCCCGGAAAATTCAGCGCCTCGTAAGAGCCGAGCTTGTCGAGGTTGCGCGTCAGCGCGACGAAACCGACAGCGAAATCCGGCAGATAGGCCCATTCATGCACCAGATCGGCCGGGCCGGGCGCAGTGTAGATGCCCTTGCTCATCTTGGCGGCCACGACGAGGTCGAACCAGGAGCCGTTGCCGGTGCCGCCGAAGAAATCGCCGGCGCGCAGAATGATCGTGCGCACCCGACCCGCCTCAGCTTCACGGCGGAACAGCGCCTCCATGGCGCAGCGGATCCGCCCTTTCTCGGTTGTCGGGTGGAACGGCGTGTCTTCCGTGATCACCGCCGGCATCGGCGAGCCATAATTGTAGATGGTGCCGGGGAAGAGATGCAGCGTGCCGTTGGCGCGGCAGGCGGCCATGACATTCTCGGCCATCGGCAGGCACTTGCCCCAGTCGGTGTAGATCGGGTTCAGGCCGTTGAAAATGATGTCGACGCCCTGCGTGGCGCGGATCAGAGACTCGCCGTCCAGCGCATCGCCGGCGACGGCCGTCGCGCCTGCAAGCTCAGCCGGCACCTTGCCGGTGCGGGTGATGGCGCGGACATCATAGCCCGCATCGATGAAGGCCTTGGCGACCACGCGGCCGAGCCGGCCATTGGCGCCGAGGATTGCAATCTTGGTCATTCTTCGTCTCCTGTTGCTGTGAAGCGACGGGACAAGCCCACCGCCTTGGGGATATCTCGGCGTCTGTTCAGCGGTTGCCGAAGAGGTCGCGGTTGCTGCCCTGGACGACCGGCTTCCGGATGATTGCATTCGACTTCTCGATCGATGTGGTGATCGTCTTGTCTTTGCTGGCGACAGGCGTCTGGCTGGCATTGTTCGAGCCGAACTTGTCGCTGCTTGCGAAAGCGGCGTTGGCGGCGATGAGGAGGGCAGCGGCGGTGAGTGCAATCTTGGTCATTTGGGTTACTCCTGGTTGGCTTGTTGCAGGGCGTATCGATGTTTGCAGGCCGAATATGATTGCCTCACCAATGAATTGAAATTGACCATGTGTGCAGTTCTGATATTCAGTTGTGAATGGCTGATATCGACTGGAACCTGATCAAGAGCTTCGTCACGGTCGCTGAGACCGGCAGCCTGTCGGCCGCGGCGAGAAAGCTATCGGCAAGCCAGCCGACGCTTGGCCGCCACATCTCGGAACTAGAACAAGCGCTCGGCGTCATCCTGTTCCGGCGCGGGCGAAGCGGCTACGCGCTGACCGAGGCCGGGGCCACTCTCTTCGAGCGCGGCAAGGCGGTGAGCGAGCAGGCGAGCGCTTTTTCACGGCTGGCGCTGGGTTCGGTCGAAGCGATCGAAGGGACGGTGCGCATCGCCGCCAGCGAGGTGGTGGCGGCCTATGTGCTGCCCGACATGATGGCGCGGCTCGGCATCGAGGAGCCCGGCATCGAGGTCGAGATCGTCGCTTCCAACCAGGTCGAGAACCTGCTGCGCCGGGATGCCGACATCGCCATCCGCATGGTCAAGCCGACACAGAACGAGTTGGTGGCGCGCAAGGTCTGCGATATCGCGCTCTGCGCCTGTGCTTCCCTAGCCTATCTCGACCGGTGCGGCCACCCGCGCGAGCCGGCCGACCTGCTCGACCACGCGCTGATCGGCTTCGACCGGAGCGACGAGATGATCCGAGGCTTTACGCATTTCGGCATACCGGTCACCCGGAACAGTTTTCGCTTCCGGGCCGACAACCAGATCGTGCTTTGGGAGGCGGTGCGGGCGGGAAACGGCATCGGCCTCGGCCAGGAGCCGCTGGCCGAGCGGGACCCCCTGGTGGAGAAGGTGCTGCCGGGCCTGCCGCTGCCCAGCTTGCCGGTGTGGCTGGCCATGCATCGCGACGTGCGCACCAGCGTGCGCATCCGACGCGTGGCGGATTTCCTCCACGAGGAACTGAAACGCTATTCGGCCGGCGCCGCGTCGGGAGCGAATTCGGCGCGGTGAGCCAATCCGGCCATCAGCAGGACGACGATCAGCAGGCCCGACATGGCGATGAAGATCGGGCCGAAGCTGGAATGCTCGGCGACAAAGCCGATCGCGGAGGGCGCCACGAGGATGCCGGAATAGCCCATAGTGGTGACCACGCTCATGCCGGTGCCCGACGACATGCCTTCCTGGTTGCCGCCGGCCGAAAAGATGATCGGCACCATATTGGCGATGCCGAAGCCGCACAGAGCGAAGGCGGAGATGGCAAGCCACGGTGAGGGCGACAGGCCTGCGATCAGCATGCCGGCGGCAGCGATGATCGCCGAACCGCGCAACGTCGTCACGGCCCCGAAACGATTGCGCACGCCATCGCCGAAGAAACGCATGATCGCCATGACGCCGGAAAAGGCGGCATAGGCGAGGCCGGCAATGGCGAGATCGGCGCCAAGTTCCTGCCTGAGATAAAGCGCTGCCCAGTCGAGTACGGCGCCTTCAGAGACCATCGTCAGCAGCGCCATCAGGCCCACGAGGTAGACCAGCGGGTTTCCCGGCAAGCTGAATTTATGATGCTCGGCAGCCTGCGGCCTGCCCTCGGCGACGATATAGGGCACCGCCGCCGCGATCGCCGCTAAGGCAAGCGCCGTCACGACCGCGGCGTGGGCGAGGTGGCCGTAGTTCTGGATGGCAAAGCCGCCAAGGGCACCGCCGGCGAAACCGCCGAGGCTCCAGAAGCCATGCGAGGAGGACATGATCGCGCGCGACAGCCGCCGCTCGACCACCACCGCATTGGCGTTCATGGCGACATCCATGCCGCCGATGGAGCCGCCAAAGATGAACATGGCGACGGCAGCCAGCGGCACGTTGGGCGCCAGCGCCACGACCAGCAGGCCGAGGCTGCCGCAGAGGCCAAACCAGCGCAGCACGGTGCGCGAGCCGTGTTTCGAAATCAGGTGACCGCACCAGGTCATGGCGGTGACGGCGCCGGCGCCGAACAGCAGGATCAAAAGCCCCAGAGTGAACTTGGAAATGTCCAGGCGGGTCAGGAACACCGGGATCTGCGGCGCCCAGCTGCCGGTCAGGAAGCCGTTGGCGAGGAAGATGGCCGCCACGGCCCAGCGGCCGCGAATGGCGGTCTGCATTGCATTCGACGCGTTCATAGGCGAATCCGGTCAGAAAGTGGCTTTGCGCGGCAAATTAGATCGATTCAATTTTCAGTCAAGCGCTGCGCTCGGGAAGCATTTGGGCCAAACGAACGCCTAGGGTAATCGAGGACGTGAGAGACCACCTAGTGGTCTCTGGGTCGCCTGGCCTCGAATTCGGCTTTCTTGGCGTCGGAGGTTTCGGTCTGGTGCAGCGCCTGCCATTGCGCGTAAGGCATGCCGTAGACGATCTCGCGCGACTGGTCCTTGCTGAGATCGACGCCTTCGGCTTCCGCGGCCTCGCGATACCAGTTCGACAGGCAGTTGCGGCAGAAGCCGGCGAGGTTCATCAAATCGATGTTCTGCACGTCGCCACGCTCACGCAGATGCGCCACCAGCCGGCGAAAGGCGGCGGCCTCGAAGTCGCGTTTCTGTTCGTCGCTGAGTTCGGTCATCGAAACCTCCTCATAACGGCCCGGTGCGCGAGCCGAACATCTTCACTTGGTGTATATCGGGACGGCGATCGATCGCGTCAACGATCGGCGCCAGACGCTCAGCCCACGAAAGCGCATCCCCGCCGGTCGCGATCAGGTCCTGGCGGATTTCGATCAGCGCGTGGGCATAGCCGTTGACGATGGCGTGCCTGAACATGGTGTCGCCCCGCAGCGCGCCGTCATAGGGCTCGTTGTCGCCGACAACGAGGTTTTTGTCAGCGGCCAACATGTCGATCAGCGGCCGCGCCACGCGGTCGTCGCGGTCCCACAGCACGCCGACATGCCACGGCCGCTGCCTGCCCTGCATGACCGGCGTGAAGGAATGCACGGAGAAGATGAAGGGTGCCTTGCCGGAAGCCTGCGCGACCGAGGCGATCATGGCGCCGACGGCGTCGTGATAGGGCCGGTAGAAGCGGTCAAGCCGCCTTTCGCGCTCCTCCGGGGCGAGGGGATAGTTTCCCGTCACGACCGTGCCGTCATAGAGCTGACGGATCAGCGTCGGATCATCCTCGCCGCGATTGGGATCAATCAGCAGCCGCGAAAAATTGGCGAGCACCGCTGGCACATCGAGCAAGGCAGCGAGTTCGCGCGTCACCGCCTCGACGCCGATGTCATAGGCGATGTGGCGGTCGAACGCCGCCGCCGGCAGGCCAAGGCTGCCATAGTCTTCAGGCAGGTCGCGGCGGGCATGGTCGGCCAACAGCACCATGCCCCGCTTGCGGTCGCCCTCGACGACATCGAAAGGCGCGAAAACTGTGGATCGGGTCATTGGCGGGAAATGGTCTGTTCGCTGGCTTCCGGGGAGGATGCTATCGTCTTTCCACGAAGACGACGCGGGCGCAATGCCGTTGTTTGGCCAAGGTTTCCGCTGAAATCTGGCAAGGGGCGACGGATCGCGCGCCGGGAGCCTTCTTAAATCGATTGGAATTGGACAAAACGGCGCGTTGACATGCGCCCGGACTTTTCCGAAAAGGGGCGCAGAGAGATGCTGATGTGGTTCTTGAGGGGTTTCAGGATGAGTTCCGCCGGCGGGCGGCGCGTGCGCTTCGCCTTCGCCATGCCGCTCCTGACGCTCGCCGTGGGTTTGTCCGCGATGGTTGCGGCCTCGCCCGCCCGCGCTGATTTCCGCGTCTGCAACGCGACGCAAAACCTGGTCGGCGTCGGCATCGGCTATCGTGCCAAGGCCGGCTGGATCACCGAGGGCTGGTGGCACATCGAAGGATCGAGTTGCAAGACGCTGATCGAAGGGCCGCTGTCATCAAGGTTTTACTATCTTTATGCAGAAGACGCCGAACGCGGCGGACGCTGGGACGGCCCGATCAACATGTGCGTGGCTGAAAAAGAGTTCAAGATCGCCGGCGTCACCGATTGCGTCGCCCGGGGCTTCCAGCGCGCCGGATTCCAGGAATACGACACGGGCGAGCAGGCAAGCTGGATGGTCCAGCTAACCGACGACCCCGCAACGGGAGGCGCGCCAGCCGCCCCGGGAACAAACAGTCAATGAGACGCAGCCGCAAGGTCAAGATCCTAGCCACCATCGGTCCGGCCTCCTCTTCCGAGGAAATGCTGAAGAAGCTGTTCGAAGCGGGCGCCGATGTGTTCCGCATCAACATGAGCCATACCGATCACGAGTTGATGCGCACGCTCGTCGGACGCATCCGCGCCGTCGAGGAGACGGTCGGAAGGCCGATCGGCATCCTTGCCGACCTGCAAGGACCCAAGCTGCGCGTCGGCAAGTTCGCCAACGGCAAGGAGGTGCTGACCGTCGGCCAGACCTTCACGCTCGACGACAATCCCGAGCCCGGCACCGCGGCCAGGGTCTATCTGCCGCATCCCGAAATCCTGAGTTCGGTCGAGGCCGGCCACCGGCTGCTGATCGACGACGGAAAGCTGGAGCTGAAAGCGGTGAAGGCCAATGGCAAGGCGATCGTCTGCACCGTCGTTGCCGGCACGACGATTTCCGACAGAAAGGGCGTCAGCCTGCCCGATACCGACCTGCCGGTCGGCGCGCTGACCGAGAAGGACCGCAGGGATCTCGACGCGGTGCTCGCCACCGGCGTCGACTGGATAGCGCTGTCCTTCGTGCAGCGGCCGGAGGACCTGGCCGAAGCGCGCAAGATCGCACGCGGCCGGGCGCTGATCATGGCCAAGATCGAGAAGCCGCAGGCGGTTGCCCGTCTGGCCGAAATCATTGAACTCTCGGACGCGCTGATGGTCGCGCGCGGCGATCTCGGCGTCGAGATGCCGCTGGAAGCCGTGCCCGGGATCCAGAAGCAGATCACGCGCGCAGCGCGCCGCGCCGGCAAGCCGGTGGTGGTCGCCACGCAGATGCTGGAATCGATGATCACCGCGCCCGTGCCGACCCGCGCGGAAGTCTCCGACGTTTCGATCGCCGTCTTCGAAGGCGCCGACGCCATCATGCTTTCGGCCGAATCGGCCGCGGGCGCCTATCCGGTGGAAGCGGTGGCGATGATGAACCGCATCGCCACCAAGGTGGAAACCGATCCGACCTATGCAGGCATCATCAACGCCCAGCGTTCCGAGCCTGAAGCAACCGGCGCCGATGCGATCTCGCTGGCGGCCCGCGAAATCGCCGAGACGCTGAAACTGTCGGCGATCATCACTTACACGGCTTCCGGCACCACGGGCCTGCGCGCCGCGCGCGAGCGCCCGCAGGTGCCGATCGTGGCCCTGTCGCCGATCGTCAACACGGCGCGGCGGCTGTCGCTGCTGTGGGGCACGCACTGCGTCGTCTCCCCCGATGCCACCGATCTCGACGACATGGTCGATCGCGCCTGCCGCATCGCGCTTGAAGAGGAATTCGGCAAGCCCGGCGACCGCGTCATCATCACCGCCGGCGTGCCGCTAAGGACGCCCGGTTCGACCAATATGCTGCGCATCGCCTATGTCGGTTCGGACTTGGGCACCCGATAAGCCCGCCCCAGGGCTTCACCGCGTTGCGATCTTGAGAGCTCTTGTTGCCGCTGCGGCGTGGTCAATGCGCTGAAGGAAGCGACGCGCGCGGGGTATGGGATCTTGCAGATATTGATCCGGTCCCCGCATCTTTCGCCGATTAAGTTCGGCAGTGTCGAGCAGATCGAAATCGACCTTTTCCAGCGTGCAGTGCCAGTCGGCGCTGTGCGAAGCCCATCCTCGTTTGTGGTGTTCCAGAAGCCGTTCGCGGCTGGAATAGCCATGGTAGTCGAAGGCGATCACGCCGTTGGTCACATAGATATGGTTTCCGGAATCGTTCCCGCTTGGAATGATCCGCTCGCCGTAAAATCCGTCCAGGGGAGGATAGCTGAGAAAGACGCCCGCAAGGATGGGGCAGGCGCCGTAACCGAAGAAGATGCGGTCCGGCAGCGTCCAGAATTTTTCGGAATTTTCTTTATGCCGTGTTTCAGGACGTACATGCCGCTCTGGCCCCGATACCCTTTTTCGACGACCGTTTTCGGAAGACGCACATCAGGTCGGCGCCAACTCCGCTTCGGGTTCCTTGAGGTCGGCGCATTTGCCGACGCCATAGGCATCGCCGGCGATCCGCGCTTCCACCGCCCTTGCCATCGCCTCCAGATCCACACTCCTGCCGGCGGCCTTCTCGATGGCGCCAACGACCAGATCAGACGCGATCCAGTCCGGCTTGTGGCCGAGATTGCGCACCCAGACCAGTTCGGCGCTGGCAATGTTGCGCTCGAGGCCGACCGAATGGATATGGGCGTAGACGACCTTGTCTCGATCGCCCGAGATGACCACGGTCGGCGCCTTGATCTCGGCGTAGCGCGGCGCGGCCCCAAGCGCATAGCGGTAGAGGCCGGCGACATCGCTGGCATTTGCGCGGAAGGCCGACGGTCTCAGCACCAGCGGGATCGAGGCCTCGGCGACATAATTGTCCGGCACTTTGTTGGGCGAGAAGACGCAGGTCGTAGCGTCGGCGATCCGCAGCATTCCTGCCGGATAGCTCAGCGTTTCGGAGAACAGCCGGCCGATCACCGGAATGGTGGTCAGGTCGTAGTACCAGGCGGTTGCGCCGCCGGGCCACGGATGGGTTGCCGGTGCCAGGAATACCAGTCCGAGCGTCTTGTCGGCATGCTCGCGGCCGAAGGCGGTCGTCACCGCGCCACCGAAGGAATGGCCGACGATGATAGCCTGCTTCATGCCGAGATGGTCCATCAGCGCGGCGACGGTGTCGGCCTGCGACCACGGATCCTTGTTGTTGCCGGGCCCGCGTCCCGACCAACCGAATCCCGGCCGGTCGAAGAACAGCAATTCGGCGCGCCCTTCGAGCAACGGCCTGAGCGGCAGCATCTGATCCCTGAGATTGGCGCTGGCGCCGTGGATGAAGACAACAGGCGGCAGGTCGGCCTTGGCGTGGCCAGGAACGTGGACATAATGGATGCGCGCGCCATCGATGTCGATGAATTCGCCGACGGCCGGGTTGCGGCGCTCGATCAGCCAGGAGCCGACGCGGGTGATGCCGACAAGGCCAAAGACGAGCGCCAGAAGGAAGGCGAAGACGGCATAGAGCAGGTTCATGTGGGATATACGAGAAGGAATAGGGGAATAGGGGAATAGGGGAATAGGGGAGTATTTCCGGGCGATCTCTTTCCTACTGCCTTACTGCCTTATTCCCCTACTGCCTTAAATATCAAATGCCTTCGCCGGCGAGTTCTTCCGAAAGCGTACCGACTTGATCCTGGGCGCTGCGCAGCATCGGATAGATGGCAAGGACCTTCTGCCAAGCCTCGAGCGCCGATTGCTTGCGTCCGGTCACGGTCATGATCTGTGCCAGGCCCGACAGCGCGCCGAAATGGCGTGGTTCGAGTTGCAACGTATGGTCGATGTCGGACATCGACTTGCCGTAGTTCTTCATCATGAAATGCACCGTGGCGCGCCGGTTCCAGCCCTCGGCATAGGCCGGCTGCAAGGTGACCACCTGGTCGAGGAAATCGAGCGCTACGTCGAATTTCTGGTTCTCGAGCGCCTTCTGCGACCATTGCATCATCAGGTCGATCGAGGCGCTGCCCGACTGGGACCATTCGCTCCAGATGATGCCGGCGATACGCTCTGCCGCCTTTTCGTTGCGCTCGCGCTTGAGATCGGCAAACAGCTTGTCGAGGCGGGCTTCCCTGTTCATTGCGGGAGGCGCGGCTTGCGGCACTGGCTGGGCATCCGGAGGCGCCGGCTCCGGGGCCGCTTGCACCACCGCCCGATCATCGGCCCGCGCCGGCAACGAGATGGCGCTGCAAAAGAGAAGGACCGTCAAAAATGCAAAAAGAATCCGCATCGCCCGAATCTAGTCCCGGGCGGCGGAACGTCAAACTGATTTTAGCGTGAACGGCCGGCGGACCGACGATAAACACCAACTGCGGAGGCAAAAGCCTCGCGACGAAGCTCAGCCCTGGCGCGCCTTATAGCGGGGGGCGGTCTTGTTGATGATGTAGACGCGGCCCTTGCGGCGAACCAGACGGTTGTCGCGATGACGCGCCTTCAGCGCCTTGAGCGAATTCTTGATCTTCATGGTCTTGCCTGTCGGTGTGGACCCGGTCCGGGTCGAAATTTTAAGGCGCGCCAGAAGACGCGCCTTTGAACTGTGGGTGGCTCATAAACGAGGAGCCTTGTCCGTGTCAACCGCAAGCATGCCCGGTAGCGGAGATGAATGCCCGGTGTCGTCAAATATCCGCAATCGGCCAATGGCTCGGCACCGGCTGGTATGATGTGGTGGTCGCCACGTGACTTGAGAACGCCATGCGCCGAGTTTTCCTGCCCGGTAGCTCGCGGCGTCGAGATTGCTGTCAGGCGCGGCGGCTGATCCGGGTGAAATGGCCCATCTTGCGGCCGGGCCGCGCTGCGGCCTTGCCGTAGAGATGCAGCATCAGGTCGGGCTCCGCCAGCAATTCCGGAACGCGCGAGATATTGTCGCCGATCAGGTTCTCCATCACGCAGTCGGAATGGTGTCGCGGGTCGCCGAGCGGCAGGCCGGCCACGGCGCGGATATGCTGATCGAACTGCGAAACGGTGCAGGCGGCTTCCGTCCAGTGGCCTGAATTGTGGACGCGCGGCGCGATCTCGTTGGCCAGCAGCGAGCCATCGGCCAGCACGAAGAACTCGACGCCGATGACGCCGACATAGTCGAGCGCCGACAGGATCTTCACCGCCGCTGTCCGGGCCGCCTCGGCTGTCCGGGGCGCGATCGCGGCCGGCACGGTCGATGTGTGGAGAATGCCGTTGCGGTGGACGTTCTCGGCCGGATCGTAGGCGGCGACGACGCCATCGATGCCGCGCGCGGCGATGACGGAGACTTCGCGCTCAAAGGAAACGAAGGCCTCGAGGACCAGCGGCACGCTGCCCATGGCCTCGCAGGTGCCGGCGAAGCCGCCGGCTTGCATGTCACGGAAGACGCGCTGGCCCTTGCCGTCATAGCCCATGCGCCGCGTCTTCAATATGCCGCTGCCGCCAAAGGATTTCAGCGCTGCGGTCAGCTCGCCGTCATTGTCGACCGCGCGGAAATCCGCCGTGGCAATGCCGATGCCGTTGAGAAATGTCTTTTCGGTCACCCGGTCCTGCGCCACATCAAGCGCGCGCGCAGGCGGATAGACCGGCACCTTTGCGGCGAGCGCCTCGGCGGCGGCAACCGGAACGTTCTCGAATTCATAGGTGACGACGGCACTTGCCTCGGCCAATTCGGCAAGCGCGGCGGGATCATCGTAGGCGGCCGTGACCTGACGGTTGGCGACCTGTGCCGCGGGGCAATCCGGCTGCGGCTCCAGCACCACGGTGCGGTAGCCGAGGCGAGCGGCCGCCATTGCCAGCATGCGGCCGAGCTGGCCGCCGCCGATGATGCCAATGGTCGATCCGGCGGGCAGGCTCACGGCGTGTCCGTGGGTTCGGCCGCGACCTTGGCGGTCTGCGAGGCGCGCCAGGCATCGAGCCGCCCGGCAAGCTTGTCGTCGTTGAGCGCCAGAACGGCGGCAGCCAATAGGGCTGCATTGGCAGCACCGGCCTTGCCGATGGCCAGCGTCCCCACCGGAATGCCGGCCGGCATCTGGACGATGGACAGCAGCGAATCCTGTCCCGACAGGGCTTTGGATTCCACCGGCACGCCGAACACCGGCAGCGGTGTCATCGCCGCCGTCATGCCGGGCAGGTGCGCCGCACCGCCCGCACCGGCGATGATGACCTTGTAGCCGGCGGCCTTGGCGCCCTTGGCGAAGGCATAGAGCCGGTCGGGGGTGCGGTGCGCCGAGACGATCAGCCGTTTGTGCGGGATGCCAAGCGCCTCCAGTGTCTCGGCGGCATGGCGCATGGTCGCCCAGTCGGACTGGCTGCCCATGATGATGGCGACGTCGACGCGTTGACCGTCCAAGCTTCTGCTCCCGGCGACAAAGGCGCGCCTTAGCGGAATTCGGCGGCGGCGGCAAGGATGCGGGGCATTGCCGGGGTCCGGCCGGGAAATCGGCCTATGCCGCAGCCTTGCGGAAGCGGGCAACGAAATCGTCGAGTTCGGGCCGCTCCATGTCGGAGATCGCCCAGTAGGAGAAGGCGCCGTCGCTCCACTGCACCAGCGAAAAGCCGCCCGAGGAAAGATCGTCAGGCTCGCTGGCCTTGCCGCCCTGCTGAGGTTCGGCGACCAGCGTGATCAGATGCTCGCGGTGGCGGTAGACAAGTGCCGGCACCGGGCGGCCGGAAATCACCTCGACCCGGCCGCCGATCAGCGCAAAACCGTCCTTGGCAAGATCCGGTGCCGGCGGCGACACGCCGATCCGGGCGTCGAGCCAGGGTTTTACCGTATGGCGATCCGACGAGACGATGTCGATCGGGCTGGCGGCAAGCAGGCTGCGGCGATGGCCGCTGGCGACCGCCGCGGCGAAGCTGTCGGACGCGCCGTTGACCATCACCCATTGCGTTGCCCCGCTGGCCAGCACCGCGCTGATCATGATCGAGGCGGCAAGAGCGCGCCAGTCGAACGAGCCGAAGCGGCGCGCTCGACTTGGTGACAGCCGCGTATCGGCGTTTCGCCTCTGGCCTCCCCCGCCCGGGGCAAGCACCCCTGGGAGCACCTGCGAGCCCTGCTGCGGCTTGGCCGTTCCGCCTGCCGGCTGTGCGGTGGGCGCGGCGCCAATGGCCGCGATGCGCGCGCGAAAGGCGTCGCCGACATCTGGGTGCGGCAGGCGGCTGACCGCGCCCCGCAAGGCCACGATGCGGGCATGCTCCGAGGCAAGCCGCGGATCGGCCGCAATGCGCCGCTCCACCGCAAGCGCGGCCGCTGCATCAAGTTCGCCATCGACGAGGGCGTGGATCATCAGCCTGATGCCTTCCGGATCATTGGGCAGTCCATCGTCATGCATGGTCATGGCGCTCTCCCCAGGTCAGACATAAGCAGGCTCCGCGCGCGAGCCAGCCTGGACATCACCGTGCCCATCGGCACGCCGAGCATGGCCGCTATCTCGCGATAGCTGAGGCCGCTGATGTCGCGCAGCACAAGCGTCTCGCGAAACGGCTGCGGCAGGGCTGCTATCGCCGTTTCAAGCGCCACCGTGTCGGCCTTGGCGATCAGGCTTGCCTCCGGACCATATTCGTCCGGCACGCTGATGCCGTGTGCCGCCGCCATCTCGTCGAGATCGCCGAGATCACCGACGGCCAACATGCCGCGCGGCCGGTTGCGCGACATCCAGGTATAGGCGGTGTTGCGCACGATGGTCAGCAGCCAGGCGCGGGCATTGCCGCCGGCATAGCCTGATATGCCCGCATGCGCCTTTATGCAGGCGTCCTGCACGACGTCCTCGGCATCGGCGCCATTGCCGGTCAACCAGCGGGCAAGCGCCAGCGCGTCACCGAGATGAGGCAGCACCACCTCGCTGAAGCGCTCGGCTCCGGCCTTCTCGCTCAAAGCAGCACCATCCGATACTCCACGAGGAACAGGCCGTGCGCTTTCAAGCAATACCGGCGGTCTCGCCCCGCCCGTGCGGGCGAAACCCTCGGCAACAGGCAAAGCCGCCTGCCGTGGCGAAAGTGAATTCATCTGCGTCACCAGTGTCAAGCGCAATGGGAAAGCCGTGCATCATGGGAGAGAGGCCGGTTGAGGTCATGCGCTCCAGCACATGGCGGCCGCCGACGCCGCGGCCATGTTCGCTGTCGTGTTCATGATGACGGACATGCGGATCTCCTCAACGCCTGTAGCGGCCTATGTCGAGGAGACCCGTTGCGGCCGAGATTTATTCCCGCCGCGTACGCATCCGGCTGTTCACGGTTACGTGATCAGCCGGTGCTTTGGGTTCGTTGGTCCGCTTGGCGCTCAATCCGGCCAGCGCAAGGCGCCGGAAGAGTCCTTGCGAGCAATCTTCATGGCGTCGGCGGGCCGGTCCTTCGCGGTTAACAGGGCGCGCAGCCGTTCGGCGACGCTCTCCGCCTCTCCGGGATGAAGATTGCAGGGGTCGAGGAAGAAATGGCCGCGTTCGACCTCGTGATTGCGCACGATGATGGGCGGCGATCCACCGGCAAGCGCCGAGGCTAGGCCGGCAGCGGTGAAGCGGCTTTCCGGCAGCACGAAGACCTGCAGGCGGTCGAGCGGGTTGGAGGTCGGGTCGGGAATGATCTCCGCGCCAATGCCCGGGATACCCTGCAGAGCATCCTTCCAAAGGTTGAGGGCGGCCTCTTCGCGCCGGCGGATGCCGGCGTGGTCGCGCTTCTCCCAGGCTTCGAGCGCTGCCATGGTGCCGGCGATACTTTCCTTCCCGACCTTCATGGCGCGGGCGACGCCGCGGTTCTGCAGATAGGCGGCGCGCACCAGATCCTTGCGTCCGGTGACGATGCCGCTGGTCGGGCCGCTCAGGAATTTGTGGCCGCTGTAGATGACGATGTCGGCACCGCGCGCCAGGAAGCCGCGCAGGTCATATTCGGAAGCCGCGTCGACGATCACCGGCACGCCCCTGGCGTGGCAGATTTCACAGAACTCCTCCAGCGACAGCATGCCGTATTGTACGGTGTGATGCGCGACGACATAGAGCCCTGCCGCCGTGCGGTCGTTGATCGCGTCGCGCACATGATAGTCCTGCGTGACGCTGACCGTGCCGGCGGGCACCACCTTGGCGCCGGCAACGCGGACCGACTGGTCGATCGGGGCACCGTAGTTGACGATGTGGCCAAGCTGGATGATCACCTCCGACTTGAGGTCGCCGGTGTCGTCCGGCAGGCGTTCGATGGCGAGCAGGTTGGTTTCCGTCATCGCGCCGGCGATCGCCATGGTGATGCCGCTGGCACAGCAGGCGGTGATGAAGCCGGCCTCGCCACCGGTGAGGCGCGCGACGACGGCGCTTGCGGCGCGCTGCAGATCGTCCATTTCCACCCATTGCGATGCCATTTCAGACATGGCGCTGATCGCTTCAGGCACGATGATCGACGCGCCGAGCGCCGTCATCGTGCCGGAGACGTTGATGATCGGGCGAAGGCCGAGCCGTTCGCGGATCGTGGTGTTGGAGCCGGTGTCTGAATATGTTTTCATGTGAGCAATCCCGTGGATGACAGATCAGGCAGCGATCTCGACGACCGCTTCGATTTCGACGGTGATGTTTCCCGGCAAGGAGCCGACGCCGATCGCCGAGCGGGCATGCCCGCCGATCGTGGCGAAAACGTCGGCGAAAAGATCGGAGCAGCCATTCACCACTTTGGGGTGGTCGCTGAAGGTCGGCGTGGCGTTGACGAAGCCGAGCAGCTTGACGACGCGCACGATGCGGCCGAGATCGCCGGCGGCAGCATGCATGACGGCAAGCAGGTTGAGGCCGGTGAGGCGGGCATGCTGATAAGCCTCCTCCACCGTCACATCCTCGCCCACCTTCCCGGTGCAGAGCGAGCCGTCGGCCCGCAGCGGTCCCTGGCCGGACAGGAAGATCAGCCGGCCGCTCTCGGCATGGGTAACGAAGTTGGCGATGGGCGTCGGCGGCTCGGGCAATGTGAGGCCGAGTTCGGTGAGCCTGGTGTAAGGCGTCATGGAAGAAGGCTCCTTGGGATGGTGTCAACCATCCAATGTCAGAAATGCGAGGCGCGGAAGCGCGCCAGGAAATTGCGCAGACGCTCATTCTCGGCGTCTGCTGCGAGAATCTCCTTCGGCGGGCCGACCGCGCCGACGCCGCCATCGGCCATGAAGACGATGCGGCTCGAGGCGTCGCGGGCAAAGGCCATCTCATGCGTGACCATCACCATCGTCATGCCGTCCTCGGCGAGGCTGCGCACCACTTCAAGCACCTCGCCGACGAGTTCCGGATCGAGGGCGGAGGTTATCTCGTCGAGCAGCAGGATTTTCGGCCCCATGGCCACGGCGCGCGCAATTCCGACGCGCTGCTGCTGGCCGCCGGAGAGCTCCGCCGGCAGGCTGTCGGCCTTATGGGCAAGACCGACGCGGCCGAGCCAGTGTTCGGCAATCGTGCGCGCCTCCACGGTGCTTTTGCCGCGCACCTTGGTGAGGCCGAGCATGATGTTGCCGGCGGCGGTGAGATGCGGAAACAGGTTGAAGCTCTGGAACACCATGCCGGTCTCGGCGCGCATCGCGGCAAGGTCGCGTTCGCTGCGGCGCTGGCGGGCTCCGGTTTCTCGGAAGCCGACCTCCTTGCCGTCGATGCGGATGGACCCGCTGTCATAGCTCTCCAGGAAGTTGACGCAGCGCAGCAGCGTGGTCTTGCCGCTGCCCGAGGGCCCGATGACCGTCACCACCTCGCCGCGCGCCACGCGCAGGCTGACCGAGCGCAGGACCTGGACGGCGCCAAAGGATTTGGACACATCGCGGATGTCGAGAAGGGCCGGGGCATCGTTCGAGCTTGTGGACATTGCTATTCCCGGATGAAGGAGAAACGCCGCTCCAGCCGCCTGCTGGCAAGCGAAAGCGCATAGTTGACGGCGAAGTAGATGAGGGCGCCAAGGATGTAGAGCGGCATGGCCTCATAGGTGCGGCCGATGACCTGGTTGATGGCCTGCATGAGATCGGTGATGCCGAGCAGCGAGACCAGCGCGCTGCCCTTGACCGCGTCGGTGACGCCATTGATCCAGGGCGGCAGGAAACGCCTGAACGCTTGCGGAAAGATGACATGGGCCAGCCGCTGGCGGAAGGTCAGGCCGATCGCCATTGCCGCCTCCGATTGTCCCTTCGGGATGGAGCCGACGGCGCCCCGGAGATATTCGACGACCTGGGCTGTCTTGAACAAGGTCAGCGCCAGCACGGCAGCCCAGAAGGACGGCAGGTGAAGCCCGACGGCCGGCATCCCGTAGTAGACGAAGAAGATGAGCACCAGGATCGGTATGCCGCGAATAGTGTCGCTGAAGATGCGCACCGCCCAGCGCGCCGGCGCCGGGCCATAGACCAGGCCGACGCCAAGGACGACACCGGCGACGAGCGAGAACGTCACGACCAGCAGCGACACCCAAAGCGTCAGCGCAAAACCCTGAGCCAGGAAAGGCAAGGCGTAGGCGATCTGGCCAAGCATGCTAGTGCACCACCTTGAACCATCGTTCGACGAGCCGGAGCGCGTAAAGCAGGGCGTAGCCGGTCAGCAGATACATCGCCGTCACGACGAGATAGACCTCGACGATGCGGAAGGTGTTGAAGTTGATCCATTGCGCGCCGAAGGTCAGTTCGGGCACCGAGATGACCGAAGCGACGGAGGTGTCCTTGAACAGCGATATGAAAGTGTTGGAAAGCGCCGGCAGCGTGATGCGCAGCATGGTCGGCAGGCGCACATGGAGCAGCCTTTGCCAGGGCGTCAGGCCGATCGCCTTGCCGGCGTCTAGCTGGCCGCGCGGCACCGCTTCGAGACCGGAGCGGAACACCTCGACCAGATAGGCGCCGCTGTAGAGCGCCAGCGTGGCGACGAACGAGGTTTGCGCGCTGTAGGCGATGTCGACCACGGTCGGCAGACCGTAGAAGACGAGATAGACGAGCAGGATCAGCGGCACGTTTCGGATGAATTCGACATAGGCGGCAATGATGCCGCGCACCATGCGTCCGGCCGACACGTACCAGACCGCCAGGACCAGACCGATGACGATGCCGATGGCGATCGAGATGACGGCGAGCTCCAGGCTGAGCAGCAGACCGCCCCACAGCTTGTCGAAATGCCGCCAGATCAGGTTGAAATTGAGCGCATAACCCATGCGTCGGCCTCAGTGCTCCCGATGTGACGCAAAGCTGGCCGCGTCGCCAGGAAAAAAGGCGGAAGGGTCGGCGCCCTTCCGCCGATGACGTCAGATAACCGGGAAGCCGGGGTGGCGCGCCGGCGGCTCCTGCCCGAAATAGTCCTTGAACGCGGCGTCATAGAGCGCCGTTTCATGGCCGAACATGGCGATGGTGAAGGTCTGGTTGACGAAGGTCAGCCAATCGAGATCGCCTTGCCGGAGCGCCGCGCCATAAAGCATCGAGTACCAGCTCTTGCCGGCATCGAAGTATTTGTCCGGATTGCGCGAGGCGAGCCAGCGCACGGTGGAGAGGTCGACGGCAGCGGCATCGGCACGCTTGGATTCCAATGCCTGCAGCACGTTGGCCTGTGTATCGATCTGCATCACCTGCGCCTCCGGCAAGGCAAAATGCACCGAAGATTCGGCGTCGACATTCTGCAGGATGGAAACGCGCGTCGCGGAGCCTGCGGCAAGCAGCTTGTCGAAGGTCTTGTTCTCGGCGCCGGGCAAAGTCAGCAAGGCGACGCCCTCGACGTAGTAAGGCCTGGAGAAGTTGATCAGCTGCGAGCGCTGCGCGGTCATGGTCATGAACTGGATGGTGATGTCGACCTTGTTCGTCGTCACGTTCGGAATGCGCTGCGCCGGGTCCTGCATGACAAACTCGACCTTGGCCGGGTCATCGAACAAGCCCTTTGCCAGGATGCGCCCCATGGTGATGTCCATGCCGACGAGTTCGCCGGCATCGTTCTCGAAATGCCATGGCGCATTGGTGCTTCCGGTGCCGACAATCAATTTGCCGCGCTCCAGCACGGTGCGTAGCAAGCTATCGGGCGCAGCCTGCGCCGCCGCCTTCTGGACGTCGACCGTTGCCGCCGCGCTCATGACGCCGGCCGTTGCCAGTCCGGCCATGCCCAGTTTCAGAAAATCACGCCTTTTGGATGTGTCGTCCACAGCGACCTCCTTTCGTGTTGTGTTCCCCTACGCACAGGCAATACGCGCACCCGGATCGTTACAGAAATTGTCTCTTACAAGGGACGAGTGTATCCTGTACAAGACAGATACTAACATCAGGAATCGACAATGCAAGATGGCAGCGCCTTGGCGGTCTCAGCGGACGCAAAGATTTCGGTCTCTCGGGAGAAGGGCCTCAACCGGGTGCTCCAGATTCTGGAGTTCCTTCATTCGACGCAGCGCGCCATCGGTATCGGCGACCTCGCCAAGGGGGTCAACGCGCCGCGTTCGACCACCTACACACTGGTGCGATCGCTGGTCGATGCGGGCCTCCTGGAGATGGCCGGCGACGGCAACCGCGTCTATTTCGGTAAGAAGCTCTATCTCTATGGAATGGATTATGTGCGCGGCAACGACCTCTTGAGGCGAGGACGCCAGGAGGTCGACAACCTGTCGCGCGAGACCGGTGAGACCTCCGAACTGTGCATGCTGCAGAGCGGCCGCTACACGATCGTCCACTCGAGCCCGGGCACCCGGCCGTTCCGCATCAGCTCCGCCACCGGATTGCAGATTCCGCTGCCCTGGACCGCGTCAGGCAGGCTGCTGCTCGCCGGCCTCGAACAGGCCCGGATCGAAGCCATGATATCGGAAGACGACCTTATGCTGCCCGATGGCCGCAGATTGCGGCTGGACGATTTCATCGCCGACATAGCGACGGCGCGAGCCACCGGCTATTGCATCACTTCGGGGCTCGTCGACGCCTATACGAAATGCCTCGCCGCGCCGGTGTTTTCAGCACCCGGCACCGTCGAGGCGACGATGTGCCTGGTGGTGCCCATCGACACGTCGCAGGAGAAGACAGGCGAACTCCTGGCCCTGTTGCGCGAACGCGCGGCGCGGCTTTCGATCGCGGCCTGGACCTGAAGTCAGGCGATGATGTCCGGGATGATCCTGTCTTCCAGCTTCATCAGCCGATCCTTCAGCGCAAGCTTCTTCTTCTTCATGCGCTGGATCTGCAGCGGGTCGCAGTTCATGGCGATCATCGCATTGATCGCGGCGTCGAAATCGGCGTGTTCCTGCTTCAGCCGGGAAAATTCGAGGCGAATATCGGCCTGTTCCTGATCGGACATTCTCTACCGTCTGCACGTCTGCGGCGCCCAAAGCTGGGCCTGATTGGGCGGGGGGTGGCACTCTCTGCCACCGGCGCGCAGCCCATATCACATTTCACGTTGTCGTGGAATGCTACCACGGATCATTCGACATCGCTGCGCGAAGGTGGCACACTGTCATTGTGCCGTCACAGAGCGAGCCTGCGGTGGACGCGCCTTTGGCGGCTGCAATCGAGGAAATCATGAAAGGGAGAACCAATCATGTCTCTTGCATCCCATCTTGATGAGTTGCAGCGGAAACACGGCGACATCGAACGCGAGCTCGATGACGCGATGAATCACCCGTCGGTGGACGACCTGGAAATCGTGAATCTCAAGCGACGCAAGCTGGCAATCAAGGACGAGATTGAAAAACTGAGGGCCAAACCCACGACGCATTGATGCCCCACTGACATAACCGCTCACCATTCGGGTCTTTCCTGCCGGCGGCAATTGCCGCCGGACTGGTGGTTTTGATCTTCGATTTCAGGTCGACCATCACAGATATTCGTACCAGGCAGAGGCCCTCCGACTTCCTAGTCCCAGGACGAGTAGGGGCGAAGCTCGTCGCGGCTCCCCTTTACCATAACTGACCGAAGAGTGCAGCGGAGCAGAATTCCGCCTTGCCGCGGCGCTCTGAGGTCAGGGCTTGGATTCTGGGACTGCGCTGCGTCGCTCTTCTCCTTGCTCCTCCCCGAAATGACGGACTCGTTCCGGGAAAGACAAAGCGATGGGGCCTGCCAATCGCCAGGTAGCCGATTGGCCGACGCAAGCGAGCGATAAAAGTCGGGCGCCGAGCAACCGGCGGCGGCATCGATTGCGGCCAGTGGCGACCTGTCGCCATTGACAAGCCATCTTTGCTCCTCCACCTCATGCCCGGACTTCAGCGCATCGGCCCGGAGCGCGCTTTTGTGCGTCCAAGTGGACGCGCGGCGCTCCAGAGATTAAAGGCTGCCGGCATGACCGGATATTATTCCTTTCCCTTCCCGCGCCGCACCTCGGTTGGCGTCGATGTGGGCGGCGTGGTGGTTGGCGGGGGTGCTCCCGTCGTCGTGCAGTCGATGACCAATACGGATACCGCCGATGTCGACCAGACGGTCGCCCAGGTCGCGGCGCTGCATCGCGCCGGCTCCGAGATCGTGCGCATCACCGTAGACCGCGATGAAAGCGCCGCCGCCGTGCCGCGCATCCGGGAGCGGTTGGCGCGGCTCGGTATCAACGTGCCCATCGTCGGCGACTTCCACTATATTGGTCACAAGCTCCTGGCCGATCATCCGGCCTGCGCCGAGGCGCTGGCCAAATACCGCATCAATCCCGGCAATGTCGGCTTCAAGGACAAGAAGGACCGGCAGTTCGCGGCAATCGTCGAGATGGCGATCAAACATGACAAGCCGGTGCGCATCGGCGTCAACTGGGGCTCGCTCGACCAGGAACTCCTGACCCGGCTGATGGACGACAACCAGGCCCGCGGCTTTCCGTTGACCGCACAGCAAGTGACGCGCGAGGCGATCGTGCAGTCGGCGATCCTCTCGGCCGAGATGGCCGAGGAGATCGGCCTTGGCCGCGACAAGATCATCCTCTCGGCCAAGGTCAGCGGCGTGCAGGACCTGATAGCCGTTTACACCGAGCTCGCCAGCCGTTCCGACCATGCGCTGCATCTCGGCCTCACCGAAGCCGGCATGGGCTCGAAAGGCATCGTCGCCTCATCCGCCGCCATGGGCATCCTGTTGCAGCAAGGCATCGGCGACACCATCCGCATATCGCTGACGCCGGAGCCGAACGGCGATCGCACGCGCGAGGTGCAGGTGTCGCAGGAATTGCTGCAGACCATGGGCTTCAGGCAATTCGTGCCGATCGTCGCCGCTTGCCCCGGCTGCGGCCGCACAACCTCGACCGTGTTCCAGGAACTGGCCCAGAACATCCAGGCCGATCTCAGGAAGAACATGCCGGCGTGGCGTGAGAAATACCCAGGGGTCGAGAACCTCAAGGTCGCCGTGATGGGCTGCATCGTCAACGGCCCGGGCGAGTCCAAACATGCCGATATCGGCATTTCGCTGCCAGGCACCGGCGAGACGCCGACGGCGCCCGTTTTCGTCGACGGCAAGAAGGCGGCGACGCTGCGCGGACCGTCGATCGCGCAGGATTTCGAAAAGATGGTCGCCGACTATATCGAACAACGATTTGGTCGCGGCAAGGCCGCGGCAGAGTAGGTCGAATGCTGCGCTTCCTCCCGGTGGCGCTGATCCTGCTGTGCGGGTGGCCCACCTTGGCCCAGGCCGATCCGCCGCAATCGGCCAAGCAGCGGCTGATCGACAAGGTCTGCAACCTGATCCAGGCCCATGCCGACCAGAACGGTCTGCCCAGGGATTTCTTCGCCCGGCTGATCTGGAAGGAAAGTCGGTTCGATCCCAACGCCGTCAGTCCGGTCGGCGCCGAAGGAATCGCCCAGTTCATGCCGGGGACCGCCAAGATGCGCGGGCTCGCCAATTCCTTCGACATCAACCAGGCGATCCCGGCCTCGGCGAAATACCTCGCCGAGATGAAGACCAGCTATGGCAATCTCGGCCTGGCGGCCGCCGCCTACAATGCCGGCGAAAACCGGGTCTCGCGCTGGCTGGGCTCGGGCGGCTTCCTGCCGATGGAAACCGAAAGCTATGTCTTCGACATTATGGGCGAGCCGGTCGATAAGTTCGCCGACCGCGCCTATGCCGGAAGCGTGCGACCGCTCGACGCGAAATCCGATTTCGTCGCGGCCTGCCGTAAGCTCCCGGTGATCATGTCGCGGACGGTGGCGATGGCTTCCATCAACATAAAGCCCTGGGGAATCCAGGTGGCCGGCAATTTCCGCCGCAGCGCCGCGATCAACCAGTGGCTCAGGGTGAGAGGCCGCTTCCCGGCCCTGCTAGGCGGGCATGATCCGGTGGTCAGCCGGGTGCGCACGCCGATCGGCCGGCGCGGCATCTACGCGGTCAGGATCGGGGTCGACGACCGTGCCGCCGCCGGCGCTATCTGCCAGAAACTGCAAAGTGTCGGCGGGGCATGCGTGGTGGTGCGCAACCGATAGCGGGTGTGTCGTTGCGGGTGAAGGGGCGATAAAAATGACGGCCGCGGCTATAGGCGACCCTGGATTGGCCGGCATTGCCCTGCCTTCAACGAGCAATGAGGGCCGCAGGATGGTCGACGCATATGTTATCTGCGGCACGCCCAGGACCGGAAGCACTTTGCTGTGCAAGCTCCTGGCCTCCACGAAGGCGGCGGGCGATCCTCATTCGTTCTATCGGCGGCAGGACGTGCCCGAATGGGCCGAAGAGTGGGGGCTGCCCGGCCGCGACACGATGGGCGAACTCGAATTCAATGCCGCCTATCTCAATGCGGCCATCGCCGCCGGCAAGGGTGGAACCGGCATTTTCGGCCTGCGCCTGATGCGAGAGAATCTGGATGAGCTTTCAGCGATACTCGACCGGATTTTCCCGGGGCTTGTCTCGGATAAAGCTCGTTTCGAGAGGGCTTTTGGCCGTGTTCTCTACATACATCTGTCACGCGAGGACAAGCTTGCGCAGGCCGTATCGCTGGTCAAGGCGCAGCAAACCGGCCTTTGGCATGTCGCTCCCGATGGCACCGAACTGGAAAGGGTGGGACCTCCCGGAGAACCTCGATATGATTTCGGGCGGATCAAGGATGAGGTTGCCGGGCTCGATGGTTATGACACTGCCTGGAACATGTGGTTCGCGGAGCAAGAGGTAATCCCGCTGCGGATCGGCTATGAGCGCCTGTCGAGCGATCCGGTTGCAACGTTGGCGTCCGTTTGCGACGCCTTGGGGGTTCAGGCACCGGATGCTGGGGATATAAGACCCGGCGTCGCAAGGCTTGCCGACGAGACAAGCCTCGACTGGATGCGCCGTTATCATCTGGATGCGGCGTCCGAGGCGTCGACGGTATAGCTATGCCGTCTTCGCCACCACCGTTTCGCTGAGCCAGATGCCTATCTTGGCGCCGAGGCGGTCGGGTGAAACCGGCTTCGGCAGATAGTCGTCCATGCCGGCTTCGATGCACTTGTCGCGGTCGCCCTTCAGCGCATGCGCGGTGACGCCGATGATCGGAATGTGGCTGCCATCCGAGGCCTCCGTCGCCCGGATGGCGCGGGTCGCCTCGTAACCGTTCATCTCCGGCATGGAGACGTCCATCAGGATCAGCCTCGGGCGCAACGAGCGGTACATCTCGACCGCCGTGCGGCCGTTGCCGGCTATGCGATAGCTCAAGCCCAACCCGTTGAGAATCTGGCCGAACACCAACTGGTTCACCTCGTTGTCCTCGGCGATGAGGATGTCGATCGGACCGTTCGGCGCGACCGTCGGTTCCGGCACGGGGACGGCCGGCATTGCCGGGCCGCGGATGACGGTAAAGGCGGGCGGCGCCGCCTGCGGCAGCGCCGGTACAGGTTCGCGAACGAACTGCGCCCTGCCGACCTGCGAGCGGGCTTTCTGGACGACCGAGATGACGGTGCCGAGCAGGACCGCGGAGCGCGCCGGCTTGGTCAGGTGCGCGGCAATGCCGAAATCAATGATCATCTTGCCGAAATCGACCTGGTCGACCGAGGTCAGGAGCACGACCGGTATGGCCGACAGCCGGCTGTCGGCGGCGATGGCTTTCGCGACATCGGCGCCGTTCATACCGGGCATCTGGTAATCGAGGATGATGCAATCGACGGCGGCCCCCAGCTGGCAGGCGCGGTCGAGGAAAGCCAAGCCGACCGCACCGCTTTCGGCGGCGGCGCAGTCGAAGCTCCAGCTCCTGAGCTGTTCGAGCAGGATCTCGCGGTTGACCGGATTGTCGTCGATGACCAGAACGCGGGCGCCGGTGACGTCGACCGGCACGATCTCGTCGCGAGCCTCGGCACGATGCACGGGCAGGGGCACCGCGAACCAGAATACGGAGCCGCGGCCGATCTCGCTCTCGACGCCAATCTTGCCGGCCATCAGGTCGACGAGGCGGGCGGCGATGGCGAGACCAAGGCCGGTGCCCTCGTGACGGCGGGTCGAGGAGCCGTCGACCTGGGCGAATTTTTCGAACACGTTCTGCAACTTTTCGGCCGGGATGCCGATGCCGGTGTCCTCGACGCGCAACTTGAGCTGGACGACGTCATTGACGGTTTCGCCGCCGACGTCGATCAGCACATGGCCCTTCTCGGTGAACTTCACCGCGTTGCCGAGCAGGTTGGTGACAATCTGGCGGAACCGCCCGGCGTCGCCGACGACGTAGGCCGGCAGGCGCGGGTCGACGCGCACGATCAGTTCGAGGTTCTTTTCGGCGACATGGGCGGAGACGAGCGTGGCCACATCCTCGACCGCCTCGGCAAGGCGGAACGGCGCCGGGTCGAGCGTGAGCTGGCCGGCATTGATCTTGGAGAAATCGAGGATGTCGTTGATGATGGTGAGCAGCGCATTGCCGGATTTGACGATGACGTCGGTGAAGGTCTTCTGGCGCGCGGTCAGCTCAGTCTTGGCCAGCAGCTCGGCCATGCCGAGCACGCCGTTCATCGGCGTGCGGATTTCGTGGCTCATATTGGCGAGGAATTCCGATTTGGCGCGGTCGGCCGCCTCGGCCTTGAACAGCGACTCGGCGGATTCGGCGAAGGCGCGGCGGATGGCTTGCTCCATCGGCCGGAAGATCCAGAAAGCGGCGATGGAGAGCACCGCGAACAGCAATCCGCTCGCCCACAGCAGCAGCCGGTCACTGGAGGCATCGGCCAAATGGCGCTCGTCGTCCATGGCGGTGCGGACGCGGACCAGCATCGGCTGGGCAAACAGGTCGTTCTGGTTGCGGATTTCGCGATAGCTCCACTCATCGACCTTCTGCGCCACCGACATCAGGTTGAAGTTTCGAATCATGTCGCGCGGAGACCAGAAAAGGTCGCCATTGACCGAAGCGGATTCGAGCTCGTTGATCGTCTTTGTCGACAGGCGTGGACGCAATGCGGCGATCTGGGTCGCAAGCGTCCCAATCTCGCTGGTCAGGCGTTCCGAATGGCCGCGCGCCGACGCGGTCAGCGCATCGCGCGTCTCCGCTCGCCAGGCGGTTCCCGTCGTCTCGGCGAAGCTGGTCGCATTGCGCAGATCGCGGGTAAAGATGACAAGGTTGCTGCTCAGGGCATCGATCTGGTGGCGGAAGGAATTGACGCGATCAAGTGCGAGCATGATCGCCAGCGAAGCCAACGCGAAGATCAGCAATCCTGAGAGATAACGGCTCCGGATGGACCGTATGAAGGAAGAATATTCCGGCATGCGCAACCCCAACACATACGCATTATTTTAACGGTCGGGATTACGCTTGATTTACATTAAGATTTCGTTCTGGCGACCGAGAATTTCGGATTCCCGCAGCCTCCCATGTAGCCTGCCGGCTGCGCCGAGATGAAGGGCCGCGCCACTTCAAGGGACGGTCAAGCTTCGGATATTATTTCAATCCGCGGGCCGTTTGTGATGCCGGGATTCCTGGTTCGAGCCGCGAAGCATTTCACGGTCATCGGCATCGACCAGATCGACGTCGCCGCCCCTGAGCGACTGGCCCTGCTGGCGAGCCGTTCTTTCCTGCTTCGACCGCTTCAGTTCGTCCTCGGCGTTGAAATTCTTGTTCGCATTCTTGGTGTTCACCCGCTCCTCGATGATTTGCACCTGCTGTTCGTGGGTCTTCTTGCCGGTCATGGGATATCTCCCTCTATTTGTTCGTCCGGCCGGTCTGGTCGGGGTTCACACCGCCTTGCGGGGTGGTGTCGTTCTCGACATCGCCCCGAAAAGTATTTTCGCCATCGAGTTCCTCGTCGTCGTCAAGAATGTCGCCACCCTTGATGGTGCCTTTGGATGCGCCGATGCCGGGATCGTTGCGCAAGTCGCGATCGCTTGGCCTCGGCTGTTTGCGATGCTTGTTGTCGTTCATGGGTTGCCTCCTGCTTCTGGTCCCGAACGTCGCGACGGGTGCAATTGTTCCCGAAACGCAAGGTCCCCAAACGCTCTGGCCGGGAGTGAGACCACCGCAGCCGCGTATCTTCGAACAGCGGAATGCTGCCACGAGTGATGTCAGCTCCGCGTCAACCGGTTATCGATCGGGCAGCATTTGGCGCGCCTGCCTGTTCGGCGCGGCGGATCAGATCGACGCTGTGATGCCGCCGTCCACATAGAGAATATGGCCGTTTACGAAAGAGGAGGCCTCGCTGGCCAGGAAGACGCAGGCGCCGACCAGTTCCTCGACCTTTCCCCAGCGGCCGGCTGGCGTGCGCTTTTCCAGCCAGGTGCTGAACGCAGGGTCGGCGACAAGGGCAGCGTTGAGCGGCGTATCGAAATAGCCGGGTGCAACGGCATTGCATTGCAGGCCATGTTTGGCCCAATCCGTAGCCATGCCCTTGGTCAGGTTGCCGACCGCGCCTTTCGTCGCCGTGTAGGGCGCGATGCCCGGACGGGCGAGCGCGGTCTGCACGCTGGCGATGTTGATGATCTTGCCGCGGCCGCGCCTGATCATATGGCGCGCCACGGCCTGGCCGACATGGAAGACGCTGGCGACGTTGGTCTGCAGCAGGCGCTCGAACGCATCGGCGGGAAACTCCTCGAGCGGCGCGCGGAATTGCATGCCGGCATTGTTCACCAAAATGTCGATCGCTCCGCCGTCCAGTTCGAAACCGTCGACCGCCGAGCGAACCGCTTCATGATCGGTAGCATCGAAGGCCAGCTTTTCCGCTCCGGGAATCTGCCTGATCGCGGTGGCGAGCCTTGCCTCGTCACGGCCGTTGAGGATCACCCTGGCGCCGGCTTCGGCCAAACCCTTGGCCAAGGCGAAGCCTATGCCTTGCGAGGAGCCGGTTACGAGGGCGGTGCGCCCGCTGAGATCGAACAATTTGGTCGACATCGAACCTGATCCTCCCGATTGGCCCGTTAAACAGAAACCTTCACGCCAAGCCTCGGGGTCTGCCCCGATCTCAATTGTTGCGCGTCGCCACGAAGGTCGCGGCTGCCTTCAGCAGGCCGGCCTGCTCGCCATAGGGTTCGAGCAGCGCATGCGCCTGATGGACAAGGCCATGCAACTGGGCGCGTGCCCATGCCTCCCCGTGCAGCGCCACCAGCGTTGCCTTGCCAGCGGCGGCGTCCTTGCCCGTCGCCTTGCCCATCTGTGCGGCATCCGCGGTCAAATCGAGAAGATCGTCGGCAAGCTGGAAGGCAAGCCCGATCGCCGAGCCGAACTCGGCCAGTCTTTCGCGATCCCCGGCAGGCACGCCGGCGACGACCGCGCCCGCCTCGCAGGCAAAGCGGATCAGCGCACCGGTCTTCATCGCCTGCAGCCGGATGATCCCGGCCTCGTCCGGGGCGATGCGCTCGGCCTCGAGGTCCAGCGTCTGGCCGCCGACCATGCCGCCGGTCCCGGCGGCGCGGGCGAGCGCCAGCACAAGGGCGGCCCGCCGCTCCGCCGGCAGCGCCGTGGTCTCGTCGGCGAGGATGTCGAAGGCAAGCGTCAGCAGGGCGTCGCCGGCCAGGATGGCGGTCGCCTCGTCGAAGGCCCTGTGCACGGTAGGCTGGCCGCGGCGCAGATCGTCGTCGTCCATCGCCGGCAGGTCGTCATGGATCAGCGAATAGCAGTGCACGCATTCCAGTGCGGCCGCCACGCGCAGTGCCGCTTCGCCGTCGGCGGAAAACAGGGCCGCGCTTTCCATCACCAGAAAGGGGCGCAGGCGCTTACCGCCGTTGAGCACGCCGTGCCGCATCGCCGCCATAAGGCGCTCGGGCCGCGCGATCTCGCCCGTGAGCGCGCGGTCGTCGAGCAATCGCCGCAGCAACGTCTCGACGGCGGCGGCCCGTGCGACGAGCGCCGTTTCGAACGCCATTTCATCGTCATTCGTCATGGCCCGGACCGGTAGCCGACACTCAGACGTTGCGCAAGAAGACAAGCGCCATTATGCCGGGGGAGGGAGAGACACGGGTTGGGCGACTTGGCGGAACCGATCGTCGATCATGAAACCGAAAAGCTGGACATGGCGACGAGATCCCGTGGCGTGAACCGTCGTGCTCTCAAACGCTGGGTCCGGCGCGGTATCGTCGTGGCTGCCGTGCTGGCGCTTATCCCTACGGTGCTGACCTTTCTCTATCTGCCGTCTTTCGTGCATCCGGTGTCGACGCTGATGCTGAAGGATCTTGCCACCTTCTCCGGCTATGACCGCCGCTGGGTGTCGATCGACGACGTGGCACCGGTGCTGGCCAATTCGGTGATCATGTCGGAGGACGGACAGTTCTGTTTCCATCGCGGCGTCGACCTCGGCGAATTGCGGGGTGTCGTCGACGACGCGCTGGCCGGCGAGGGGACGCGCGGCGCCTCGACCATCACCATGCAGACGGTGAAGAACCTGTTTTTGTGGTCTCGTCCGCTGGGCACGGTTCGTAAAGTGGTCGAGTTGCCGCTGGCCGTGTATCTCGACGCGGTGATGTCGAAGCGGCGCATCATGGAAATCTACCTCAACATCGCCGAGTGGGGGCCGGGCATATACGGCATCGAGGCGGCGGCGCGGCACCATTTCGGTATTTCGGCAAAACAGCTGTCGCGCCGTCAGGCCGCGCTGCTTGCCGTCAGCTTGCCAAATCCGATCGCCCGCAACCCGGCCAAGCCCGGGCCGGGGCTGAGGAGGCTGGCCAACCTGATCGAGCGGCGCGCCGGCCGATCCGGCGCTTATGTCGGCTGCCTCCAGTAGCCGACATAAAAAAATTCGCGGGCAGCGCTGGCCAAAACGGCACCGGGCGTGTATAGGCACCCGACTTTCTCAGATTCCGGCCCCTGACACGGCCCTTTCACGAGGGCGGGCGGGGCTTTTGACCATGTAGTGGAGCATATCCATGGCCGTTCCGAAACGAAAAACCTCTCCGTCCAAGCGCGGCATGCGCCGCTCGGCAGACGCCCTCAAGGCCCCGACCTATGTCGAGGACAAGAACTCCGGCGAAATGCGCCGCCCGCACCATATCGACCTGAAGACCGGCATGTATCGCGGCCGCCAGGTGCTGACGCCCAAGGAAAGCTGAGACCAGCTTTCCTGATGTTTGAGCTAAAAAGACCGGCCGCTGGCCGGTCTTTTTGCGTCTGGCGGGACCGACGACCGACAGCGTAGCTGCGTCTCCAGGCCTTGATCTCCGATCGGCCCGGACGCCGCCTCATCGCGCATCCTCGAGGCATGGCCGATTGCATACCGCACATCGCCTTCGACTCGGTCGACACGACTTTTCCCAATGATCGAACCGTGAGCCCGATGCGCGGCAATCGCCGGAGGCAGCGTCGCTGGTGTTTTTCGCAATCTGTGGGATTGCCATAGACGGTTTCTTATGCGATTTTTGAATTTATAGTCGGAAATCGACACAGATTGGGAATTCGATGTGGGATTTCGTCAGCACAAGTGATCTCGACGATACCGAGCAGGCCGTCCTTTCCCAACTCAAAGTCGATGGGCGGATGTCGAGTGTGGATATCGCCAAGCGCATCGGCGTCACCGAAGCGACGGTGCGGCGGAAAATGGCCCGTGTGCTCGAGGACCCGGATATCTGCATCCAGGCGGTCGTGCGCCCTTTGCGCAGCGATGTCGGCATTGCGGCCATTGTCGGGCTCGACGTCGACCGCGAGCACATCATCAGCGTTGCTCGAAAACTGTCGGAATACTCGTTCGTCGACAGCGTCTACGCCATGACCGGGCCGTTCGACATCATCATCCAGCTCACTTTGCCATCCACGACCAGCCTGCACGATTTCCTCGTCAGTGAACTGGCCAACGTTCCCGGGATCAAGGATTCCGAGAGCTACATGATCGGTCGCGTCTTCAAGCATAGCGGCCGGGCTTACCAGCACAGCAAAACCGAAGAAAAAAGAGGGTAACAATGGGTGAGTTTCTTTCCGCTTCGCGCCGCCGCGTCCTGACCCTTCTTGCCGCCGCGCCGCTCCTCCTGCCGTTCGCTGCCACCGCCCATGCCGATGGGCTGGTCGACCAAATCAAGCAGCGCGGCACCATCCTCGTCGGAACCGAGGCCGCGTTCGAGCCGTTCGAATTCGTCCGCGACGGCCAGATCGTCGGCTATAACAAGGACATTCTCGACTATGTGGTCAGCCAGCTCGGCGTGAAGCTCGACCAGCTCAACCTGCCTTTCCAAGGCTTGCTGCCAGGGCTGCTGGCCAAGAAGTTCGACCTGATGGCGACCTCGACCGGCATCAACGCCGAGCGGGCGGCGAAATACGCCTATACGCGGCCGACCGGTTCGTTCGAGAACGTCGTCGTCGTGCGCGTCGACGAGGAGCGCATCAAGAAGCCGGAGGACATCAACGGCATGGTGGTGGCCACGCAACTCGCCTCCTCCGTGCAGCCCATCATCGAGGCCTATGACAAGGAGCTCAAGGATAAAGGCGGCAAGGGTGTCGGCGAGATGAAGCTGTTCACCTCCTTCCCCGAGACCCATGTCGCTCTGGCCTCCGGCCAGGTCGACGCCATCGTCATCGCCTCGCCTTCGGCGGCCGTTCTGATGAAGAACGTTCCCGATACCTACAAGGTCGTCGGCTCGATCGGCGAATTCTCCTATCTCTCCTGGGTGGTGCGGCCGGAGGACAAGGATCTGCGCGCCTTCATCAACGCCAAAATCGGCGACTTGAAGGACAGCGGCAAGCTGAAGGAGCTTCAGCTCAAATGGTTCGGGTTCGAGATGAAGACGCCCGACGAGGGTTATCTGCCGCCTGGCGCGCTCTAAGCCCCCAACCAGGCGCCCGGCGCTGCCGGACCGGTGGTTCCAGTCATTGGACGCGCCGGTCTCGGATGGCCCGGACGTCCAGGGATCATTCGAGCTGAAAAATGTTCCATTTTTCAAAGACGCTGACCTTCCTGCCGGAATTCCTGGCCGGCGCCGGCATCACGCTGAGCGTCTCGGCGCTGGGGTTTCTGGTGGGCACATTGATCGGCTTCGGCCTGCTCGCATGTGGCAGGTCGCGCTGGCGCGTGATCCGCTGGATCGGCGCGGTCTACACCAGCTTCATCCGAGGCACGCCGCTGATCGTGCAGATCTTCATGGTCTACTACGTGCTGCCGGGCCTCGTCGGTATCGACCTGCCGCCGCTCCTGGCCGGCGTGCTGGCGCTCAGCTTCAACAGCGCGGCCTTCGTCGCCGAAATCCTGCGCGCCGGGCTGACGCGCATTCCCGCCGGCCAGTACGAGGCGGCCAAGGCGCTCGGGCTGAAGCCTGCCGTGACCTGGTTCAAGGTCATCCTGCCGCAGCTCTTCCGCGCCATTATCCCACCGATGGTCAACGAGTTCACCATGCTGGTGAAGGCATCCTCGATCCTGTCGGTGATCGCGGTGGTGGAACTGACCCGCACCGCGCAGAACATCATGAACGTCACCTACCGGCCGGTCGAGGCCTTCTGCATCGCGGCGGTGCTGTATTTCGTCGTGCTGCTATCATGCAGCCTGCTGACTAGGCATCTGGAACTCAAGGCGCGAGGCGCACGCGCATGAGCTTCGATTTTTCCGTCATAGCGGACAACTGGCAGATCCTCGCCAAGGGCTTCGGCAACACGGCGCTGATGTGCGCTGTCGCACTGCCGTTCGGCTTCGCGCTCGGTACCGTGCTGGCGCTGATCCGGCTGCGCGGCGGACGGGTGCCGACGGCGATCGTCTCGGCCTATGTCGAAATATTCCGCAATATCCCGTTCCTGATCCAGATCTTCCTTTTGTTCTACGCCTTGCCGATGTTCGGTGTCAGGCTCTCGCCCGTGGTCGTGTCGATCGGCGCGCTGTCGGCCTACGCCAGCGCCTATTCGGCCGAGATCATCAGGGGCGCGATCCAGTCGATTTCGTACGGCCAGGTCGAGGCCGGCTACGCGCTGGGACTGCGCTACCTGACCATCTTCCGCAAGATCCTGGTGCCGCAGGTGCTCGGCTACATCCTGCCCGCGGCCACCAATCTCACCATCACGCTGATCAAGGAATCGGCGATCCTGTCGGCGATCACCGTACCGGAACTCACCTACATGGCCCAGAACATCATTGGCCGCACCTTCTCGCCGGTGGAGATCTTCACCGCCATCGCATTGCTGTACTGGGGGCTGACGGCCTTCGTGGCAGCGATCTCGCGCAGCCTGGAGCATAGGCTGCAGCCCCATCTCGCAGCCCGCCGTGGCGCCTGATCCAAAAAAGCTTCAACGCAGAGGAGACCCCATGTCCAAACTCACCACCGCGCCGCGCGACGTCTTCCAGACATTCATGAACTTTCCGCTGGTCGATGACCTCGACACACTGAAGGCCGATGTCGCCATCATCGGCATGCCCTATGGCGATCCCTACACGATCGACGAGCTGATCAACGACCAGACCAATGCGCCGACCGCGGTGCGGCGCGCCTCGCAGCGGATCAGCCAGGCGCTCGACCGCTATGATTTCGACATCGGTGGGCCAGTCTTCGACGGCAAGGACATCAAGGTGGTAGACGTCGGCGACGTTCCCGGCGCGGCGGCCGATCATGTCGGGCACTATGGCAGAGCCGAAGCGGCGATCCGCAAGATCCGCGCCGCGGGCGCACTGCCGATCACAATCGGCGGCGACCACGGCATTCCGATCCCGATCTTCCGGGCGCTCGATGGCGAGGGTCCGATCACGCTGGTTCAGCTCGACGCACATCTCGACTGGCGTGACAACGTCAACGGGGTCAAGGAGGGCTATTCCAGCACCATCCGGCGGGCCTCGGAAATGGCGCATATCAAGGATATTTTTCAGGTCGGCGTTCGCGGCCAAGGCAGCGCGCGCACCGAGGAGGTCGAGGCCGCCCGCGCCTATGGCGCCAACATCATTACCACCAATGAATGGCAGGACATCGGCACCGCCGCGCTCCTGAAGCGAATTCCCGACGGCGGTCGCTACTATCTCACCATCGATGCCGACGGCCTCGATCCGGCGGTGATGCCGGCGGTCGAGGGGCCACAGCCGGGCGGCGTCAGCTACCGGCAGACGATTGAGCTCATCAAGGGGCTGGTCGGCAAAGGAAGGCTGGTCGGCATGGATATCGTCGAGATCGCGCCGGCGCGCGACGTCAACGAGATCACCTCGATGACGGCCGGCCATATCATCCTCAACGTCATCGGCGCGGCCGTGCGCGCCGGCTACTTCAAGCGCTGATCGCGAGCGGCGTGCGCGTTCACGCATCCCGCGGCTCGATTTCAAAGATGTCGGCCGGACAACCGGCTGACATCGTTGTTGCATTCGGTCTTCTAGCGTGTTTGGGGCGTGCTGCGAAAATTCTTGACGGCGTGCCGGTGGCGCACTCTACAAAGGGGTGCCCCCAAATGGAGACGCCAGATGTTCGGTGCCGTCCCGCTGCTGATCGTGCCCTTTGTCCTCTACAATCTCGGGCTGCTCGGAATATTCGGCAGCGGTGACGATCCCTGGGCAAGCGAGGTCTTTTCCGTCGGCATGATGTCCGGCGGGGTGTTCTCGATGACGCTCGGCGACCTTATGGTGCTGATCGGGCTCATCTTCCTCTTCGTCGAGATCGTGAAATCGGCGCGCACTACGAACGCCTCGATCATGGACCATCTGTTGTCGACGCTGGTCTTCGTGGCCTTCCTGGTCGAGTTCCTGCTGGTCAAGGGCGCCGCCCATTCGGTCTTCTTCACGCTGATGATCATCGCGCTGTTCGACGTGCTCGCCGGCTTCTCGGTGTCGATGCGGTCGGCGAGCAGGGATATCAACCTGAATTAGCCTCAGCCCGGATCGGCGGTGAAGCCGGCGGCCTCGATGCCGGCGATGGCGGCGGCTTCGTCATTGTCCGAGCTGTCGCCGGAAATGCCGACGGCGCCTATGATGCTGCCTGCCTTGTCGCGGATCAGCACGCCGCCCACGACCGGCAACACGCGTCCGCCCGAGACGTCGGAGATGCCGGTCATGAGATGCGGGCGCTCCTTGGCGAAGGCCTCGACGCGGCGCGAGCCCATGCCGATGGCGAGCGCGCCATAGGCCTTGCCGGCGGACATTTGCGGGCGCAGGAACGAGGCGCCGTCCTGGCGCTGGAAGGCGACGAGATGGCCGCCGGCGTCGAGCACCGAGACGCCGAGCGGCCTGAGCTTGAGCTCCGCGCCCTTGGCGAAGGCGGCGTCGATGATCTCGAGGGCTTTGTCGAGCGGCAGTGCGGTCATGGCGATCTCCTGTTTGAAACGGATATCATCGGCAGCCAGCCGGACGAGGCAATCCAGGTTCCGGTTGAAATTGCTTCGTGGAAAGCGGGGTGAACGCGCCGATCCGGATCGCGCCTATGCCGCGATCCACCAAATGCGGTCAACGGCCACCGGCTCAGGGCCGGCAACGAAGCAACCGGGAGCGGCGTGCTACTTCTTCTTGGCGCGGGCGGGCTTCTTGGCGGGCACTGCCGGCGCGTTGGCAAGGTCTTCGGCTTCCTTGGCCAGCCGCAGCGCCCGCAGCTTGTCGGTCTTGACCTTGCGGGCATCGCTCTCGGCGACATACTCGGCCATCGCCTTCTGTCGGACCGTGGCCGCTTCCTCCTGCTTCTTGAAGCGCAGATCGGCGCGCGCGCGGGCAGTATCCCTAGAGTTCTCAACCAAGAGTCTGTTCCAATCTCGTGACGTGATTTTCGGCCTCTTGTAGCAGAGCCGGCCATTCAACGGGGAAAATAGTTGGTCACGCGGCCGGATTGGCGCCGAGAGCCTTGCTGGCGAGCACGGCCTCATAGGCGGCCTGCAGGGTCGCGCGTACAGAGGGGCCGGACGCTGCATCGAGGGGCGTGCCGAGATGCTCGTGGCGCAACTCATCCATGAATTTCTCCCATAGCGGCGGCCCGCCCTTTTCCAGAAGCTCGGCCCGGATCGACAATTCCTCGCTGACCGGCAGCCAGACGCGGCCCCAGGCGCCGAGATGGGCCAGGATCGGCACCAGGGTGATCGCCATTTCGGTCAGGCTGTAGATCGCCTTCTGCTTGTGCGAAGGATCGTCGGCCTTGGTCAGCATGCCCAGATCCATCAGCCGCTTCAGCCGGTCGGCCAGTATGTTGGAAGCAATGCCTTCCATCGACCCGTTGAGCAACTCGCGAAAATGGCGCCTGCCGCCAAAAATCATATCGCGAAGGATGATCAGGCTCCAGCGGTCGCCGAACACTTCCAGCGAAAGATTGATCGGGCAACCCGAGCGGCGATCGATGTTCATTCGATTTCTCCAAAACCGGTTGCATTATTGTATCGGTTTTATTATGGTGCAACCGATTGCAAAATGCAAGCAGATGAGGAGGCCACGCGATGACGAAGACCGGACGCCCCACTATCATATCCGAAGCCTTTGGCGACCCCGCCGACCCCGCTCTGCTGCTGATCATGGGAGCGATGGCCTCAATGCTGTGGTGGCCGGAGGCGTTTTGCCGGAAACTCGCCGCCGCGGGACTGTTCGTAATCCGCTATGATAATCGAGATACCGGCCGCTCGACCAAATACCCGCCGGGAGAGCCGCCCTACACGTTCGACGACCTGGCCGACGATGCGATCGGCGTTCTCGACAGCCACGGCCTCGACAAGGCGCATATCGCCGGCATGTCGATGGGCGGCATGATCGCGCAGCTCGTGGCGCTCAAGCATCCGTCCCGTGTCGCGTCGCTGACCGTGATCAGCAGCTCGCCGATGGGGGTGGACACCTCGTACCTGCCGCAGACCAGCGATGCCTATATCAAACATTCGGCTGAAGGCGCGCACATTGACTGGTCGGATCGCCGCCAGGTCATCGACTTCATGATCAAAGATGCCAAGGCGATCGCCAGCACAGCACATCCCTTCGACGAGGGCCGCATGAAAGCCTTCATCGAGCGGGACTATGATCGCTCCGCCGGCCTGCTCAGCGCGACCAATCATTTCCTGCTCAAGGGCGATAGTGACCGATGGAGGGGCCGACTGCACGAGATGAACGCGCCGCTGCTGGTCATCCATGGTACGGCCGATCCCATCTTTCCGGTCGAGCATGGCGAAGCGCTGGCCGGGGCGGTCGCCGGCGCGAAACTCCTCCGGGTTGAAGGCGGCGGCCACGAACTGCATCCGGACGATTGGGATGTGATCGTCGCCGGCATCGTTGCTCATATCCGGGCCGATTGGCACTCAAAGCGCGGTCCTGACGCCACAAGTTTGGGCAATAGTTAAGTAAACATTTCGGTACTAGACGACGTGAACCCCGAGACAGGTGAGCAAAAATGTCCCTGACGCTTCACTATCATCCGCTGGCCTCGTTTTGCTGGAAGCCGCTGATCGCGCTCTACGAGAACGGCACGCCGTTCGCGTCCGTCATAGTCGATCTCGGCGACGAGCAGTCGCGAGCGGCCTTCCTGAAGATAGCGCCCTGGGGCAAGATGCCCGCTTTGCGTGACGATGCGCGCGACCGCACTGTGCTGGAGTCGACCCTCGTCATCGAGTATCTGGCCGCGCACTATCCCGGACCGGTCGACCTCGTCCCCGCCGATATCGACCTCGCAATCGCGGTTCGCCAGGCCGATCGCTTTTACGATCTCTATGTGCAGGAACCGATGCAGAAGATCGTCGGGGACCGGCTGCGCCCGGAACGTAGGACCGATCCGTTCGGCGTCGAACAGGCGCGCGACCAGTTGCGCAATTCCTACGCGATCATCGAGCAGGAGATGGCGTCGAGGAACTGGGCTGTGGGCGACGCCTTCACCATGGCCGATTGCGCGGCCTCGCCGGCCCTGTTCTACGCCAACAAGGTCGAGCCATTCGGCGACAGATATCCTGCCGTGAGTCGCTACCATGACCGGCTGTTGCAGCGGCCGGCCTTCGCCCAGGTGATTGAGGAGGCGCAGCCCTATTTCAAGCTCTTCCCCTATAATGATGGCTGATCGTGGTGCGTGACCGGTCGTTTGAACAGGAACGATCAAGTCTCCCAAAATTGGTCGAGCCAGATGTTGAGTTTCAGGAAGCCGGCATTGCTCACCGTATAGACGCGCCGCGTGCCTTCGGCCTTGGCGTGGACAAGGCCGGCATCGAGCAACACCTTCAGATGCTGCGATACGGCCGGACGTGAGACCGGCAGCCCGGCTGCCAGTTGATTAACGGTTTTGGGACCGCGTCGAAGTTCTTCCAGGAGATGGCGCCGGTTGGGATCGGCGATCGCCATGAAGGCGTCGGAAAGCATCATGCCTCATTTGTGGGGCAAAGTTCTTCGAATCTCAACCGTTTGCTTCTGCTTTTCTTCTTGGGTCAAGCCGCAATGCTTCCGGCGTCACCGAACGGTCGGCGGGCTGCGTCTTGAAGGCGTCGCGGTCCTCGATCGGCACCGGCGCGCGGCGGCTGATGCGCAGCAGCGTGTAGCCTGCCAGGGAAAGATGCGCGAAGGCGGTCGCCAGAAACAGGCCCTCCGGACGCATCCAGCCCATCAGGGCGGCCGCCAGCAAGGGTCCGATCATGGTGCCGAAGCCATAGAGCAGCAGCAGGCCGCCCGAAACCTTGACGAAGTCCTCGGCACTGGCGTGGTCGTTGGCATGCGCCACGGCGATCGAATAGAGCGTATAGGCGAAAGCACCGTAGGCGGCGGTGAAGACGATGACGAAGACGCCGGAGCGCGGCTCGAACAGGAAGATCAAGAGCGCGAACAGCGCAGCGCCGAAAGCGGCACCCGCCAGCACGAAGCGCCGGTCGGTCTTGTCGGAGAAACGCCCGGCCGGAAGCTGCATGGCGGCACCCGCCACCACCACCAGGCTCATCATCAAGGCGATCTCGGCGGTGGAGATGCCGATGCGGGCGCCATAGACGGCGCCAAGCGTGCCCCATGCGCCGTTGGCGATGCCGATGAGGACGCAAGCGATGGCCGAAACCGGCGAGTTGGCGTAGAGCCCCTTGACGTCGAGCTTGACGTCCTGGAGCGGCTTGGGGTGCGAGGCGGTCGATACCGCGGTCGGGATGAGTGACAGGCAGAACAGGATGCCGGTGATCATGAAGAGTGAGGCCGATTTCACGTCGCCGCCGGCGACGATCATCTGCCCGCCCATGATCGAGGCATAGGTAACCATCATATAGAGGCCGAAGACGGTGCCGCGATTCTCGTTGGTGGCCTTTTCGTTCAGCCAGCTTTCGATGACCATGAAGGCGCCGGCCATGGTGAAGCCGGTGAAGGCGCGCAACAGGATCCAGACATATTCGTCGATGACCAGTCCGGTGAGCAGCGCAACGATGGCGCCGGACGCGGCGAAGGCGCCGAAGGCGCGCACGTGGCCGGCACGGCGCACGATACGTGGTGCAAAGAAGCAGCCGGTGACGAAGCCGCCGGCCCAGGCTGTGCCCATCAGGCCAAGCGATGCGGTAGAGAAGCCTTCCACCTGGCCGCGCAGCGGCAACAGCAAGCCGTGCAATCCCGACGCTGCCAAAAGGAAGGCGGTGCCCCGAAGCAGCGAAAGGATCGGTCTGTAGGCTGCGAGCATTTTTTGATCCGGCTGAAATCGAGGAGAGACGCAGAGTCTGAAGACAGTCGCATTCGGGCTTTTCGGAGGCGGGTCTTTTCGGCCTTATTCGCGGCGGAACAGCGCCTCGGCCGCGGATTTGGTGCTGTCCTTCGACTTGAGTTCAGCCTCCAACCGGGCGATCTCGTCACGCAGGATGCCGATCCGTTCCGACAACTCGCCGACGGAGAGCAGCGACAGGTCCTGCCCGATCTCGTGCGGACGCGCCTTCTTCTTGGGTTCGTCGTCGAAGATCGCCATTTGTGCTCCTCCTCCGCCATACCGATTGGCCATTTGCCTGATTTGCCAATGAGCATACATAGGGCAGGGGCGTCGATGCAAACAGCCGGCAAGAATGCGGCGAGGAAAGACGGGAGATTTCATGGCGAGCGGATCTAAAATTCCGGCAAGGATGACGGCCATCGCGATCTCCGAGCCGGGTGGGCCCAGGGTGCTGAAACCGGAGACGCGCGATGTGCCTGTGCCCGGTCCCGGCGAGATATTGATCAAGGTGCGCGCCGCCGGCGTCAACAGGCCCGACGTGCAGCAGCGGAAGGGCGCCTATCCGCCGCCGCCCGGTGCGTCGGACCTGCCGGGCCTGGAGGCGTCGGGCGAAGTGGCCGCGCTCGGCGACGAAATCTCTCGCTGGCGCCTTGGCGAGCGCGTCTGCGCGCTCACCCCCGGCGGCGGCTATGCCGAATATGTCAAGGTTCATGCCGGCAGCGTGCTGCCGCTGCCGGCCGGTTTCACCCACACGGAAGCGGCGGCCGTGCCGGAAAACTATTTCACCGTCTGGCACAATGTGTTCGAGCGCGGCGGCTTGAAGAAAGGCGAAACGCTGCTGGTTCATGGCGGCTCTTCGGGTATCGGCACGACGGCGATCCAGCTTGCATCGGCCTTCGGCGCCCATGTCATCACTACGGCCGGCAACAAGGAGAAATGCGATGCCTGCCTGAAGCTCGGAGCCGACCGGGCGATCAGCTACCGCGAGGAGGATTTCGTCGCGGCGGTCAAGGAAGCGACGGGCGGCAAGGGTGCCGACGTCATCCTCGACATGGTCGGCGGCGACTATGTGGCGCGCAACTACGAGGCCGCGGCGGTCGAGGGCCGGATCGTCCAGATCGCCCTGCAAGGCGGCGCGGTGGCGAGCGCCGATTTCTCGAAAATCATGGTCAAGCGGCTTGTTCATACTGGTTCGACACTGAGGCCGCGCACCGTCGAGTTCAAGGCGGCGCTGGCAGCCGCGCTCGAAGCGCAGGTGTGGCCGTTGCTCGGCACGCGCCGGATCGCGCCCGTCATGGACATGATCTTCCCGCTTGCCGATGCCTGGCGGGCGCATGAGCGTATGGAGGAAGGCGATCATATCGGCAAGATCGTGCTCGACGTCGGCTGACGGCAACATTGCCGATGCCCGGCTGGCCGAGGCGGGCTCATACCCGCGACCCGGCCCCTGCCTGCAAGCTGAACAAAAGCTTAATGGTGCAATGCAGCATTTGCATCATTGCTATGCAAAATCAGCCATTCAAGTGCCGCTCGATGATGACTATTTGAGCATCATCGAAACGAACACCCCATTTGGAGGACTGACATGAACCCGATCCGCGCTTTCCGTAACTGGCGTATGTACAACGAGACCGTGCGCGAACTGAACCGCCTCAACGCGCGCCAGCTCAGCGATCTCGGCATCAACCGCGCCGACATCGAAAAGATCGCCCGCCAGGCGATCTGACTTCAAGAACCGCCCCGCCGCAAGGCGGGGTCGCAAAGCAGAGCCGCCGCAGACGCTTGCTCGTCGCCGGTTCCGAACCCGCCGGACCTGTCCGGCGGGTTTTGTCTTTCTGGACCCCAAACATATTCGCGGCACCATTTTCATGCCGCCCGTGATTGATCTGCCCCGGTGTGGTTGCCAGATCGACGGGCGTTCCCAAAAACGCCTTCCCAAAAACATTGCGGAACCGCCGGAGAGCGGTTATATAACCTGCGAATTTCCCATTTTGGTGGCTCTAAACCACCGCCCGCGCGGGAACGCGGGCGAACGAGAAGGATTTTTAAAATGGCCAATACGCTGCTGATGCCAAAGGCGACCGCTGTCTGGCTGGTCGACAACACCGCGCTTTCCTTCGAGCAGATAGCACAGTTCTGCGGGCTGCATCCGCTCGAGGTCAAGGCGATCGCCGACGGCGAATCGGCGCAAGGCATCAAGGGCATGGATCCGATCATGACCGGCCAGTTGACCCGCGACGAGATCGCGCGTGCCGAGAAGGATCCGAACCAGCGGTTGAAGCTTTCGGACCCCAAGGTGCGGGTGCCGGAATCCAAGCGCAAGGGGCCGCGCTACACCCCGCTGTCGAAGCGTCAGGACCGACCGAACGCCATTCTCTGGTTAGTGCGCAACCATCCCGAATTGAAGGACGCGCAGATCTCGCGCCTCGTCGGCACCACCAAGTCCACGATCGAGCAGATCCGCGAGCGCAAGCACTGGAACTCTGCCAACCTGCAGCCGATGGACCCGGTGACGCTCGGTCTCGCCTCGCAGATCGATCTTGACATGGAAGTCAACCGCGCATCGCGCGGCCGCGAGCAGGCACAGCCGGTCGGCGACACATTGCTGCCGGCGGCGCTGACCGAGCGCCTGGTTCCGGCTCCCGAAAAGCCGAAGGACGAGGATGCCGAACTCGACGCCAACGCCGTGTTCGCCAAGCTCTCGGCTCTGAAGTCGAAGGACAGGGATAACGACGAGGAGTAGAATTCTCGCGAACTCGACCGAAAAGCCCGCTTCGAGCGGGCTTTTTTACGGGTTGGGAGACCTCAGCTTCGCGCCGCACGGTCCGGCGCCATGCCGTAATCCTCGCTGCGTTCCACCGCCCGGTAAAAATCGGCGAGCTGCTTGCCGCGCTCCGGCTTGAAGACGCGGCCTGCGATGACCACCGAGGCGATGCGATCGATGCGGAAGGCGCGGAAATCGTCGCGCATCTCGCACCAGGCGACCAGCGTCCACACCTTGCCCCAGAACCAAAGGCCCAAGGGCCTGATGTCGCGGGCGGTGCCGCGGCCGGCTTCGTCCGAATAGTCGATGGTCAGCACCTGGCGCTTCTCGATGGCGCGCTCGATCAGGTCGATCGCCTCGCGCGCGGCATCGCTCACCACCCACATCGGCGTGTGGATCTCGGTGCGAGCGATACGGTCCTTTTCGGCATCGGGCAGCACCGCGCCGATCTTGACCAAAGCCTCATCAGCGGCCCGGGCCATGGCCGCACCGCCAAAGGCACGCACCATGCGGGCGCCGGCGACCAGCGCCACGATCTCGTCACGCGTGAACATCAGCGGTGGAAGGTCGAAACCCTCCCTCATCATGTAGCCGACGCCCGCTTCCCCATCGATCGGCACTCCGGTCGACTGAAGGTCGGCTATGTCGCGATAGATGGTTCGCTCGGAAACCTCGAGCCATGTGCCAAGCTTCTGCGCGGTGACCAGACGGCCACCGCGCAAATGCTGCACGATCTGGAAGAGCCTGTCGGCGCGTCGCATCGTATGGTCCCTCGATGTTGTTCCTATGCATGTCGCCCAAAACCGGTTGGGCTGCATGCATCGTGTTCTTGCGCATGCCTTTATTCCGAAACCGCAGAACACTCGGCGGCATGCATCATGGTTTCAGGCCTTCGCACTCGCGCTGCGCGGCCACAGATTCCGCGCCTAAGGACAATTTCCTCCTTGTCGGCGTCATTGGCATCGAGCTCGCGCCAGAATGGCGCGACATCGCTCAGCGTCATGCCGCGCCCGAGATCCTCAATGGCTGCTTCGGCAACGGCACGCCGATGATAGCCGATCGCGACCGGGCATGTCACTTCGGCGCCACGGTCAAAGGCAAGCGCCGTGCGCAGCACGCGAACGTCCATCTCGACGCCTTCGGGAATCGAGCGGATGAATTCGTCGACCTGTTGCGCCGTCGGCACCAGCATCGTCTGCTCTTCGACTCCATCTGCCACCGTGCGCGGGGCCGGTTTGATGCCGTTCACCCCCGGCGTGTTCAATCTGTCGGTCCAGCTCTTCATCGCTCGTCCTGTTCACCGCTCGCATCTATGGCATGGCGCTCCTGACACCAGTCTGTCAGGAGGGTTCAGCATACTCCCTGGCGAATAGCGTCCGCATCTCGGCAAGTTCGCCGTTTCGTTCAGGATAGAGCGTCTTCAGGAAGGCCAGCGCGAAGGTGCCGGGCGCCGAACCTGGCGCGGAAACGATCTTGCCGTCGGACACGGCATGCGGCACGTCCTGATAATTGTGATCGCCGGCATAGCCAGCAATGTGGCGATTGATCCAGTCACGGCCATTGCTGGTGTGCCTCGCCTTCTCGAACATGCCGGCCCGGGCCAGCGCCAGCGTTCCGGCGCAGATACCGCCGACGACACCATCCCGCATCGCAACGTCCCTAAGCAATTCCGCCACCTCGGGCGGCGCCTCGCCCGCCCATCGGTCGGAGCCAATGACGGCGATGGCATCGAGATCGGCATTTTCATCAGCGCCGGCCGAGCGGTCGGGCGTCAGCCGGAAACCGCTGATCCCGCTCACCGGCCTGCCATCGGGTGTCAGCGAAACCGCGCGGGCGCCGAACCATTCGACCGCCGAGGCGGCCAGCAGGCCATATTCCCAGTCGGCGAAGCCGTCCATGAAAAGAAGGCCAATTGTCTTCTGCTTGGGCATACGCTCGCTCCGTCCCTCGCGTGCCGGACTTATCCTCTGGGCGTTGGGGCGCCTACATCCAACCGCTTTGCCGAAAAATTCGTCTCAATTGTCGCGAAGGCGACGTTCGGCATACATGTCCGGCCAGCCGATATCCTTGCGAATGTCCGCCGGCAGCGAGTTGATGAACCGCTGGGTGCGGATCTCGTTGCGCATCGTACGAATCTTGCCGACATAGTGCTGCATGCCGCGCAGAATGGTGGAACCGGTCATGGCTAGTCTCCTCTCTGTGAATGAAGACAGTATCGCACACCCCTCCTGACAGCAGTCTGTCAGGAGGATGGCAGGGCCTGGATAATAGTTGCGATCGGTGCGTTATCCCTGTGAAGGTATCGTTTTCACTGCATCAGACCGCGGCCCGAAGCAGGTTTAGAAGGCCGAGATCGTTCACTAATGCATGCCTGGTCATGATCCATTGTTCAGCCTTTGGCGACGGACTGTCAGGATACGTGGTCTCCAGCCAGGGATCCGAAGTTCTGATATGGAAGGAGAAAATTCTTCCCCAAAAACAGGGAGACGACCATGAGCCTTCAACTGACAGGAATTCACCATCTGACCGCCATCACCGCCAATGCGCGTGGAAATCTTCATTTCTATACAAGGGTGCTGGGCTTGCGGCTGGTCAAGAAGACGGTGAACCAGGACGATACCTCAGCCTACCACCTCTTCTATGCCGATGGCGAAGCGACGCCGGGCACCGACCTTACTTTCTTCGACTGGCCGGTCGGCCGCGAGCGACGCGGCACCCACAGCATTGTGCGGACCAGCCTCAGGGTTGGTGGCCAGGACAGCCTTGCCTGGTGGAAGCAACACTTGACTGACGAAAATATCGTCACGAGTGAGATTGCCGACATCGGTGGCTACGCCAGCCTGGATTTCGAGGACCCCGAGGGCCAGCGTCTGCGCCTCGTCAGCGATGACGGCAAGGGCGACAGCCGCCCCTGGGCGCAAAGCCGCGTGCCGGTCGAACACCAGATCTGCGGGCTCGGGCCGATCGTCATCAGCGTTCCCGACCTCACCAATACCGAAGCAGTGGTGACGCAAGTGATGAACATGCGCAAGGTCCGAGACTATGCCTCGCCGGAGGGCCAGGTTCAGGTCTTTGAAATGGGCGAGGGTGGGCCGGCGGCGGAATTGCACGTCCTGGTGCAGCCGGGACTGGCGCCGGCAAGGCAAGGTGCCGGTGCGGTTCATCACGTCGCCTTCAGGACGCCGGACCAGGAGACGCTGCATCAATGGACGGCGCGGCTGGCCGAATTCCGTCTGCCGTCGAGCGGCGAGGTCGAGCGCTATTATTTCCGCTCGCTCTATTTCCGCGAGCCGAATGGCATCCTGTTCGAGATCGCCACTGACGGGCCGGGGTTCACCGCCGACGAACCGCTGGAGACGCTGGGCGAAAAGTTGGCCCTGCCGCCATTCCTGGAATCGAAGCGCGCTTCGATCGAGGCCGGCCTCAAGCCGCTGAAGTAGATCGTTCCCCGATCAAAGGCTGGCGCCGCGTTCCAGTCCGGATCGCGGCGCCTATTTTATTCGAGCGACGAACGACGCGCTTTGACAGCCGACCGCGATGCTGGTCAAAGGCGGCATGTCGAAACTCCTCGCCCTCGTCATCCTTGGCATCATGGTCATCCAGTTGATCAAGCCGCTCGGCTGGCCGGGGCTGAAACGGCGCAGCGACTTCTGGAAGCTGGCGCTCCTGGCCATGGCGGCCATTTCGATAACGGCCGTGCTTGGACATTGGACGTAGCGCAGTTCCAGGAAGCCTGGAATGCGCAGGATGGAATATCGGGCCGGCACGAGCCGGCGGCAATCACTCTTCGATCACGCAGCCGACGAGGTGCTCGGCCCAGGCCCGGTAACCGGCTTCCGATGCATGAAATCCGTCCGAGGCGAAGCCGGCTTCGGGATTGGTGATCGGCAAGCGCGGCGCCGGCACCGCACCGCGTTCGAGGCAAAGACGTTTGCCCATCCGGTTCATCTCACCGGCGCGAATTTCCAGGATCTTGCCGAGCAGCGGCGGCATGGCTGGCGCTTGCGTGAACTCCAGCACAGGAGACCACACCACGCGGGCCTCAGGCCATTTGGCGCGCAGGGCGTAGAGCAGACCGCCGAACGCCCTCTTGAAGCGGGGCACGGAGTGGAAATTCTTGGTGTCGTTGGTGCCAATGGCGAGCACGATATGCGTCCACGGATCGGCCGAGAGATTGGGCAGGACGTGGTCGCGGATCTGCCCCGACGTCGCCGAATTGAACCCGGCGGCGCGCCAGCGCACGGCGCGGCCGGTTCGCTGCGAGATCAGGACGGCCAGCTGCGCGGCCAGGCCATTCTCGGATTTTTCGATGCCGACCGAGGCGGCGGAGGAATCGCCCAGCACCAGCAGCCAGACCGCCGGCTGGCCGCCGGCGATCTCATGCATGACCGGGCCTTGCGCGGGCAGCATGCGCGAGGTGCGTCGGCGTACGCCAAGCCCCTGCCAGACATAGACAGGGAAGGCGAGCCAGGTGAGGAGAGCCGGAAAGCGTCGCATCGAGCAGCAATTAACGCATGTTGCGCCGGAGGTGAACGATCCTTGCACCGGTGGCGGACGCCTTCAAGCGTCCAATGTTCGATGGGATCGCTGAATGCCTAAGCCCTGTCCGCTTGCGACCTGTTTCCATACTGGTCATGCAGCCGCACCCAGTCCATCAAGGTTCTATAAGGCCCGGTCTCGTCGCGGCCTTTCGGCGCAAGGTCGAGATATTGATAGGCGCCGATCAGCTGTTCGCTGCCGCGGGCGCGCGACATGAAGGTCAGGAAGATGTCGCCGGTCTCGTCCCGGTAGAACACGGTGGTGCCCGGCAGGTCTTTCGATTTCAGAACGGGCGTCTCGAAGTTGTAGATCGCTTCACCGGATGCGATCTGCTTGTCGGTGAACGACACCTGCATGTCGAAGTTGAAGTCCGAGGCATAGGATGAGACCCAGTCGAATTTCCAACCCATGCGCTCTCGGTAGGGCAGCAGCTCGGCGAGCGGCGCGCGTGACACCGCGACAAGCGACACGTCATGGTGTCTCAGATGCTGATTGGCACCGTCCATGTGGTCGGCGACGAACGCACAGCTTTCGCAATGATGGGTCGAGCCGGGCCCGAACACGAAATGATAGACGATCAGCTGGCTGCGGCCGGCGAACAGTTCGGCCAGGCATCTTGGACCCTGCTCGGTTTCGAAGACGTAGTCCTTTCTCACCTTCAGCCAGGGCAGTTCGCGCCGTTCCGCCGCGATGCGCTCGCGAAATCGCGTCAATTCCTTCTCGCGCGCCAGATGCGCTTTGTGTGCCCGGAACCAATCCTCGCGTGAAACGACCTTGTTGCGATGCATGAACCTCTCCCTGGCTTCATCCCAAGGACGTTCGGGACGGGCATGAGCCGACATCGCGCCGGCTGCGCTGGAGAGAAATAGGGATGGAGGCGCTTCATCCCAAGTCCGGCGGAGCGCAGCAAAACCCGGGCGCATGGCCCGGGTCCGATAGAGACGGAAAACCGTGGTCAGGCAGCCTGCTCCAGGCTCGGCTTCCATTGTCCAAGCGCCGCCAGGTGGTTCATGTGGGCACGGTGGGTGAAGGCGGCCTGACCCGCGGCAACATTGGATGCCTTGCCGCTCCAGGCCTTCTGCGGGGCAGCCTGCAGGGCGCGGCCATAGGAGAAGGTCAGCTTCCACGGATGCAGGCCGATGGCGTTGATGGCGTTGAGGTTGGCGGTCGCTTCCTCGTCCTCCTGGCCGCCGGAGAGGAAGGCGATGCCCGGCACCGCCGCCGGCACGGCCTCACGGAACAGTTTTATGGTCTTTTGCGCGACCTCTTCAGGGCTGCTCACCGCGCCCGACTTCCTGCCCGCCAGCACCATGTTGGGCTTCAGGATCGTGCCCTCGAGCACCACCCGGGCCGCGTAGAGCTCGTCGTAGAGCTTCGTCAGCGTCGCCCTCGAGATTTCATAGCACGTATCGATGTCGTGGGCGCCGTCCATCAGCACTTCCGGCTCGACGATCGGCACGATGCCGGCTTCCTGGCAAAGGGCCGCATAGCGGGCGAGCGCATGGGTGTTCGCGCTGATCGAGGTGACCGACGGCACGCCCTTTGCCTTGTCGATGTCGATCACGGCACGCCATTTGGCGAAGCGGGCGCCGAGCTTGTAATAGTCGGCGAGCCGCTCGCGCAGGCCGTCGAGGCCCTCGGTGACCGTGTCGCCGGGAAAGCCGGCCAGGGGCTTGGCGCCGGCATCGACCTTGATTCCGGGGATGGCGCCTGAAGCCTTGATGATATCGACCAGCGGCGTGCCATCGGCCGCTTTCTGCCGAATGGTCTCGTCGTAAAGGATGACGCCGGAAATATACCTGGTCATGGCATCGCTAGTGCGGAACATCATCTCGCGGTAGTCGCGCCGGCTGTCGGCGGTCGATTCGACGCCGATGACGTCGAAGCGCTTCTTGATCGTGCCCGAGCTTTCGTCGGCGGCCAGCAGGCCCTTGCCGTTGGCCACCATCGCGGCGGCAATGTCTTCAAGACGTTCGCTCATCGTGCTTCTCCTTGACGGTGTTGTTCTGCGCCTGACAGAACACTACCGCCAAAGGAATGACGCCGGAAAGCTCCAATCGATCGAAACTCCCGGCAACGCCGCGCGCTCGCCTCGAGTTGATCGTCTCAACGCTTGAGCACGTCGACGCCCGGCAGCGGCTTGCCTTCCATCCATTCGAGGAAGGCGCCGCCGGCAGTCGAGACATAGGTGAAATCGTCGGCAACCCCGGCCTGGTTGAGCGCCGCCACGGTATCGCCGCCACCGGCCACCGAAACCAGCTTGCCGGTCTTGGTGCGCGCCGCCGCATGCCTGGCTGCCGCCATCGTCGCGCGATCGAAGGGTTCGATCTCGAACGCGCCGAGCGGCCCGTTCCAGACCAAGGTCGCGGCGCGGTCGATCCAGTCGGCAACGGCCCTCACGGTCTTTTCGCCGACATCGAGGATCATGCCATCCGCAGGCACGTCGGCGATGGCCACGGTTTCGCTGGCCGCACCCGCCTTGAATTCCTTCGCCACGACGCCGTCGACGGGCAGGATGATGGCGCAGCCGGCCTCGGCCGCCTCGATCATGATCTGCTTGGCGGTAGCGGCGAGGTCGTGCTCGCACAGCGACTTGCCGACATCGGTGCCGCGTGCGGCGAGAAAGGTGTTGGCCATGCCGCCGCCGATGACCAGCGCGTCGACTTTCTTGACCAGGTTCATCAGCAGGTCGATCTTGGTCGAGACCTTGGCGCCGCCGACGATGGCGACCACCGGGCGAACAGGATTTCCAAGGCCCTTCTCCAGCGCTTCCAGTTCGGCTTGCATGGTGCGGCCGGCAAAGGCTGGCAACAGATGCGCCAGTCCCTCGGTCGAGGAATGCGCCCGGTGGGCAGCGGAGAAGGCGTCGTTGACGAAGATATCGCCATTGGCGGCGAGCCGTTCGGTGAAGGCCGGGTCGTTCTTCTCCTCGGCCTTGTAGAAGCGGGTGTTCTCGAGCAGCAGCACGTCGCCCTTGTTCATGGCGGCGACCGCACTTCCCGCCGTGTCGCCGACGCAGTCGCCGGCAAAGCCCACGGGACGGCCAAGCACCTCGGCCGTCGCCCTGGCGATCGGCTCCAGCGAGAATTCCGGCGAGGGACCGTCCTTGGGCCGGCCGAAATGGGCGAGCAGGATGACCTTGGCGCCCTTGCCTGACAATTCAGCGATGGTCGGCGCGATGCGTTCGATGCGGGTCGTGTCGGTGACCTTGCCGTCAGCGACGGGAACGTTGAGGTCGACGCGCACCAGCACGCGCTTGCCATTGATGTTGCCGATATCGTCCAGTGTCTTGAAGCTGGCCATGCTGGTTCCTTTCGCTGAGAAATCGCCGGGACCATACCCCGCACCGACGACGATGCAAGACTTGGCTGGGGAGGGCGCGAAATTTTCAAGGCGAAGGCGAAGGCGAGGGCGTTGACGTCGCGAAGCGTCAGGGCAGGCGGATGAGGGGGGCGCAAAGGGTCGCCGTTGTCAGCTCTCGGTCGTCGCCTTTTCCGCCGCCGGCTCCGGTTTCTCGTCCGCGTGTGCCTCTGCGATCGGTGGTTCCACCGGCTTGCGCCAGGTCTGGACGAAGGCCTTGATCCGGTCGGCGATCTCGCCGGCGCTGAGGAAGACCGGTACCCGCGCAACGGGCGCGGTCGGTTCGAAGGAGAGGCCCAGGCCTGTGATCCTGCCTTTGTCATCGACATCGCGCACGATCAGCTCGATCGGGCCGATCAGCACGCGGTCAGCATATTCGGCATGGCCGCCGAGCCGCGCCGTGACCAGGGCGCCGACGGTGAGCTTCTGTTCCGCCTCGCTCAGGCCCGGCGCGTATGCGGCTTCCAGTTCGGCAGCGGAACGCGCCGGATCGACGGCGAAGGCGCCGAAGAAATCGGCGTCCTCGGGGTCGACGACGGCGCGGCTGGCGAACAGCTTGTCGAGCAGGCGTGGATAGCGGTCCGGCACGAAGATGTAGACCTGGTCGCCGGCGGCAAGCCTGCCCATGTCCTGGAAACGCATCGAGCGTCCGTCGCGCAACACCAGCGAGGGCCGCGCCCAGCGAGGGATGCGCTCGCCGCGCGCCACCGGGCTGCCCGGCGCGACGCGGTAGGCGAGGAGCTCGTGATGGGCCGAGCCCGGCAGTTCGAGCTCGACCTTGTCCAGAGGTCCGAGCCGCGCCGGCACGATCAGGCCGAGACGGCGCGCCAGCGGACCAACGGTCCAGCCCTGGATGACGAGCGACACCAGGACGATGATGAAGGCGGCGTTGAAGATGGTGCGGCCATTCTCCAGCCCGCCGAGCAAGGGAGTGATGGCAAGCAGGATCGAGACGGCGCCGCGCAGGCCGACCCAGGAAACGAAGGCGACTTCGGGGCGCGGCAGACGAAACGGGACCAGGCAAAGCCAGACCGCGATCGGCCGGGCGACGAACATCAGGAACAGGCCAAGCAGCACCGCCGGCACCATGATCGCCGGGAATTGCGAGGGCGTCGCGAACAGGCCGAGGATCAGGAACATGATGATCTGCGCCAGCCAGGACATGCCGTCCTGGAAGCGCTTGAGGATGGTGACGGCGCGGATGTCGGAATTACCCGCGATGAGACCGGCAAGATAGACCGCCAGGAAACCGGAGCCGCCGATGGCGCCGGCGGCGGCGAAGACCATCAGCGATAGGGTCAGCACGAAGATCGGCAGCAGGCCATGGTCGAGATTGAGCCGGTCGACGAGGCGCACGATGGCGAGGCCCCCCAGCACGCCGACAATGGCGCCCAGGCCCATGTTAATGAGGAAGCCGAGGACGAGGTTGGTGACCAGGACATTGGCCTCGGGGTCGGCATGGGCGGCTATGATCTCGACCAGGGTGATGGTCAGGAAGATGGCGATCGGATCGTTGGTGCCGGACTCCACCTCCAGCGTGGAGCGCACGCGCTCGCGCAGATTGATCTCGCCGGCGCGCAAAAGGAAGAACACGGCGGCCGCGTCGGTGGAGGCGACGGCGGCACCGAGCAGGAAGGATTCCAGCCAGGTGAGATCGAGCATATAGTAGGCGGCGGCGCCGAACAGGCCAGTGGTGAGGATCACGCCGAATGTGGCCAGAGACAGCGCCGGCCCGGCTGCCTGCCGCAAGGCATTGAGAGGCGTGCCGAAGCCGGAATCGAACAGGATCACCGCCAGCGCCAGTGAGCCGGCAAAATAGGCGATGCGGGCATTGTCGAACTCGATGCCGAGGCCATCGGTCCCGGTGGCGAGCCCGATGCAGAGAAACAGAAGCAGCAGCGGTGCGCCGAAGCGGAAGGCGATCAGGCTCGAAAACGCGGCGACGACGACAAGCGCGGTGCCCACCAGCGTGACGAGATAGATCGCATGCTCCATCCGTGACTTGTCCCCTGCCTCTTCTCTCGATTCAAGGAAGAGTGGGGCGAAGGCATGGCCGGCGCAAGGCGGGAGAGCGGTTTTTTGGGCCGAAGCCCCACAACTTCATCGTCCTTGGGCTTAGCAGGAGCGAAGCGACGCGTTGCCGAGCACTCCGACGAAAACGCCCGGACGAAACCGGGCGTTTCAAGTCTCTGGAAGATGGGCCCGCGATCAGGCGATGGTCTTGCCGAAGGCGACCGCGGTATCGCCCATGCGATTGGAGAAGCCCCATTCATTGTCGTACCAGGACAGCACCGAAACGAAGTTGCCGTCCATCACCTTGGTCTGGTCGAGCGCCACGATCGAGGAGTGCGGGTCGTGGTTGAAGTCGATCGACACGTTCGGATGATGGGTAACCGACAGGATGCCCTTGAGCTTGCCATTGGAGGCGGCGATCACCGCCTCGTTGATCTCCTGCGCCGACGTCGAGCGCTTGGCGATGAACTTGAAGTCGACGAGCGAGACGTTCGGCGTCGGCACGCGGATCGAGATGCCGTCGAGCTTGCCCTTGAGCTCGGGCAGCACCAGGCCGATGGCCTTGGCGGCACCGGTCGAGGTCGGGATCTGCGAGAGTGCCGCGGCGCGGGCGCGGTAGAGATCCTTGTGCATGGTGTCCAGCGTCGGCTGGTCGCCGGTGTAGGAATGGATCGTCGTCATCATGCCCTTTTCGATGCCGACCGTCTCGTGCAGGACTGCGGCCAGCGGCGCCAGGCAATTGGTGGTGCAGGACGCGTTCGAGATGACGATGTGGTCCTTGGTCAGCTTGTCGTGATTGATGCCGTAGACGACGGTGAGGTCGGCGCCTTCACCGGGCGCCGAAACGAGGACGCGCTTGGCGCCGGCGGTCAGGTGTGCGGCTGCCTTGTCGCGGGCGGTGAAGATGCCGGTGCATTCGAGCGCGATGTCGACGCCGAGCTCCTTCCACGGCAGCTGGGTCGGATCCTTGATCGCGGTGACCTTGAACGTCTCCTTGCCGACGGTGATCTGGTCGCCGGAAACCGATACTTCGTGCGGGAAGCGGCCGTGTACGCTGTCGTAGCGCAGGAGGTGGGCGTTGGTTTCAACCGGGCCGAGGTCGTTGACGGCGACGACGTCGATGTCCTTGCGGCCGGATTCATGGATGGCGCGCAGGATGTTGCGGCCGATGCGGCCGAATCCGTTGATGGCAACTCTGACGGTCATTTTTCTCTCCTTGGGAGCTGGAGGGCAGACGATTGGTCCGCAGCTTCATAGCGGCGGAAGCGGAAAGAATCCAGCCGCGGCGACGTGAATTTAAATCGATTAGGTCAGGCCAGTCCGGCGGAACCGCTGTACGCGGTTTCGCCGAGCGTTCTTGTTTCATACATGTCGCTGTCCCAAAATCGAGATACACTTTTGGGCAACAAGCACGGCCTTACTTGCCATGCAGGCGGGCTTCCGCCGCCTTGGCGGCCGCCTCGGCGGTGATGCCGAAATGCGGATAGAGCTGCTCGATCGTTCCCGAGGCGCCGAAGCCGGTCATGCCGATGAAGATGCCATCGGAGCCGATGAGGTGATCCCAGCCCTGGCGGATGCCGGCTTCGATCGCCATCTTCACCTTCGCATTGCCGATCGTCTTGCGGCGGTAGTCCTCGCTCTGCTTATCGAACAGTTCGAAGCAAGGAACCGAGACGACGCGGGTCGGATGGCCGTGCTTCTCCAGGAGGTCGCGGGCGCCGAGCGCGATCTCGACTTCCGAACCCGTGGCGAAGATCGTCACCGCGGCTTCGCCGCTGGCGGCGGCGAGCTCATAGGCGCCCTGGCTGCTCAGGTTCTTCTCTGTGAATTCGGTGCGCACGGTCGGCAGGTTCTGTCGGGTCAGCGCCAGCGTTGACGGCGTCTTTTCCGATTCAAGGGCCAACTGCCAGCATTCGGCGGTCTCGACCGCGTCCGCCGGACGGAACACGTTGTGGTTCGGGATGGCGCGCAGTGCCGCCACATGCTCGACCGGCTGATGGGTCGGGCCGTCTTCGCCGAGACCGATGGAATCATGGGTCATGACGAAGATCGAGCGGATGCCCATCAGCGAGGCCAGCCGCATCGAGGGGCGGGCGTAGTCGGAGAAGCACAGGAAAGTGCCGCCATAGGCGATCAGGCCGCCATGCAGCGTCAGCCCGTTGATGGCGGCAGCCATGCCGTGTTCGCGGATGCCGTAGTGGACATAGCGCTGGCCGTAGTCGTCCGGGGTGATGTTCTTGGTCTGGCTGGTCTTGGTGTTGTTGGAGCCGGTGAGATCGGCCGAGCCGCCGATGGTTTCGGGCACGGCGCCGTTGATGACTTCCAGCGCCATTTCGGAAGATTTGCGGGTGGCGACCTTCGGCTTGTCGGCGGAGAGCTTCTTTTTGTAGTCGGCAATGACGGCGTCGAAGTTGGACGGCAGCTTGCCGGCAACGCGGCGCTCGAACTCTGCCCTGAGCTTGGCGTCGGCCTTGGCGAGGCGACCTTCCCAGTCGGCGCGCGCCTCGGCGCCGGCCGTGCCGGCCGTGCGCCAGGCATCGAGGATGTCGGCTGGAACCTCGAAGGGGGGTGACTCCCAGTTGAAGAACTTGCGCGCGCCGGCGATCTCGTCGGCGCCGAGGGGCGAGCCGTGCGCCTTGTTGGTGCCGGCCTTGGTCGGGGCGCCGAAGCCGATGGTCGTCTTGCAGGCGATCATCGTCGGCTTGTCGGAATGGCGGGCGGCTTCGATCGCATAGGCGATGGCTTCCGGATCCGTGCCGTCGATGTGGCTGGCGTTCCAACCGGAAGCCTGGAAGCGCGCGACCTGGTCGGTATTGTCAGCCAGCGACACCGGGCCGTCGATCGAGATGTTGTTGTTGTCCCAGAACACGATCAGCTTGTTGAGCTTGAGGTGCCCGGCAAGCGCGATCGCCTCCTGGGAGACACCTTCCATCAGGCAGCCGTCGCCGGCCAGCACATAGGTGTAGTGGCTGACGAGGTCGTTGCCGAAGGCGGCGTTCATGATGCGCTCGCCGAGCGCGAACCCGACAGAATTGGCAAGGCCCTGGCCGAGCGGGCCGGTGGTCGTTTCGATGCCGGCGGCGTGGCCATATTCGGGATGGCCGGCGGTTTTCGAGCCCAACTGGCGGAAGTGCTTGATCTGGTCGATCGTCATGTCTTCGTAGCCGGTCAGGTAGAGCAGCGAGTAGAGCAGCATCGAGCCATGGCCGGCCGACAGGATGAAGCGGTCGCGGTCGGCCCAATGCGGCGCCTTGGCGTCGAATTTCAGGAAACGGGTGAACAGCACCGTGGCAATGTCGGCGCAGCCCATGGGCAGGCCGGGATGGCCGGAGTTCGCCTTCTCGACCGCGTCCATGGAGAGAAAGCGGATCGCATTGGCCATCCGGTCATGTTGTTCACGCGACGTCATGGTTCCTCCGGGGTGGGGTTTGGGGCCTTGGGAGAGCCCTTGAAAAGCGTGCGCGACACATAGCAGGCGCGCACTTTTAGTCAACAAACCGGTGCGCATTTGCCGGCCTTGTGATGCCGCGGGCAGGCCTATATTAGCGTTAGCAGGGGACAGTCGCGAGAGCTTTGTTGACGTCGCCTTCACCCGGTGCCTAATGTTTCAGAGATAACGCGTTCTGAACGCGAGCGATTCGGTGATGGGCAGGGCACAGGACGAGGCCATGACCGGGGAAACGACACTCAAGGAAGTCATCGCAAGGCTGGGCAAGGCCATGGAAGGCCTGGAAAACGCCGTCGCGGCCAAGCTCGAGCATGAGCGCGATTATTCGGAAGCCGAGGCCGAGGTGCAGCGGATGAATGCCGACCGCTCGCGGCTGGCGCAGGAGCTCGACAGTTCCGAGGCGCGCGCCGAGCGGCTGGAGGATGCCAACAAGGAAGTGTCGCGACGACTGGTGACCGCCATGGAAACCATCCGCGCTGTGTTGGATAGGTAGGCTGATGGCACAGGTCACGGTTTCCATCGACGGCAAGCAGTATCGGATGGCCTGCGACGAAGGCCAGGAAGAGCATCTGATCGATCTCGCCGAGCGTTTCGACCGCTACGTCTCGCATCTGAAGGATTCATTCGGCGAGATCGGCGACCAGCGGCTGACGGTCATGGCCGGCATCATGGTCATGGATGAACTCTCGGAGCTGCAGAAGCGCGTCAAGGGCATGGAAAGCGAAGTGCTGACCTTGCGCAAGACCCGCGACGAGGCGCTGACCAAGGCCGACAAGAGCGACAGCGTGCTGACCAACGCGCTTGGCGCGCTGGCGCAGCGCATGGAAGATCTTGCGGCGACGCTGGCCGTCAACAAGGCATAAGCGGTCTCCTCGGAAATTCCTGCCGAACTTGGCGGCAAGAAGAGAAATTTTTTCGCGGGCGCGACGGGCGCCTGTGGCTTTAGGCATTTGTGGGTTGCCGCCGAGGTGTTAAAAAGATTTGAGCGCTCGCCAGCCGTTGCCGGCAACATTTCAAGGGTAGGGAAACAACATGAGCCTTCGCATCAACGATATCGCCCCGGATTTCACCGCCGAGACCACGCAAGGACCGATCAGCTTTCACCAGTGGATCGGTGACGGCTGGGCGGTGCTGTTCAGCCACCCGAAGAATTTCACTCCCGTCTGCACGACCGAGTTGGGCACGATGGCGGGACTCGAGGGCGAGTTCAAGAAGCGCAATGTCAAGATCATCGGCATTTCGGTCGATCCGGTCGAAAGCCACGGCAAATGGCAGGACGATATCAAGACGGCGACCGGCCATTCGGTGAACTATCCGCTGATCGGCGACAAGGATCTCAAGGTCGCCAAGCTTTACGACATGCTGCCTGCTGGTGCCGGCGAGACCTCGGAAGGCCGCACGCCCGCCGACAATGCCACCGTGCGTTCGGTCTATGTCATTGGGCCCGACAAGAAGATCAAGCTGGTGCTGACCTATCCGATGACCACGGGCCGCAACTTTGACGAGATCCTGCGCGCGGTCGATTCCATGCAGTTGACCGCCAAGCACCAGGTGGCGACGCCGGCGAACTGGAAACAGGGCGAGGACGTCATCATCACCGCGGCCGTTTCCAACGAGGACGCCATCAAGCGCTTCGGCGCCTACGAGACCATCCTGCCCTATCTCAGGAAGACCAAGCAGCCTTCCGCGTAAAGCGGCTCTCCGGTTCACGGAAACGGCGAACCATCTCTTTGTTTTTGCGCAATTCCCTGGGCAAAGCGCCACGCGCCTTTCCCGGGAAACCGCTTGGAGTTGCTCCAGTTGCCTGGCCGGCATTTTTCGACTTCCGTCGCTTTTCTGGCAAGGCGTGCTTGACGGCAGGGCCCCGCTAGACAAGCATGCTCTTATGTTGCTCTGGCAGAGAAAATCATTCCTGTCTGGCTAACGGAGGGGACGTCGGATTGGACATAGGTTCGGCAAAGCCTGAGGTCACCGGTTTCCACGACAACCCGACCGGCGCCATCCAGTATGTCGTCGCCGACCGGGTGACGAAGCGGTGTGCCATAATCGATCCGGTCCTCGACTTCGACGAGAAGTCCGGCGCAGTTTCGACAGCCAATGCCGATGCGCTGCTGGATTTCGTCAGGGCGGAGGGACTGAGCGTCGAATGGATTCTCGACACCCATCCGCATGCCGATCATTTCTCGGCCGCGCAGTACCTGAAGCAAAGGACCGCGGCGCCGACGGCGATCGGCGAGAGGATCGTCGAGGTCCAGAAATTGTGGAAGGCGATCTACAACTGGCCGGATTTCCCCGCCGACGGCTCGCAGTGGGACCGGCTGTTCGGCGACGGCGAGGTTTTTCGGGTGGGAACGCTTCCAGCAAGGGTGCTTTTCTCGCCCGGGCACACGCTGGCGTCGATCACCTATGTGATCGGGGATGCAGCCTTTGTTCACGACACGCTGTTCATGCCCGACAGCGGCACGGCAAGGACGGATTTTCCCGGCGGCAGCGCCGCGCGCCTGTGGCACTCGATCCAGGGCATTCTGGCCCTGCCGGAGGACACGCGCGTCTTTGTCGGCCATGATTATCAGCCCGGCGGGCGCCAGGCGTTATGGGAGAGCACGGTTGCCGCGCAGAAAGCCGACAACATACATCTTGCCGCCGCGCGCGGCGAGGCCGAATTCGTTGCCCTGCGCGAGGCGCGCGACCGGACATTGCCGATGCCGAGGCTGATCCTGCATGCGCTGCAGGTCAACATGAATGGCGGACGCCTGCCGGAACCGGAAGCCAATGGCCGACGGTATCTGAAATTTCCGCTGGATGGGCTTTGAAGCAATCACAGCACCCGCTGCGGTATACAAAAAGGCGGCGCCAGTCTCCTGACGCCGCCTTTTTATCTTGTTGCCGATGCCGGCTTTAAGCCGCCGGCTGCGCCTCGATGGTGCGCAGCGCCTGGGTCTGGCGCTTGGCGGCGGCCTTGACGGCATCCTGCACCTTCTCGAAAGCGCGCACTTCGATCTGGCGCACGCGCTCGCGGCTGATGTCGAACTCAGCCGACAGTTCTTCCAGGGTCAGCGGCTCATCGGCGAGGCGGCGCGCCTCGAAGATGCGCCGTTCGCGTTCGTTGAGCACCGCAAGAGCACCCGACAGCATGCCGCGCCGGTTTTCCAGCTCGTCCTGCTCGATCAGCATCTCTTCCTGGCTTTCGTGGTCGTCGACCAGCCAGTCCTGCCATTCGCCGGACTCGCCTTCCGTCGCCCGGATCGGCGCGTTGAGTGAGGCGTCGCCCGACAGGCGGCGGTTCATCGACACGACTTCCGCTTCCGAGACGTTCAGCCTCGTGGCGATTTCGGCGATCTGGTCGGGCTTGAGGTCGCCGTCGTCAAGCGCCTGGATCTTGCCCTTCACCTTGCGCAGGTTGAAGAACAGACGCTTCTGGTTGGCGGTCGTGCCCATCTTGACCAGGCTCCACGAGCGCAGGATGTATTCCTGGATCGAGGCCTTGATCCACCACATGGCGTAGGTCGCGAGGCGGAAGCCACGCTCTGGCTCGAATTTCTTGACGGCCTGCATCAGGCCGACATTGCCTTCCGAGATCACTTCGCCAATCGGCAGGCCGTAGCCGCGATAGCCCATGGCGATCTTGGCGACGAGCCGCAAATGGCTGGTGACGAGCTTGTGCGCTGCGGAAGTGTCCTCATGCTCGGCATAACGCTTGGCGAGCATGTACTCTTCCTGCGGCTGAAGCATCGGAAAGCGGCGGATCTCTTCCAGGTAGCGGCTGAGGCCGCCTTCGCCGGAAACGATACTGGGTAGTGACTGGGCCATGATAGCGCCCCTCTCTATTGGAGTGATGCCCCCGAAACGCGGCGGGCATGTGACGCGAGCACCAAAGGCTCGCTCGCGACATCAGATATATACAGGAACAAAACCAGAAAAGACAGGCATTTGTTCAACACAAAACAGTGTGTCACGCTGAAGTGAACAACGCCAGTCAGGTTTTTGGTGGTTGATTTGAAGCTTGCCGGCGGCGGATTCAGAGACTGCGAAAGCCGCCGACGAGTTCCTCCATGTCCCTCGGTATCGGTGCCTCGAACCTCATCGATAGATGGGTAGTCGGATGGCGAAATTCAAGGAGCCAGGCGTGCAAAGCTTGCCGGGAGAAGGCCTTGACCTGGCTTCTCAGCGGTTCGGGCAACCGGTTGGCCTTGGTGCGAAAGGCTTGGCCGTAATCGGGATCACCGAGCACCGGATGACCGATATGGGCCATGTGGACGCGGATCTGATGGGTGCGGCCGGTCTCCAGCCGGCATTCAACCAGACTTGCGGTTGCGAATTCCTTTTGGTTTTCGCCGAAGCGCTCCTGCACCGCAAAATGGGTGACGGCGTGGCGGGCATCGTCGCGTCCTTCGGGTACTACGGCGCGACGTACACGGTCGGCGGCGCGGCCGAGTGGGGCATCCACCGTTCCGGCCGGCCGCTGCGGTATGCCCCAGACCAGCGCCAGGTAGGCGCGCTCGAGATCGCCTGTCAGGCCGTGATCGGCAAAGGCCTCCGAAAGCGCCTTGTGGGCGCGGTCGGTCTTGGCCACGACCATGACGCCGCTGGTTTGCTTGTCGAGGCGATGAACGATGCCCGGCCGGCGCACGCCGCCGATGCCGGACAGGCTGTCGCCGCAATGATGGATCAGCGCATTGACCAGCGTGCCGGTCCAATTGCCGGCGCCGGGATGGACGACAAGCCCGGCGGGTTTGTTGATGACGATCAGTTCGTCATCTTCATAGAGGATATCGAGGGCGATGTTTTCCCCCTGTGGCTCCGCCGGTTCCGGCTCCGGCATGGCGACCGAGACAGTTTCGCCCGGCGACATCTTGCACTTGGTCTCGACAACGGCCTTGCCGTCGACCAAGACCGCGCCCTGCCTGATCAGCATCTGCACGCGGCTGCGCGACATTTCCGGGCCGAGCCTGCCTGCCAGCCACTGATCGATGCGCTGGCCGGCATCGTCGGCGCCGGCCACGAGCACGATCGGTTCTGCCTGCATGAATTGGTCCTCTATCAATCCGGGGGCCTCTTCGTTATGAGCGCTCATCGAGAATCGTTCCGGAATGTTTGCCATGGCCCGCCCCGCCGCCGACGAAGACGCCGTTGTTGAAGGCGGGGAAAAGCCGCTCAACCCCGAGATCGAAAAGGTGCGCGGCAGGCTCATCCGCTTCATGGCCATCAATCTCGGCCTGCTCTTGCTGGCCCTTATGGTGGTGATCGCGGCGATTGTCTACAAATCACGCAAGGCAGCGCCGGTGAGCCCGCCGCTGGCCGGCGACATCCAGGTGCCCGCCGGCGAACCGCTCAGCGGAGACATCGTGCTGCCGGTCGGCGCCAGGGTGGTCAGCCAGTCGCTATCCGGCAATCGCGTCTCGATCGAGGCCGAACTTGTCGATGGCAGCCGCACGATCTTCGTCTACGATATGGGCGAGCGGCGCATAATCGGCCGCTTCGCAATCCGCAACAAATGAAGCCCGGCGCGCAATGACCGGCTTTGCCGAAAACCGTCATATCGCCACCGTTGCGCTGGTCGTCGACAGCTATGACGAAGCAATCGACTGGTATGTCGAGCGAATGGGCTTTGTGCTCCTGGAGAATGTGGACCTTGGCGGCGGCAAGCGCTGGGTGACGGTCGCGCCGGCCAGCGGGCGCGGCGCGCGGCTGCTTCTGGCCGAGGCCTCCGACGAGGCACAAAGGAAGAGCATCGGCAACCAGACCGGCGGGCGGGTTTTTCTCTTCCTGGAAACCGACAACTTTGCCCGCGATCATGCGGCGATGGTGGCGAAGGGCGTCGAATTTCGCGAGCCACCGCGCTTGGAGCCCTACGGCACGGTGGCGGTTTTCGCCGATCTCCACGGCAATCTATGGGACCTGATCGAGCCAAAACGCTAGCAGCAGCCAGCTTTTTCTTGATCCCGGGAAAGCCGGCGGACCCCAGTTGCTTTTTCTCCGCCGCCAGCCTATATCGCCGGTTCTTGAACGCGCCCATCGTCTAGCGGTCAGGACACCGCCCTCTCACGGCGGGAACAGGGGTTCGATTCCCCTTGGGCGTACCAAGAAGGCGACGGCTCAGCCGTTGATGATCCCTCCAGCATCAAACAATGTTCAAGGCCTCCGCGGAAGCTTCGTCATATGCGCGCATATGACCGCATGGAGCGCTGGCAAAAGCCGGGCTCGGAGCTATGGCATGGCGGCTTCGATTAACGTTTCGTTTACCTATAATCTGTCTATTGGAGACAATTCACCCGCGACCACGGATGTACTGGCGCTGCGGTGAAAACAAAGGTCGGCCCACTGCCGGCCTTTTGTTTTTTGGCCGGCCGCTGCGGGCGGGGCTGCCTCCAATGCTTTCGGCAAGAGCTTTCGCCAAAGCATATTGCCCTTGCCATCTCCAGCCCTACCATCAATTCTGACGATCGCACGCGGGCGGCCGGAAGGGTCGACGGTGGAGGAATTGCAATGAAAAGAACCGCTGGAATGCTCCTGATTAGCGGCGCATTGGCGATTGGCGCCACCTGCCCATCGGCTGCCGCCCAGCTCAACACGATGGAGGAAGTTGGCACGGCGATCCAGGCATGCTGGACGCCGCCGGTGGATGCCGGAAATTCCATCGTCACGCTGAGCTTCAGCTTCAAGCGCGACGGCACGCTGCTTGGTCCGCCACGGCCGACCGCCGCCAAGGTGGCCGGCGACGACAAGGCGCGAAAGTCGTTCATCGACGCCGCAATGACCGCGGTGAAGGATTGCACGCCGCTCAGCCTTTCGCCGCAACTGGCGCAAGGGATTGCCGGCAACGTGTTCACCTTGCAATTCGTCTCTCCCAAGATCGGCCAATAGCTGTTTCCGCCGTGCAGGGCGCGCCGCGGCTTAATGTGCTAGCGCCGTTCGGCGTTCGGCGGATCGCCGATCCCGCTTCCATTTTTTACGCAATTCCTGCCGGAAAACATCTGCCAGGGTCAGCGAGCCGCTCAGGTAGCTACTACCAAACCATCTCGCCCAGCACCGCCCTCATCGGTCAGTGGCTGGTACGCCGCGCCTCGGCGTGCCGCGCCAGGTCGGGTGTCTCGAAGACGTAGTCGTTCCAGGCCGATTCCGGGATTTGCCCGGCCAGATAGCATTCCAGCAGCAGGTTTTGCTCGGCGCTCAGGGGCCTCGGGTCAAGTCCCAGGGAATGAAAAAGATTTCTTGTCAGTTCCGATACCGTGACCTGGATCGACATCTGCGTTCTCCTTCGCGCTTCAACGCGAAAGGTCGGACAAAGGTTTCAGGACCGGATGCCGATAACGCCGGAGTGATCCGGCAGGCCTGCCAGCCGTCGGTCCAGCTGCATTGTTTTGCAGTTCGTCTCAATCTCGAAATAAAAATGCAATGTTGAATTCACAGGGGTTCTTCTATTAAACTAGAGACGAGTCTCTCAATGCATGGAGACTAGAAAGTTTAGATAAAACTCATTTAGTGAAAGCTTACCGAAGTCGAAAGAGTTGTCATTCCAGGTTCTCAGCAACAAGGGCCGCGTCCTTCCGATGATCCGTTTCTGGTCCCCCATGATGATCGCGCTCGTCACCCTGACCGTGCTCGCGCTCGGCATGTCCAGTTCTTATGCCGACAGTTGCAGTGCAATAAGAAATCAGTTGTCTTCGGCCGGCCGTGGCGGCGGCACGAGCCCCGAGCTTGCCCAGTTGCACCGCCAGCTTGCCGCGATCCAAGGCATCGAGAGGCAGCGCAAGTGTACGGCGAAAAATTCCCTCGGTGGTTTCTTCAACGCATGCGCCGATCTTGCCAGGAACAGGAGCGAGGTGCAGCGCCAGATCGCTGCGGCCTCCAATTCAGGCCGGGACATGTCGGGGCTGCGGGCACGTTTTGTCGCGCTTGGCTGCGCGCCAGCGGCAAAGCGCGCGGCGGCGAAGACCCAATCGGTGTCTGCGGCGGCGCCAGGGGCGAGGGCAACGGGCGCCGGCAACGCGATGCTGTTCTGCGTGCGCCTTTCGGATGGATATTTCTTCCCAGCACCCAAGTCGCAGTTCGCCGGCAGCGACGATGTGAAGGATATGGCCGATCAATGCCGCTACATCTGCGACGAGCCGGGCGTCGACCTCTATACGCTCAGCGACGTCAGCCTCGAAACCGAAAAGATGGTCTCTCTCGACACGCGCAAGCCCTACACCGATCTGCCGACCGCATTCCGCTACCGCGACGACGTCAATTTCAAGGCATGTGACCTAAAACGCTACTACAGCAGGGTCGCCGAATTGAGGGCCCGAACGGTAACGCCCACAAACATGACCAATGCCATCATCCCCTTGCCGTCGGCCAAGCCGGACCTCGGCAGCGTCGCGGCAATTCCCGCGGCGGACGCCGAAGCCTCCGGGGCGGCCCAGCATCAGTCGATAGAGGCCGGCAAGCGGCCGGTGAGAATAGTCGGCCCGGCCTTCTTCCCAGCCGAATGATCATCCGCCCCCGGTTGTAGGCGCCGGTTTCTCAGCCAAGGTCAGTTTTGGGTGGCACCCATCAGTCGCAGACCATGCGAACCCTCTTTCCGGGTTCGCTGACATTCCTGCATGCCAGGGGCTTTTCCTCATCGGAGGACGGCGGAGGTGGCCTCGAAACTCTTGAAAGATGACGTCTCGGTGCGGCGCGCGGCGCGGGCCTGCGCTCGGAAAACCGGGTTGGCGGTTGTGGCGGCGCCGGAAAAGCGCCGTTTTCCATTCCGGACGGCCCGTATTCCACATTGGGCGGCGGCCGGTCCCAGAAACGCCGGGCATCGAGCGGGCGCGGAATGACGACGGTGCCGTCATAGCTGCGCGAACAGCCGCTGCCGAAAAGCAGCGCCGCGCTCAGCAAGCAAGGCACAATCCGTCCAAACATCAGCAACACCCCAATATTGGCTTATAGCGCGGCTTCGATCCGGCCGACAACCGGGCGCAATGGCGCAGGCCAGGGCCCGTCCGGTGCGCAACGGCTTGTTAAGGTTAGCGGATCGTTAATGCTTCTCGGGCACATTCCGCCGACGAACCGCGGAGGGAGGGTTCGGCCTTGGATTCGGGGTGGGGACGGCATGGCTGAAGCGAACGAGACAGCCGGCGTGCGCGGCGAGCGCGGGTCGGGCGAAATGGCGGTGAACGACGCGGCTTCGTTCACCGCAGGCATGGATTTGGCCATGCTACGCCAGCTGGTCGAAACGGGCTCGGACTGGATCTGGGAGACCGACGCCGAGCTGCGCTTTTCCTGGCTTTCGCACAACTATCAGGCGGTCACGGGCATCGACCCGGCCGCTGTGCTTGGCCGCTTCCGGTTCGATTTCCTGAAGCAGGTCCTGAACGGCAACCGCAGCGCGGCAATGCATCTGGAGGATCTGCAGGCACATCGGCCGTTCCGTGACTTTGTCTACGAACTGAAGGGAGGTCGCGCCGATTGCCGCTGGGTGCTGACCTCAGGCTTTCCACGCTTCGATGACGAGGGGAAATTCGCCGGCTATCGTGGCATTGGACGCAATGTCACGGGATTGGCCGTCGCCTTCGAAGAACTGGAGCAGAAGCAGCAAGGAGAGGCGTCTTCGGGAGGCCTTCCCGACCTTCGCACGATGGTCGATTCGATGCCGATCGGGATCATGGTCCTCGACGCCGACCTGCGCGCCGAAGTGATCAACCAGGCCTTCTACAATTTGTGGAAAATCGATCCCCAGCGCGCCGGGATCGGCTCGGGCTTCCGCGAGTTGATGGAGGCCAGCCGCGCCGTCGATTCCTACGGCGCAGACGATGTTGCCTGGCGGCGCCATACCGCCGAGCGCGAGTCCGAGATCAGGGCCGGCGTCGCCGGCTCGAGACAATTGCCGCGCAATGACGGGCGTACCCTGGTTGCGTCGCTGGCCCCGCTGGCCGGCGGCAAGCGGCTCATCTCCTATGTCGATGTCACCGACATGAAGGATCGCGAGGCCGAGCTGGCCGACGCGCTGGAAAAGGCGCGACTGGCGGAAGCGGTGATCAACGGCGTCAAGGATCCGATCTTCGTCAAGGATGACGATCTGCGCTTCGTCTTCGTCAACGAGGCGTTTGCGGGCCTGTTCGGCCAGACGCCGCAAACCATGCTTGGCAAGCCCGGCGGCAATTTTCTCGCGCCGGCCGAGGTTGCGCTGTTCGAGAAAAGCGAGCGCGAGGTGCTGGCGACCGGGCGGCCTTACGAGGTGGAGGAAAGCTTCGAGGTCGACGGCGTCAACCGCTCGCGCGTCGTCAGGAAGAACCGCGTTAGAATGGTAAGCGGCCGCAACTACGTGGCCGGCTTCCTCTTCGACGTCTCGGACATGAAGGGCCGTGAGACCGAGGCGCAGGACGCCCGCAAACACCTGGCCAGCGTGCTGGAATCGCTGCCGGCCGCCGTGATCATCTACGACCGCGAGGACAATTTCGTTTTCGCCAACCGCAAGATGCAGGACACGCTGCCGGCGTTGAAGCCGGCGTGGCAGCCCGGCCGCACCTTCCGCGACGCGCTGGCACTCGGTCATTCGGCTGGCTATTTCCGCTCGAGCGGCGATCCGCGGGTCGATGCGCTCTATGATGGCGATCTCGATCCCTGGCTGGACAGCATCCTCGCCCGTTACCACCTGCCATACTCATCCTTCGAACGTCTCAATCCCGACGGCCGCTGGTATCAGGTTTATGACATGCGCACCGATGACGGCACGTTCATCGGCGTGCGCGTCGACATCTCCGAGATCAAGAGCCGCGAAAAGGCGCTGCACGATTCGATGCGGCAGATCGACCTGTTCCGGCACGTGCTGGACGAACTGCCCGTGGCCGCCTTCATCAAGGCGCAGGACCTCAGCATCGAGTTCGTCAACAAGGCCTGGTGCGCGATCACCGGGCTCGCCAAGGAAGACGTTATCGGCCGCACCGATCGGCAGCTGTTCGGCGACGGGGATGGAGAAAGCTACAGCCTGGACGATACCGAGGTTGCCCTCACGGGCAGCGTCAGGGAGGTCGAGGAGCCCGTCACCCATCGCGACGGCACGGTGCGGCAGTTGATGACGCGCAAGAGCCGGCTGGTGGCGCTGGACGGATCGGTGCATCTGGTCGGCTCCAGCACCGACATCACCGAGGTCAAGGCGCGCGAGCGGGCGCTGGAAGAAAGCATGCGCGAGAACGAGGTGTTCCGCAGCCTGATCGACAACGTGCCGGTGTCGATCTACGCCAAGCGCTCCGATCTCAGGCAATTCTACGTCAACAAGGGCTGGTGCGATCTCACCGGCTTCAGCAAGCAGGACGCGATCGGCAAGACCGACATCGAAATTTTCGGGCCGGACGGCGAAGCCTTCGTCAATGGCGACCTCGCGGTGCTGCGCAGCGGCGAAACCCAGGAGGTCGAGGAGACGGTGATGCTCCCGGACGGCAGCGTGCGCTACCAGTTCGCCCGCAAGGGCGCGATGATCGCGTCCGACGGGTCGCTCTACCTGATCGGGTCGACCACCGACATCACCGAATTGAAGCTGCGCGAGGCGGAACTGCGCGAGGCGCGCCAACGCGCCATACTTGCCGATCGCGCCAAGTCGGAATTCCTCGCCAATATGAGCCATGAGATCCGCACTCCGATGAACGGCGTGCTGGGCATGGCCGAACTCCTGGCCAAATCCGATCTCGATCCGAAGCAGAAGACCTTCACCGACATCATCGTCAAATCGGGCAACGCGCTGCTCACCATCATCAACGATATCCTGGATTTCTCCAAGATCGATGCCGGCCAGTTGGTGCTCGATCCCGCCCCCTTCAATCTCGCCGAGGCGATCGAGGACGTGGCGACGCTGGTGTCGACGCGGGCCAAGGAAAAGGACCTCGAGCTCATCGTGCGCATCGAGCCTGGGCTCGAAAGCCTGTTCATCGGCGATGTCGGCCGCATCCGGCAGATCGTCACCAACCTGCTCGGCAATGCGGTGAAGTTCACCGAAGAAGGCCATGTGCTCGTCGACGTCACCGGCGAAAGTGTGCCGGACGGAACCAGGCTGACGATCTCGGTCACCGACACCGGGATCGGCATCCCTGAGGAAAAGCTGAAACAGGTGTTCGAGAAATTCAGCCAGGTCGACACCTCCTCGACGAGGCGGCATGAGGGCACTGGGCTCGGGCTCGCGATCACCTCGCGGTTGGTCGAATTGATGGGCGGCGACATCGGCGTGGAAAGCGCCGAAGGCAAGGGGTCGACCTTCTGGTTCACGGTCACGCTGCCCAGGGCCGGACAACAGAACGCGCAGCGCATCATGCCGGTGGACGTGACCGGCGCGCGGGTGCTGATCGTCGACGACAATGCCGTCAACCGCGCCATCCTGACCGAGCAGATGACGTCATGGACCTTCGATTCCTGCGCGGCCGAGAGCGGCGCCGAGGGACTGAAAGTGCTGATCGCGGCCGCCGCCTACGGCGTGCCGGTCGATTGCGTCGTGCTCGATTATCAGATGCCCGAGATGAGCGGCGCCGAGATGGCAGGTGTCGTGCGCAACACCGCCGGGCTTGCCGACACGCCGATCATCATGCTGACCTCCGTCGACCAGTCGCTGGCCAACACCAGTTACCGCGATCTCGGCATTGATGCCCAACTCATCAAGCCCGCACGCTCCTCGGTGCTTCTGGAAACGCTGGTCGCCACCATCCAGCGGCATCGCCACGCCACGGATGTCGCCCGGCCGCTTGCTGTCGAGGGAGGCGGCGGGAACAATCCGCAGTCACCGCCACCGGCGGCAGGGCAACGCGCGTTGCTGCAGCCGCCGCCGGTCAGGCCTCGGCTTGCCGCGACTGGCGGCGAGCAGCGGCTGGACATCCTCGTGGCCGAGGACAATGAGGTCAACCAGATGGTCTTCACCCAGATCCTCGGCGAGACCGGCTACGGTTTCGAGATCGTCGGCAATGGCCGCAAGGCGCTGGACGCTTTCGGCAGGCTCAATCCGTGCATGATCCTGATGGACGTCTCGATGCCGGAGATGAACGGGCTCGAGGCAACCGCCGCCATCCGCCGGCTGGAAGAGGAAACCGGCACGCATGTGCCGATCGTCGGGGTCACCGCGCATGCGCTCAAGGGCGATCGCGAACGCTGCCTGGACGCCGGCATGGATGACTATCTGCCCAAGCCGATCAGCCCCAGGGCCCTGCTCGAAAAGGTCGAGCGCTGGGTCGGCGCCGGTCGCCAGGCCCGGCGCAACGCGGGATAGACTTTGCGCCTTCGGCCGGATTGCGGCGAGAATCACCCGGGGCCGGCTGCAGCCCTTCGAGCAAGACTATGGTGCGATCGCACCATATCAAAGCCTGCGTCCAGCCGGGACAATGACGGCATCGAATTTCCGCTCTCTTCTAGTTACGGGCGGGAGCAGCGACCGCCAGTATGAAGCAGCGTCAATCTACCCCAACGGACCTGTTTTTGGCGATGGCCCGGCCAAGACATCCTCTGGCCTCGAGCAACGCGCTCCCGTCCGGCTTTTCTTCGATCAGCGATCCATGCCGAATCCGATGGCTGTTTGGGTGGCCGGATCGCGCAAGTCCCTGATTCCCGAAGGCAAACCGGCGCCATGCCGCAGCCGCTAATCGCCATCGCCTTTCCAAGCGCCGGCGACGCGTTACCGGGCTGACACGAAACTGTCATGCGACTGTTATAATCGAACGCTATTGGCCTCAGCGGGCGCTGGCAAGGAATGGCGCCGAGAGACCATCTTCCGAACAGGAGCAGGCCATATGAGACATTTCATCCGCTCGGCGGCCGTTGCGATCGCAATGGCTGCGGCGTCCACCCTCACCCTTTCCGCGGCAATGGCAGCTGACATCTCCGGTGCCGGCGCCACCTTCCCTTACCCGATCTATGCGAAGTGGGCCGATGCCTACAAGAAGGAGACCGGCATCGGTCTCAACTACCAGTCGATCGGCTCGGGCGGCGGCATCAAGCAGATCAAAGCCAAGACCGTCACCTTCGGCGCTTCCGATGCGCCGCTGAAGGGCGAGGATCTCGAATCCACCGGACTTGCACAGTTCCCGATGGTGATGGGCGGCATCGTTCCGGTCGTCAATCTCGAAGGCATCAAGCCGGGCGAACTGGTGCTCGACGGCCCGACGCTGGCCGATATCTTCGTCGGCAAGATCACCAACTGGAATGACGCGGCGATCGCCAAGCTCAATCCCGACGTCAAGCTTCCCGACCAGGCGATCGCCGTCGTGCATCGCTCCGACGGTTCGGGCACCACGTTCAACTTCAGCTACTACCTGGCCGACGTCAGCGCCGACTGGAAGTCGAAGGTCGGCGTCAACACCGCGCTCGAATGGCCGGTTGGCATCGGCGCCAAGGGCAATGAAGGCGTCGCCAACAACGTCTCGCAGACCGGTGGCTCGATCGGCTATGTCGAATACGCCTACGCCAAGCAGAACAAGTTGACCTATGCCGACATGATCAACAAGGACGGCAAGAAGGTCGAGCCGACGGCGGCGGCGTTCTCGGCGGCGGCGGCCAATGCCGACTGGAGCTCGCAGCCTGGTTACGGCGTCATCCTGGCCAACCAGCCGGGCGCCGAATCCTGGCCGATGACGTCGGCGACCTGGATCCTGGTCTACAAGAAGCCCGGCGACGTGGCGGCGACCGGTGAAGCGCTCAAGTTCTTCGCCTGGTCCTACGCCAAGGGCGACGACATGGCCGGGGCGCTGGACTACGTTCCGATCCCCGACGCGGTCGTCAAGAGCGTCGAGGACATGTGGGCCAAGGACATCGTCGGCGAAGACGGCAAGCCGCTCTATTCCGCCATGTAATCCCTGCTGAACGAGGAGGGCGCTTCACGGCGCCCTCCCTGTCTTCCTTGAAACGCGAGGGCCAGATGACCGCCGTCTCCGAAGCCATGCCATCGTCGGCCGCCATGCGGGCCAGGGAAGCGACGGTCCGACGCTTCGCGCTCACCGATACGATTTTCCGGACGGCGACACGCTTTTCCGCCATCCTCGTCCTGCTCATCCTCGGCGGCGTGGCGATTTCGCTGTTTGCCGGCTCGTGGGAAGCGCTGTCGAAATTCGGGTTCTCCTTCCTGACGACCGAATCGTGGAACCCGGTCACCGAGAATTTCGGAGCGCTGGCCCCGATCTACGGAACCATCGTCACCGCCGCCATCGCCATCCTGATCGCCGTTCCCATCGGCATCGGCATCGCCATCTTCCTTACCGAACTCTGCCCGCGGCCACTCCGGCGCCCCATCGGCATCGCCGTCGAGCTGCTTGCCGGCATACCCTCCATCATCTACGGCATCTGGGGCCTGTTCGTGTTCGCGCCGTTCCTGCAGACGACGGTGCAGCCCTTCATCATCAAGCTTTTCCACGACGTGCCGGGACTCTCCAGCCTGTTTGCCGGCCCGCCCTACGGCATCGGCCTTCTGACCTCGGCGCTGATCCTTGCCATCATGGTCCTGCCCTTCATCACCTCGATCACCAAGGATGTCTTCGACACGGTGCCGGCGGTGCTGAAGGAATCGGCCTACGGCATCGGCTGCACGACCTGGGAGGTCACGCGCCGCGTCGTCATCCCCTATACCCGCGTCGGCATCATGGGCGGCGTCATGCTCGGCCTCGGCCGCGCGCTCGGCGAAACCATGGCGGTAACCTTCGTCATCGGCAACGCCCACCGCATCAGCGCCTCGCTGTTCGCGCCCGGCACGACGATCTCGGCGACCATCGCCAACGAGTTCACCGAAGCCGACGGCGATCTCTATACGTCTTCGCTGGTGGCGCTCGGCCTGATCCTGTTCGTCATCACTTTCCTGATCCTTGCCCTTGCGCGCTACATGCTGCTGCGCATGGACAGCCGCACGGGAGCCTGACCGATGTCGACGGCCACATCGCTTCACAATCGACGCAAGCGCAGGAATGCCGTGATGATGACGCTATGCGTCGCGGCGGCGGGCATCGGCCTGGCCTGGCTGGCGCTGATCCTCGGCGCACTGCTCTATAAGGGCCTGTCGGGTGTTTCGCTCTCTGTGTTCACCGAAATGACACCGCCGCCCGGCGATGCCGGCGGCCTGCTCAATGCCATCTACGGCAGTATCATGATGACAGTCATCGCCGTCATCGTCGGCACGCCGATCGGTGTCCTCGCTGGGACCTACATGGCCGAATATGGCCGCTTCTCGCGCCTCACCACCGTCGTGCGCTTCATCAACGACATCCTGCTGTCGGCACCCTCGATCATCGTCGGCCTGTTCGTCTACGAGCTGCTGGTGCGGCCGATGGGACATTTCTCGGCGATTGCCGGTGCCGTCGCACTGGCCATCCTGGTCATCCCGGTCGTCGTTCGCACCACGGAGGACATGCTCAACCTGGTGCCGAACGCCCTGCGCGAGGCCGGCGCCGCGATCGGCGCGCCGCGCTGGGTGGTCATCCGCTCGGTCGCCTACCGTGCGGCGCTGTCGGGCATCGTCACCGGCATATTGCTGGCCATCGCCCGCATTTCCGGCGAGACGGCGCCGCTGCTCTTCACGGCACTCAACAACCAGTTCTGGTCGAGTAATCTCAATGCGCCGATGGCCAGCCTGCCCGTCACCATCTTCCAGTTCGCTCTCAGCCCCTACGAGGAATGGCAGCAGCTGGCGTGGACCGGCGCACTCATAATCACCCTTACGGTTCTCGGGCTGAGCATCTTCGCCCGCAGCCTTACCGGACGCAGAGAGGACAGATGAAACCGATGTTGTCCACCGAATTGAACACGCCCGAAGTCGCGGTCGAGAAAGCCAAGATCGAGGTCAAGAATCTCAATTTCTACTATGGCCAGTCGAAGGCGCTGAAGGATATCAGCCTGTCGCTGCCCGAGCGCAGCGTCACCGCCTTCATCGGGCCTTCGGGCTGCGGGAAGTCGACGCTGCTGCGCGTCTTCAACCGCATCTACGAGCTCTACCCGAGGCAGAGCGCCGAGGGCCAGGTGCTGCTCGACGGCCAGAATATCCTCGACCGCTCGCAGGACCTCAACCTGCTCAGGACCAAGATCGGCATGGTGTTCCAGAAGCCGACGCCGTTCCCGATGTCGATCTACGAGAACATCGCCTTCGGCGTCAGGCTCTATGAGAAGCTCAGCAAGGCGGAGATGGACGGCCGTGTCGAGCAGGCGCTGAAGCGCGCGGCACTGTGGAGCGAGGTCAAGGACAAGCTCAACGCCAGCGGCCTCAGCCTTTCGGGCGGCCAGCAGCAGCGCCTCTGCATCGCCCGCACGGTGGCGGTGAAGCCGGAGGTCATCCTGCTCGACGAGCCTGCCTCGGCGCTCGATCCGCTGTCGACCGCCAAGATCGAGGAGCTGATCGATGAGCTGCAGGCCGACTATACGATCGTCATCGTCACCCACAACATGCAGCAGGCGGCGCGCGTGTCGAAGCAGACCGCGTTCATGTATCTGGGCGAGTTGGTCGAGTTCGACCGCACCGAGAAGATCTTCACATCGCCCCGCGAGAAGCGCACGCAGGACTATATCACCGGCCGCTTCGGCTGATCCCAGGCATACGAGGACCAAGATCATGGCCGAACACACAGTCGCAGCCTTTGACGAAGATCTCGGACAGATCAGCAGGCTGATCCGCGACATGGGCGATCTCGCCTCATCGATGGTCGGCGGCGCCACCAAGGCGCTCCTGAATTCCGACAACGCGCTCGCCCAGCGCGTCGTCTCCGACGACGCCATCATGGACGCGCGCCAGCGCGAACTCGACGACCGCGCCATCACCCTGATCGCCAAGCGGCAGCCCATGGCGGACGATCTGCGCCATGTCGTCGGCTCGATCCGCATGGCGGGCGATCTCGAACGCATCGGCGATCTCGCCAAGAACATCGCCAAGCGCGTCGGCACCGTCGGCCTTGCCGCCACGCCGCGCGACCTGTCGCACTCCATCGACGCCATGGCGCAGCTTGTGCTGATCCAGGTGCAAGGCGTGATCGAGGAGTATGCGGCGCGCGATGCCGCGGCACTTGCGAAGCTGCGCGCCGACGATGAACGCATCGACGTCAAATACACGTCGGTCTTCCGCGAGCTGCTGACCTACATGATGGAGGATCCGCGCAACATCACCGCCTGCACGCATCTTTTGTTCTGCGCCAAGAATCTCGAGCGCATCGGCGATCACGTGACCAACATTGCCGAAAATGCCTATTATGTGCTGACCGGCACGCAATTGCCCGCCAATCGCCCGAAGCAGGACGAGACGGCGATGTCGGCGCCAGCGGCTTGACGGCAGGGGTGACCAGTCGATGATCGCGCCACGCATCATGGTGGTGGAGGACGAGGAGCCGCTGGGTGTGCTGCTCCGTTACAATCTGGAATCGGAGGGTTATCAGGTAGAGGTGGTGACGCGCGGCGACGAAGCCGAGATCCGCTTGCAGGAGAATGTCCCTGACCTTCTTGTGCTCGACTGGATGGTGCCGGCGGTGTCCGGCATCGAGCTCTGCCGCCGTCTCCGCATGCGGCCCGAGACTGAGCGGCTGCCGATCATCATGCTGACGGCGCGCGGCGAGGAAAGCGACCGGGTGCGCGGTCTCTCCACCGGCGCCGACGACTATCTGGTCAAGCCGTTCTCAACGCCGGAATTCATGGCACGCGTCAAGGCGCTGCTGCGCCGCGCCAAGCCCGAAGTTCTGTCCAGCGTGCTCAAGGTCGGCGACATCGTGCTCGACCGTGAATCGCACCGGGTCTACCGCAAGAAAAGCGAGATCCGGCTCGGGCCGACCGAGTTCCGCCTGCTCGAATTCATGATGCGACATCCCGGCCGCGTGTTCTCGCGCAGCCAACTGCTCGACAATGTCTGGGGCGAAACGATCTATATCGACGAGCGCACCGTGGACGTGCATGTCGGCCGGCTGCGCAAGGCGGTCAACAACGGCCGCATGCCTGACGTGATCCGCACCATTCGGGGCGCGGGGTACGCGATCCGCGAAGACTAGGGATATGTCACGCAACGTTCTCGCCTATGCCTGATTTCGCCTGTGCCCCCGGCGCGAAAATTTCCTGGTCGACGAAGGTTAGCGCGCGCATGGCGCAGCCCTCGCGGATCAGCGGCAGTTCGTTCGGCTCGGTGTCGAAGGAAATCGATTTCGAGTGCTGGCCGCCGGCGGTCTGGGCAATGGCCTCGCGCAGAGCCGGCTCGATCAGGTCGAAGGCGGCGGCGCTGACGCCGACCATGGCGACCGGCGCCGGATCGATCAGGGCGAACAGGCTGCCAAGGCCGTAACCCAGCGCCTCGCCGGCCTTGCGGTAGGCTTCGCGCTCCGGCCCGTCCTTTTCGCGCGCCGAGGCCGCCAGGGTGCGCATGTCGGCGTCGCTGACGTCGACGGGCTGGGTGTCCTCGCCAAGCTGCCTCGCGTTGCGCCAAATGGCATAGTTGCCGGCATAGGCCTCGACGCAGCCGCGCCGCCCGCAGCGGCAGAGCGCCCCGCCGGGGCGATGGATCATGTGGCCGAACTCGCCTCCGGATGAATGGGTGCCGGTGAACAGTTCACCCTTCAGCACCAAGCCCATGCCGATGCCGTGCGACAAAAGTATGGCGATGAAGTCGTCGCGGTAGCGCTGGGGATCGCGCCAGCGCAGCGCCACCGCCATCATGTTGCAATCGTTCTCCATGGTGGCGGGAATGCCGAACTCGGCCTCCAGTATGTCGGCGAAGGCGATGTCGGTCTGCGGCGTGATCGGCGACCACAGCATGGCGCGCGCATCCGTGTCGGTGATGCCCTGGATCGCCAGCGCGATACGGGCGATGCTGCCGACGTCGAGGTCGGGATCCTCGAACCGCCGCCTGACGATGGCCACGCATTCGCCGATCAGCGCCTCGCGCGACAGGGTCAGCGTGTCCAGCCGGCGCTGCTCCTCAGATATCACCTGGCCGGCATAGTCGATGACTGCGACGGAGAGGAAATTCAGCGACAGCACAACGGTCATCACCGCCGCGGCTTCAGGGTTGAGGCTGAGGCCGACCTGCGGCCGGCCGCGTTTCAGCGCACCGGCCTCGCTCGGCTTGCTCTGCGCCAGGATGCCTTCGCCAATCAGGTCGGAGGAGATCGCCGATATGGTGGAATGGCTGAGCCCGGTGGTCGCGGCAATCTCGGTGCGCGAGGGCTGCCCGGCACGGCGCACGGCCGCGATCACCATCGCCCGGTTGCGTCGGCGCAAATCATCGTGGCGGATTCCGACCGACATGTTTCTCGCATCCTCCCCGTCGCCGCGTTCTCTCCCCAGGATCCCGACGACCGTCAAATACTGGCAGAACCGGCCTTGGCTGTCATTATTTATTCCGGAGCTCGAAAAAAATTCACGAGGACATCAAAATACATCAGAATCGACGTTGACAGTGTTCCGACGATGGACCAGTGTTTTTTCGAGGCTCGAAAAAATAGAGCCTTTGTGCCGGCCTACGGGCCTGTTTGGTCGCGCCATACGCGGCGCAGGGAGGATTAAGATGAAGAGATTCACAGCCGCCATCCTGGCGGGTGTCGCCATGTCGCTGACGCTCGCGTCGGTCGCGCAGGCGAAGGACAAGGTCATCGGCGTTTCCTGGTCGAACTTCCAGGAAGAGCGCTGGAAGACCGACGAGGCCGCCATGAAGAAGGCGATCGAAGCCGCCGGCGACAAGTATATTTCCGCCGACGCCCAGTCCAATCCCGGCAAGCAGCTCACCGACGTCGAGAGCCTGATCTCCCAGGGCGCCAATTCGCTGATCATCCTGGCGCAGGACGCCTCCGCCATCGGCCCGGCGGTGCAGAAGGCGCTCGACGAAGGCATTCCGGTCGTCGGCTATGACCGCCTGATCGAGAACAAGGACGTCTTCTATCTCACCTTCGACAACAAGGAAGTCGGCCGCATGCAGGCCCGCGAAGTGTTCAAGGTGAAGCCGGAAGGCAACTACGTCTTCATCAAGGGCTCGGGTGCCGATCCGAATGCCGATTTCCTGTTCTCGGGCTCCATGGAAGTGCTCAAGGACGCCATCGACAGCGGCAAGATCAAGAATGTCGGCGAAGCCTATACGGATGGCTGGCTGCCGGCCAACGCGCAGAAGAACATGGAGCAGTTCCTGACCGCCAACGACAACAAGGTCGACGCGGTGGTCGCGGCCAATGACGGCACTGCCGGCGGCGTCGTCGCGGCGCTGACGGCTCAAGGCCTGGCCGGTACCGTTCCGGTCTCGGGCCAGGACGGCGACCACGCGGCGCTGAACCGCATCGCGCTCGGCACGCAGACCGTGTCGGTGTGGAAGGACGCGCGTGAACTCGGCAAGAATGCCGCCGAGATCGCCTCGCAGCTGGCCGACGGCAAGAAGATGACCGATATCGCCGGCGTCAAGGACTTCACAACGCCCGGTGGGAACACCGTCAAATCGCTGTTCCTGACCCCGGTTGCGATCACCAAGGACAATCTCAACGTCGTCATCGACGCCGGCTGGATCAAGAAAGACGAGGTCTGTGCCGGCGTCGCGGCGGGCAGCGTAGCGGCCTGCAACTGATCCTCCATTTCATGCGATGAACGCCGCGGCTGCCAAGCCGCGGCGTTTTTTCAAGAAAATTTGTTTTTCCGCCCCGGGCGGGTAACTTCTAGGCTGGCTTCCGTCATCCCGCATCGGACGGGCAGGCCGGTGGGAGAAAATCATGACCGATACGACGTCCAACCCGCAGGCCGACACCGCGCGTGCGTCGGAACTCGGCGCCGTCGCCCGGTTCCTTAAGGCGACCGAGATCGACACGCGCATGCTCGGCATGATCGGCGCGCTGCTGCTGATCTGGATCGGGTTGCATGTCTTGTCCAGCCTGCGTCTCGGCGTCAATCCGCTCGATTTCGACAGCCGTACCTTTCTCACGCCGCGCAATCTGTGGAACCTGTCGGTGCAGACCTCGGCCGTCGCCATCATGGCCTGCGGCATGGTGCTGGTCATCGTCATGCGCAATATCGATCTGTCCGTCGGTTCCGCCGAAGGGTTGATCGGCATGGTCATGGGCTTCGCCCAGGTGCATTTCCTAGTGCGCTTCGTCGGGCTTGAGCTTGGCAACCCATGGATCTGGGTGCTGGCGCTGGTCATCGGCCTGGTGCTCGGTCTGTTGATCGGCGCCTTCCAGGGCTTTGTCATCGCCTATCTCGAAGTGCCGGCCTTTATCGTGACGCTGGGCGGGCTTCTGGTCTGGCGCGGTGCGGCATGGTGGGTTACCAGCGGCCAGACGGTGGCGCCGCTCAACGCGACGTTCCAGCTGATGGGCGGCGGCCCGGCCGGATCGATCGGCGCGACCTGGAGCTGGGTGGTCGGTATCGCCGCCTGCCTTGCGGTGGTGCTTGCGCTGTTCAACGGGCGGGTACAGCGCAAGCGCTTCCGTTTCCCGCTGCGTCCGATCTGGGCCGAGACGCTGATCGGCGTGCTGACCTGCGCCGTCATCATGGGCGCGGTTTGGCTGGCCAATTCCTATCCGTGGCCAGTCGGCATCGTGAACAGATATGCAGCCGCCAACAACATAACCGTGCCCGAGGGCGGCCTGTTCATCGCCCACGGCATCGCCATACCGGTGCTGATGGCCATCGCCGTCGGGCTGGTCATGACCTTCATCACCAAACGCACCCGTTTTGGTCGCTATGTCTTTGCCATTGGCGGCAATCCGGAAGCAGCCAACCTCGCCGGCATCAATACACGCTGGATCACGATGAAAGTGTTCATGATCATGGGCGTGCTGGCCACGATCGCCGCCGCGATCTCGTCAGCCCGGCAGAACTCGGCCACCAACGTGCTCGGAACGCTCGATGAATTGCTGGTGATCGCGGCGGCCGTCATCGGCGGCACATCGCTCGCCGGCGGTTCGGGAACAATCATCGGCGCCATGCTGGGCGCGCTTTTGATGCAGTCGCTGCAATCCGGCATGGTGCTGCTTGGCGTCGACTCGCCGCTGCAGAGCATCGTCGTCGGCGCCGTGCTGGTCATCGCGGTGTGGCTCGACACCGTCTATCGCAAACGCGTTTGAGGGAGGAGGACAATCATGGCTGAGAGGATCGCTCCCGCCGGCAACCCGCTGGTCGACATGCGCAACATCTCAATCGCGTTCGGCGGCATTCGCGCCGTCGACGATGCCTCGATCGATCTTTTCCCCGGCGAGGTCGTGGCCCTGCTCGGCCATAACGGCGCCGGCAAGTCGACACTGATCAAGATCCTGTCGGGCGCCTACAAGCGTGACGCGGGCCAAATCTTCGTCAACGGCGAAGAGGCTTCGATCTCCAACCCGCGCGATGCCAAGAAATACGGCATCGAGACGATCTACCAGACCCTGGCGCTCGCCGACAATGTCGACGCCGCCGCCAACCTGTTCCTCGGCCGCGAGCTGAGGACCGCCTGGGGCACGCTCGATGATGTCGCCATGGAGGCCGAGGCGCGCAAGGTGATGGGCAGGCTCAATCCCCGCTTCCAGCGCTTCAAGGAGCCGGTGATCAAGCTGTCGGGCGGACAGCGGCAGTCGGTGGCGATCGCACGCGCGATCCTGTTCAACGCCCGCATCCTGATCATGGACGAGCCGACGGCAGCACTTGGACCGCAGGAAACGGCCCAGGTCGGGGAACTGGTCAGGCAGCTCAAGTCCGACGGCATCGGCATCTTCCTGATCAGCCATGACATTCACGACGTATTCGAACTGGCCGACCGGGTGTGCGTCATGAAAAACGGCCAGGTCGTCGGCACTGCCCGCACCACCGATGTGACCCAGGACGAGGTGCTGGGCATGATCATCCTGGGCAAATGTCCGCCTGGCGCCATTCCCGGACCAGGCGCGTTGAAGATCGCTGCCTGAAGCCTGCTGGCCTGAGCCCGTTACCGATCTGCCGATCAGGTGATATGCCAGCCGGCGGGATGGCTTGGCCTTGCCATTGTGTTGACCGGGCGACTTGCCCATAAAGGGCTCACATGCTGATAGGCCGCATTATCCGTTGAAGAAGCTTTTTCCAATCGTCGCTTTCGTTGCCGTTGCGCTGATCAGCATGACAATGGCGGGGTTCGCCTATTTCGCGACGCAAGAGGCGGCTCGCATCAAGTTCGACGCGACCGCGGACGATGCGCTCAACCGTATCGAGAGCCGGATCGACCTGCAGCTGTCGCTGCTGCGCTCGTCGCAAGCCTTGTTCGACGCCCGCAATGGCGACATCTCGCAGAGCGAGTTCAAAGCGTTCTTCAATGCCCTCAATGTCGATACCAATTTCGCCGGCCTGCGCGGCATCGGCTTTCTCCGGCTGGTGAAAGCAGGCGACGAGGCGACGGTCGAGCGCGACATGCTGCATGACCAGGGCACCAGGCGTGCGATCTATCCGGACACCACCCAGCCATGGCGGACGCCCGTTGTGCTGTTCGAGCCGCTCGACCCGTCCAATAAGGCCAGCATCGGCTATGACATGTTCACCGAGCCCGTGCGGCGCGCGGCAATCGAGAAGGCAATGGCAGATGACCAGCAGCACGCGAGCGGGCTGGTGCAACTCGGCCAGGGCACGGGCGCGGCGCAGACCTTCACCGGCTTTCTCGTCTTCGTGCGGCTCAACGTCGAGACCGCACCTGATGCCATAAACGCATCGCGGTCCTCGACGGTAGGCTTTCTCTACGCGGCCTTCCGGGCCAGGGAGCTGTTCCAGATCGCGCTCAGCCGTGCGCCGCTGCTGCCCGTCAACACCGAAATCTACGATGGCGGCGTCGATCCGGATCATCTGCTGTTCCGGTCGGAGACACCGCCCGTCTCGGGCTTTGGCGACAGGCTGCTGGTCACCCGCAAGATCAGCGTGGCGGGCCGGCCGTGGACCGTGCAGTTCAGGCCGACAAGCGCCTTCTCGCAGCCATCGTCACGGGCCATCCCGGTCATGCTCGGCCTGTTCGGGCTGCTGCTGGCCGGCGCCATCGCGCTCGTCGCGCGCTATCAGGAGCGAGCCTACGAGGCAGCATCGCTGCTGCATGAGACGACGGAAAAGAGCCTGCTCGAAAAGGATTTGATGCTGCAGGAGATGAAGCATCGCATCAAGAATTCGATCACGCGAGTGCTGGCGATCGCGCGCCAGACCGCGTCACGTGCCAGCGACGTCAATGAGTTCTCGGCATCTTTCTCGGCCCGGCTACAGGCAATGGCCGCGTCCCAGGACATGCTGACGCGCTCGCGCTGGCAGAAGGCGGATCTCGGCGATCTCCTGCGCATCGAGCTTGGCCAAGTGTTCGGAAAGGAGCTGCCGGAAGAGCTTTTGTCCGGGCCGGAGGTGCTGCTTGACGAAACCACGACGCAGGCACTGGGCCTCACCTTCCACGAACTGGCAACGAATGCGCTGAAATATGGCGAGGCCGGCAATACGGTCGGCGCCCTCAGGATCGAATGGTCGGTCGAAGGGCGCGGGCGTGACCGGGTCTTGGCTCTGAGCTGGCAGGAAACCGGGCAGAAGAAGGTCGACGCGCCGGCCACGACCGGCTTCGGCACCAAATTGATCGACCTCAATGTCACGCGTGAGCTGCGTGGCACGATCCACCGCGATTATCGCGATGACGGATTGAATGTGGAAATCAGGATTCCGCTGCCGGCGTGAATGCCATCGGGCCTTGGCGGAATCGCTCCAGGCTTCACGCGGCGGCCAATAAATTGCCGCACCGCTGCCGGGTTCGCGAATGAGCCCGACAGCGCGCGATTCAAGTTGCTCGGAGCGGTTCAGCGTCTGATAGATCGCCGATCCGCTCCTTGCTCGCAATTCCGGCGGGAAAACCGCTCCGCGCTTTTCCCGCCCGAATTGCCTTAGTTGCAGCGAGCCGTGTAGATGCGACCCCGATGATCGCGATACTGGCAGTATCCATTGCGCAGGTTGCGGACCAGCAGGCCGGAGCCGGCACCGACGGCCGCGCCGATCAGCGCGCCCTTGCCGCCGCCGACCAAGCCGCCCACGCCGGCGCCGATCAAGCCGCCGCCGACGACATCCTGCTCGGTCGAGGTACAGCCGCTGACGGCGACCACGGCAGCCATGGCAATAAGAATTTTCCGCATAGGGTCACTCCTCACTTCGTGTCCTCACTTTAATAAGCTCCAGCCGTCACTTAGCATGAAAAAACGACCTTTGCTGCTCCAATTTATTGTTGGTGAAGAGAGTCTTTTTCTGGGCGCAGCTTTCCGATGCCTCGGCCGCCGAAAAACCCGAGCGATGTGCGCGCGCGAACGTGGGGGCGGGATCAGGCCAGCTGGGACAGGGCGATCAGGACAATTGCCGCGGCCAACGCCGGAGCGACGATGGGCAGGATGCCATGAGCAACCGGCGATGCCGTGGATGTCTCGGGATCCTGGATTTCGCCCATCGAAATGCGAGCGGCATGCTCGAGTCTGTTGATATCGGCGACCGTCAAGGCGCTCCTCCCCACTATGCTGCGGCAAAGCCCTCGAAAGCATGCTCGTCGGCTCGGCAGTTCCATCGGTATCTGGCAAAAACAGCATCTGCTTCTATGGTGAACAGCCGGTTAAAAAATGGCGGTCGCCTACTCCGTCTCGAAATTGCCGTGCGGAACAACGAGATGGTATTCGAGGCGACCATCCGCGATCTCGAGGCGCGCCGTTCCGTTCAGGGAAGAGGGCACTACGCGTTCCAGTGCGACGCTGCCGAAGCGCTTTTTGCCCTCTTGGTTGCTGTCGGTTCCTATGGTTTCGGCCCAGGTCAGCGACAGGGCAATGCCGCCATCGGCGGCGGTGTCGAGGACGGCGGTCACTTCGACGAAGCCCTCCGGCCGCGACAGGGCGCCATAGCTGACCGAGTTGACGGCCAGTTCATGCATCGCAAGGCCGATATGCAGCGCGGCGTTGGGGTTGAGGTAAGGATTTGCGCCGCGGAAGCGAAGGCTGTGCGACGCGTCCGTCCCGTAGCGGCCGACCTGACCGGCGACGAGTTCGCGAAGGGCAGCACCGCGCCAGTTGGAGGAGGTTACCAAATCCTGGGAGGAGGCCAGCGACTGGAGCCGGCCGCGAAAGCGGGTCAGGAAATCGCCGATGCTGTCGGAATAGCGTCCCGTCTGGGTGGCGATGCTCTGGATGATTGCCAGCAAATTCTTCGAGCGGTGCGTGACTTCGCGCAACAGCGTCGTCAGCGTCTGTTCGCGGCGTCGCTGCTCGGTCGTCTCGACCATGGTGGTGACGACACCTTGCACGTCGCCGGCCTCGCCATGGTCGGCGTCGATCCAGACCTGAAACCAGCGCATGCCGTCCTCCATCGGGACGCCGATCTCGAGGCGCTGCGGATCGCCGCTTGCGACGACGTTGCGCTTGGCAGCGCCAATGCGGTCGGCCTGTGCCGGCGGCAGGATGCCGTCGCCCTCGCTGCTGTCGGCGGCCCAGGGCGCACGCATGTTCCGCGCCCAGACCGTTTTCATGTCGCGGTCCTGGTAGAGGACGGAAATGCCGGCATTGTGGAGTGCGTGGAGAAGCGCCCGGCCAAGTTGCATGCCGCTTTCGGCGGGATGCAGGGCGATGACCTCGTCCCCCCGCTCGTTCTTCTTGGTATCTCGAGCCCTGGAACGCATCCGACCTGTTCACCCAACTCAGGCTGAACGGCTCACCGTCCAATGGGTTCCAAGGCAGGTTTTACGGGAACCAGACGCCCAAAAGCGGTCCGCCGGGCGGCGTCCTTGTGGGACACCACCCGGCGGTGGCTGGAAACCGTTTGAGGGGTGCGGCTTCCAGTGTTCGCCTGATAACCCTCAGGCCCGTCTGAACAGGCCGGCGAGAAGCGAAATGATGAGGAAAGCGAGAAAGATGAAGAACAATATCTGCGCTATCCCGGCAGATGTACCGGCAATGCCGCCGAAACCAAGCGCGCCGGCGATGATTGCCACGACGAGAAATACGAGCGCCCAGTAAAGCATGGTTCCATCTCCTTCCAACTATGTGAGAAAAACGTGGGTGGATGCGGTTTGTTCCACTTTTTGCCGAAAAAGACGATCCCCCCGCGCACCATCGTGGCGCGGAAAAGCAAGGCGCGGCCAGCGGAACCTTCCGGCTGGTCGCGCCCTGCTTTTGCGCGCGTTTGCGACTTCAGTTGCGCATGGCTATGCGGCTGCTTTCGCCTGCCGGTCGAAGAACAGAGCCTGGCTGATCAACGCCTTGACCATGTCCGGGTTGAACGGCTTCGTCACCAGGAAAGCCGGTTCGGGCCGCTCGCCGGTCAGGAGACGCTCGGGAAAGGCGGTGATGAAGATCACCGGCACGGAAGTCGACGACAGAATCTCGTTCACCGCCTCAATGCCCGAACTGCCGTCGGCGAGTTGGATGTCCGCGAGCACCATCTTCGGCCGCGTCTTGCCGAACATCGTCACCGCTTCGGCATGGGTGCGGGCGGTGCCGACGACCCGATGGCCCAGGCTCTCGACCATCTCCTCTATATCCATGGCGATCAGCGGTTCATCCTCGATGATCAGCACGTCGGTCGCCACCTGGCGGGAAATCTCGTTGCTCGCCTGGGCAAGCAGTTCTGAGAATTCCTGTTCGCCGACGCCAAGAATTTCGGCCGCCTCATCCTCGCTGAAACCCTCGACGGCCACCAGAAGGAAGGCCTGGCGGGGAAGCGGCGCGATCGCATTGAGATTGGCCGCGGCGCGCTGTTCCCATGCCGATTGCGCCTGTTCTTGTGGAACGCGGATGGCGACGGACGTGAACAGTTTGGCGAAGACCTTGTACAGCGCGATTCGGTCGCTAGATGCCTCGGGAAAAATGTCGACATCGGCGATGATGGCCTCGAGCATCGCGGCAACCAGCGCGTCGCCGCTCTCCTGCGATCCCGATACGGCACGCGAGAAGCGGCGCAGGAACGGCAGGTGCGGAGCGATGGTGGCGGATAAACTCATGACGGACGTCTCCCTCAGATGACGTGATTGACTAAAAATGCAGGTCAAGCCCCATTGCAAGCCCCAACGACACAAACGCGGGCTTTCGCAAAAAGTTCCGGCCCCGGGAACTAATACGCCTGAACGGCGTTTGAATTGGGGATGGGCAACCAGACGAGGATGCCGCTTGTGTTGTGTTGAGTTATGTTGAGCGGCTATGGGGCTGGATTAAAGGGCGAAATGAAGGAAATGACGAAAGATGTCTTGACTGGCGCCTCAATCAGGCGCCGGAACGGCGTGGGCGACCCGCTCGGGCCGAATTCCGAAATCGGACGCAAACTCAAGCAGTATTACGACGAGCTGGTCTCCGACGATGTGCCGGATCGTTTCGCGCAGTTGCTCAGCCAACTGGAGCGGGCCGAGCCCGCACAGAAAAAGGACTGAGGCATGGCAACGGTCTCACAAGGCTTCAAGACCGATCTGCTTGGGGCAATACCGAGCTTGCGTGCCTTCGCAGTGTCACTGACGCAGAATGCCGACAAGGCCGACGACCTCGTGCAGGAAACGCTGGTCAAGGCCTGGGACAAGCATGAGAGCTTTCAGCCCGGTACCAACCTGAAGGCATGGCTCTTCACCATCCTGCGCAACGAGTTCTATTCGCAGATGCGCAAACGCGGCCGCGAGGTGCAGGACAGCGACGGCATCATGACAGCCAGGCTTGCGGTGCATCCCGCCCAGCACGGCCAGCTCGACCTCAAGGATTTCCGCGGTGCGCTCGAGCAACTGCCCGAAGACCAGCGCGAGGCCATCATCCTCATCGGCGCCTCGGGCTTCTCTTACGAGGAGGCGGCCGAGATTTGCGGTTGCGCGGTCGGGACGATCAAGAGCCGCGTCAGCCGAGCCCGCACGCGCCTGCAGGAGATACTGAAAATCTCCGGCGAAGACGAGTACGGTCCCGATGCGATCTCAGCACAGGTCACGGGCACGGCGGCGCACTAAAAAAGCGTCGCATCGAAACGGCTGACAGAATCGCCATCGCATCCGCTCTGACTCTTACGCGACGCGACGCGACGTCGTCAGGCGGGCGGGACTCGTCCGCAGGCCCGGGCCACCGCTTCCACAAGATCTTCGCCCGAATAAGGTTTGCTGACCAGCCTTATCCCTGGAAAGGCAACCTTGATCTCGTCCGCATCCGAATAACCGGAGGCAAAGACGAAGGGCACGCCCGTTTCACGCAGGCGCGATGCAAAGTCGAAAGTCGGAGTGCCCCCCAGCATGAGGTCGACGATCGCCGCATCGAATTGGGTGGCAACCTGTCGACCATCGATCTCGGCCAGGTCGCGGACAAGCACTACGTCGTCGGCGCCGTGATCACGGCAAAGCTGCTCGACATCCATGGCGATGAGAAATTCATCTTCCAGGACAAGAATGCGCAATCCGTCAAGCAAAGGCGACACAGGCAATGGCTCCTTGAAACGCAGCGAGTCATGATCGCTATTTGACGCGCTGTCATTTAAAAAAGACATGCCACCGCAGCGGCTGAGCCCGCGGTTCTCGAGGAGCGGTCGAAATGTCAATCCAGAACGGCCTTGCTTCCTCCAGCCGCCGGTATGATTGCGAGAATTGCCCGCTGCGGCCGCTGCCGGGTTTCCGCAAATTCGAGAGATCGGAACTGGCCTTCATCGACAAATTGAAGAAAGGCGAGCTCGCGGTCGACAAGGGCGCAACGGTGCTGGTGGAAGGACGCCGCAGCACTCATCTCTACACGGTGCTGTCGGGCTGGGCTTTCCGCTACAAGCTGTTGTCGGATGGCCGCCGTCAAATCCTCAACTACGCCATCCCTGGAGATCTCATCGGGCTGCAAGGCAGCGTGATGGGCGAAATGCAGCATTCCGTCGAAGCCTTGTCGCCGATGCTGCTTTGCGTGTTCGAGCGGGAGTCCCTGCATGAGCTTTTCCGCAACCATCCGGGCCTGGCCTATGACATCACCTGGATCGCGTCGCGCGAGGAGCGGATGCTGGATGAGAACCTGCTCAGCGTCGGCCGCCGCAGCGCGATCGAGCGCACCGCCTATCTCATCGCCTTCATCGGCAGCCGGGCCAAGGCCGTTGGCCTCAATGGCGGGCGGCTCACCCGGATCGCGTTCACGCAGCAGCACATCGCCGATACGCTCGGGCTGTCGTTGGTCCATACCAACAAGACGATTCGCAAACTGATGGATCGCAAGCTGATCGCTTGGCGCGATGGCGGCTGCGAGATCATCGATCATGAAGGGTTGAAGCAGCTTGCTGGCTGGGAGGGGCTGGGCAAGGAACGACGGCCACTGATCTGATCGGATGCAGGAGGCCCCGTTTTGAGCTAGGGTCCAGATCGATGGAACCGGGACGGCCTCTATCCATTGGATTGAGCGTGATCTTTTGGCAAACCGACACCCGCTTTGCGGGATCATGCCCGTTTATCCGAGGGGCTCGGAACCTTGAGACATGCAGCGCGTTGAAATCAAAGCAATCACAGGGAGTTAAGCGATGGCAGCTGCCGCAGGAAAGAACGCAAGCGAAGCGCGGGCGAACTCGGACCTCGAAGCCGATATCAGGCAGTTGAAGGCCGATATCGACAAGCTGACGAAGCAGCTGGCAAAGACAGGTGAGCATGGATACGGCACCGCCCGCCGTGCCGCCGCCGAAGGTGTCGAGCATCTGCGCGCCCAAGGCGAGGCAGCCTTTGATAGCCTGCGCAGCAACACCAGGGATATAGAGGCGCAGATAGCGGCAAGCGTGCGCGAGAAGCCGGTGACTTCATTGGCGATCGCCGCCGGCGTTGGCTTCCTGTTCGCGCTCCTGGCGCGCCGCTAGTCCCGCTCAAATGGGATTGCTGGCTTCCCTTGTCTCGGGCCTGGCTTCGGGCGAAACCGTTGCAGCCATGCGCCGCGCGCGCACGGCTGCAATTGTCTATGCGCTTGCCGCGCTCGCGGCGCTGTGCGGTCTCGGCTTCCTGATCGGGGCCGGCTATATATGGGCTGCGGACCGCTATGGGCCGCTCGCGGCGGCGTTGGGCTTCGGCGTCGGCTTTCTGATCGTCGCGGGCCTGATCTTGCTGATCTATCGCTTCTCGGCCGGCTCGCGCGCACGGCGCCGGGCAGAACGGCGCAAGGCGGACATGACCGCAATCGGGGTCACCGCCGCACTGGCCGCTCTGCCGGCGCTGCTCAAGGGAAAGGGCGGCCTCGGGGCCATTCTCGGTCCCGCCGTGGCGTTGGCGGCTTATGCCATCTACCGCGAGAACGTGAAACCAGGTCCCGGCGGGCCGGCTGGCGGCGATCCTGATTGAGGCTGACCGGATGAAGGCTGCGTCCGGATTAAAGCTGGGCCGGTCACTTGGAGAGATCCTCCAGCGGCATGGATATTTCGGCAAAGACGCCTTCCGGCCGGAACTCGTGCGCCACTTCGCTGGAGATGACCTTGGCCAGGCTGCGGCGGATCAGGATCGAGCCGAAACCGTGCCGCTCGGGCGGGGCAACCGCAGGACCGCCGCTTTCGCGCCAGGTCAAGACAAGGCGCCGGTCGCTTTTTCTGCCTTGTGTCTTCCAGCTCAGATCGACCTTGCCGGATGTTGCCGACAGCGACCCATATTGTAGGGCGTTGCTGGCCAGTTCGTGCAAGATCAGGCCCAGCCCCACTGCCTGGTCCGGCGACAGCAACAGATCGGGACCGGTGATCGTCATGCGCAGTTGCTCGGCGGTGTCGAAGGGCCTCACCTCGATCTGGATGAGTTCATGGATGCCGATGCCGCGCCATTCCCGGTCGGACAGGAGATTATGGGCAATGCCGAGTGCCTGGAGCCGGGCGCCGAAGGCTTCCAGGAAAGCGCTCGGCTGCCGGGCATGGCGCACGGTCTGCGTCGCCAGCGCCTGAACGGTCGCCAGCGTGTTCTTGACGCGATGATTGAGTTCGCGAAGCAGCAGCCTTTGCCTTTCCTCCCCAAGCTTGCGTTCGGATATGTCGTAATTGACCCCGAAGATCAGCGTCGGCTTGCCGTCGCCATCGCGCTCGATGACGCGGCCGCGCGTCGCCAGCCAGCGGGGTGGATGGAAGCCTTTCACGCGGTACTCGCCGAAATAGTCGTCGCCGCCGGCCAAGGCGTCGCGGAAGCGGGTTTCGGTTTGATAGACGTCGCGTGGATCTATTGCCATCAGGATGTCGCGCGCCCGCAACCGGTTCGATCGCGGCAGATTGAACAATTCCGGCAGCAAACCATCGCATTCGATCATGTCGGTGCGGATGTCCCAGGCCCAGCTGGCAAGCGATGCCGCGTCGAGCGCTATGGCGCGCCGTTTTTCTTCGCGAACCAGCGCCGCCTCGGCGATGGCGCCGCTGCGCGTCGCATCCTTCAGCGTGAACAGGCTGGCGGCTAGGCCGGCCAGCGCCTTCAACTGGTCGAGCCTGACGCGCGATGGAAAGGGACGGGGCTTGCGGTCGAAAACGCAGAGCGTTCCGATCCTGGCGCCGGCGACGGTCACCGGCGCGCCCGCAAAGAAGCGGATGTGATGCTTGCCCGTGACCAGTGAGTTGGCTTTAAAACGCGGATCCAAGGTCGCGTCGGGTACCACCATCAGTTCGCCGCCCGCGGCAATCGCATGGGCGGAGAAGGAGATGTCGGTTGCGGTCTCGATCTCGTCCAGGCCGACACGCGACTTGAACCATTGCCGCTCGACGTCGACGAGCGTAACCAGCGCGATCGGTGCGCGCATGGCGGCCGCGGCAAGGCGGCTGACGCCGTCGAAGTCGGCGTCAGTCATCGTATCCAGCGCCTGCAAGCCGTGCAGCACGGCCAGCCGGCCGGCGTCGTTGACGACGTGCATTACTTCGGCCGGAAGGCCCGGCGCCAATTTCGCCGCCTTGTTCACCAGCGCCCCCGACGCTTCCTCGCGAGCCCTCCGACTTCGCCTTCCCGACTTGCCGGCGAAGGGCTTGGCCAAACGCGGAACCTTCGTAGCAAGGAACCGTTACCCGAAGATGTTTTGCCAGAGACGCTCAACGCGTCCACATCGCATCGAGGCCGGCTATGCCCAAGACCATTCCTGAAAACAAAGCGCGTCAGGGACACTGGGGCTGGCACGGCTTGCGGATCCTGATTGCGGGACTTCTCCTGGCCTTTGTCGTTTGGGGCATCGTCGAGATTTACGGCGAGTACACGAAATCCCCGACCACCGAACAAGGCAGCGCTCCGAGCGGCTAGTCTTCTGTTCCTCGTCGGCTGCCCCTGCATCAGGCCGCCTTTGCCCGCATGGCGTGCCGCGGCACCAGCACGTTCAAGGCGCCCGGGTGGATTTCGATGGTAATTTCGTCCTCGAGCTTGATAAGTTCACCGTCGAGGACGGCGCGGTATTTCCTGGCCGCCGACCGGATCTTCAGCACAGCCCGCTCTGTCTGATGGATTTCGACATGTTCATTGTCCCGCCATTTGCCACGCGCGACGTTGAAGAAGAACTTGACCAGTTCGGCGCGCTGCCGCGCGACCGTGACATAAATGCCGAGCACGCCGCCCGCCGGATTGTCGGCAAAGGGCAGGTGACCCTCTCCAAACAGGTTGTTGGTGACGCCGACGCCGGTGGTTCGCGCCGTGATCTCGGCCTCGCCAATGGTCAGGGTGACCGTCATCGCCGGCGGATTCTTGATCGTCTGCCAAGCCGCTTTCGCGGATGCCCGCATCTTGCCCAGCCGGGAGCCGAACTCCATGTTCTGGCGTAGCTGCACCATCTTGGCGTGCATGCCGATCGAGAACTGATGCACGAAAGGCCGGCCATTGGCGGTGGCGATGTCCACCGCCATCACCTCGCCATCGGCGAAGGATCGCAAAGCCGCATCGAGCGTCTGCGGGATGCCGAGCCCGCGCGCGAAGAGGTTCATGGTGCCTGCGGGCAATATGGCCAGCGCCTTTTTCTTGCCCATCAGCCGCGCCGCCGCCGCCGATATCGTGCCATCGCCGCCGCCGGCGAGAACCACGTCGATGCCGCGACGCGAAGCCGCGTTGTCCAATGCCGGCACGATGTCCTTGCCGGCAACCACGTCGATATCGATGGAATGGCCTGCTGCCTCCAGCAGGTCGCGCATGCGATCGCGAAAGCCATCCAGGTCGAGGGTGCGCAAGGTGCCACCGTCCCGGTTCAGCACCGCCGCAAACCGCATGTCCCCTCCGTGTTCTCAAAAAAACTCCGAGCCGGAGAAGCTCCAGCCGTCGGCTGAACGGCGCAAGTGGCAAAAAGGTTCCGGATGATGCGGCGAATTTCCCTTTGCAGCACGCAAGTTGCGGGCCGCGTGTGCGGAGAATATGCGTCCTGGCTTTTGTCGGAACAATGGGCGCAGTCACGACGTTGTGATCAGGCGAATGCCGCGTTCGCCCGTCGCCGGTGACGGCGGAGGCCGGTGCGGCATGCATGAAATCAGGCACGAGGAGACACCATCATGATCCGCAATCTTCTAGCCACGACTGCTCTTGCCATGTTCGTGGCGACGGGCGCGCATGCGCAGACAACTCCGACACCGGCTGCGCCTGGCGCGGAGCAACCCGCCGCTCCTGTGGTGCACGCCGAGGGCAGCATCGCCACCAACATCATCGGTGAATCGGTTTATAACGGCACCGGCGACAATGCCGAGAATATCGGCAAAGTAACCGACATCGTCTTCGACAAGGACGGTCAGGCCAAATCCATAGTCATCGGCGTCGGGGGCTTTCTGGGCGTCGGGACGAAGAATGTCGCGTTCGATTACGACAAGCTGCAGTGGGCCGAGAAAAACGGCGACCGCTGGCTGGTCGCCCAGACGACCAAGGACCAGTTGACGGCGCAGCCGGAGTTCGACACCAAGCCCTATGCTCCGGCACCGGCCGCATCGACAGCCGCACAGGCGCCGTCCACATCCGCGCCGAGCGATACCGCCCAGGCGCCAGTCGACATGAACGCGGCTCCGGCGGAACCGGTGAAGCGCGCCGACGGCAATCTCGCCACCAATATCATCGGTGAGAGCGTCTATAACGGGACCGGCGACGATGCGCAGAACATCGGCAACGTCAACGACATCGTCCTGACCAAGGAAGGCAAGGCGCAATCACTGGTCATCGGCGTCGGCGGCTTCCTCGGCATCGGCGAGAAGAACGTCACGTATGATTTCGGCAAGGCCCAGTGGGCCGAGAAAAACGGCGACCGCTGGCTGGTGGCTCAAACCACCAAGGAAGAGCTGCAGGCATTGCCGGACTTCAACCGCAAGGCTTATGATCCGGCTCCGGTCACGACGGCATCGAACGCACCTGCTGCGTCCACCCCGGCCGTCGCGCCGACAACCAATACGGCTCCGATGGACAAGACGGCGCAGGCCCCGTCCGCCTCCACGCCTGATGCGACCGCTCCCGACCAGACGAAGACCGCAGCGATCGACAAATCCAAACTGACCGAAATGCCTGTCGGCGAGGTCAGGGGCGACGATCTCAAGGGTACCACAGTTTATGGCGCCAACGACGTCAAGGTCGGCGAGATCGGCGATGTCGTGCTGACGCCCGACAACAAGACCGACGCGGTCATCGTGGATGTCGGCGGTTTCCTCGGCGTCGGCGAGAAGGAAGTCGCCGTCGGCATGGACAACTTGAAATTCATGACCGACAAGGACGGTAACAAATATCTCTACACGACCTTCACCAAGGAGCAGCTCGAGGCCCAGGCCGCCTATGACAAAGGCAGCTATGCGCAGAACCGCGAGCAGCAGCGGATGATCGTGAGATAGCAACAAGGGCAGTAGGGCAGTAGGGATTCCCTATTCCCCTACTGCCCTACTTACATAGCCCACAACGCCATCCCTGGTCAGCTCCGCCAGCGCCAGCGACTGGTCGAGATGTTCGGCCCGCCAGGCAAGCAGCCGTTCGGCGAACTCGAGCCTGGTCGGGAGATAGGCGGGATCGGCGGCGAGATTGGCGAGCTCGGCGGGATCCTTCTCCAGGTCGAACAGCAAGGGCGGCAGGCCGCCGCCGAAATGCACATATTTGAATTTTTCCGTGCGGATCACGGCGAGATTGCACTGGCGCGAGGCATGGCCGAAATGCCGTTCGGCTTCGCCTTCCGCGATCGAACGAAAATCGAATTCCCAATGCGCGGCGTCGCGCCAGTCCGACGGCTCCTCGCCGACGATGAACGGCCGCAGCGAGTGACCGTCGAGATGCGGCGCCGGTTCGCCGCCCAGCAGGTCGAGCAAGGTCGGCAATATGTCCACCGCCTCGGTAAAGCGGTCGACGGCCACGCCTGCGGTGTGGCCGTGACGCGGGTCGCGGATGACCAGGGGGATATGATAGCTAGCGTCGAAGAAGCCGCCTTTGCCCAGCATGAAATGGTCGCCCATCATCTCGGCATGGTCGGAGGTAAGCACAATGACCGTGTCGTCCCACGCGCCCGCCGTCTTGACCGCCTGCCAGATACGGCCGAGCTGCGCATCGACTTCCGAGATCATGCCGTAATAGATCGCGCGGATGCGGCGGAAATCATCCTCGCTCCAGTCATGTACGTTGCCGGCGGCGCCAGGTCGAAACTTGTGCTTTTTCTGCCTGCCGAAATCGTAGGCGAGATAGGGATGGCTGTCCGCCTCTTTCTGCCAGCCTGCCGCGCGGCGAAAGCCGGGGCCGTCGGCGGGGTCGTACATCGCGTCGTATGGTGCAGGCGCGATGAAGGGCGGATGTGGGCTGATGAAAGAGAGATGCGCGAACCAGGGCGCGGCATGCTCCTGTTCGCCCAGCCATCGGATGAATTCGCCGGCAAGAAAAGCCGTCGGCGTCTGCTCCTTCGAATAGACGGGCGGCGCAGTCGTCACGGAGCCGGCGTCGCCTGCCCCGTTCGCCGGTCGATGGATCGCGGGGGAGCCGGCGTCGGTATCGATGCCCTGCATTCCCAGCCATGACAGCCACTGCTTCTGATGCTCTGGCAGCAATTGGCGCACCGTGAAACCAGGAAGCACGCCTTCATAGCTTCGCAGCCGCGGATCAGCCGGAGCGAGCCGGCGCGGATCCAGCGATACGTCGGTGTAGCCGAACAGCGTCGGATCGTAGCCCAGCGCGCGCGCCGAAAGCGCTATATTGCCGTGACGGGCATCGAGCGGCGTGCCGTTGCGGCAAACCCGGTTATTCATCTGGTAGAGCCCGGTATAGAGGCAGGCACGGGCCGGCGAGCAGGGTGCCGCGCCGCCATAGTGCCGCTTGAACAATACGCCTTCCGCTGCCAATGCGTCGGCATTCGGCGTCTTCACCAGGGGATGGCCGGCCGCCGAAAGGCAATCGCCGCGCCATTGGTCGCAGGTGATCAGGAGAACGTTCGGACGCCTGCCTTTTCCGGTCACTGGCGATAATCCTTGGCTAATGTGCGAGCGTCGCTCATGGAACCGAAATCCCGCCCCGGCGCAAGCCCGGGCTGCTGGTGGATCGGTGAACAAACTGCTTTCGATTGTTCACTTCCAGAGTACAGTCCATCCCGTCTTTGTCGCCTTTGACGGGAACAGGCCGATGCTCATATTGGCGAGGACAGCGGCAGGGGCCGCAACAGAACAAGGGAGCAGCACTCATGCTCGACCAGATCAAGGGTTTGCATCACGTCACCTCGATGGCCAGCGATGCCCGCCAGAACAATGAGTTCTTCACTGGGAAGCTCGGCCTGCGCCGGGTCAAGAAAACGGTCAATTTCGACGCGCCCGACGTCTACCACCTCTACTATGCCGACGAGCTCGGCACGCCGGGTTCGGTGATGACCTATTTTCCGTTTCCCAATATCGGCAAGGGCCGTCACGGCGTCGGCGAGGTCGGCACCACCGCCTATTCGGTGCCGGAAGGCACGCTCGCCTATTGGGAAAGGCGCTTCGCCGAGGAAGGTATCGCCGGCCTTTCGCGCGAAGAGACCTTTGGCGAGAAGCGTCTGGCCTTCGCCGGACCGGACGGCGACGGTTTCGCGCTCGTCGAGGACAGGGCCGACACGCGCGCGCCATGGGCGAAGGGCGGCATTCCCGCCGACGAGGCGATCCGGGGCTTTCACTCCGTGTCGCTGCGCCTGAAGGATGGCGGCGCTACCGAGGAACTCTTGAAGTTCATGGGCTATGAGGAGCTCGACAAATCCGGCAATGTCCGGCGGCTGGCGATCAGGAACGGCAATGGCGCCGACGTCGTCGACATCGAATCGCTACCCGGTGCCGCCTTTGCCGATCTCGGCGCGGGCTCGGTCCATCACGTCGCTTTCGCTGTCGAGGATCGAGCCAGGCAGCTCGAAGTGCGCAAGGCGCTGATGGATACCGGCTACCAGGTGACGCCAGTGATCGACCGCGATTACTTCTGGGCGATCTATTTCCGCACGCCGGGCGGCGTTCTGTTCGAAGTCGCCACCAACGAGCCGGGCTTCGACCGCGACGAGGACACCGCCCATCTCGGTGAAGCTTTGAAGCTGCCGGCGCAGCATCAACACCTGCGGCCCTATCTCGAACAGCATCTGCAGAAGCTGGAAGACTGAGGGGCGGGGTCATGAGCACAGACAGCTACATCCACAAGGTGCTGCCCGGTTCGCCGGGCGGTCCGCTGCTCTTCGTCTTCCATGGCACCGGAGGCGATGAGGGCCAGCTCGTCTCGCTGGGGCGCGGTCTCGCGCCCCAGGCAACCATCATCTCGCCACGCGGCGATGTGTCTGAACAAGGCGCTGCGCGCTTTTTCCGTCGCACCGGCGAGGGCGTCTATGACATGCAGGACCTGGCGCGCGCGACTCGGAAGATGGCGGGCTTCGTCAAGGCGCAGATAGCAGCGGCAAAACCGTCGGCGGTCTACGCTCTCGGCTATTCAAACGGCGCCAACATCCTGGCGTCGCTGCTGTTCGAAGCCCCTGACCTGTTCGACGCGGCGGTGCTGATGCACCCGCTGATCCCGTTCGAACCGGAGGTGAACGGCAGTCTTGCCGGGCGCCGCATTCTGGTGACCGCCGGCAGGCGGGATCCGATCTGTCCGCCGAACCTGACTTCGCGGCTCGAAGCCTATTTACGCGCCGATGGCGCCGATGTCACAGTGGAGTGGCATGAAGGCGGGCACGAAGTGCGGCCGAACGAAATCGAGGCGGCGCGGCGGCTCCTTGCCGGCGTGGCCCAAGGAGTAAGTGATGCCTGACCAACTGCCGGAGATCGAACTCGAAGATCGTGGTTCCAAGGGCCGCTACGTGCTGCGTGGTCCGGGCGGCGCCGAGGCGGAGATGACCTTCACCAGGATCGGCGAGCACCAGATCATCATCGACCACACCGAAGTGCCCGACGCGTTTCGCGGCCAGGGTGCCGGGCTTCGGCTCGTCACCCGCGCCGTCGAGGATGCGCGCGCGGCGGGCAAGAAGATCATCCCGCTCTGTCCCTTCGCCAACGCCCAGTTCCGCCGTCATCCGGAGTGGGCCGACGTGCTGAAGGGGTAGGATCAGCCGGCGCTTTGCCAGTCGGGACCCGCGGGAGTAAAACAGTGTGATAGGCCAGCACGGCTTTGGCATTTGCACGCTCGGCCCATCTTGCCTAAGTAGATATGATATATCGCGGGCGGCGTGCGACACATCGAACCGAATGATCCCTTCATGACCGAAACCGATCTCGTTCCCGTCTTCGACGGCCATAACGACACGCTGCTCAGACTCTATCAGTCGAAAGACCCGGACGTCGAAAAGCTGTTCATGGAAGGGAAATCGGGCGGCCATATCGACCTGCCGCGCGCACGGGCCGGCGGGTTTGCCGGCGGCATGTTCGCGATCTTCCCGCCGCCTGTCGAGAGAGGCCGGCGCGGCGCTGTCCCGTCGACGCCCAGCGATGCCGAGCCTTTGCCGCCCGAACTCCCGCACAGCGATGCTCTGGCCTCGACGATCGCGATGGCTTCGATCCTGTTCAGGCTGGAACGGGCCGGAGCGCTGAGCGTCTGCCGCAATGCCGCAGATGTGCGCGGCGCCATGGCGCGCGAGTCGATCGCTGCGGTATTCCATATCGAAGGGGTCGAGGCGATCGATCCCGAACTCACCATGCTCGACGTGCTGCATGCCGCCGGCTTGCGCTCGCTCGGCATCGTCTGGAGCCGCCCGAACGCTTTCGGCCATGGCGTGCCGTTCCGCTTTCCGTCCTCGCCCGATACCGGTCCCGGCTTGACCGATGCCGGCAAGGCGCTGGTCAAGGCCTGCAACCAACTCAGGATCATGATCGACCTGTCGCATCTCAACGAGAAAGGCTTTCGCGATGTCGCCGCGCTCAGCGATGCGCCGCTGGTCGCGACCCATTCCAACGTGCATGCGATCTGCGGCCACTCACGCAATCTCACCGACTGGCAGCTCGGCGCGATTCGCGAAACCGGCGGCATGGTCGGGCTGAACTTCGCCACCGGCTTCCTGCGCGAGGACGGAAAGATGAATGCCGATACCGGCCTCGACATCATGGTGCGCCACATCGATTCCCTGCTGCAGGCGCTGGGTGAGGATGGGGTTGGCCTCGGCTCCGATTTCGACGGAGCCATGATCCCGGCCGTCATTGGCGACGCCGCCGGCCTGCCGAAGCTCATCGATGCGCTCGCCGCACGCGGCTTCAGCCGCGCGCTGATCGAAAAGATCGCCTACCGAAACTGGCTGGCCATGCTGGAAAGAACCATAGGATAGGCAGGTCAGCCGAACCCCATGCGCTTCAGCCAGTCCTTGCCGACGCCGCGGTCGCGGATGATCGGCAGCGGGTTTTCCGAATCGAGCCGCGCGCAGATGCGGTAGACCTCAAGCGTCTCGGCGCTCATCTCGCCGCGCTTGTAGAAGAACATGGCGGCGGCATAGCGTGTGCGGCCCGACCATTTTTCGCCGAGCGGCGTGTTGACCAGTTCCCACTGTTCGGCCGCCTCTTCTTGCTGCTTGTCGGCTTCCTCGTCCATGGTCAGAAATCCGCCGGCGGATTGGCGGTGCGGCGATCGAGCTTGATGAACGGCCGCGGCACCACCTTGGCCCGCTTCATCAGCTTTTGGTATTGCAGCTCGCGCATTGCGTAGATCTCGACCCAGAGGTCGTCGACGACTGTATCACCATATGGTCGCACCAGCGAAGCGATGGCGATGTTGCGCTTGGCCATCGGCGACCACATGGCGGCGCTGACCAGCCCGACCTCCTGGCTCTTCCTGTGATAGACGATGGCGTGTTCGGCCGGGATGTTGCCTTCGATCTCCAGCCCGACCAGCACATGCCGCAGCGTGCGCTTGGCGCGCGCCTCGAAGATGGCGCGACCGCCGTTGAAATGGGCCTTTTCCAGGTCGATCATGAAGCCGAGCCCGATCTCGTCGGGCATGCGCAAGCGGTCGGCACGGATGGCGTGTTCGGCTGTCGTGAAGTCGGCATTGGCGACGATCAGCCCGGCCTCGATCCGGGCGCGGTTGAGCGCGGTATAGCCGATGGCGCGGATGCCGCGCAGTTCGCCGGCCGCCATCAGCCGGTCCCACAGGCTCAGCGCCTTGTCGACCGGCATGAACAATTCATAGCCGAGGTCGCCGGTGAAGCCGGTGCGCGAGATGGTGACGGTTTCGCCATCATGCGGGAATTCGGCGAGGTCGAATGCCTTCAGCTTTTCGACATCGGCAAAACCGGCATCACGCAGCACGGCGAAAGAGGTCGGACCTTGCAGTGCCAGGCCCGCGACGGCTTCGGTCTCTTCCTCCACCGTCACATCGAACCCGATGGCGCTGTCGAGCAGCCAAGGCAAATGCCGCTCCTGCGAGCACAGCCGGAACCGCATCGGCGAGAGCCGGAACAGCGTGCCGTCATCGAGGACGAAGCCGTCGTCGTTGCACCACGCGGTGTAATGGACGCGGCCCGGCTTCAGCCTGGTCACGGCGCGCAGCGTGACGCGGTCGAGGAAGGCCTCGGCGTCCGGTCCCTCGACGCGGTACTTGGTCATCGGCGAGATGTCGAAGAGCGCCGACTGGCTGCGAATGGCGAAATATTCGAGCTCCTCGTCCCACAGCGAATGGGGGGCGCGGTAGCCCGCCCAGTTGTACCAATCCTGGGTCTTGGCCAGAGCATCGATGCGCGGCTGGAACGGCGTGCCGAGACGCAACGTGCGGAAGTGGGATTGGGCTTCGATGCGGGCGGATGATGGTTGCTGATTCATGCTGGCGATCCTTCGCCGTAGAACGCGACTGCCGCCAACTGAAACATCGCCTTACCCCTTCATCGCAATGATGCGTCGAGCGGCGTTCAATCCAGGTGCGCCGGAGACGCCGCCGCCGGGATGTGAACCGGCACCGGCGAGAAACAGCCCGTCGAGCGGTGTGTCGTAGCCGGACCAGCCCGAGACCGGGCGCGAGATCAGCATCTGGTCGGCCTGCAACTCGCCGTGGTGCCAGTGGCCGCCCGGCATGCGGTAGCGCGTTTCGATGTCGGCGGGCGTCAAGAGCTCGGTGTGGCGCACCGTCTTGCCGATGCCTGGCGCGTAGGCTTCGAGCTGAGCCATGATTGCCTCCAGGAATTTCGCCTTGCCGGCGCCCCATCCCTCTTTCAGAGCATAGGGCGCGTATTGCACCACCGCCGACAGCACGCAGGCGCCGTCGGGCGCGAGCGATGGATCGGCGAGGCTTGGCAGCGTGATCTCCATCACCGGTTCGGGCGAGAACGCGCCGTATTTGGATGGATTGAAGGCGCGCTCGACATGATCGGGCGAGGGGGCGATAACCAGCCGCCCCCTGTGGCCGGCGGCATCGACACCTGTGAATTGCGGCGGCCTGTCGAGCGCCAGGTGAAGCTTGGCGACATCACCCTTCATGCGGATGTTGTTCACCTTGCGCACGAAGCCGGTGTCGAGTTCGCGTGGACCGACAAGGTCGAGCAAAGTCGTCGCCGGATTTGTCGCGGAGACGATCGTCCTGGCGCGCAGCACCTCGCCATTGTCCAATGCGATACCGACGGCACGGCCTTTCTCGACAATGATCCTTGCGACAGGCGCCGATGTGCGGACGTTCACGCCGGCCTTTTCGGCCGAGGCGCGGATGGCGGCGATCACCGCGCCCATGCCGCCCTTCGGCACTGTCTGCGCGCCGGCCGCACCGCCGGCCTCGCCGGCCAGCCGGTAGTAGAGGCCGAGCAACGAGGTGGGCGAGCGCGGACCGAGATGGCTGCCGAGCGTCGCGTCGAAGGCCAGCAGCCCTTTCAGCCTGATGTCGGCAAGCTGCTCGTCGAGCAGGTCGGCGACGTTCATCAAAAGCACACGCAGGAAATCGCGCATGTCTTCCTTGCCGAGCCTTTTCAGCGCCAGTGCGGCCTGGCCGAACGCCGCCGCCTCCAGCAGCGACATGCCGGCCAGATCGGGCGGACGACGCGAGAGGAGGGGTTCCAGGATGCCGGCGTAGCGAAGCAGTTGCGCGCGCAACTGCTTCCACGCGGATTGCTCGGACAAACTTGCGCCGGTCAGCGTTTCGCCATAGGCGCCGTGCAGGACCAGCGGGGAGCCGTCCATCGACAGCGCAACCGACGGCGCGAAGTCGTCTGGGGTGATCCGCAGGCCATGCTTCTCCAGTTCCAGCGTCTTCACCACGTCGGCATGCAGGCGGTTCAGCAGATGGGCGATCGACGAGACATGAAAACCCGGCGCGAATTCCTCCGTGCGCGCGGCGCCGCCGAGATCGGCTCCCGCTTCCAGCAGCAGCACCTTGCGCCCTGCCTTCGCCAGCGTGACAGCAGTGACGAGGCCATTATGGCCGCCGCCAATGACGATTGCATCATATGACGTCATGGGCCGGGCTCATATGCGAGGTCGATTTGGCGAGATCGCGCAGGATCTCGGCCGCGGCATTTCGGCCGGGCGCGCCCATGACGCCGCCGCCGGGATGGGTCGAGGAGCCGCACATATAAAGACCGCCGACCGGCGAGCGGTATTGCGCGTAGCCCGGCACCGGGCGGTTGAACAGAAGCTGGTCGAAGGTCAGTTCGCCCTGGAAGATGTTGCCTTCGGTGAGCCCGACCTCGGCCTCGATTTCGCGCGGCGTGCGCACCTCCATGTGGACGATGCGGTCGCGAAAGCCGGGCGAGTAGTCGGCAATCTGCGCGATCACGCTTTCGGCGAATCCGTCGCGATCGGCGTCGGACCATTCATGGCCGTTCACCTTGGGCGGCGCGTATTGCACGAAGCAGCTCATGAAGTGTTTTCCCGGCGGCGCCATCGTCGGGTCGAGCGTCGTCGGGATGACCATGTCGAGGAAAGGATCGGCCGACCAGCGCCCGGCCTTCCAGTCGTCATAGGCGCGCTCCATGCGCTCCATCGAATCGGTGAAATGCATGTCGCCGCGATAGACCGGCGAATCCTTCGGCAGAGCCGGGAATTCGGGCATCGAGTCCAGCGCGATGTTGACCTTGCCGGACGAACCTCGGATCTTGAAGTTCCTGACCCGGCGCAGGAAAATCTCGGGCAGTTCCTTTTCCTCGACCAATTTCAGGAAGGTTCGCTTCACGTCGGCGTTGGAGACGACGAGCTTGCCACGGATCTCCTCACCGCCCGCCAGCACCACACCCTTGGCCTTGCCGCGGCTCACCAGAACATGGTCGACCTCGGCGCCGGTGCGAATGGTTCCACCCGACGCTTTGAAGGATGCCGCCAGCGCTTTTGTCACCGCGCCCATGCCGCCGCGCGCATAGCCCCAGGCGCCGACCGAGCCGTCGACCTCGCCCATATAGTGGTGCAGCAGCACATAAGCCGTGCCGGGCGACATCGGACCGAGCGCCGTGCCGATGATGCCGGACAAAGCGAAATTGGCCTTGATGACATCGGTCTCGAAATATTCATTGAGGAAGTCTGAGATCGACATGGTCCAGAAGCGCAGCGTCAGCGCCATTTCCTCCGCCGACAGGCCCGCGAATTTCTTGCCCAGATAAAGGAGCTCGCCTAGATCCCGTGGCCGCAGACTGGTCGGGTCGGGCGCGGTGCGCATCAACAGCGGCTGGATGAAACGGCACTGGCGCGTCACGTCGCGCGCATAACGGTCGTAGGCTTCGGCATCGCGTTTCGAGAAGCGCGCAAATTCGCGCCGGTGTGCATCATGGTCCCGGTAATTGGCGAGATAGTCGCCATCCCTGGTGAACACCGCGCCGCCCTCATAGGAAATAACCTGCAGGCCGAAGCGCGGCAGTTCGAGGTCGCGCATGATTTCAGGGCGAAACAGCGAACAAACATAGGAACAGTTGGAATAGAGGAAGCCCGGCGTCAGTTCCCGGCTGGTGGCGGCGCCGCCGACCCAGGGATTCTTCTCCACCACCAGCACGTCGAGCCCGGCGCGCTGGAGATAGCAGGCATTGACCAGTCCGTTGTGTCCGCCGCCGATGACGATCGCATCCCAAGCTTTCATTTTGGCCCAGTCTTTCCATGCGATCCGCTGTTCATTTTGGCGTAATCCGTCCCCTCAATGCGCGAAACTTGGCATGGTAGTCGTCGTTTTGTCCAGCTATATTGAATGAATGTTCAACAAATGATGTTGCGTTTTCCCAGACATGGGCTAGGCTTTGCAGGCGTTCGAGACGGACATTCGTCGATTGGGGATCGAGGGTTGATGATCGAAACGGCCGAGGCCGAGCCGGAGTATGACGGAGCCGCCATCCGCTTCCTCGAGGCGCTGTGGGGCGACGGCTACCTGTCGCCGGGCGGGCCCGACGAAGTCGACCGCGTGCTCGAGGGGCTTTCGCTCGCAGGCAAGACCATCCTCGACATCGGCTGCGGGTCCGGAGGCATCACGCTGCATCTGGTCGAACGGCATGGCGCCGCGCACGTCACCGGCTTCGATGTTGAGCGGCCGGTGATCGAAACGGCCAGGCGGCGGGCAGCCTCCCGCGGGCTTGCCGACCGCGCCAGCTTCATCCAGGCGCCGCCTGGGCGGTTGCCTTTCGAGGATCAGTCCTTCGACGTCGTCTTCTCCAAGGATGCGCTGCTGCATGTCGCCGACAAGGATGCGCTGTTTGCGGAGATATTCCGCGTGCTCAAGGCCGGCGGCGCCTTTGCGGCATCAAACTGGATGATCTCGCATGACGGCGAACCATCACCGGAGATGAAGGCCTATGTCGCCGCCGAAGGGCTGTCCTTCGCGATGGCCTCGCCGGCGCGCTACGCACAGGCGATGCGCCAGGCGGGCTTTGCCGAGATCGCGGTTCGCGACCGGAATCCCTGGTACCGCGAGGTGGCGCGGGGCGAACTGGAAAGGCTGAAGGGGCCGCTCTATCCGACGGTCGCGGCGGCAGTGGGCGCCGCCTATGTCGACAAGAACATACGAACCTGGGAGGCCATGCAGAAGGTGCTTGACAGTGGCGAGCACCGTCCCACTCATCTTCGCGGGCAAAAACCGAAGATGGTCGGCTAGCCGGCGATGTGGAGCATGACCGCACCCATGAAAATTGCAGCACGCCAAGAGCAGTCCGCCGAGGCATCGAGCGAACCCGAGAAACGCGGGCGTAAGGCTTCCAAGGAGGTCAGGCAGCTTCAGCTGATCGAGGCGACGATCGATTCGTTGGCCAAGCGCGGCTATTCGGAGACGACGATGGCCGACGTCGCCGATGGCGCGGGCCTGTCGCGCGGCATCGTCAATTTCCATTTCGAGAGCAAGGAAAAACTGCTGATCGCGACCTTGCAACATATGTATGACGAGTACTCGGCGCATTGGCGCAATGCCTTGGAGAAAGCGGGGAACGACCCCGCCGACCAGTTGCGGACCCTGGTCGCGGCCGATTTCGACCGTTCGATCTGCAACAAGCGCAAGCTGGCGGCCTGGTGCGCCTTCTGGGGCGAGGCCAAGTCGCGGCCGACCTACCAGGCGCTGAGCAGCGCCCGCGATGCCGTCTACCAGAACATCTTCATCGAGCTTTGCGCGACGCTCAAGCAAAGCGGCGGCTATGCCTATGAGCCGCAGGTCATGGCGCTGGCGCTCAGCGCGACGCTGGAGGGACTGTGGCTGCGCTTGATGATGGGCACCGAAGACACTACCCGCGAGAGCGCCTTGCAGGCAGCCAACGAATTCCTGTCGGCCGCATTCCCCAAACATTACCAGGGAGCAGCCGCCACCCGTCGCAAGGCATGAAGCAATCGATAAATAAAAGAGGATGGAACAGCAATGAAGACATCAATCCAGCGGCTGACATTGGCCCGACGCCTGACATTGACCCTGGCATTGACCGGCGTGCTGGCGGCCTCGGCCGCAGCCCTGGCGGTTGCCGCCGACAAAGACCTGGTCGTGTTCGACTGGTCCGGCTATGAGGATCCGAGCTTCCATCCGAAATATGTCGAGAAGAACGGCGATTCGCCGACCTTCGCCTTCTTTGGCGACGAGGACGAGGCGTTCGAAAAAGTGCGCTCGGGTTTCAAGGCCGATCTCGGCCATCCCTGCTCGCAGAGCGTGGTGAAATGGCGCGAGGCCGGCCTGCTGCGGCCGCTCGACACATCGAAGATAACAGGCTGGAAAGATCTCAATCCCGGAATCATGGCGATGAAGGATCTCGCCACGACCGCCGATGGCAAGGCCTGGTTCATGCCCTGGGACTGGGGCAACACCCAGCTCACCTATAATTCCGAAAAGGTCGACGCCAAGGACGTGCAGTCGCTGAAGGCGTTCGCCGATCCGAAGTTCAAGGGCCGGGTTTCGATCGGCGACAATGTCGACGACGCCTATGCGCTGGCGAGCCTCGCCATCGGCGTCAAGGACTGGACCAAGATGACCGACGACCAGTTCAAGCAGGCGTCGGATTTCCTGCGCCAGGTGCATAAGAACGTGCGCTCCTACTGGACCGACACAACGGACGTGGTGCAGCTTTTGAGCGGCGGCGAGGTCGATCTTGCCTGGGCATGGAACGACGCCACCGTGCAATCGGTCGCCGCCGGCGTGCCGATCAAGGCCAAGAAGGACACGGACGAAGGCATTTCGACCTGGGTCTGCGGCTATGTGCTGTTCAAGGATGCGCCCGGCAATGTCGACAAGGCATATGATTATCTGAACGCCGTCGACGATCCCGAAACCGCCAAGGTGCTGGTCAAGGACTGGGGCTATGGCCAGGCCAACGCCAAGGGCATGGCCGGCGTCGATCAGGCCGTGCTGAAGGAAAAAGGCTATGACGACGTGCAGAAATTCGTCGACAAGACGCTGTTCCAGTCGCCGGTGCCGTCGCAGCTCAAGCTCAAGATGATCGCCGAATTCGAGAAGATCAAAGCCGGATATTGAGCCGGTTCGGCCGCCCGTCCGCCTGCGGAGATGGTGGGTGGGCTCGCCAAGAGAGGCGAATTCTCCTAACCTCGCGGCAGCCTTTTTGCGACGGGGAATTCGCACCATGAAGCCAGTGCTACGCCGTCTTGCCCTTGCCGCCGCCTGCGTGATCGGCGCCGGCGCCGTGTATGCCTGGGCGGAAGGTGGCGGCGACCTCGTCGTGTTCGACTGGTCCGGCTATGAGGACCCGCTGCTGCACCCCGCCTATGCCGCCAAATACGGCGCCGAGCCGACCTTCGCCTTCTTCGGCGACGAGGACGAGGCCTTCGAAAAGATGCGAGCCGGCTTCAAGGCCGACATCGCGCATCCCTGTTCGCAAAGCGTGGTCAAGTGGCGCGAGGCGGGCATGCTGCAGCCGCTCGACACGTCGAGGATAGCAGGCTGGAAAGACCTCAATCCCGGCATCATGGCGATGAAGGATCTCGCCACCACCGACGACGGCAAAGCGTGGTTCATGCCATTCGACTGGGGCAACACCTCGCTTCTCTACCGCACCGACAAGGTGACGCCGGAGCAGGCGCAATCGCTCAGGATCTTCGCCGACCCGAAGTTCAAGGGCCGCGTCACCATCGGCGACAATGTCGACGACGCCTATGCGCTGGCGAGCCTGGTCATCGGGCTGAAAGACTGGACCAGGATGACCGATGCTCAGTTCCAGGAGGCGTCCGCCTTCCTTCGCGACGTGCACAAGAACATCCGTTTCTATTGGACCGACGACACCGATCTCAACCAGGCCTTCATCGGCAATGAGGTCGATCTCGTCTGGGGCTGGAACGAGACCTATGTGACGCTGAAGGGGCAAGGCCTGCCGATCGCCATGAACCGCGACAGCAAGGAAGGCATCTCGACCTGGGTGTGCGGCTATGTGCTGATGAAGGACGCGCCGGGCAAGCTCGACCGGGCCTATGATTTCCTCAGCGCGGTCAATGCGCCGGGGGTGTCGGACTATATGGTCAAGACCTTCGGCTACGGCCATGGCAACGGTGCCGGCATGGCCGCGGTCGATCACCAGGTGCTGGCCGACCGCGGCTTCGACAATCTCGACAAATTCCTCGACAAGACGCTGTTCCAGCAGCCGGTGCCGCCGGCACTGAAGCAGCGCATGGTCGCCGAGTTCGAGAAGATCAAGGCCGGCTATTGAACAGCGGATCCGCAAGAGCCGATGTCGTCATCATCGGCGCCGGCTTCACCGGGCTGTCGGCCGCGCTCGAGCTGAAAAAGGCCGGCGTCGATTTCGTGCTGCTCGAAGCGCGCGACCGTGTCGGCGGGCGCGTCGAGTCGATGGAGATCGGTTCCGGCGAGCGCATCGACAGTGGCGGGCAGTTCCTGTGCGAGGACATGCCGGAGCTGATGGCGCTTGTCGACGCGCGCGGCAAGACGCTTGTCGAAACCCATGTCGACGGCGCGTTTATCGCCCAGCCGCCAATCTCCGCCGCCGAGGCGAAGCGAACCTATTCTGGTTCGATGGCGATCCGCGATCGGATGAACGCGATCGCGCCGGACGATCCCTCGATTGCCGGGCTGACCGTTGCCGCCTGGCTCGACCGGCAAGACGATGCCGATGCCGCCAAGGCAGCCTTCCGCTCGATGATCGAAGGCCTGTGGTGCCTGACGCTGGAGAAACTGCCGCTCTGGCACCTGATCGACAACGATCGGCGCATCACCAATGAGGTGCCGGAGCTCCAGTATTTCCTGCGCGAGACGATGCAGTCGGTGGCCGAGGACCTGGCCAGCGGTCTCGGCGACCGGCTGTGGCTCAACGCGGCCGTTTCATGCATCGAGCATGGACCGCAAGCCGTTCGCATCGTCTCGGCGGCGGGTGTCATTGAAGCGCGGGCGGCACTTGTCGCGGTGCCGCCGGTCATGGCGGCGAAACTGGGCTTCGCACCCGCCCTGCCCGAATCCCTGGCGAAGGCGCTCGGCGTTTGGGAAAGCGGCGCCGTGATCAAGGTGCTGGTGCGCTACCCCGCTGCCTTCTGGCGCCGCCGCGGCTTGAGCGGCATGGTGATGTGGCGCGACCCGCCGGGGCTGTTCGCTTGCGATGCCAGTCCGGATGAAGGCCACGCGGCGCTGGTCGTCTTCGTCGGCGGCCCGCTCGCCTTGCGCTGGGGTGAGCTTGGCGAGACGGCACTGCGCGCCGAAGTGACCGGGAAACTGGTGGAAGCCCTCGGTCCCGACGCGGCCGAAATCGCGGGTTTCAGCCAGCGCGACTGGACGCATGACCGCTGGAGCGGCGGCGGCTACAGCGACCTCATCGTCGACGTCGCGGCGACCGATGCCGAACCTGTGCTCCTGGCCGGCGCGCCGCCTGTTCATTTCGCATCGTCGGAGCTGTCGCCGTCATTCCCCGGCTATGTCGAAGGGGCGATCGTTGCCGGTCGCATTGCGGCGCGAAAGATCATCGCGAACCGTCAATCCGCCATCGCCACCAGGGCTTCGGGATCGTAGGCAAGGCGGATCGAAGTGCCGACCGGAATATCGTCGGCGCCGAAATCGTTGGTCTCGGTTACCGACAGCGGCTTTTCCAGGCCGGGGATCTCGACGATCAAATGGGTGATCTCGCCGAAATAGTGGCGTTCGACCACCTTTCCGGCAACCTCGAACTTGGCCGTCGCGTTGTCCCACAGGACGCGCAGGCGCTCCGGGCGGATGCCGAGCGTGGCGCCGCCGCCATTGCGCACGAAGGCCTTCGGCTTGTCGGTCTTCACACGGCCGAAGCCCAGCGTGTCGACGACCAGCGAGCCGCCGTTCTCCTCGACGATCTCGGCCTTGACGAAATTCATGCCGCCGAGGAAGTCGGCGACCTGGCGGTTGACCGGCCGCTGGTAGATCTCCTTGGGCGAGGCGACCTGCGCGATCCTGCCGCCGAACATCACGGCGATGCGGTCGGACATGGCCAGCGCTTCATACTGGTCGTGGGTGACCAGCACGAAGGTGATGCCGACGGCCTGCTGCAGGCGGCGCAACTCGACCTGCATCTGCTCGCGCAGCTTCTTGTCGAGCGCCGACAGCGGCTCGTCGAGAAGCAGCACCTTGGGTCGCATCACCAGCGCGCGGGCAAGCGCGACGCGTTGCCGCTGGCCGCCGGACAGCTCGGTGGCGAGACGCTTGCCGAGGCCGGTGAGAGAGACCTGCGCCAGGGCTTCCTCGACGCGGCGCTTCTCCTCGCCGCCCTGGAGCTTCAGTCGCTTCAGGCCATAGGCGACGTTCTGCTCGACGTTGAGATGCGGGAAGATCGCATAGCTCTGGAACACCATGTTGGTCGGTCGGCGATTGGGCGCAATGCCTTCCATCGGCTGGCCGCCGACCGAAATCGAACCGCTCGTCGGGTTGTCGAAGCCGGCGATCATGCGCAACAGCGTGGTCTTGCCGCAGCCGGACGGGCCGAGCAGCGAGAAGAATTCGCCCTCGCGAATGGTCAAGGAGGCATCGTCGAGCGCCTTGAAGGCGCCGTAGCTGCGGGTGACGCCGTTGATCTCGATCATCGTCCGTTCGGACAGGGTTCGTGCGGATGGGGCCTGCTCAGGCATAAAGCCCTCCCTCGTTCTGGGTGCGTCTGGCGGCGCGGCGGCGCAGGATTTCGGCGACGGTCATCAGCAGGAAGGAGGCGACCAGCAGCAGCGTTCCGAGCGCGAGCACGCCCGGGAGTTTGGCCGCGAAGCGCAACTGGCCCCAGATATAGATCGGAAGCGTCGCCTCGGTACCGGTCAGGAAGAAGGCGATGATGAACTCGTCCAGCGAAATGGTGAAGCAGACCAGCAGGCTGGAGATGATCGCCGGCGCCACCATCGGCAGCGTCACCCGCCGGAAGGTGCCGAAGGCGCTCTCGCCGAGGTCGGCCGAGGCCTCCTCGAGGCTGCGGTCGAAACCCTCGAAGCCGGAGGTCAGCACCGTCATCGAATAGGGGATGCAGACCAGGACATGGCCGAGCACGACGGTGAACAGGGAGAGGCTCAAGCCGAGCTGCAGCATCACCAGCAGCATCGAGATGGCGACGATGACTTCCGGCAGCACGAGCGGCGCCATGATCAGACCGTTGATGGCCCGCCGGCCGGGATAGCGGTAGCGGGTGATCGAGCGGGCGGCGAGGATGCCGAGAACCGTCGAAAGGACGGACGCCGAGACGCCGACGATCAGGCTGTTCCAGGTGGCGTCGAGCAGCGCCGGCGTGTTGGGCAGGTCCTCGTACCATTTGAGGGTGTAGCCGGTCAGCGGGAATTTCGGTGTGGCCGCAGTGTTGATCGAAAAGATCGGCAGGAAGATCACGGGCAGATAAAGGAAGCCGACATAGAGGAAGGCGTAGGCCGACAGCCAGCCGCCCGGCAGCAGACGTCGCGCCGCGCTCATCGCGCAAGCCTCTGGGCGGCACGGATGACCAGCACCGTGGCGCCGGCCATCAATGTCACGACCAGCATGGTGGTGACGGAAAGGGCGGCGCCCAGCGGCCAGTTCGAGGCCTTGCCGAACTGCGCCTGGATGGCGTTGGCGATCATGACGCCGTCCTTGCCGCCGACGAGCTTGGGGGTGACATAGTCGCCGACCGTCGGGATCATCACGATCAGCGCCGCCGAGATGATGCCTGGCGCCGACAGCGGCAAAGTCACGCGAAGGAACGAACGAAAGGGACCGTCGCCGAGATCCGTGGCCGCTTCCACCAGGGTCCGGTCGATCTTCTCCAGCGAGACGAAGATCGGCAGGATGGCAAAGGCCGCCCAGGCGTGGGTCAGCGTGATGATGACGGCGCTCGAATTGTAGAGCAGCGCCGTCGACGGCTCGTCGATGATGCCGAGGCCGATCAGCCCGGAGTTCAAGACGCCATTATAGCCGAGAATGACCTTCCACGACATCACGCGCAGGAGATAGCTGGTCCAGAACGGGATGGTGATGAGGAACAGCCACAGGCTCTTGTGGCGGCCGCCGTGGAAGGAAATGAAATAGGCGATCGGATAAGCCAGGACGACGGTGAAGAAGCTGACCGTCAGCGAGATATACAGCGAGCGCCACAACAGATCGCGATAGATCGGCTCGGTCAGGGCGACGCGGTAGTTTTCCAGCGTGAAGGTGCGGTCGATGGTCAGATAGTTCTGCGTCCAGAAGGAGTGGGCGATGACCACCAGGATCGGCAGGACCAGGAGGATGAGCGCGTAGAGAAAGGTCGGGCTGATCAGGGCAAAGCCCTGCACGGGTTCGGATTGCAGAAGGGCATTTCGTCTGGCCCGCGTCATGCGCAACGGGGGCGACCCTTCCGCCGCCGCCGTCATTGCCAGGCTCCGGGGGGCAGGGCTCCGGCTGTGATCTCGGTTGCTGGCCTGGAGCGTCCCGCCATGCGTTATCCCATTGGACTGGCGCCGGCTGTTTGTTCCCATTTTTGTTTTGGAGCGCGATCGAACGCGAAACCGGTGACCAGTTTTGCTGATCGCGCCCCGAGCTTGCCGGCTTTCTTTCATCATGCCCGCATCCGCGGATTGAAATCAAGCGCTATTTCTGAGATATTGATTGAACGAACATTCAAAATAGTGCGGATTATGCCGGAAATTTCCGGCACTGCCGGCCAAATTTCGAAATCCTGAATTCGACGAATTATGTGGAGATGACAATGGCGGCTGCGAGGGACCTGAAGGCGAGCGAAATGGCCGGAGCCGGAGCCGCGGATGCCGTCGAGTTGGCCAGGCGCCATCTCGTCCAGCCTTGGCCGTATGCCGGTTCGGTCGGCGCGGAAGCGCGCGCGCTGATCGGCGAAGGCGACGGCATCTACATCACCGACGGCACCGGCAAGCGGTTGATCGACGGGCCGGCCGGCATGTGGTGCGTCAATGTCGGTCATCGGCGCGAGGAACTTGCCAGGGTGATGTACGACCAGGCGATGGCACTGTCCTACAACACGCCGTGGTACACGATGAACGCGCCGTCGGCGGAGCTTGCCGGTCGCATAGCCGGTCATGCGCCCGGCGATCTCAGCCACGTCTTCTACACCACAGGCGGCTCCTCGGCGGTGGAGACGGCGCTGCGCTTCATGCAGTTCTACAACAATGTGCGGGGCCGGCCGGAGAAGAAGCTGATCCTGTCGCGCGGCGGCGCCTATCACGGCTCGACCTATCTGTCGGCCTCGCTCAATGGCCGCCCGCGTGACCGCGACTGGATGGACGGCGCCGACGAGCTGGTGATCAAGCTGTCCTCGCCCGATCCGTTCCGTCGTCCGCAGGGCATGAGCATGGCTGATTTCACCGACTTCCTCGTCGACCAGTTCCGCGACACCGTCGCGCGTGTCGGCGCCGACAGGATCGGCGCTTTCGTCGGCGAGCCGGTGCAGGCCTCCGGCGGCGTTATCGTGCCGCCGGACGGCTATCTCAAGCGCATCCGCGAGATCTGCCGCGACAACGACATCCTCTATGTCTCCGACGAGGTGGTGACGGGCTTTGGACGGCTGGGCCATGTCTTCGCCTCCGGCGATGTGTTCGGCATCGATCCCGACATGATCACTTTCGCCAAGGGTGTGACGTCAGGCTATTTCCCGCTCGGCGGCGTCATCATATCGGAACGGCTGCTGGAGGAACTGCGCCGGTCGAACCATCCCGACGCGATGTTCGGCCATGGCCTGACCTACACCTCCCATCCGGTCGGCTGCGCAGTGGCGCTCAGGAATCTCGACCTTCTGGAACAGGGCGTACTTGCCCATACGCAAGCGGTCGCGCCCTACTTCCAGGCGCAGCTGAAGACGCTGGAAGAATTGCCGTTGGTCGGCGAGGTGCGCGGGCTGGGATTGATGGGCTGCGTCGAATGTGTCGCCGACCGCGAAAGCAAGGACCCGCTGCAGCTCGACAAGAATGTCGGCAAACGCATCGACGCGCATTGCCACGAGCTCGGCCTGCTGGTGCGGCCGCTGATCAACATGTGCGTGATGTCGCCGCCGCTGGTCATCACGCGCGAGCAGATCGACGACATGGTCGGCATTTTGCGCGAGGGCATTTCGCGCACGATGGATGATCTCAGGAAAGAAGGGGTGTGGCGGGGATGACGTTCTTTCTTCGCCCCGCATAGGACGGGGAGAGGAGCGCTCTCACCGATGGTTTCGCCAATTATCGGCGTCGCCTATCCACGCGACCGCAGCGCGTCGTTCAAATTCCACATGTCCTTCTCCTCCGGCGCCGTTTCGAGCCCAAGCACGGGGATCTGCCTGCGCAGATGGTCGTGGTGGGTGCGCACGCCGTATTCGAGGTCGGAGAGGTAAAAACCCTCGAAGGCTTCCGACAGCATGGATTCGTTCGACCACACCGAAAGCTGGACATCCTCCGACATGGTGTCGCGGTCGATGCGGAAGGAGAGATAGCGGGCCGCAGCCTGCTCGCGGCTTTCGTCGCGATAGCGGTAAATGGCGCCGCGCAGCAGGGTCTCACCCGTCGACAGCGGGAACTCCTGATAGAACTGCACCGATTCCGGCATCACCGAGAGGACGGCATTGGGGAAGATGCCATAATAGACCCAGGCCTTCTTCAGATAGTCCGGCAGATGCGCCGGCTCCGGCGCGATCTTGACGTAGTTCCTTACGCTCCAGCGACGGCCGGCATGCGGGTTGTAGCTGGCGAAGGAGCGCGACACGCCGTTGACGAAGGGTTCGTCGAAATAGGTCGCGCCATAGAGGTCCTGCAGAGCCGGGTGCGCCATGGCGACGTGATAGCCCTCATTGTCGACGTCGCGCACCGACTTCCAGTTGACCGGAGTTTTCTGGGTCCAGATCCCCCAGGAGGGCACCATGTCGGCGGCCTTGTAGTGCGAGAATTCGGGCTCGATCGGCTTCATCAGCTCGGCGACGGAGGGCTGCGGGCCGCCAGCGCGGAAGCGAATGAAGATAAAGCCCATCCAGACCTCCAGATCGAGCGGCATCAGGCCGAACTCGGTCTTGTCGAGATCGGGAAAGGAACGCGGGCGGGCAGCGCCGCGCAACGTGCCGTCGAGATTGTAGACCCAGCCGTGGAACGGGCACACTAGCGCGTTCTTGCAGTTGCCCTGGCTGTCGGCGACGACACGGCTGCCGCGATGGCGGCACATATTGTTGAAACCGCGCACGACGCCGTCCTTGCCGCGCACGATCAGAGCGCGTTCGCCGACGACGTCCATGGCCAGGTAATCGCCGGCGTCAGGGATGTCGCTGACATGTCCGGCGATCTGCCAGTGGTTGCGGAAAACGTGCTCCTTCTCGAGTTCGAGGAGGGCATCGGAATGGTAGCTCCAGCCAGGCAGTCCCCGCCGGTCCCAATCGTTGGGAATGGCCACGTCACGGAGATGCGGGTTCATAAAACGTCTCTTCTTTTTATTGAATATCCGTTCAATATAATCATATTTTTCATTGAAATGCAATGGCTTGTGGAAACAGGCATATTTTCGAAAGAAAGTTGGCGCGCCGATTTCAATCCAATCCGATGCAACGGCTCGCCCCGAAAACCCCGGAGAATCCGGGCGTTAGCCCGGGTTTCAAAGCTTGGTTCCGGCAGGGTTTCGAAGCAAATCCTGCCACGGCGGAAGCCGAGGCAAAAGGCGTCGCCGCGCGTCTTGCCCGCTTGCCGATCCGCCGAGCCGAGATCGGCAAGCGGGCGCGTGATGCCCAGTTGGTGGGGTCTGCCGCGGGTGCCGTTTCAAGGCGGTTACAATATCAGATTCACGCCAGCTTTCCGCTGATACAGAGCGCGACTAAGTTCGTTTTATAAAAAAAAGAAAGTCAACGAAGGGGATGATGATGCATGCGAAAGTTCAGATTGCCAGCAATGACCGCCGGTCCCAGGCTCCGGAGCGCGTTGGCCGCCGCCCGAAGCTGGCGTTGCGCCAGCGCGCCAGCGACCACCCCATGGCGATGTTCATGGCGCTGGCTGCTTGCGCCTTCGCCGGCATGGCGTTCGCGCCGACGGTCGGCCCGGCCTTTGCTTCGCTCAATCCACCGGCCAACGTCGTCGGCGGCGCAATGACCACCACCAGAACCGCACGCCTGCCGATGCCGATGGTCGATTTTGCCTGCAAGGGTCAGGCCTGGGGCGCCGAGAGCGTCGACTGCCTGCGGGCCATAGCCGAGCAGTCCGGAGCCCACAAAGCCCGTGCGGTCCGGATGATCGCCAATGCCGCGCCGCTGACCAATACGCCGAATATTTTCTGAGTTCGACTGAAACATGGTTCCGAAGCGGCTCCGCTTTGGAACGTGCCGCGGCGCTCCCCGAGCGCGTCCAGCGCTCCCTTCGGCTCCCGCCGCATGTCGGCCGGGGGCTTTTTTTACCGGTTGGTGCGGTCTATCCCTTCGAAACCACCTGGTCGGCAATGGCGGACAGGACGCTGCGCACATCCAGCGTGCTGAACGGTTTCTCCAGGATCTGCGGACGCTGCAAGAGCGGCAGCGCCTCGATTTCGGCCTTGGCGCCGATCAGGTCGCCAGTGACCAGCACGAAACGCCGCGCCAGTTCCGGTCTTTCGGCAAGCAACTCTCGATAGATGGTCATGCCGCTTGTTCCAGGCATGCGCAGGTCCGAAAAGACGATGTCGGGCGGCATGTGGCCAGCCAATATGGCTGTGGCCGTGTCCCAGAGGGGCGCGATCCGTGACTTGATGCCCATCAGTTCGAGTATGTCGGAGAGCGAACCGGCGACGTCGGGCTCGTCATCGATGATCAAGGCGTGGCGCAGCCCGCTCGATCGCGGCTGGCTCTCGCCGGCGATGGCGACGCCGGCTACAATGGCCGGCAGCTGGACGACGAAACGGGCGCCACTTGGCAGCACTTCCTCGAACCAGACATTGCCATTGTGCCGCTCGATGATCGATTTCGAGATCGACAGGCCGATGCCGGTTCCGACGCCGACCGGCTTGGTGGTGAAATAGGATTCGAAGATGCGGGACCGGATCGCTTCCGGTACGCCAGGCCCATTGTCCTCGACCGAGAAACCAGGATCGCCGCGCTCGCTGCGGAAGGTCCGCACCTTGATCAGCCGGTCGCCGCCTATGCCTGCCAGCGCATGCTGGCTGTTGATGAGGAAATTGGCGGCCACCTGGGTGACGTGATCGGCGTCGGCCATGGCCAGCAACGGGCCAGGCGCGAAATCGGTGTCGATGATGATCCCGCTCGAGCGTGCGCCGTAGGCGGTCACCTCGAGCGCCGCGCGGATCACCTGGTTAAGGTCCGTCTCGGCCCGCTCGGTCGGATGCAGCCGGACCATCGACAGGAAGCTCTTGACGATACGGCCGCAGCGCTCGGCGGCGGCGCGAACTTTCTCGGCGCGAACCTTGGTCTGCGGATCGGAGGCGAATTCGTGCAGCAGCGTCGACTGGGCGACAACCACGGCCAGCGGGTTGTTGAGCTCATGCGAGACGCCCGCAAGCAGCGAACCCATCGCCGCCATCTTCTCGTTCTGGTGCAACTTCTCGCGCTGCCGATTGATCTCCTCCTCGGCGCGCAGCTTGTCGCGCAGGTCGCGGATGGAGCCGAAGATCAGGCGGCGGTCGGCGACTCGCATCTCGGTCGCCGTCAGTTCGATGGGGAAAATCTCGCCGGCGGCGTTCTGGGTCACCGTCTCGAGCCGCTGTCCGACCATTGGCGCGCCGCGGCCGGACATGTATTCGGCCCCCGACGCATAGCCCTTACGGTAATAGATCGGCACGATGGTGTCGAGCAGGTCCTTGCCGAGGATATCGCTGCGCAGGAAGCCGAACATCTTCTCGGCGGCCGGATTGAATTCGACGATCGAGCCGGTCTCGTCGATGACGAGGATGGCATCGAGCGAGGCTTGCAGCATGGTGCGGCGGATGACCTCGCTGGCGTGGGCGTCGGAGGGCGAGCGTTCGATCGCGTCGCCGATGGCCAGCGCGATGATGTGCAGCGTCGCTTCTTCCTCGTCGGTCCATTCGCGCTCCTCGATGCAGTCATTGACCGCCAGCGTCCCCCATAGGTGGCCATGCGCGAACACGGACACCGACAGGAACGACTTAATGCTCTGTTTTTCGAAATCGGCTCTCAGGAAGCCGTCCAGGTCGCGCGTATGGCCGGCGAAAATCTTGCCCTGCCGTTCATCCTCCTGCAGCCGTTCCAGCAGCGGATCGGCGTTGATGATCGACTGCACGATCACAGTCGGCGAGGCCAACTCGCCACCGAGCACGGGATCGATCCAGTAGGCGGCCACCGACTGGGCAAATCCCTGGCCGGGCAGTTCGCGCAGGCGGAACAGGATGCCGCGCTGGCAGTCCATTGCGTGGCAAAGCGTTTCCAGTATGGCTTCCATCTCGCGCTGCCAGTCGCCGGCCTCGCGCAGCCGCCGCACCACGCGCACGGCCGCCATCGCCGCGCCTTGCCGGCCGTCTTGCATGTCCGTGCCTGCTGCTTCAGCGGTCATTTTCAGCCATTGTTGCGGTGCCAAGCGGATTTCATGCGCCGCGTCTCAAATCCTTGTTTTTATGCCTTGTCCCAAAACCAAGAGCGTTTTTGGGCGACAAGTATTGCGACGGATCCGTCCACAGACCAGCACAGGCGCGGGAGCAATCCCCCGCGCCCACTTAGTGGCCGTCGCCGGCCGGCAGCGAGAAGATATAGCCTTCGCCGCGCACCGTGCGCAGGAATTTCGGGCTGGCCGGATCCGTTTCTATCTTCTTGCGCAGGCGCATGATGCGAATGTCGACCGCGCGCGAGGATTCCGGATCTTCGGTGAGGCCGATCGCTTCGGAAATGGCAGCACGTGTCAGCAGCCGGTTGGCGCGGGTCAGGAAAACCTCCAGCACGTCGAACTCGCTCTTGGCCATGTCGATCACCGCGCCGTTGGCGCCGGTGACCAGCCTGCCGTCGAGATCAGCCTGGAAGGAGCCGAAAGCGACGGAGCGGCGGGGATCGCTCGCCTTTTGGCCGTGCATCGGCGCGTGCTGCGGAACCCGGCGCAGCACGCTGCGGACCCTGGCCAGCACCTCGCGCAGCTCGTAGGGTTTGACGATGTAGTCGTCTGCGCCGAGCTCAAGTCCGACGATGCGATCAAGCGCGGTGCCGGCGGCGGTGGCATAGATGATGCCGATCGGCAGTCTCGAGCGCAACCAGCGGCCGAGCGATAGCCCATCCTCACCCGGCATGGCGATGTCGAGGATGGCGAGGTGGAATGATTGCGTTTCGACCAGGCTGCGCGCGGCGGCCGCGGTTTCGGCGGTCGCCACGTCATAGCCGGCGGCGCCGAGATATTCGGCGACCGCCTCTCTTAGATCGGGCTCATCCTCGACAATTAAAATTCTTGCCCGCACGATGCGCTCGCTCCCACTTTCGGTGGAAAGTAGATTGGGTATAAACATGATGTCCAGCACTCATATCGGGTTGCCAGGAAATGGTTGGAAAACATGGCTGCACGCGCCGTTATCGGGCTTATCTGCGTCGCCGACGTGGTGGCGACCGAACTCGCCGATCACCTTGAGCGGCGAGGCCACGACGTGCGTCAGGCGCGCCAGCCCTGGGAAGCGGAATCTATGCTGGCGGGAAAGGGCGTCGACGTCGTCGTCGTCGGTGACAGCCTCAGCCAGGCGGAGGGACGTGATCTGCTCAGGCGTTATGGCAGCCAAGGCGGGGGCGGTGAAGGCGGACCGGATTTCATCCTGATCTGCCGGCCGTGCGACCTCGTCGACAAGGTGCTGGCGCTCGAGCTCGGCGCGGCCGACGTCATCGAAAGTCCGCTCAATGTCAGGGAACTCGCCGCCCGCGTCGGCGGCCTGCTGACGCGGCGGGGCAGGGCCGCCCAGGAACTGATCGTGTTGGAGAACGCGACCGTCGATTTGAGGTCGGCCATCGTCATGCACCGCTCGGGCACGGAGGAGCAGCTTTCGCCCGGCCAGGTGGCGCTGCTTCGGCTGTTCCTGGCCAGTCCCCGCAAGGTGCTGACGCGCGACGACATAATCGCGGCGGCGCCGGCCGAGAATGTCGACGCTTTCGACCGCTCGATCGATTCGCGCATCGTGCGGCTGCGCCGCAAGCTCGATACGGAAGCCATCATCACCATACGCGGCGCCGGCTACCGTTTCGATCCGCCGGCGCAATTCGCCGATTGACGGCCGGGCGCTCACGCAATTCCTCTGGTTGAGCATCGGATTCCAAACCGGTTTCACCTCGGGCCCGATTGCCCTGCGCTCAGCGCACCACCAGTAGCGATGGCCCCGGCGGCATGTCGCTGCCTGCCGCGAACTCGCCTGCATGCGCGCGCTCTTTCAAGAGCACGGTGGCGAGCCCGGCAAAGCCGAGCAGGCCCTGTGCGTAGAGCAGTGCCGAAAGCACCGAAGCTGCAAGTTTCGTTTTCATTGCGTCAATCCCCAGTAAATCATGTTGCGGCAGCTTGTTTTCCGAAGACCAACGCCCGTCTTGGGTGGGCGCGTGACGCCTCGGCATACTTCAGGAACTCCCGAAGTGCCCGCGCCGTCTACGGAGCCCCCCGTCACGGCGCGGGCCTTCGGTCCTCTCAGCAGCAAGTTGCCGGAGGGGCCGCGCAATGCCAGCAGCCGAAGGCCAACCCGCCAGTGGGCCTTGAGCCGGACGATGCGCAGGCTGGAACAATCCAGACCGTGGCACAAAACAGGACGGTATAGAGGGTTGAGATCTCACTCGAACTCATCGCCGCGAGGCTGGCCATGGAACCGTCGGCAACCGTGCCGGCGACGCTAATGGCTGCTGCTGCGATGCTGATCCCGAGAAACCAGGACCGCATGTTCGTTTTCGTTCCCGTGGTCGTTGCCGTCTGCTTTCGTTACGTCAACTTTGCCGACGGCCTGTATCCGCTTCATGCCGCCGAAAATGCGCTTTGTTGCAGATTCTGTTTCGAAATAGGGCTCCAACCTTTCAATTTTGGCTAATCCGAACTTTCGTTTCGGGCTGGATACCTATGTGCCTACTCCTGTCCAGGGTGACAGCGTCGATGTTCGCCATATGGGAACTTTGGCCCATTAACCAGAGGAAACATATTCGAAACACAAACGAGCATTTCACGAAATCTCTCCGAAACATGATGCAGGGATAAGCCGCTCATCGAATTTGGGGCCGGCCAGCCCGGCAGAGAGAGGGACATCATGCATACTGCTATTTCCGCCAAGCTCATCAACATCACCGCCGCCGCTGCCCTGACGGCTGCGGCGCTTCTGTTCGGCGCCGGCACGGGTACCGCGCATGCCGCCAACAAGATCGTGGCGCGCGTCTCGCTTTCGCAACAGGTCATGGAAGTCTCGGTCGACGGCCGCCCGGCCTTCGCCTGGAAGGTTTCCACCGGCGACAGGGCGCATGTGACGCCGACCGGCTCGTTTAAGCCGACGCGCATGCATGAAATGTGGTATTCGAAGAAGTACGACAACGCGCCGATGCCGCATTCGGTGTTCTTCAGCGGCGGCTATGCGGTGCACGCCACCTATGCCATCAAGCGGCTTGGCCGGCCGGCCTCGCATGGTTGCGTGCGGCTGCATCCCGACAATGCCGCCGATTTCTACCAGCTCGTCGAAACCTTCGGGCCGGCCAACACCAGCATCGTCATCGTCAAGTAGCTGGCTGGCAACGGATCGGCACAGCAGCCATATCCGTTCAGGGCTCCCGCCGGAACATTTTCCCGCGGTAAATCGAGCACAGCCAAAGAAAGAGGCCGGGACGTTTCGGCCTCTTTTCTTTGTTAGTTTTTGTTAGTTCGGCAATGCCGTTTCCATCAGCTCGGCAATGCCGGCATCAATTTGGGATCCGGCTTCTCGGCCAGCTGGGGCAAGTCCTTGCTGGCAATGAAGGTATAGAACATGGGCACGACGAAGAGCGTGAACATGGTGCCTACCAGGATGCCGGTGAAAATGACCAGGCCCATCGAATAGCGGGCCGCGGCGCCGGCGCCGCTGGACGTGATCAGCGGCACCACGCCAAGCGCCATCGCCGCCGTCGTCATCAGGATAGGCCGCAGCCGCACCTTGGCCGAAGCGATGATGGCGTCGCGTCGCCGCATACCGTGGATCTCGCGCTGCTGGTTGGCGAACTCGACCAGCAGGATGCCGTGCTTGGTGATCAGGCCGATCAGCGTGATCAGTCCGACCTGCGTGTAGATGTTGAGTGTGCCGAGGCCCAGATTGAGCGGCACGATGGCGCCGAAGATCGACAGCGGCACCGCCATCATGATGATCAGCGGATCACGGAAGCTTTCGAACTGCGCCGCCAGCACCAGATAGATGACGATGACGGCCGCCCCGAAGGCGATCAGGATCGTGTTGCCCTGTTCCTTCTCCTGCCTGGACTGGCCCGAATAGTCGATGAAGAAGGTGTCGGGCAGGCTCTCCCTGGCTATGTCCTCGAGGACTTTCAATCCATCGCCCGTGGTGACGCCGGGCAGCGGCAGCGCCGAGATCGTCGACGAATTCAGCTGGTTGAACTGCTCGATCGCGGCCGGCGACGCATTGGTCGAGATCTTCACCACCGCCGACAGCGGCACCATCTCGCCCGTTACGCTGCGCACGAAGTACTCGCCGAGTTTTTCGGGATTGTCGCGGAATTCTTTCGGCACCTGCGGGATGATGTCGTAGCTGTTGGAGTCGCGGTCGAACTGCGCCACTTCGGCGCCGCCGACCAGCAGCGTCAGCGTCCGGCCGATATCGGCGATCGGCAGGTTCAGCGCCGCGGCGCGGTCGCGATCGATGGTCACCGTCACCTGCGGCGCGTCATAGGCCATCGAATTCTGCACGACGATGAAGCGGCCGGAGGCCTGTGCCTTGTTCTTGATCTTCTCGGCCACGTCGTACACTTCCGAGGAGTCGCCGGTCGATCGCACCACCAGGGCGATGGGCAGGCCGCCGCCGGAGCCCGGCAGCGTCGGTGGCGCAAAGACGAAGGCCTGGACGCCCGCCACCTTGGCGAGACGGGCTGTGATGTCGGCCTGCAGCTCCTTCGAGTTGCGCTTGCGCTCCGCCCAGTCCTTGAAGGCGAAACCGACGAACGCACTGTTCGTCGTGCCGCCGAACGCGACGGCCGAGAACTGCGCCCGCGTTTCGGGAATATCCTTCACCAGACCGAGCATCTGGTTGACGTAAGTCTCGGTGTAATCGGATGTCGCATAACGCGGCGCCGTTACAAGCGAGAGCAGGAAGCCCTGGTCTTCTTCCGGCGCCAGTTCGGTTGAGGTCTTGGTGAACATGAAGCCGGTCACCCCGACAAGCGCCAGCACGATGATCAGCGTCAGCGGGCGATAGTTGAGCGACCCGGTGACGGCCCGCTCATAGACGTGCTCGACCCGCGCGAAAGTGCCGTCGACAATGCGCTGGAAACGGCCTGGCGTGCCGGACTTCAGCAGGCGCGCCGACATCATTGGCGTGATGGTGATGGCGATCACGCCCGACAGCACCACCGAGCCGGCGAGCGTGACGGCGAATTCGCGGAACAGCGCGCCGGTCAGGCCGCCGGTGAAGGCCAATGGTGCGAACACCGCGGCCAGCGTCATGGTCATGGCGACGATGGCGGTGGCGATCTCGCGCATGCCGTTGAAGGCCGCCTGCATCGGCGACATGTGGTCCTCTTCCATGTGGCGGTGGATATTCTCCACCACCACGATGGCGTCGTCGACGACGAGGCCGATCGCCAGAACCATGGCGAGCAGCGACAGAAGATTGATCGAATAGCCCACCGCGAACAACAGGAAGCAGACGCCGATCAGCGACAGCGGGATGGTGACGATGGGCATCATCACCGAACGGAAAGAGCCAAGGAACAAAAGGATGACGACGACGACGATGGCAACGGCCTCGCCGATGGTCTTGAACACTTCGTCGATCGAGGCGCTGATCTGCCCGGTCGCGTCGTAGACGATCTCGATCGTCATGCCTTTCGGCAACGTCTCCTGGATTTGAGGCACCAGCTTGGTGAGCGCCGCCGCCGTGGTCAGGGGATTGGCAGCCGGGGTCGGGAAGATGGCGAGGAAGGTGCCTGGCTTGCCGTTGAAGGAAACCCTGGTGTCGGTATTCTCGGCGCCCAGTTCGACGCGGGCGACATCGCGCAGCCGCACCACATTGCCGTCGGTCGAGCGCAGCGGCAGTTCGGCGAAGGCTTCCGGCGTCTGGAGCGTCGAGCGCACGGTGATCGAGGAGACGACATATTCGTTCTCGGTGTTGCCGGGCGCCGACAGGAAGTTGGAGTTGTTGATCGCCGTCAGCACTTCCGATGCGGTCACACCGCGCGCGGCGAGCCTGACCGGATCGATCCAGACCCGCATCGAATATTCCTGGGCGCCGAAGATCTGCACGTCGGCGACGCCTTCGACCGTCGACATGCGGGGCCTGATGACGCGCTCGATATACTCGGTCAGCTGCTCCTTGGTCATGTTCGGGTTCTGCATCGAGATGTACATCATCGCGAATTGCTGGCCCGTGCCCTTGACGATGACGGGATCCTTGGAGGCGTCCGGCAAGGTGCCGCGCACGCCCTGGACCTTGGACAGCACTTCGGTCAGCGCGACGTCCGGGTTGGAGCCGAGCTTCATCTGCACAGTCACGGTGCTGGAGGACGGTCGGCTCGACGACGTGACGTAATCGATGTTCTCGGTCGAGGCGACGGCGCGCGCGATCGGAGCGGAAATGAAGCCCTGGATCAGGTCGGCGCTGGCGCCCGGATAGGCCGTCGTGATGGTGATCGCGGTTTCGTCAACCTTCGGATACTGGCGGATCGACAGGCTGAATATGCCCTGGAAACCCAGGAGCAGGATCATGCATGCAAGGACCGTGGAGAGGACGGGCCGGCGAATGAAGAGATCGGAAACGCTCATTGCTGGTCGGCCTGCTTGTTCGCCGATTTGGTTGGGTCGATGGTGTTGTCGACGTTGACGGACATGCCGTTGAAGAGGCGATTCTGACCTGCCGTGACAACCTCATCGCCCGCCTTGAGGCCCTCGACGATCTCGACCATGCCCTCGTTGCGGCGGCCGGGCTTGACGAATACCTGCGACAGGACCAGGGCAGGCTGCTCGCCCCCCGTGGCCGGCTTGGCCTGATCGGCGGCGGCCTTGTCCGCTGGTTTTGCCGCATCGGCGGCAGGCTTCGCGGCTTCGGCCGGTTTGGCATCGGCCGCGGGCTTGGCGTCCGCCGGCTTGTCGGTCGCCGCCGCGGCGGGGTTTGTCTCCGGCTTGGTCGGCTGCGCCTCGGCGGGCTTTGCCGGGTGCACCACGAATATGTAGTCGCCATAGAGGCTGGTGGTCAGCGCCGTCTGCGGCAGCGCCAGCACATTCTGCTCCTCGGGCAGTTCGACACGCACTTGCACGAACTGGCCGGGGGTCAGCTTGCCTTCGGGATTGGCGACTTCCGCCCGGATGTTCACCAGCCGGCTGGACGGGTCGATCTTGGGATCGATACCGCGAATGGTCCCGGCAAAAGGCATGTCGCCGCCGCTGAGGCCCAGCCGAACCGTCTGCCCGATCTTGAGCAGCGGCAGTTGCTGTTCGGGAACCGTGAAGTCGACCCGCATCGTGTCGAGATCCTGCAGCGTCACCACGGCGGTGCCGGGCGCCAGATATTGGCCTAGATCGATCTTCGGGATGCCGACGGTTCCAGCAAAGGGCGCCGTCAGCTGCTTCTGGTCGAGCACTGCCTGAAGCCTGTTGACCTGGGATGCCGAGGCGGACGCGGCCGCACGTGCGGTGTCCAAGGTCGAGTCCGAGCCGACACCGCGCTTGGTCAGTTCGAGTGCACGGGTCAGCGATGTCTGATCGAGCGCCGCCTGCGCCTTCTGTGCCGCGAGATCGGCACGCTCTACGGCGTCGTCGAGCTGCAGCAGCACCGCATTGGCCGCCACTTTCTCGTTGGCATGGAAGGGGATCTCCTTGACGATGCCGGCGGTCTCAACCGTCAGGTCGACACCGCGCACGGCGCGGACCGTGCCGATCGCCTCGATGCCCGGCGTCCAGTTCGACGGCTTGACGATAGTTGTCGACACGGTTGCCGCTGGCGGCTTCATCGTGGCGAAATACTGCTTGATGCCGTTGTCACGCAGGAAATTGAACCCGACGATGCCGCCGACCACGATGACGAGCACGGCCAACACAACAATGATGATAACGAAACGGAGTATGCGCTTGAACAAGGAAGTCCCCTCAGTCGAAATCCGGCGCGAAGCGCGGATATCGGGACACATATCGACTGCGGGCCCCGATTTCAAATGACCGCGGTCTTACTGTACCGTCTGGACGGTCTTGTCAATTGGGCCTAAGCTTGCGATGGGAGGCGCCATGAAAGCCCAACGAACGAACTCGCGCGAGAGGATTCTCGCTGCGGCGGCGGACGTCGCACGGGAATCCGGCCCCGGTAGCCTGTCCCTGGATGCCGTCGCCAGCCGCGCCGGCGTATCGAAGGGCGGACTGCTCTACAATTTCCCGACCAAGGCCAAATTGATGCAGGGCCTGGTCGAAGGCTATCTGCGCGAGTTCGAGCAGGCGCTGGAGACCGCCAGCAGCAACGACAATGGCGCAAATCCGCTCGCCGTCTACATCAGGCTTTCGGCCAAGGATTGCGAGGACAAGCAGCCATCGGCGTCGTGGATATTTTCGGCGATCGCCGAGGATCCGGACTTCATGTCGCCCATAAAGACGTTCAAGCGACAACTCTTCCAACGACTGAAGAGCGAGACGCCGGATCTCAAATCGCTGCTGGTCTGCTATCTCGCCATCGAGGGCCTGCGCAGCATGAATCTGTTCGACGCGGATGTGCTTTCCCCAGACGAGCGGCAATTGCTGGTGTCGTCGCTGCTGGAAATCGCCGGATCGCCCGATGTCGGTCCTGCCCGGGCCAAGCGACCCTGACGGACCATCAGGGCCATTTGACCTATGGCCAGGGCGCCGCGGCCGAACTCGTCGCCATGGTGACCATCGGCATGGCCGACAGGCTCGGCCTGCCGGTGTCGACGACCCATGTGCTGTCGTCCGGCATCGCCGGAACCATGGCCGCCAATGGCTCGGGCCTGCAATGGTCGACGGTGCGCAACCTGCTGCTGGCCTGGGTGCTGACGCTGCCGTGCTCGATCACGCTGGCCTTCGTGCTGTTCATCATCTTTCACCAGGTGTTCTGAGCCGGGGCAGGCACTTTCAGAAAAAAAGGCAGGCCGGTCGCCGGCGCTGCTTTTTTCTTTGCGCGAGGCTCTGTCATTATCATGCTGCGACGCACAATTATATCGTCATCTTCCCTCCCACTTCTCGCGAGATCGCCATGGCTTCCCTGTCTTCGAAAAACGCCCTCGTCACCGGCTCGACCAGCGGCATCGGCCTGGCTATCGCCCGCGCCTTCGCCGCCGAAGGCGCCAATCTCACCATCAACGGCCTGGGCGACGCCACGACCATCGAGCAGGAGCGCGCCGGCATCGAGAAGGATTTCGGTGTCAAATGCCGCTACTCCGACGCCAACATGATGGACGGCGCGGCGGTCAGCGCCATGGTGCATGAGGCGGAAGAGGCGTTCGGCAGCCTCGACATCCTGGTCAACAACGCCGGCATCCAGCATGTCGCGCCGATCGAGGAATTCCCGGACGACAAATGGGAAGCGATCATCCGCATCAACCTCGTGTCGGCCTTCTACGCGATAAAAGCGGCGCTGCCTGGCATGAAGAGCCGCAAATGGGGCCGCATCATCAACACGGCTTCGGCGCATGCGCTCGTCGCCTCGCCGTTCAAATCCGCCTATGTCTCGGCCAAGCACGGCATATCAGGCCTGACCAAAACGGTGGCGCTGGAAGTCGCGCAGGACGGCATCACCGTCAACGCGATCGCGCCCGGCTATGTCTGGACGCCGCTGGTCGAGAAGCAGATTCCCGACACCATGAAGGCGCGCGGCATGACCGAGGAACAGGTCAAGCGCGATGTGCTTCTGGCCGCACAGCCGACAAAGGAATTCGTCGCCGTCGAGGACCTTGCCGCCCTGGCGCTGTTCCTGTGCTCGGATTCAGCCAGGCAGATCACCGGCACGACCTTGCCGATGGACGGCGGCTGGACGGCACAGTAAAGCCCAGGCGAGGCGTTCTGTTCCCGGCTGATGCCGCAGGCGCCGGCAAGCGGTTGCAAGAGGCACCGGACCGGTCGGTCCTCCTGTTTATGCACCACCCGCCGTTCGGCATCCACATGCCGGTGCTCGACGAGGTCACGCTAACCGACGCCGATGCCCTTCAAGAGCTATTCCAACGCCATGGCAGTGTCCGTCACATCTTCGCCGGACGTGTCCACCGGCTGATCGCCGGCAAATGGCGCGGCATTCCGGTCAGCACCATCATCCATTTCCACGATTTTCCGGTTGGCTAGCACTTAAGCAGGGGGCGCCCCTTCTCTCGCCATCAAGCGCGCTCACGGTTGAAGTTTTTCCGGGCCCGAATGCGTCGAACCGTCGCGAGCGTTTGGTTGTCGGATTTGCCGGTTTTCCCACCTTGCTCGTGATGCTGGAAAGGGTACAAAAGTGCTACGAATCTGGACATTAGTCTTGACAGAAATACAGATGTTCAATACCCGTCAGGTGATTGAATAGCAGCATTACGGGAGGAATGAGCGGTATGGCTTCCAATGTTTCGTTGACGGGCCTTGCCCGTGATCTCGAGGTGCGGGCCAAGTCGGGCAAGCCAATCCGCATCGGCTTGATCGGTTCGGGCGAGATGGGAACCGACATCGTCACCCGCGTCGCCCATATGTCCGGCATCGAGATCGGCGCCATTTCCGAGCTGAACCTGCCCGCCGCCAGCAAGGCCGTGGATATCGCCTTCCAGGAAACCGGGCATGCGCGCGAAGTGTCGAACGCCTCGGCGATGACGGCCGCCATGGAGGCCGGCAAGGTGGCGGTCACCAACGACGCCAGCCTGGTCATCAACAATGACCTGATCGACGTCGTCATCGACGCCACCGGCGTTCCCGCCGTCGGCGCCGAGATCGGCTTGCGCGCCATGGAGCACGGCAAGCACCTGGTGATGATGAATGTCGAGGCCGACGTCACCATCGGCGCCTATCTCAAGAGCGAGGCCGACCGGCTCGGCGTCACCTATTCGCTGGGCGCCGGCGACGAGCCGTCTTCCTGCATGGAGCTTATCGAATTCGTCTCGGCGATGGGCCATCCGATCGTCGCCGCCGGCAAGGGCAAGAACAATCCGCTCAACATCGACGCCACGCCGCCCGACTATGAAGAGGAAGCCAAGCGCCGGCACATGAATGTGCGTATGCTGGTCGAGTTCGTCGACGGCTCCAAGACCATGGTCGAGATGGCGGCGATCGCCAACGCCACCGGGCTGGTGCCCGACAAGGCCGGCATGCATGGTCCGGCGGCGACGCTCGGCGAATTGTCCAAGGTGCTGGTGCCGCAGAAGGACGGCGGCGTGCTGTCGAAGGTCGGCGTCGTCGACTATTCGATCGGCAAGGGTGTCGCGCCCGGCGTGTTCGTCGTCGCCGACATGTCGCATCCGCGCATTTCGGAGCGCATGGAAGATTTGAAGATGGGCAAGGGCCCGTACTTCACCTTCCATCGGCCCTACCATCTGACCTCGCTCGAAGTGCCCCTGACCTGCGCCCGCGTCGTGCTCTACGGCAAGGCCGACATGGTGCCGCTGGCAAAGCCGGTGGCCGAAGTCGCAGCCGTGGCCAAGAAGGACATGAAGCCGGGCGAGAAGCTCGATGCGATCGGCGAATATTGCTACCGCGCCTGGATCATGACGGCGCCGGAAGCACATGCCGCCAGGGCCATTCCCTGCGGTCTGCTGCAAGGCGGTTCGGTGACGGCGCCGATCAAGAAGGGCGAGCTCATCACCTACGCCAATGCCGCCCCGGCTCCCGGCTCCAAGATCGCCGAACTGCGCGCGCGCCAGGACAAGCTCGTCTACGGAACCGTGGAGGTGTGATCATGGCCGCAGCCAGCAAAGCCGTCGCGGACAGCCGCGCCAACCTGCCCTTCGTCTATCGCCAGTACAGCGCCGAGCAGCTCAGACAGGTGCTCTACAAGATGTACCTCATCCGCCGCTTCGAAGAGGGCGCGGAGGAGAGCTACACGCGCGGCCTCATCCACGGCACCATGCATCTGTCGATCGGGCAGGAAGCCAGCGCCATGGGCATCTGCATGCCGCTCGGCGAGGATGACCAGATCACCTCGACGCATCGCGGCCACGGCCACTGCATCGCCAAGGGCGCCGAGGTCAAGCGCATGTTCGCCGAGTTCTTCGGCAAGACCACCGGCTACTGCAAGGGACGCGGCGGCTCGATGCACATCGCCGACGTGGCCAAGGGCAATCTGGGCGCCAATGGTATCGTCGGCGGCGGCATTCCGATCGCCGTCGGGGCGGCGCTCTCCTCCAAGATGATGAAGACCGGCAAGGTCGTGGTCTCCTTCTTCGGCGACGGCGCCAACAATGAGGGCGCTTTCCACGAGGCGCTGAACATGGCGGCGATCTGGAAGCTGCCGGTGATTTTCGTGTGCGAGAACAATGGCTACGGCATGTCGACGTCGACGGCCCGCTCGACCGCGGTCAAGAACATCGCCGAGCGCGCCGCCGCCTATTCGATGCCCGGCGTCATCGTCAACGGCAACATTTTTTCGGAGGTCGCCGAGGCGTCCTACAAGGCCGTCGAGCGCGCACGCGCGGGCGAGGGGCCGACGCTGATCGAGTCCAAGACCTACCGCCATCGCGGCCATTCCAAGAGCGACCGCAACCGCTATCGCACCAAGGAGGAGATCGAGGACTGGATGTCGAACCGCGATCCGATCACCCTGTTCGAAAGCGAGCTGCGCGACTTCGGGTTCATTGACGACAAGGGCATCGAGGCGATCCGCGAAGCGGTGGCCAAGGAAATCGCCGACGGCATCGAGTTCGCCAAGGCGAGCCCGTCGCCTGATGTCAGCGAGACCGGAAATTACGTGTATACGGAGCAGGCGTGATGGACGCGATGGTGCGTGAACTGAGCTACGCCCAGGCGATCCAGGAAGCCATGGCGATCGCCATGGACATGGACGAACGCGTCTTCCTGATGGGCGAGGACATCGGCGTCTATGGCGGCGCCTTCCAGGTGACCGGCGATCTGGTCGAGCGCTACGGCGCGGACCGGGTGATGGATACGCCGATCTCGGAACTGGGCGGCGCGGGTGTCGCGGTGGGTGCGGCCCTCACCGGGATGCGGCCGATCTTCGAGTTCCAGTTCTCCGACTTTGCCACGCTCGCCATGGAGCAGATCGTCAACCAGGCGGCCAAGATGCGCTTCATGCTGGGCGGTGAGGTTTCCGTTCCCGTGGTGATGCGCTTTCCCGCCGGTTCCGGCACCGGTGCCGCCGCGCAGCACAGCCAGAGCCTGGAGGCCTGGCTCGGCCATGTGCCGGGCCTAAAGGTCATCCAGCCGGCGACGCCGCACGATGCCAAGGGCATGCTTTTGGCTGCCGTCGCCGATCCCGATCCGGTGATGATCTTCGAGCACAAGCTGCTCTACAAGATGAAGGGCCCGGTTCCGGAAGGCTACTACACGGTGCCGATCGGCAAGGCCGATATCCGCCGCGAAGGGCGCGATCTCACCATCGTCGCCACCTCGATCATGGTGCAGAAGGCGCTCGACGCCGCGGCCGCGCTGGAAGCGGAAGGCATCGACGTCGAAGTCGTCGACCTCAGGACGATCCGGCCGATGGACAAGCAGACCGTCATCGACAGCGTCAAGAAGACGTCGCGGCTGATGTGCGTCTACGAAGCGGTCAAGACGCTGGGCATCGGCGCCGAGGTCAGCGCCATGATCGCCGAGAGCGAGGCGTTCGACTATCTCGACGCGCCGATCGTGCGGCTGGGCGGCGCGGAGACGCCGATCCCGTACAATCCGGAGCTGGAGAAGGCGACGGTGCCGCAGGTTCCCGGCATCATCACCGCCGCCCGCGACCTCGTGAGAGGGGTTCGCTGAGACATGCCGACCGAAGTCATTCTTCCCAAGGTCGACATGGACATGGCGACCGGACAGATCTCGCGCTGGTTCGCCGAGGAAGGCGCCCGGGTCAAGAAGGGCGACGTGCTGTTCGAGATCGAGACCGACAAGGCGGCGATGGAAATCGACGCGCCGGCCAGCGGCATCCTGCGCGATGTCTCCGGCAAGGAAGGCGTCGATATCCCCGTCGGCGCACCGGTCGCGTGGATCTATGCCGAGGGCGAGACTTATGCGCCAATCTCCCCCATCGAGGGGGAGATGTCGGCGAAGCCGACAGAGGGGGTTGCCTCAAAAGGCACCGCCATCGCGCTGAGCCCGGTCGAACCGACCCCACCCGACCGGCCTTTGGCCGGCCACCCTCCCCTCGAGGGGGAGGGGAAAACCCGCGCTACACCCTTGGCGCGTCGATTGGCTCGTGAAGCAGGACTGAATCTCTCCGGCATACCAGGCACAGGCCCACATGGCCGCGTCGTGAAGGCGGATATCGATGCGGTACTCTCATCCCCCCTCGAGGGGGAGGTGTCCGCGAAGCGGACGGAGGGGGTCGTCTCAGGAGGCACCGCTTTTGCGCCGAGCCCCGTCGAAGCAACCCCACCCGACCGGCCTGCGGCCGGCCACCCTCTCTTCAAGGGGGAGGGGGACGTGCTGCGCCTGTTCGAGGAAGGCTCCTACGATCTCGTCCCGCACGACAATATGCGCAAGACCATCGCGCGGCGGCTGGTCGAGGCCAAGACCACCATCCCGCATTTCTACCTGACGCTCGATTGCGAGCTCGATGCGCTGCTTTCGCTGCGCACGCAGCTCAATGTGGCCGCACCGGTAAAGAAGACCGACAAGGGCGAGGCGCCCGCCTACAAGCTCTCGGTCAACGACATGGTGATCAAGGCGATGGCCATGGCCCTGAAGGCGGTGCCGGATGCCAATGCCTCGTGGACCGAAAGCGCCATGGTCAAGCACAGGCATGCCGATGTCGGCGTTGCCGTCTCGATCCCCGGCGGCCTGATCACGCCGATCATTCGGCATGCGGACGAAAAGACGCTGTCGGTGATCTCCAACGAGATGAAGGACCTGGCCAGCCGCGCGCGCAGCCGCAAGCTGAAGCCCGAGGAATATCAGGGCGGCACCACGGCGGTGTCGAACCTTGGCATGTTCGGCATCAAGGATTTCGCCGCCGTCATCAACCCGCCGCATGCGACGATCCTGGCAGTGGGCGCCGGCGAGGAGCGGGCGGTGGTCAAGAACGGCGAGATCAAAATCGCCACGGTGATGTCGGTGACGCTGTCGACCGACCATCGCGCCGTGGACGGAGCGCTGGGCGCCGAACTGCTGGTCGCCTTCAAGAAGCTGATCGAGAACCCGATGGGCATGCTGGTGTAGGTCACGTTGACGTGAGGAGGCGTCGAATGATGCGCCGGCTCACCACAGAATCGACTTGTCAGGCGCGAACCCTTCGCCCATGTTTCAGGTGGACTGTGATCAAGGGAGGTCCGCATGCCCGCATTCGATCCATCCGACGTCAAGACCCTGTTCGGCAAGGTGATGGGCGCGTCTCCGTCCGACATCAAGCTGGTGGCGCAGCGCCTGCACGATCACGCTTTCGAGCCGCGTATGTCGGGGGACGAAACCAAGCAACTCGTCGCCAGTCTCGGCTATGAGAGCCTGGATGCGTTCTGCGCCGATATCGGCTTGCCTGCGCATATCGCGGAGCGCTGGGGCCGCTTCGGCGTTTCCGGCGAGATGAAGCAGGTGTTCACGCTGCTGGCGGCCCAGCGCAGGCGGGTGGCCGAGGCGATCGCCGAATTCGAATCCATGACCCATGTCGGCGTCGAGGATTTCTTGCGCGAACGCGGCCTGATCTAAGCGGCACTGGAAGCAGCGTCAGCCAGCCTTTGCCAGCAGCGCCGTCGCCGTATCGCTGTCGGTGATCAGCACATTGGTGCTGACGGCCTTCAGCGCGGCGAGGATCGCGGCCACCTTGCGTTTTCCGCCGGCGGCCAGCACGACATTCGGCACCTGGCCGACGACATCGAGGTCGATGGCCATGACGCGGCCGTTGACTTCGTGGTCGACCAGCCTGCCTGAGGCATCGACGAAATAGCACAGCATGTTGGCGACCGCGCCCTTCGCTTTCAGCGACGCGATGAGCGACGACGGCACGATGCCGTGGCGGAAGATGGTCGCGTCCGGCGACATGTCGCCGACGGTAAGCAGCGCGATATCGGCGGCGGCAGCGCGCTGCCGCACGTCCTGCAGCGCCGGCTGCGCCCAGAGCAGGTCACGCAGCGAGGGGTTGTCGACCGTCACCGGCGCAGTGATCTGGTAGCTGTCGACCTCGAAGACATCGGCGACCTTGGCGGCGACGATCGACGGATTGATCCATTGCGAATGCGGCAGGCTGCCGACGAGCGCCACGACCGAGGCGTGCTTCAGCTGCCGGCGGGCGAGAAAGCCCAAACTTGCATGCAGGGTCGCGCCGCCGCCGATTGCCAGCGTCATGCCGTCCTGCATCTGCTCGCCGAGATAGGCCGCCACGGCGTGGCCGATCGCCTTCTCCAGGTGGTCTTGCGCCGAAGGCGTCGGGATGACGACGGCGGCATCGAGGCCCCAGCGCTTCTCGAGTGCACGTTCGAGCGCCACCTGTTCGGCGGTCGGCGCGTTGATCATGGTGACGACGATGCCCTCGGCCGTGCACGCGGCCAGCGTGCGCATGACCTTAACCCTGGAGACATCGAGCTTCTCGGCGATCTGCTCCTGCGTGAAGCCCTCCACATAATAGAGCCACGCCGTCTTGACGTTGAGATCCGACGACACCATCGGCAATCCGGAGCGGGCCGGTCTCGGTTTTTCCACGGGCATCGCTTTTCGTCCTCATGAGCCTTGGCCTGGGCCCCGCATCGCCTCTTCGGAGAAAGGCCGGCCGCGTGTCAACTGGCACCGGATGTCCGGCGTGTCGATTGTTGCACATTTTTGTTCATTTGTAATTGACATCGAACATATGAACATATTCTGTATATCTCACGCGCTGTGTCATCCACCAGTCATATGCGCCGTGCAGGGAGGAAGAGACAGGGAACCGGCCGGGGCCGGACCAGTCGTGCACAGACAGGACAGGAGGTCTTATGAAGACGCTATTCATCAAGCTGCTGGGCAGCCAGCTGGCGCTCGCGGCAACTTTGTTTGCCGGCATGGCAAGTGCCGAAACGTTGACGCTCTACACATCCCAGCCGGAAGCCGATGCGGCCAAGACCGTGGAGGCCTTCAAGAAGGCGCAGCCCGGCATCGACGTGGCAATCTATCGTTCCGGTACCAGCGACATCCTCACAAAGATGGCGGCCGAATTCGCCGCCGGCAGCCCGCAGGCCGACGTGCTGTTGATCGCCGATGCGGTCTCGATGGAGTTGCTGAAGAAGGATGGCCGGCTGCTGCCTTATCCCGAGGCAAAGCTCGACGGCATCGAGCCGGATGCTTACGACGCCGACAAGACCTATTTCGGCAGCAAGCTGATCACCACCGGCATCGTCTACAACACCGCGGCTGCGCAAAAACCCGAGCATTGGGCCGATCTCGCCAAGCCGGCCTATGCCGATGGTCTCGTCATGCCGAGCCCGCTCTATTCAGGTGCCGCCGCCTACCTGCTTTCGGGTTTCGCCAGCGATGCCGATTACGGCTGGGATTTCTTCCAGAAGCTGAAGGCCAACAACACCGTCAGCGTGCGCGGCAATGGCGCGGTGCTGAAGTCCGTGGCATCAGGCGAGAAGCCCTATGGCATCCTCGTCGACTTCATGGCGATGAACGCCAAGAAGAAGGGCTCGCCGGTGGAATTCGTGTTCCCCTCGGAAGGCGTTCCGGCCGTGACCGAACCGGTCGCGATCATGAAGACGGCCAAGAATGTCGACGGCGCCAAGAAGTTCGTCGACTTCATTCTTTCGGACGAAGGCCAGAAGCTGGCGCTTTCGATGGGCTACCTGCCGGCACGGGCCTCGGTCGGCCGGCCCGAATGGCTGCCGGAAGGCGTCAAGGTCAAGGTAATGTCGTTCGACACCAAGGCAATCGTCGCCAAGACCGACGCCGACAAGGCGAAGTTCTCGGAACTGTTCGGCGGCTGACAAGGCTCGGCGATCCGGCCGGGATGCCGCTTCGGCGGCATCCCCACTGCGCGCTGGTCGAATTTCAGGAAAGCAACGATGCCATCAACGATCAGGGAAAGCCGGGGCCAGGAAATGGTCCTGACGGCGGCGGTAGCCGTCGTCATCGTGCTGCTCTCCCTGCTGCCGATGCTGCGCCTGATCAAGGAAATCGTGGCACCCGGCGGCACGGTGTCGACGATGGCCCTGGAGGCTGGACTGAGAAGCCCGGCGACCTGGATCGCCACCTGGCACACGCTTGTCGTCGGCATAGGCGGCACGGTGCTTGCCGTGCTGTCGGGAACGCTGGTGGCGGTGCTCATCACGCTGACCGACATACGCGGCCGAAGCGCGCTGGTGCTCTGCTACGTCATGCCGCTGATGATCGCGCCGCAGGTCACGGCGCTTGCCTGGCTGCAACTGTTCGGACCGGCCAGCCCGTTCCTCAAGCTGTTCGGCGCCGCACCGCCGCTGGGCACCAAGAACCCGCTCTATTCCACGTCGGGCATCATCCTGCTGCTCGGCGTGCAGTATGGCCCGCTGGTGTTCCTGCTGGTGCGCGCTGGCCTGCGCAAGCTGCCGCGCGAACTGGTCGAGGCGGCGCGAGCCGGCGGCGCGAGCTGGTTCACCGTGCTCGTCACCATCGTGCTACCCCTGATGACACCGTCGATCATGGCGGCAGCGGCACTGGCCTTCGTGTCCTGCGTCGGCAATTTCGGCATTCCCGCCTTTCTCGGCATTCCCGCCAATTATCTCGTGCTGCCGACCTTGATCTATCAAAAACTGGCCGGCGGCGGGCCGGCCGTGCTCGGCGAGACGGCGTTCCTGTCGGTGCTGATCGGCATCATCGCCATGGCCGGTATTATCGCCCAGGAGGTCATGAGCCGGCGCCGCGACTACCGCATCAGCTCCACCTCGCTGCCCGCCGAGCCCTACGAGCTTGGCCGCTGGCGTCCGGTCGTCCAGGCCGGCATGTGGCTGCTGGTCGTGCTGGTGTTGTTCCTGCCGCTGTTCGGGCTGGTGCTGACGTCGCTGGTTCCCGGCTACGGCATCGCGCTCAGCGCCAAGACGGCGACGCTCGACAATTACCGTTTCGTGCTGTTCGAGCACGCTGCCGCCAGCCGCGCCTTCTTCAACAGCTTCTGGCTGTCTATCGCCGCCGCGTTCTTCGCGGTCCTCGTCGCCGTGCCGATCGGCTATCTCATTGCCTGGGGCAAGCAGCGCTGGGTGCGGCTGCTCAATCTTTCGGTCGAACTGCCCTATGCCTTGCCCGGCGTGGTGCTCGCGATCGCATCGCTGCTGCTGTTCCTGCGGCCGATCCCGCTGACCGGCATACAGCTTTACAACACGGTCTGGATCATCCTCTACGCCTATCTCGCCCGCTTCCTGGTGCTGGCCTTGCGGCCGACGATCAGCGGCTATCACCAGATCGACCGGACGCTGGAGGAGGCTGCACAAGTGGCGGGCGCCGGCCTGTTCACGCGCATGCGCACCATCGTCTTTCCTTTGGTGGCGCCGGCGGCGATCGCCGGCGGCCTGCTGATCTTCATGACGGCGCTCAGCGAGCTCACGGTCTCGGCGCTGCTGTGGTCGTCGGGTTCCGAGACAATCGGCGTGGTGATGTTCTCGTTCGAACAGGGCGGCGATTCCAACTACGCGGCGGCGATGTCCGTCATCACGGTCGCGGTCACCTTCGTGCTGATGCTGGTGACCAACCTGCTTGCCCCTCATCTTCCGAGTGGAGTTCTGCCATGGCGCGATTGACCCTGGACCATGTGACCAAGAGCTTCGCCGAGTTCGATGCGGTCAAGGACGTTTCGATCGATGTCGGCGACGGCGAATTCCTTGCCGTGCTCGGGCCTTCCGGCTGCGGCAAGACGACGTTGCTGCGGCTTGTCGCCGGCTTCGAGAAGGTGACGTCGGGCGAAATCCGCGTCGGCAGCGAGGTCGTGTCGGGTGCAGGCGGCAGCGTTCCACCAGAGAAGCGGCGGGTCGGCATCGTCTTCCAGAACTACGCATTGTGGCCGCACATGACGGTCGCCGAGAACATCGGCTATTCGCTCAAGGTTGCAAAGCTGGACAAGGCGGTCGCCCGCCAGAAGGTTGCCGACGCGCTGGCCCTGGTCAATCTACAGGGGTTAGGAGACCGTAGGCCGGCCAACCTCTCCGGCGGCCAGCGCCAGCGCGTGGCCCTGGCGCGCTGCCTGGTCGCCGCGCCCTCGCTGGTATTGTTCGACGAGCCACTCGCCAATCTCGACGTGCATCTCAGGGCCTCGATGGAGGACGAGTTCGCCGCCTTTCACAAGCGCACCGGCACGACCATCGTCTACATCACCCACGATCAGGCCGAGGCCATGGCGCTGGCCGATCGCATCGCGGTGATGGATCACGGTCGCCTGGTCCAGCTCGCGACGCCGCGCGAGCTCTATCATGAGCCGGCGAATGAAATGGTGGCCTCCTTCATTTCACAGGGCATTCTGCTTCCGGCCGACGTGCTGAACGCCGAGGAAGCCGGTCATTGCAAGGTCCGGGTTCTCGGAACCGAGCTGGTCGTCCGCTGCCGGGCAGGCGAGCGGCCGCGCGCCGGCGCAAGGATCTGCTGCCGGTCGGCCGATCTCGACGTCTCGCCGGACGGCCCCGGCTTCGATGGCCTCGTCAAGCGGGTGATCTACCAGGGTGGCTCGGCGCGCATCGAATTTACGCCTTCCGCAGGACCTGATCTTACCTTGCATTTCGGGCAGCCCGACCCGGTCGTGCTGGAGAGCGGAGCCCAGGCGCGCCTGCGCATTAAGTCCGGCTGGCTGATCCCGGCGGAGGCGGCGTCGTGATGAAGCTGGACCTGGCCGGCGGCTTCGGCGAAAAGGGCCGCACCAGCGTTGCCGTCCGCAGCGGAAACGATCGCATCCTGCTCGATATCGGCATCAAGGTCGGCGCCACAGGGGCGGAGTACTATCCGGCACTTGACGGGTCGATCGCCGACATCGACGCGTTGTTTGTCTCGCATGCGCACGAGGATCACGTCGGTGCTCTGAGCTGGCTTTTGTCGCGCGGCTATGCCGGTCCGATTTTCATGACGGCCGAAACCCGCGCCGAGGCTCCGGCCACGCTCGCCGGCTATGCCGATCCCGGGGATCTCAAGCGATTTCCCTTTCCGGAAGATCGCATCGAGATTTTCGAACCCGGCGATTTGCTGAAGAGCGGCAATCTCACGGTCAGGACGGGGAGGTCGGGACATGTCGTCGGCGGCGTCTGGTTTGCCGTCGACGATGGCAAGAGCCGCGTCGTCTATTCGGCCGACGTGGTGCCGGACAGCAATGTCTTCGTGATGGACGCGATCCCCGAATGCGATCTTCTCGTTCTCGACGCGTCCTATGGCGCCGATCCCGTGCCGGGTGCGGCGCGCGCCGAGGCCATTTCGGGCTGGGTGGCGCGCCATTCGAACGGATGCCTTCTGCCGACGCCGCTGTCGGGGCGGTCGCTGGAATTGATCGCGGCCTTGCCGGGACCCTTCGCCATCCACGCCGGCATGCGTGCTTCGCTCGAAGCGCAGATCGCCGCCACTTCAGCGCTGCTTCCTGGCGTATCCGAGATGCTGCGCTTGCGGCTGGGTAGTGCCGCAGACTGGACCGACGCCGACCCGCTGCCCTCGCTGCCCTTGCTGGCCGATGACGGCATGGGCGAGGCTGGGCCTTCGTCCCGCCTGCTGCCGCGCGCCGACCGGGCCGGCTTTCCGGTTCTGCTGACCGGGCATCTGCCGTCCGGCTCCCCCGGCGATCTGCTGCACAAGGCCGGCCGGGCGGACTGGGTGCGCATGCCCACCC